>NZ_JARESN010000014.1:0-161865 GCF_046054045.1 Paraburkholderia sp. RL17-368-BIF-A
GGCGATTGGCGCGCCCGCTTCCGAACTCGCTTCCGAACTCGCTTCCGAACTCGCCTCCGAACTCGCCTGGATTCGCGCGCGGAAGTAACGCGCGGTGTGCTGAAGACCGTCGTCGAGCGAGGTTTGCGGTTGCCAGCCGAGCAACTCGCGCGCGCGAGAAATATCCGGCTGCCGATGCCACGGATCGTCGGTCGGCAACGGATGCAATTCGAGCGGCGAATTGGAGCCCGTGATCGCGACGATCCGTTGCGCGATCTCGCGCATGCTGACTTCGTGCGGATTGCCGAGATTGACCGGACCGCCTGGGTCGTCGGCGGAATTCATCAGGCGGATGAACGCGTCGATCATGTCGTCCACGTAACAGAACGAACGCGTTTGCGAGCCGTCGCCATAGAGCGTGATCGGCTCGCCGCGCAGCGCCTGCATCATGAAGTTCGACACCACGCGGCCATCGGCGGGATGCATGCGCGGCCCATACGTATTGAAGATTCGCGCGATGCGGATCGACAGGCCATGCTGGCGCCGGTAGTCCATGAAAAGCGTTTCCGCGCAGCGCTTGCCCTCGTCGTAGCACGAGCGCGGGCCGATCGGATTTACATGGCCCCAGTAGTCTTCTTTCTGCGGATGCACGAGGGCATCGCCATACACTTCGCTCGTCGACGCCTGAAAAATCCTCGCCTTCACGCGCTTCGCGAGGCCCAGCATGTTGATCGCGCCGTGCACGCTCGTCTTGGTGGTTTGCACCGGATCATGCTGATAATGAATCGGCGATGCGGGACACGCGAGGTTGTAGATCTGGTCGACTTCGACATAAAGCGGAAATGTCACGTCGTGACGCATCAGCTCGAAATTCGGGCAGTCCAGCAGATGCGCAATGTTGTCCTTCGTGCCGGTATAGAAGTTGTCCACGCACAGCACGTCATGGCCCTGCGTCACGAGCCGCTCGCACAGGTGCGAGCCGAGAAAGCCGGCGCCGCCTGTGACGAGAATCCGCTTGCGGGTAAGTTCTTTCATGTTGCGTCGTCCTTATGATGATTCGGCGAAGGTGTCAAGACGCGCCGCTCATGCGGTAACGTGCAGCAACGCTTCGTGCCAGTCCTGCGCGAAACGGTCTATGTGGAAGCGCTCGAGCGCAGTGCGCCGCGCGCCTTCGCCCAGACGCCGTGCTTCCGCCGGGTCGCGCAGCAACTCGTGCATCGCGTCTTCGAGCGCATTCACATCCGTATGCACGAAGCCGTTTTCGCCGTTGCGAATCACCGTCGCGAGTTCGGTGGTCGCGAGGCCGACGATCGGCATGCCGATCGTCATTGCCTCGACAATCGCGAGACCGAGGCTTGTCCAGCGAATCGGATTGAAGAAGAAGCGATAGCGCGCGCTGAACGCGGCGAGATCCAGATTGCCGACTTCGCCGATACCATCCAGCCGCTCCGCATCCATGCCGACGAGATCGAGCGGCACACGCGTGCGCAGGTCGGCGAACACGTCGGCGCCAAGCCGCCTTCCGCGCTGCGCCAGATGATTGACGACGACAATGCCGCGTTCCAGTTCGCCGCTGTAGCGCACGCCTTCCGGCACCACCACGCCATGTTCGATCACGCGCGTCGGGGTCACGCCGCAATCCCACATCAGCCGGTTGAAGTGGGTGACATGGACCAGCAGCGTGTCCGGGTCGTCCACCCAATGCCATTGCTGGAACGGGTTTTCCTGCGGCGGATCGTGCTCGATATAGACGCGCGGCAGGCGCCGTTGCGCCTCGCTCAACACATGCTCGCGGTCGTATTCCCAGTGCGTTTTGTGCTGATACAGGATCACGTCGAATTCCTGATCGGGCACGTCGTCCGCATTGATTTCGTGGACGTTGTCGCCCCAGGGCAGCACGCCGACCTTGCCCGCATAGCCGGGCGGATGGCCCGGCTTCGTGACCAGATAGAAGTCGTGCGGCGCCTGAGTGAGGTAATACAGATAGTTGCCGTGGACGTGCCATGTCAGCACACGCAGACGGCGGCAGTTACGCAGCATGATGCAACTCCTCGAAGGGCCCGCTTCCGGTCTGCGTATGCAACGCGTACGGACCGGCGGGACGGGCGCCGTGAACCTCGGCCAGTTGCGCGCGGGCCGTCTCGACCACGCGCTCGATGCCGATATTCAGCGCGCAAGGATGGCCGTACGGGCACTCGCGGAACATGCACGGACGGCACGGCGGATAGTCGGCGAGCACGCGATGCCGCGCGTGGTCGAGCGGCGCCCAGCGCCGTGTGTCGCTGCCCGATGCAATCACCACCGACGCGGTCGCGACAGCCGCGGCGATATGCGAAATGCCCGTGTCGTTGCAGACCACAAGCCGCGCATGCGCGACGAGCGCCGCCAATCCGCCGAGCGACGTCGCGCCGGCCAGGTGCAACGCGGGCGCGGTCATCGCGCCGAGCACCTCGCCGGTAAGCGATGCTTCAGCCGCGGTTCCCGTGATCGCGATTTGCCAGCCGTCGGCGGCGAGGCGGTCCGCGACTTCGGCGAAACGCGCAGCGGGCCAGCGGCGCGAGGGCAATTGCGCACCGGGATGAACCAGCACCAGACGCTGCGCTTCGATGCCGTGCGCGGCGACGAGCGACGCATATTCATCGCCATCGCGATCGCTCAGCGGAAACGACAAGTGCCGCTCGGTGGTGTCGGCACCTAGCGCGCTCATCAACGCAAGGTAGCGCTCGGGCTCCGGCAAATCGTCGGGCCAGCCGATGAACACGCCATCGCGCGGCGGCTCGTCCGGCTGCACGAAGCCTGCATAAGCGCGCGCGCCGAACTGAAGCAGCAGATCGTTCGCGATGCCGCCGCTGCCATGCAACTGGATCGCGAGATCGAAACCTTGCGCGCGCATCCGTTCATAAAACGCGGGCAGGCCGTCGTTCGATTCGCGCTGCTCGGGAAAGCCTTCGGCGCCCGGAAAGACGATCAGCTCATCGACGAGGTCCGCGTAACGTTCGACAAACGACTGCGCCCACGGCAGACCGATCAGCGCGATATGCGCGTGCGGCGCAGCCGCGCGCAGTGCCCGCAAAGCCGGCACCGCGCAGAGCATGTCGCCGAGTTGCAGCGCACGAAAAACGGCGATGCGCCGCGGTGCGAGTGACGCGATGAACGGGCCTGCATTCATAGAAAGAGCACCTTGTAACGTACGGCGCCGTAAAGCCGCCAGTAGATCGAAAGGAACGGGATCGGGATCGACGTCCACGCCATTTCGGCGATGTGCCGCAAACCGCGGTCCCGTCCGCGCAGGCGTATCGCGCAGAAGTAGGCCGTCAGCGCAAGCCATGCGACAAAGCCGAGCGTCATGGTGGTCGTGTCTCCGATCACGACGCCGATCAGCGCGGCCAATGCGGCGCACAGAATCAGGTAATAAAGAAAAGGAGGCGACGAGCGAATCCGCGCCTTGAACAGTTCGGGGTGCTTCTTGTACAGCAGCGCGTCGAACTGGCTTTTCTTTTGCTGCGAGATGCTGACTCCCCAACGCGCCGGCCGCACGGGATGCACGACGACCGCCTCGTTCGCGCGCACGATCTTGCCGCCCGCTTGCAGCAGCGCGAACTGCAGGTCGGAGTCCTCGCGCCACGCCGACGTGAAGCGTTCATCGAAGCCGCCCGTCATCGTCAGAAAGCTTCGGGCGACGAATACATTGGCGGTTGCGAATTCGGCGCGTTCGAGTCCGCTTGCATCGGCTTCGTAGTCGGTCGGCACGGCGGGCAGCGGCACGACGATTCTGCCCGCGGCGGCCGCCGCGCCCTGGCGAATCGCCGTGAGCCCTTCTTGCAGCCAGTGCGGATCGGGCAGCGTGTCGTCGTCGGTGAAGGCGATCACCGGCGAGCGCGCCTGCTGCCAGCCCGCATTGCGCGCGCCGGCCGGACCTTGCGTGCGGGTGACGGGCACATAGCGCACCGTGAGCCCGCGCTTCGCCTGCTCGGCCGCAATGTGAGCGACGCAGGCGCGCGTCGCTTCGTCGGGGCCGTCGTCGCAGACCACGATTTCATAGCGGTCGACAGGAAAGTCCTGCTCGGTCAACGCGCGAAGGCACGCCGCCAGCATGTCGGGCCGCCGGTAAGTCGGCACCACCACGGACACATCGAGGTGCGCGAGCAGCGCACCCGGATAGCCCGCGGCGATCGGCTCCGTCTCGTCATGCGAACGACTGAAGCCGCCTGTTACGTCCATCGGTCCCGTAGCGGATGGACTCATGCGCTATCCCTCGCTTTCTCGACGAGAAACGGGCCGATCACGAGCGCGTCGAGCGGCGAGGTCCAGAACGACTCCACCGCGTCGCGCGGCGAATTCACCATCGGCTCACCGCGCGTATTGAACGACGTGTTGACGAGAATCGGCACGCCGGTGCGTTGGTTGAATGCGGCGAGCAGATCGTAATAGAGCGGATGCTGCGAACGGTTCACGGTCTGCACGCGCGCGGTGCCGTCGACATGGCGCACGGCCGGAATGCGCGCGGCCTTGTCGGCGTGCACGTCGAACACGAACAGCATGAACGGCGCGACCTTGCCGTTCACGAACCATTCGCTCGCATGCTCTTCCATGACGACCGGCGCGACTGGCCGGAAGTCCTCGCGGTCCTTGATCTCGTTGAGCTTCGCCTGCATGTGCGGATCGACGGGCGACGCGAGAATCGACCGTGCGCCGAGCGCGCGCGGACCGAATTCCGTGCGGCCCTGATACCAGCCGATCACCTTGCCGCTCGCGAGCAGGTCGGCGGTTTCGCCGGCAATGTCGCCAAGCCGCCGATAGGGCACCTTCGACCATTTCAGGAACTGTTCGATTTCCTCTTCGGGATACTCGGGGCCGAGGTACGCATGGTCCATCGTCCAGTGACGCTTGCGGTCGCCGCGCTCGCTGCGTTCGCGATAGTCGATCCACAGCGCCGCGCCGAGGGCGGTGCCCGCATCGCCCGCGGCGGGTTGCACCCATACGTCGTCGAACGGGCCCGCGTCGCGCAGCTTCGAATTCATCACGCAGTTCAACGCCACGCCGCCCGCCATGCTGAGCTTGCGCAAGCCGGTCTTCTCATGCAGCCAGCCGGCGAGTTGCAGCACCGTTTCCTCGAGCACGCGCTGCAACGAATGCGCGATGTCGAAGTGGCGCTGCTCAAGCGGGCCGCCGCGTTCGCGCGCCGGTCCAAAGCGCTTGACGAGGCGCGGCGCGTCGACCGTATAGCTGCCGTCGCCGCGATAGCGCACGATGTCGCGGAACACATCGACATATTCGGGCTTGCCGTATGACGCGAGCGCCATCACCTTGTACTCGTCCGACGAATGCAGAAAGCCGAGCCAGTCGGTCACGGCTTCATAGAGCAGGCCGAGCGAGTGCGGCAACTCGACCTGTTTCAACCGCGTATATTCGCCGTCGACGAACTGGCCCATGCTGGTCGTCACGCCTTCGCCGCGGCCGTCCATCGTGAGCACGGCGGTGTCGTCGTAAGGCGCCGCGAGAAACGCGCTCGCTTCGTGTGCGAGGTGATGCTCGACAAAATGCCACTTGAAGCCGTTGTTGCGGTCCACGCCCTGAAAACGCTTGCGCAGATGATGCGGCGCACCGTCGAGCAACTGGCCCTTGGCGTTCGCGATATAGCTGAGAAAGAGCGGGTCCCACGGCGATGCGGACGGGTCCGTGAGGCGCGTGTTGGCCGGATCGAAGGGCAGTTCGATGGTCGCGCCCGGCTGCTTCGGCATGCCGCCGAACAGGCTCGGGTCGTACGAATACGCAACATGATCGACGTCGGCAAGCGTGATGCCGGCGGCTTTCAGGCAGTAGTCGATGGCATCGAAGGGCAGTTGCCAGGTCGAGAACGGCACGGGACGCTTCGCATGTTTGACGTGCGTGAAGCGTTCGTCTTCGGCGGCGGCGAGCACCACGCCGTCACGCAGGATGGCTGCGGCGCTGTCGTGATAGACGGCATTGATTCCGAGTGTATACATGGGCGTTCGCAGTAGAAGTGGGTTGTCAGGGCGCCACCGGTTGTTTGGCGAGCGGCTGTGCCGCGTCGCTTTCGTGGTGGGCATTGGGTGGGTTGTCGGAAGCACGGCGCGCAGACGGCGCGTGTGACTGCGCTTCGGCGCGCAACTCCAGCGCGGCTGTCACGACTTCGCCGGGCGTCACGCCGAGCAGACACGCGTGATGATGTTGCGGACACTCGCTGCGATAGCACCAGCGGCATTCGACATCGCGAAACAGCACGCGATGCGGCGTCTGCCACGGCGTGTGCTGCGGATTCGTCAGCGCGTAAAGATCGATGACGGGCGTGGCAAGCGCGGACGCGAGATGCACCGGTCCGCTGTTATTCGACACCAGCACGCTGGCGCGCTCGATCAGCGCCGCGAGTTCGCCGAGCGACAGCGCCCCGCTCATATCGTGCAGTTGCGCGCGAACGCGAGGCGCGGCCGCCGCGATCACTGCATCGACCAACGGACGCTCGCTCGCGCTGCCGGTGATCAGAATAGGTGCGCCGGTTTCCGTGGCGAGGCGCGTGGCCACCTGGCCGAAGCGCTCCGGCGGATAGCGGCGCGATGCGGCCGTTGCGCCTGGGTGCAATACGATCCACGGGGCGCGGTGTTGGGTGCTGCCATTTGCGCGGCTTTTCGCGTCACTATGCACGCCGCGTGCCGCAAGCTGCTTCGCAAGCGCGCGCCTATCCGAATCCCGCACAGCGAAGCGCATCCGCGTATCGGGCGCTTGTGCGCCGACCTGGCGCACGAGATCGAGTTGCCGCTCCACCTCATGACGCGTGCGCTGCTGCGGCTCCGGTTCGCGCAGCCAGTCGCTGAGCAACGCATAAGGATTCTCGCGGCAATGCGCGAGCCGCCGCGGAATGCCCGCGAGATAACACAGCATCGCAGCGGGCAACGGGCTCTGACTGTAGACGGTGAAGATCACGGCCGCGTCAAAGCCGCCGTGCCGCAAGCGCTCCTGCATGCGCTGATCGTCGGCGAGCGAACGCGCACTCGCGGCCGGATTCGCGACCCACGGCGCTTCGTATTCGATCACGTCGTCGATATCGTCCAGATACGGCGCGAGCGCGGCGCCGCTGCGCGAACCGAGCAGCGTGATATGACGGCCGGGACCCGACTCGCGCAACGCGTGCAGCGCGGGCGTGGTCATCAGCACATCGCCGAGGTTGTCGAGCCGCACGCACAGAATCCGCTTGATGTCCTCGCCCCAATGCGCGAGCTGCGGACTGTCGGGCACGCGAGCGTGCGCGAGTGTCGGCTGGGCGATGAGGAGGGGCGCGTTCATCGAGCGGTTTCCTCGCCGGCGGGCGCGGGCCGCGATACGGCTTCGACGCTGCGCGCGACGATCTGCGCAGCCTCATACAAATCAGCGGCGCGCGCGCCGGGCACGCGCTGCGGTCCTTCTATCCACTCGGTCTCGTGGCCGTTGTCGAGCAGAATCGTGCGGCATCCGGCGCGATTGCCCGCTTCCACGTCGTCGAGAATGTCGCCGATGAACCAGCTTCGCGCGAGATCCAGCCGATGCTCGCGCGCCGCGCGCAGCAGCAGTCCGGGCGCCGGCTTGCGGCAATCGCAGGCGGTCGCGTAGGGCGCGACCGTGCCGTCCGGATGATGCGGGCACCAGTAAGCGCCGGCGAGCGTCGCGCCGCATTCGCTGAACATGCGCGCGAGTTCGGCTTCCACCTCTTTTAACGCGGCGCGCTGAAACTTACCGAGCGCGACGCCCGACTGATTGCTGATCACGAACAGCGCGAACGGCTGGCTCGCGAGCAGCGTCAACGCTTCGCGAGCGCCGGGTGCGAGGCGCATCAGCGAAGGGTCGATGTTGTACGGCACGTCGTCGAGCAGCGTGCCGTCCTTGTCGAGAAACACAGCGGGTTGCAGCATGATGATGGCGGTGCCGAAAACGTGAGCGATTCGCCGGAAGCGGACAGTGCGTCCGCCCCGGCTCGACGAAACAGGCTGCGCTGATAGCGCTGCGACGACGCGCGGCGTTCTAGCGGAACGACGCGCCGGCCGCCGCGCGCACGCGAACCTCCACGCGTTCTTCTTCCGCGGTCTTTGCCGGCACGAGCCGCGCGGTGCGCATATAGATTTGCGCGAGCGCTTCGCCCACGCCGCGCCACGTGAACTCCTTGCGTGCGCGTTCAAGGCCCGCTTCGCCCATCCGGCGAGCGAGCGCGGGGTCGCGCCGCAACTGGTCGAGACGCGCGGCCAGCGCAGCCGGATCGCGCGGCGGCACGAGGAACCCGGTGATGCCGTCCGCCACCGAATAGCGGATTCCGCCGACGTCCGCGCCGATCACCGGCGTGCCGCACGCCATTGCTTCGACCGGCGTGATACCGAACGGCTCGTACCACGGCGTCGTCACGAAGACGTCGGCGGCGCTATAGAAGTAGCGCAATTGCGCGCGCCCGCGCCGCCCGACGAAGTGAGTCTGGCCGGCGACGCCGCAGTCGCGCGCGATGCCGCGCAAGCGCGCGATTTCCGGCGTGGCCTTTTCATTCGGCGCATCCGAATTACCGCCCACGATGTACAGCTCGGCCGACGCGCTGAAGGCTTGCTTCAGCACGCCGACGCCACGCACGACGTTGTCGATGCCCTTGCGCTCCACGAGGCGTCCGAGTTGCAGCACGGTGAACTGATCCTGCTGCCAGCCCAGTGCTTCGCGGGCAGTGGCGCGGTCCATCGGATGAAACTCGTCGGCGTCGAAGCCGCACGGCACAGTCTGAATGCGCGCGGGGTCGGCCCGGTAATGGTCGATCAGGTCGGCTTCGTCCTGCGGGCATTCGGCGATCACCACGTCGGATTGCGCGACGAGGTCGTCTTCGATTGCGAAGCGCTCATCGGGAAAGCCGTCGTTCGCGCCCTGATGTATCCGGCGCACGCGGCCGAGTGCATGGAACGTCGTAACGAGCGGCACGCCGAGCGCCGCTTTCACTTTCAATGCCGCGAGGCCCGACATGAAGAAGTTCGCGTGCATCACGTCATACGGCGTCTTCTCGCCGCGGAAGAACTCGATCAGGAACGCGGCGAACTCGTCCATGAACGGCAGCAGCCGTTCTTTCGGCAACTGCATCGGCGGCCCTGCCGGCACGTGGATCACGCGCACGCCGTCCATGTCGGAGATGAGCGGCAGCAGCGCGCGGTCGCGCCGCGTGAACACATCCACTTGATGGCCCATCTCCGTGAGTTCACGCGCGACGTTCGCGACGTAAATGTTTTGTCCTCCGCTGTCGACGCCTCCGGCGACGGCGAGGGGCGAGGCGTGTTCACTGATGAGGGCGATCTTCATTGACATTCCTTCGCGAGATAGGCATTAGCAGGGCGGGCATCGCGCGGTTTGCTGAGCACTGTTATGCAATTTCCGCCGATACGACGCTGTTACCCGGCCACAGCATGTGGTGTGCCTATACGCGGCAAGGCGCGCAAGAAACGTTGATCCGACAGTGGGTGCGGAGAAGCGCTGTAGCGTTCCCTTTTTCGCGGGAGGGAAGCGGTGTGGCGTTCCCTTTTTCTACAACCCGTCATGTAATTTCGAGTAGTACTTCCTGGAGAAGCGCGAATTTTTTTCTCTGCGATGCGAGAAGAATCGCGCCTGTCGTCGCGGTCTCGCGTGTGCTAAGTTTTGTCCGACGGCGGGCGCATCGTTTGCTCGTCACTGGCCTCGGCGCGCGACTCGACATGCCGCGTTTTTCGTCGCGCCGCTTTGTGAATCCGCATAGTGGAATCTAATGCCCGTTGCAGCGTCGTTGCTGCGGCGGCTCTCTCAGGGACCTCATGCCGAACCCCGCCACGCTGCCCCGTTCCCAGTTGACCCGCCGCATTGCCGCCGACCTGACGCGCGCGGTCTGGCGCTACCGCAACCAGACGCTCGCCGCGTTGCTGCTGATGATCTCGGCAAAGCTCGCGACCGTGCTGATACCGCTCGTGCTCAAGCATGTCGTCGACGAATTGGGGCACCCGGTCGCGCAGGCGTTCTTTCCGGTGTTTCTCGTATTGACGTATGCGTTGCTGCGTTTTCTCGGCGACGCGTTGAACGAAGCGCGCGACGTGGTGTTCAGCATCGTGACGCAGCGCACGGTCGCCGCATTCACCGAGCGGACCTTCGCGCATCTGCACCGCATGAGTGCGCGCTTCCACACGAAGCGCGAGACGGGCGCAATCGTGCGCGATGTGCAGAAGGGCGCTGACGGCATCGGTTTTCTGCTTGGCGTAGCGCTCTTTACGATCGTGCCGACCGCGTTCGAAATCGTCACGATTGTCGCGATCATGGTTCACAACTACGCGCGCGAATTCATGATCGCGATTGCCGCGACCTTCGTCTGCTATGCGGTCTATACATTCATCTTCACGCGGCGGCGCGTCGCGTTCCAGCGCGCGGTGAATGCGCTCGAGGCGCAGTCCGACGGCCGGCTAGTCGACAGTCTGCTCAATTACGACACCGTCAAATACTTCGCCACCGAAGACACCGAAACGCAGCGCCTTTCCGCCGTGCTCGACAAGTGGGTGCACGCGAGAACCGCGAACCAGCGTGCGCTGACCGCGTTGCATGTCGGCCAGAGCGCGGTGATTGCGTTCGGCATCGGCGCGATCATGCTGCTCGCGGCGCAGCATGTGGTGGCGGGAAGCATGAGCGTCGGCGATCTGATTCTGGTGAATGCGTACATCATCCAGATCTGCATGCCGCTCAACACGCTCGGCTTCGTGTTTCGCGAGACCAACGACGCGATGGTGAATGTCGAGCGCATGTTCGAGATACTCGCCGCGCGCGGGCGTGTCGGCGAGGATATTGACGAGCCGGCCGCGAAACCGCTGATCGTGAGCGCGGGGCAGATCTCGTTCGAGCATGTGGACTTCGGCTACGACCCGGCGCGGCAGATTCTGCGCGACGTCGACTTTCATGCGTATCCTGGCAAGACGCTCGCGATAGTGGGCGGAAGCGGCTCCGGAAAATCGACGCTCGTGAAGCTGCTGTTTCGCCTTTATCAGCCGACGAGCGGCACGATACGCATCGACGGACAGGACATCGGCCAGGTCACGCAGAAGAGTCTGCGCGAGGCGATCGGCATCGTGCCCCAGGACACGGTGCTGTTCAACGAGACGATCGCATACAACATCGCGTATGGGCGGCCTTCCGCCACGCGTGCGGACGTGGTGCGGGCGGCGCGCGCGGCGCAACTCGACGAATTCATCGAACGATTGCCGGATCATTACGACACGCGCGTCGGCGAGCGCGGCGTGCGGCTCTCCGGCGGCGAGCGGCAGCGCATTGCGATTGCGCGCGCGATTCTGAAGGACCCGCGCATCATCGTGTTCGATGAAGCAACGTCAGCGCTCGACACGCGTTCGGAGCGCGCGATACAAACCGAGTTGACGCGCCTCGCGCAAGGCCGCACATCGATTGTCATCGCGCACCGGCTCTCGACCGTGGTCGACGCCGACTGGATTCTCGTGATGGAGCATGGCCGCGTGGTCGAGCAGGGCACGCATCGCGAACTGCTCGCGCGCGACGGCGTCTACGCGAAGATGTGGTCGCTGCAATGGCAGCAGGGCGAACTCGAGCACGCGCAGCGCAAGCTCACCGCGCAATCGGTCAGTCTCGCCGCGCTGATGGCCGGCGTGATCGATGCGCTGCACGACGAAATCGCGGCACGGCGCGTGACCTTGTACCCGCAGATCAGCGACAACGATCTGCGCGTGACGGGCGACCCGAGCGTGCTGCAACCGCTGATCGCCGATTTGTGCCGCAACGAGATCGAGCACGCGAGGCCCGGGCAGCGCATCGAGTTGCGCGTCGAGCGGCATAACAATCAGGTCTGGGTGACGGTGCTCGGCATGAGCGAGAAGCCCGCCGAATTGTCGCAGGCAGCGGCGCGTCATATGGAAGAAGCGCTGTCCGCCGCCGGCGGCAGCTTCACGCTGATGCCGCTCAACGGGCGGCTCGCGTATGTGGCGATGCTGCCGCTGCGTCCCGTGGCCGATGCGAGTGCGGGCACTCAAGCGGCGGCGCCCATTGCCGATGCCGACGGCGCAGCGCCGCTCGAAGGTCTCTTCGTGATGGCGATCGACGATCAGGAAGATGCGCTCGACGCGCTCGAAGCGGTGCTCACGGCGAGCGGCGCACGCGTGCGCACGGCGTCGTCGGGCAAGGAGGCATTGGACTGGTTCGCGCAGACCGCGACCACGCAATGGCCGCATGCGTTGCTATGCGACATCGTGCTCGCCGATGAAGACGGCTATGACGTGCTGCGCCGTTTGCGGCGGCTGGAAGCCGACCGTCAGTTGCCGTTGCAGGACCGCGTGCCGGCCATCGCACTGACCGGCTACGCGCAGGCCGAGGACCGCATGCGCGCGAAAATGGCTGGTTTTCAGGCACATTTGACGAAACCCGTCGCACCGCAGAAGCTGATCGGCGAGATTCGCAACCTTGCGATGGCGACCGCGCGCACTGGCGCGTAGCAACTTTTCGGTGCGCTCGCTTGGATCAAGCGATCCAGATCACGTGCTTGCGTCGGCTTTGCCAACCGTAGCCTTCGCGCGAGTGCTTGGCGCAGGCGCGGCCATCTGGCGTTCGCCGATGTGCACGCGTTCGCGCAGGTTGAGTACTTGAGGCGGTACGGGCCTGCGGTTTTTCAATGCCCACGCGACACCGCGCAGCAGTGCGAGGCCATCGCGCGCGAGCGTGCCTTCGCGCGAGAACGTGGCGAGCGCCTGCGCTGTTGCGCGGCACGCTTCCGGCCACGGCAGCCGCAGCCACGCGACCCACGCCGCATTGCGCGCGAGTGTGCGCCGCCGCAAAGTGCTATCGCGCGCCGGCGACGGATGATGATGCACCGTCAGCTGATCGCAATAGACAATCGCGTGCCCGGACGCGAGCACATCGAGCGCGACAAGTTCTTCTTCTCCGCCGATGAAAAGACGCGGCTCGTAGCCGCCCAACTCGCGGAAAAGCGACGTGCGAAATACGCACGCGCCCGCCATGTAGCCGATTAACGCGGGCCCCGGCAGTCCCTCGCTGCCGAGCGGACTCGCGCGCATCACCGAGCACATGGGGTCCGTGATCCTGTCTTCGCCCACCACGACGCGCCCGCTCAATACACCCACGTTGGGCCACGCGTCGAGCAGTTGCACCGCGCGTTCGAGCGAGCCCGGCTCCCACCAGGTGTCGTCGTCGCAGAACGCGACATAGTCGGTGCCGACGCACTCGGCGGCGCGATTACGCCCGGCTGCGCCGAGATTTCCTCCGCATTCGATGATGCATACGGTCGGAAAGAGCGTCCTCACCAGCGCGACGGTATTGTCATTCGAGCCGTTATCCGCCACAAAGATGGGCGGATTTTCTGGAAGGGCGAGTAAGCGCTCGAGGGTGGCCACAAGCTCGGCGGCGCGGTTGTGTGTCAGAACGACTACCGAAATGCGCCGGGAAAGCGGTTTTTTATCCATGCTGTTCTTTGTTCTTGACGGGGCGATTCCCGCTTCAAGCAAACGATGTGCCGTTCGCTTTCAACTGGCTTCAGGTTTGGCCTGCGATTTTTCTTCATGCTCGTTGCAGTCGCCAGTACTTTTCCTCGCAATAGAGCGTGGTTTCGGCATCAGGGCCGAATGCGCGTAGTTGGCTCGCATAAGCAGCAATCGCTTCGCGCTTCATCTGTTCATGCGAAACGGATTGGCGCGCGGTCGCTGCGAGGTCGTCGGCGGGACTCAGCAGGTAACCGCGCTTCGTCAGTTCTTCAATGCGATCGGGAACGGCGTGTTCCATTCGTCGATACGGAATCTCTTCGTAGGCGTGGAGTACCGCGTCGCCCATCCCGGCGATTAACGAAAGACAGGCATCCGATACCAGTGTGTGATCGGAGTGAAAGAGGCCGAGCGGGACCATGACGTTTTCGGGTTGATACGCATGGAGCGTGTGGCGCAGTGCTTCGGCCAATTCATCGCGCGACGGAGTGTGAAGGTATTGCGCGTCGCAAAACGGAAGATGGACGGGCCGGGCGCCCAGCATTTCCAGAGCATGGGCGTCTTCCTGTTTGCGCGCTTGCATTGCTTCGCACGCGTCTTTGAATCCCGATTGCCGATCCCAGTCGGTCGACATGTTCTCGCCTGGCGGCGCAGTGAAAACGGTGCAGACAATGGCGGACGGGCTCGCTGTCAGCAGCAGTCCACAGCTCAATACGGCATCGTCCAGATGCGGAGAAACGACGAGTAGGCGGGCGCGTGATTGCATCATTCTTTGATGTAAGTTGTCAGGAGCGGGGCAGCGCATTCCGAAGCAAATGCCAGGCCTGGCTCCGCTACGTCGTGGCCGCGATCGCATCCGGGAATGCTAGTTGCTCGCTTGGTCGTCGTACCGTTTTTTGCATGAGACCACGTGAGCGAAGCAAAGAACCCGTCGATAGCGGTGGTGCCCGTCGAAGTCCGCCGCGGGCAGATCACGGAGAAGCTGCCGCGCGAAGTCTTTCGCGAACGTTTTATGGCGCGCTTCTACGACCCCGCATTCCGCGCGGAAGACGAGGCGCTCGCGCGGCTCGAAGCGATAGCGTGGGACGCCTATTCGCACGCGCGTAAATCGCCGATAACGGCGAAGGCCGGCGCGGGCTATGCCGATCCCGACTACGAACTGTCCGTCGAATGGCGCGCGGCGAGCGAGCGCATCAAGGCCGCGCAAGTCCGGCAGCGCGACCCGGCTGGCCGTTCGCGCGTGCTCATCGTGAATGCCTCGTCGCGAAACGACTATACGTGCCCCAGCGAAATGTCGAAGAGCTTCCGCCTCGGGAAAATCGCGCAAGGCGCGCTCGAGCGGCGAGCGTTCGACGTCGACTTCCTCGATCTGTCGCGCCTGAATTCCGATCGCGATCTGCATATTCATCCCTGCAAAGGCTGTGTCTCGACGGCGATGCCGCTGTGCCACTGGCCATGCAGTTGCTATCCGAATCACTCGCTCGGTCTCGTGAACGACTGGATGAACGAGATTTACGAGCGCTTTGCGGCCGCGCATGGTGTGATTTTCGTCACGCCTGTCTATTGGTATCAGGTCGCGAGCCCGCTCAAGCTGCTAATGGATCGCCTCGTTTGCGCGGACGGCGGCAATCCCGATCCCACCTCGACGCACGGCAAGACGCCCGAGGAGGCGAAGAAAATCGAGCTTGCCGGCTGGGATTACCCGAAGCATCTGGCGGGCAGGGCTTATGGCCTCGTAGTACATGGCGATGTTGCCGGTATCGAAGGATCGCGCCGTGCGCTGAGCGATTGGCTCGACTGGATGGGACTGATAGAAGCCGGTCCGAAGTCGCGGCTCGACCGCTTTATCGGCTATTACGAGCCCTATGCGACGAGCCACGCGGCCCTCGATCATGACGAGGCTATGCAGCAGGAAGTCGTGAATGTGGCGCAGGCGGTCGCCGAGCGCGTCGAGCAAATACGCAACGGATACAGGCAGCCCGACGACGCGTTGCAAACGCCGCGCGCGAAATAGGCGCCCGTCGTCGCAGTGTTTCATCAACGTTTAACGCAATAGGGAAGGGTAAGCATGACAGACAAGGAAGCGGACGAACGGCGCCGGCTCGGTGGGTGGCTGCCGAGCAATGAGGAGCAACTCGCGCAATACCGCACCGACCTCGCGGAAAAAGCTCGCGCCCGTGCGGCGCATGCGCCGCGCACGGCAGCGGTCGAACAGCTCGCCGCGCTCCTCGACGGCGATCCGGTTCTTCGCATGGATATGACGCGGGCTATCAATCAGGCGCGCGATAAGGGCTATGTACTTGGCTATTCATCGATAGAAGAGTTGATGGTCATCATCGACTATTTGATGACTTATGCGCCGCCGTTCAGCGAAAAGAGCCTGATCCACTGCCCGTTGAATGCGGTACTCGATTGGCCGATGTGCATGCCTTCCGGTTATGCGCTGTTTCGCGACCCGGCGTTCAATCAGCAGATCAAGCATGTGCTTGATTGCTGGTGCGGATTCCTGAGCGGACCGCATTCGCGCGAACATCTGAATACGTCGCCCCCGAACGGATGGTTCTCGCCCGAGGCCGACGAGAAGATCAACCTGTCGCAGTTCGTGTGTGATCCGGACAAGCCGTATTGGGGCTTCTCTTCATGGAACGACTTCTTCACGCGCCGCTTTCGCGAGGGCGAGCGACCAGTGGATCAGCCGGATAACGACAAGATCATTGTCAGTCCCTGCGAGGCGGCTCCGTATAACATCCAGAGAGACGTGAAACTGACCGACAGTTTCTGGATCAAGGCTCAGCCTTATTCGCTACTGGACATCTTTTCGGCCGGCCAGCGGGAGCTTGCGCAGCGTTTTGTCGGCGGTTCCATTTACCAGTGCTTTCTCAGTGCATTCGATTACCACCGCTGGCATGCGCCGATCGCGGGCGTCATTAAAAAAGCTTATGCACTGGACGGCACCTATTACTCGGACGCCGATGCGGAAGGCCGCGATCCCGGCGGTCTTAACGACTCGCAGGGCTACATTACCGCACTCGCGGCGCGGGCAATCATCGTGATCGAAAGCGACGATCCAGCCATTGGCCAGGTGGGCTGCGTATTTGTCGGTATGGCCGATGTATCGTCGTGCATCATCGAAGCACTGCCGGGGCAGCGGGTTTCAAAGGGCGACGAAATAGGCTTTTTCCAGTACGGCGGTTCGACGTGCTGCCTCGTATTCGAGCGGGACGTGATCAGCAGTTTCGTTCCGCAGCCGCCATTCGACAACGCATCGTCAATCAAGGTGAAAACGCACGTTGCGACGGCACGCTAGCGAAACGAAGCGTTGGTTCGGTAGTGACGTTCAAATGCCGCGAAGCGCGACTCGCTCCGCGGCATTTTTCTTTTACAAGCGACTTCTCAAATAGCGGATCGGAACTTAACCCGGCTGCTTACCCGATCCAAGATCTGCTCCCGTCACCGGATCGGTTGCAGTGTTCGAAGCGGTTCGCGAAGCCAGCGCGCCGAGTACTTCGACGTCCGCTTGCGTCACGTTCACCGACGGCAAACCGTCGCCGCCGTCCACCGCCGGTTGCGGCGCTTCCACGAACTCCCATTCCGGCCCTTCGTTCCATGGACCGCGTGCGTCGCCTTCGCCCGAGGACATGTTGTAGTACACGTTTGTAAATTCTGGAACGCCCGGCAGCTTGCCCTGCGGGAAGTTCGGCTGGATAGAATGCAGCGCTTTTTCGAACGACTTCTGGTGAGCGATTTCGCGCGTCATCAGAAAGCCGAGTGCGTCCTTGATGCCCGGATCGTCCGTGATATTCAGCAGCCGCTCATAGACGATCTTGGCGCGCGCTTCCGCGGCGATGTTCGAGCGCAGATCGGCGGTCGGCTCGCCGATCGTGTCGATATACGCGGCCGTCCACGGCACGCCCGCGGAGTTCGTCAGCGGAGGCCCGCCGCCGTACAGCAGCGCGGTCGTGTGCGAGTCGTTGCCGCCGCCCGTCAGCGAACGATACAACTCCGCTTCCTGCTCGACGCCTTCGGCAAGCTGGCCTTTCGCGCCCTTGTTCAACATGGCGACGATCGAGCCGATCACTTCGAGGTGGCTCAACTCTTCCGTGGCGATGTCGAACAGCAAATCCTTGCGGCCCGGGTCGTCTTCAGCGACGGCCTGGGTGAAGTACCGGCACGCGGCTGCCAACTCGCCCTGCGGCCCGCCGAATTGCTCGAGCATCAGGTTGGCGAGGCCCGGATTAGGGGCGGCGACACGCACGGTGTATTGAAGTCGCTTGTTGTGAACGAACATTGGCTTCTCCGTTGAATATGGTTGGGAAACGTTGGACTGCACGCTTGCCTGCGCATGCGCCGTACCTGGTGCGAATGCGACGCGCTACGGTCAATCACATGCCCGTCCGCTTCGCCAGGCACACCCGTTGCGCGATGCAGGGCTCCTAACCACTACCTTGGGAGTTGCATATGACACAGCGAAAGACTGTCGATGATCTGTTCGTTCACATGCTGTCTGATATCTACAGCGCCGAGAAGCAATTGACCAAAGCACTGGCGAAGCTCTCGCGCGCTGCGTCCGATCCGCAATTGAGCGAGGCATTCAAGGTTCACCTGGAGGAAACGCAGGGACAGGTGGAAAGAATCGACAAGGTTGTAGAAAGTTGTGGCGTGAAGTTGAAAAGAATGAAGTGCGTCGCGATGGAAGGGTTGATTGAAGAAGGCCAGGAACTCATCGACGAAATCGAAAGAGGACCGGTGCTCGACGCGGGTCTCGTCGCGGCCGCGCAGAAGGTGGAGCACTACGAAATCGCGTCGTACGGCAGTCTCTGCGCGATCGGCAAGCAGTTGGGCTTTACCGAGGCGGTTAATCTGCTGAAGGAAACGTTGGAAGAAGAAAAAGCTACGGATCTGAAGCTCACCGAATTCGCGGAGCGCGCCGGCAACGAGAAGGCGAAGCAGCAGAAGTAAGCAGCGGTAAGCAGCGCGGTTGCCGTCGAATGACGAGCGAAATCCCGCCCGTTTCAGGGCGGGATTTTTTATGGCAATACGCGGCGACGCACCGCGCGGCGCAGAACGTGTATCAGGTTTTATCGCCCACAGCGCGGCTTCCCACCTGGTCGAGTTTGCCTTGCAACTCGGTTTTGCGCTTCACGATCTTCTGGCCGAGCCCTTTGACGTCGAGATTGGCCTTGCGCAATTCGGGGAATAGCTCGTTCTCTTCTTCCTCGACGTGATGTTGCACCATTTCGCTCATCACCTTGAAGGTCGCGTCGAAGCCCTTATCGCCCGCCTTCAGCGTTTCGAATTTGCTGATTAGCGTCTTCACGAGAAAGTGCTCGACGTAGGCTTCCTCGACATCGACGACATCGCTTGACGGAAGCGCTTTACCCGCGGCGGGATAAAGAAGTTCTTCCTCGATGATGGTGTGAATGGTCAGTTCTTCACACGCGCGTTGGGCGAGGGTGGCTTTCGCTTCGAGATCGTCCTCTTTGGCCTGCTTGAATGCGGTGAAAAGCTTTTCGACCGCGCGATGGTCCGCGATCAGTAATTCCAGTGCGTCGTCGGTGTTGGGGGTTGGTTGTTGTTCCGGCATGTCGCTCTCCATGTTGAACGCCGCCGCGTGGCGGCATGTCTGAGCGAAGCATCGCAAGCATTGTGCCCGTTGGCGGGCGGCTCTGTGCCAACAGTCAGCTTTTGCTCTTGCGCGGCGCCGCGGCATTCACGAGCGGATTGAATGCGGCCCTTCCAGCAGGCTTGCGTGCGGACGTGTCGGCGTCTTCGCTCTCCGCGGAGCCGCGTCGCCCGTTAGACGACGTGCCGCGTGTACCGCGTGTACCGCGTGTACCGCGCGTACCGCGTGCGCCGCCGGATAATTGCCTCGCGAGTTCGGCGCTGTCTTCGTCGTCTTCTTCTGCCGGCTCTTCTTCCTCGACTTCTTCTTTGACTTTGCTCGCTGCACGGCTTGTCTTTTTCGTTTTCGGCGCGCCCGCAATATGTTCGATGATGGACATGAACGACTTGCGCGCCGCCCGCAGCGATTCGCCCGGCAGCATGGTCAGAGCGACGACTTCGTGAAGCGAGCGTCCATCCACGGAGCGCTCTGTCGGCTCAGTGTCCCAGTCGGGATTCGCCGTGGCGAACGATGCGATAAGCCGTTCGAGGACGGCGGGCGACAGTACGCCGCCGTCATACAGACTGATGACCGCGCGCTCGGCGAGAGCGAATGGTGTGGCGGAAGCTTTGGGCACCGGTCTCGCCTCCTGGCCGATAGAGCGCGCGCGAGTTCAGTGGCTTGAGTTCTTTAAACAGCCTGCCGCGCTTCGCTGCCCTTTAGCTCGCCATGACGATGCGCATGAGTGGCCGCGTATTTGAGTTCGAAGTGGGCGCCTTTGCCGCTGCGCGTCGGCGGAAAATGTTCTCCCTCTACGCAGGTCACTTCGAATGTTCCCTTGCCGTCGTCATGAACGACTGCATAGATGCCGGACGTCTTGACGATTTCGCCGGGCTTGAACGAGTTATCTCCTGCCATTTGAAACTCCGTGAGTGAATAGGCGACAAGCTTTGCGATGCAACGCTTGTGCCACGCGCGTCAAATGCGGCGCTCAGAAAACACGCAACGGGCTCGACCTTCGCGCGGGGCCCACAGGACTGCCTTCGCCGAGCAGTACCTGAACGATTCCGCGCGTCGACACGCTGACCCATGCGGAATGGATGTCTTTCGCGCGAACCCAGCGGCACCGGCTGATCTCTCGGCCCGGAACAGGCTCGATGTCATCGGGAATACGCGCGGCGAATACATAGTGGCGAGTGCGCGCGCCCCAGAATTCGAAGATGTAGTGAAGCGCGAGATCGGTCAATTGCGTTTCTTCCAGAAGTTCGCGAATGGCCGCTGCCGCGACCGATTCGCCAGGCTTGCATCGGCCGCCGGGCAGCGCCCATCTTCCATTCGATCTCGCGACGAGGAGGATGCTATTGGCGCGTAGACAGAGTATGGTGGCTCGCTGCTTCATCGGATATCGGGCAAGAAAGGGCGACCTTACAAAGCATGCACTATGCCTTCCCGGCAAGCGTCCGGGAACCACAAATGCTACTCGCAGGGCAGCGTCTTCCGAGCCTGCATGGGTGGGCTATTGTTGCAATTCAATTTGAATCATTGTCTGTAGAGGTGGCGAACATGTCGAAGCCGCATCGGTTTCCCCCCGCGCTCGCGGTCCCTGGTATCGTATTTATCATTATCGGTTTGGCGTTAGCCGCGGGCGGAGTCCCGCTGGTCACGCTTGGCGGCTCCTGGTATTACGTCATAACGGGCATTGCGATCGCGCTGACCGGTGTGCTGCTGTTCATTCGCCGGCGGTCGGCGCTCTGGTTGTTCGCGCTCGTTCTATTCGGTTCGACCATTTGGGCGGTCACGGAAGCGCGCTTCGATTTCTGGCAATTACTGCCGCGTTTGTGGGTGTGGCTGGTGCTCGCATTGTGGCTGCTGTTGCCGCCCGTCGCGGGCAAACTGGTGTTCGGGCCGCCGGCCGCGCATCGCGAGGGCGTGGTGCCGTTGGCTGCGGCCGTGATCGTGACGGTGCTGCTTGGCATCGGCACCGCATTCAATCATCCGTACGATCGCCCCGGCACGCTGGCCTCCACCGCCGCGGCGCCGAGCACGACGCTTGCCGGCGATGCGAACCGGCAGGCCGGCGACTGGACCGACTATGGCGGCTCGCCGTTCGGTCAGCGCTATTCGCCGCTTACGCAGATCACCCCTGAAAATGCGCGGCAATTGAAGGTCGCCTGGCAATTCCAGACCGGCGACAAGCCGGGTCCGGGCGACCCGACTGAAACGACCGATGAAAATACGCCGATCAAGGTGGGCAACAAGTTGTTCCTCTGCACGCCGCACAGTATCGTGATTGCACTCGATCCCGCGTCGGGCAAAGAACTGTGGCGCTACGATCCGCATATCCAGAGTCCCGTCGGTTTCAAGCATTGGGAACATATGACATGCCGCGGCGTGTCGTATCACGACGACGCGATGTATTCGGCGAATGCAACGACCGGGGCCGCGGAAAATGCAGCGGGGGCTTCGGCGCCGGGCGCTGGTGAGAATGTGGCTTCAAGTGTGGCCTCGAATGCGGCTGCGGCTTCGGGCGCGACTGCAAGCGTGACTGCGAATGCATCTTCCGGCGCGGCTGCATCGACGCCTGCGGCCGACGCCGCATCGGCAAGCACCGAATCGCCGAACGCGGCTTCCGCGGCGGCTGACACTACGCAATCCGCATCGGCTGCGACGACTGCGAGCGATACTGCCGCCGCCACGCAGCAGACAGCCAACGCCAGCACCAACGCCGCAGCCAGCGCCGAATGCCCGCGCCGCATCTTCCTGCCGACCGCCGACGCGCGCCTCATCGCGCTCAATGCGGACACGGGACAACCGTGCACGCACTTCGGCAATAACGGTCAGATCGACCTGCGCACGAACATCGGCCCGTTCACACCGGGCGGTTATTACTCGACATCGCCGCCGGCGGTCACGCGCGATCTCGTGATTATTAGCGGCCACGTCACCGATAACGAATCGACCAACGAACCCTCCGGCGTCACGCGTGCATTCGACGTGCATGACGGCCATCTCGTGTGGAACTGGGACGCGGGCAATCCGGACGCGACGCAGCCCGTTGGCCCCAACCAGACGTACGTTCGCAATTCGCCGAATATGTGGTCGGTGTTCAGCGTCGACGAGAAGCTCGGCATGGTCTATCTGCCGCTCGGCAATCAGACGCCGGACCAATGGGGCGGATTGCGCACACCGGCTTCCGAGAAAGTGGCAGCAGGCGTGGTTGCACTCGACCTCGCAACCGGCAAGATGCGCTGGAACTATCAATTCACGCACCATGACCTGTGGGATATGGACGTCGGCGGCCAACCTTCGCTAATCGATTTGCAGACGGCAGGCGGCGTGCAGCCTGCGCTAATTGCATCGACGAAACAGGGCAGCATTTATGTGCTGAACCGCGAGACCGGCAAGCCTATCGTGCCTATTACAGAAGAACCCGTGCCGCAAGGCGCCGCGTCGGGCGACCACACATCGCCGACGCAGCCGTTCTCCGCACTTAACTTCAAGCCGCCGAAAGTGCGCGAACGCGACATGTGGGGCACTAATCCTTTCGATCAGTTGTGGTGCCGCGTGAAATTCAAATCGCTGCGTTACGACGGCATGTTTACGCCGCCTTCGGAACAGGGATCGCTCGTATTTCCGGGCAATTTCGGTGTATTCGATTGGGGCGGTGTCGCGGTGGACCCGGTGCGGCAAATACTCATCGCGAATCCGAGTTACATGGCCTTTACTTCGAAGCTGATACCGCGTTCGCAGATTCCGTCGGACAACGGCGAGAAGAAGGGCAGCGAAACGAGCGGCATCAAGCTCGCTCGCGGCACGCCGTATGGATTCGAGATCAACGCATTTCTTTCGCCGCTCGGCATTCCGTGCCAGGCGCCGCCGTGGGGTTATGTCGCGGGCGTCGATCTGCGCACCAACAACATTGTGTGGGAGCACAAGAACGGTACGATCCGCGATAGCGCGCCTTTGCCGATTCCGATGCCGCTCGGCGTGCCGAGTCTCGGCGGCATGGTGACGACCGCCGGCGGTGTCGCATTCCTCTCCGGTACGCTCGACTACTATTTGCGCGCCTATGACGTGCGTAACGGCGAGCGCTTGTGGGAGGCGCGCTTGCCCGCAGGCGGCCAGGCCACGCCGATGACTTACGCGGACAGCAACGGCAAGCAGTATGTGCTCGTCACCGCGGGCGGCCACGGCTCGCTCGGCACGAAGCAGGGCGACTATGTGATTGCGTACACGCTGCCGTAACCAAGGGTTTGCATTGAAGACCAGAGCGCCGGCGAATACGAGGAAGAACTCCCTCGTACTCGCCGGCGCAATACGCAGTACGCAGTACGCAATACGCAATACGCAATACGCAATACGCAATACGCAATACGCAACGCGCGACTATCGACAAAAATTTGAAAACGTTACGCGTCGGCGAGCAAACATTTCACCGGGCACAACTGAAGAACCCGTTCCACAAAAGAGTTAATGCGTAGCCGCGCGTAATATAACTTTCAATACGCCTGCTATTAGCCCTACCGTGGCCACGCCCAGCATCCATAAACCGACGAACCATGCGAATCGTCGCCACATGTCAGTGGTATCCCTCGCCGGGGCGCATTTTACCTTTGAAGACGGAATACGCGTAGACGGTGTAGCCGAGAATCATCGGTACGGTAATCGCAGCGCCTACCAGAAGAAATAGCAGGCTCGAGTGCGGCGCAGCGGCATCGCGGAAAGAAATGGCGGGCGGCACAAGATTGGGATAGAGGCTGATGAGAAGTCCCGCATAGCAAAGAATGAAAATGCCATAGGCAAACAGCAAGGGCAGTACATGCCTGCGCGCCGACAGACTGCGCCAGAAGCCGGCCGCGAGAAGAACCAGCAAGATCGGCACTGGAGCCGTGAATGCAATCGCCGGCCAGCGGAACCAGCGTTCGGCGAGCGACCCTTGCAGCATCGGCGTCCATAGCGTGACCACCACGATGAGCGCGAGTACCGCCACGGCCATGCTGCGCGCGTAGCGCCGGCAGCGTTCATGCAGTGGACCTTCGGTGCGCCAAATGAGCCAGCATGAACCCAGCAACGTATAGCCGACGATCACCGCGAGTCCGCACAACACGGTGAAGCCCGTGAGCCAGTCCCACCAGCCGCCGGAATACGAAACGCCTTCGACGTGGATGCCCTGAAGCAATCCGCCGAGCACGAGGCCCTGGCATAAAGCAGCCATGACGGAGCCGGAAAAGAAGGCGACGTCCCACCACATGCGCCCCGAGCCTGTTGCGCGAAAACGGAATTCGAAAGCCACGCCGCGAAAGACGAGTGCGAGCAGCATTGCAATGATCGGTGGATAGAGCGCGGGCAGAATGATCGAATAGGCGAGCGGAAAAACGGCAAAGAGTCCGCCGCCGCCGAGCACGAGCCATGTCTCGTTGCCGTCCCATACCGGCGCAATGGAATTGACCATCAGGTCGCGGTCTTCCCGATTGCGCTCGACGGCGAACAGAATGCCCACGCCCAGATCGAAGCCGTCGAGCAGCACGTACGCAAGCACGGCAAACGCGAGAATCGCGGCCCATATGAGCGGCAGATCAATCGTGGCGGCTGTCATGGCGTGGGTCCTGTGAAAGAGCGTTATCGCTAGAGGCCGATACTGGTTGCCGTTGCGCGGGGCCCGGCGTGATGCCCGCGCTTCTATGCGGCTTGTCCTTCGCGGGCCCTTCGGTGGCGAGCGACGGCGGCCTCGCCATGAGCCGCAACAGGAACACCATTGCCGCGCCGAATACGATCAGATAGACCACGCCGAAAGCCGCGAGCGATGTTGCAACGCCGGGCGCGGCGATGGGCGATACGCTGTCGACGGTACGCAAGTGGCCATACACGGTGTAAGGCTGACGGCCGACTTCGGTCACGGTCCAGCCGCACAACAGCGCGATCAGGCCGGAAGGTCCCATCGCGACCATGAGCCGGTGCAGCCAGCGCGCGCGATAAAGCGAATGCCGCGCCCGCAATGCGAGACTCGCAAAGCCGGTCAGCGCCATCAGCACGCCGAGTCCGACCATGATGCGAAAAGTCCAGAAAATAAGAGGTGAAAACGGACGATCGGCCGGCGGGAATTCCTTCAGCCCCTTAATCGAGCCGTTCCATGTATGCGTAAGAATCAGTGCGCCGAGGTGCGGAATCTCGACGGCGTAATCGGTCGTTTCCGTCTTCATGTTTGGCATGCCGAACAATATGAGCGGCTGGCCCGGTTTCGACTCCCAGTCGCCTTCGAGTGCGGCGATCTTCGCGGGTTGATGCTTGAGCGTATTGACGCCGTGCTGGTCGCCAGCGACGATCTGGATCGGCGCGACGATGCACGCCATCCATAACGCCATCGAAGCCATCAGCCGCGCGGGCTCGTTGCTCGAATCGCGCAGCAGGTGCCAAGCACCCACCGCGCCCACGATGAACGCCACGCTCAAATACGCGGCAAGCACCATATGCACGAGCCGATAGGGGAACGACGGATTAAAGATGATGCTGAGCCAATCCGCGGGAAAAAAGCGGCCGTCCACCATCGTGAAGCCCTGCGGCGTTTGCATCCATGAATTGACGGCCAGAATCCAGAACGCGCTCATCAACGTGCCGATCGCCACGAGCGCCGTGGCGAGAAAATGCAGTCTGGGTCCGACGCGCTTCATGCCGAACAGCATCACGCCGAGAAAGCCGGATTCGAGAAAGAATGCGGTGAGTACTTCGTAGCCCATCAGCGGGCCCACTATGGGGCCGGCACGATACGCAAAGCCTGCCCAATTGGTGCCGAACTCATACGACATGACGAGGCCCGACACCACACCCACGCCGAACACCACGGCGAAAATTGTCAGCCAGTAGCGAAATACCGCCAGATAGACCGGCTTGCCGGTGACGAGCCACGCCCCTTCGAGAACCGCGAGATAGCTGGCGAGCCCAATGGACATCGCCGGAAAAATGATGTGAAAGGCGATGGTGAAGCCGAATTGCGCGCGGGCGAGAAAGAGAGCGTCAACCGAGGGTGGCATCGCGGAACCTCGAGTAAGGGACGTGAGCGGACATCGACGAACGGGCAATCGCCCGGCAAGCGCTCATGCAGGGTAGCAAATACGTGACCCGATTGCTTGAATGGATGCGGCAGCGCGAACGGGCACGCGGTAGTGATTTGTAACGCGTCGTGTAACCCGCCTTGTAACCCTATTGTCAGCAGCAGTGCTCATTGCGCGGCACGGGTACATGCTTTGCTCACCGCCTGTACATTGACGATCGCGCGGAGACGATGATGAAAGAGAGCGATACCACACGAGACTACCCGTATGCATCCGGCGGCTGGGGGTCGTTGAAAGCGGTCACGACGATCCTGGCGCAGGAGCATGTGAGCGTCAAAGACAGCGCAGCGCTGCGCAAGCAGAACAAACCGGACGGCTTCATGTGCGTAAGCTGTTCGTGGGCGAAACCGGCCGACCCGCACGTGTTCGAGTTTTGCGAAAGCGGTGCGAAGGCGACGGCGTGGGACCTCACATCGAAGCGAATGACGCCCGAGTTCTTTCAGCTTCACACCGTAACTGAACTGTTGTCATGGCACGACCATGATCTGGAGGAAGCCGGGCGGCTCACCGCGCCGTTGCGCTACGATCCCGCCACCGACAAGTACGTGCAGGTCGAATGGCAACAGGCATTCGACGAAATTGGCCGCGAGTTGAATCAGCTCGATCCGGACAGCGTGGTCTTTTACGCGTCGGGCCGTGCATCGCTGGAAACCTCATACATGTACCAGCTTTTCGCGCGCATGTATGGCACTAACAATCTGCCGGACAGCTCGAACATGTGTCACGAGAGCACCAGCGTCGGCTTGAAGGAAGCGATCGGCGTGGGCGTCGGCACGATTACGCTCGAGGACTTCGAGAAGACCGATCTGATGTTCTTCTTCGGCCAGAATGTCGGCACCAATAGTCCGCGCATGCTTCACCAGTTGCAGGACGCGCGCAAACGCGGCGTGCCTATCATCACGTTCAATCCGCTTCGAGAGCCGGGCCTCGTGCGCTTTGCCAATCCGCAATCGCCGGTGCAGATGCTGACGCCCGACAATACGCAGATCAGCACGCAATATCATCAGCTTAAGACGGGCGGCGATACTGCGGCGATTCTCGGCATCTGCAAGGCGGTGATTGAGGCCGACGATCTCGCCATCGAACAGGCGCGACCGCGCGTCATCGACGTCGACTTCATTCGCGAGCACACAACCGGCTATGAAGCATTCGCGAACTATGCGCGCGAGGCGTCGTGGGCGGACATCGAGAAAGTGAGCGGCTTGCCGCGCGAGGCGATAGAAGCTGCGGCAAACGAGTACATGAAAGCCAATGCCGTGATGATTCATTACGGCATGGGACTCACACAGCATAGACTCGGCGTGCAGAACGTGCGCATGGTGTGCAACCTGCTCTTTCTGCGCGGTAATATCGGCAAGCCGGGAGCCGGGCCTTCTCCGGTGCGCGGACACTCGAACGTGCAGGGGCAGCGCACCGTCGGCATCACGGAGAAACCGGAACTCGCGCCGCTCGACAAACTGGCCAGTCAGTTCTCGTTCGAACCGCCGCGCAAAAAAGGCTTGAATACCGTCGAGGCA
Organism: Paraburkholderia sp. RL17-368-BIF-A; assembly: GCF_046054045.1. Taxonomy (NCBI): domain Bacteria; kingdom Pseudomonadati; phylum Pseudomonadota; class Betaproteobacteria; order Burkholderiales; family Burkholderiaceae; genus Paraburkholderia; species Paraburkholderia sp. RL17-368-BIF-A. The sequence continues at coordinate 27,686 of NZ_JARESN010000014.1, forward strand.
TTCGAGGCAATGCTTAAAGGCGAGGTTAAAGGCGTGTTCAATCTCGGTGGCAATCTCGTGCGTTCAGTACCCGACCGTTTGCGCATTGAACCCGCATGGCGCGGTTTGCGTCTGAACGTGAACGTTGCGACGAAGCTCAACCGCAGCCATCTCGTGCACGGCGAGATTTCGTACATTCTGCCGTGCCTGAGCCGCATTGAAATCGACCGGCAGGCGAGCGGAGAGCAAGCTGTTTCGATGGAAGACAGCACCGCCTGCATGCATGGCTCGCATGGCGTGGCCGAACCCGCGAGTGAGAACATTCGCTCGGAGCCGTACATTGTCGCCGGCATTGCAAAAGCGACGCTGGGCACGCGTTTCAACGTCGATTGGGATGCGTGGCGAGACGATTACTCGGTAGTGCGCGACGAAATAGCGAAGACGTACCCGGAGATCTTCCACGATTTCAATCAGCGCATGTGGACGCCCGGCGGATTTCACAAACCTTTGCCGGCCAGCCAGCGGCAATGGAAAACAAAGAGCGGCAAGGCGGAGTTCCTCGTGCCCAAGGCGCTAGGCGAAGATCCCGACATGCCCGAGCGTGAACCGGACGCGCTGCGGCTCATGACGCTGCGCTCCGACAGCCAGTTCAATACGACGATCTACGGTCTCGACGACCGCTTTCGCGGCGTGCAAGGCAGCCGCATGGTTGTGCTGATGAATCCGGACGATATGGCGGCGAGCGGTCTTTCCGAAGGCGACAAGATCGGCTTGCAGACCATCGCCGACGACGGCTTTGACCGGCGCGTGAGCGGCTTTACCGTGAAGGCGTATGACATTCCGCGCGGCTGCATCGCCGGCTATTACCCCGAGTGCAATCCGCTATTGCCGCTGTGGCATTACGCGGAAGAGAGCAAGGTGCCAGGGGCGAAGTCTATTCCGGTGAGGATTGTGGATAAGCCGGGCGCGCAGGCTTCGGCGTGACGAATCAGCCGGGCTTCCTACAGCCCGGCTGATCGTAAGTGCGTAATCAGCGCTTAATCGGCGCCTAATCGGCGTACCGAGTTCTGCGCGATTTCGGCAGGCAATGCGTCGCGCCGATCACAAGCAGAGAGCCGAGCAGAAACGTGGCGACCGGAAAAGTGCCCGCCGTATTCACCGCGATTTCGCGCGGACGTTCGCCGAGAAGCTGGAGTCTGCGGCGCGTCATCTTCGCGCCAAGCGAACGCAACTCGTCCTTCAATGCGCGTTCGGCGGTGGGCAGCAGTACCGTTTCCTCATCGGCCACATGGTGCATGACTTCGCGCATCAGTTGCTGAAAGAGGCCGTCGTAGGCAGCGTCCTCGGGACCGGTCGCGCGCAGCTTCGCAATCGTCGCGCGCATTTCGTCGTGTTCGGGGCGGCTCTTTTCGAGCGTCTGATCTTCGCTGAGTACGCCGCCCAGCGCCGGGTAAAAAATCTCTTCTTCCAACTGCGCGTGAATTTCGAGCGCGGCACACACTGAATTCACAATTGCGCGCTTGCGCCACCATGCGGTGTCCGGATGATAACGATGGAACGCGGTGAGTACATGCATATGATCCAGCCGGATCATTGAGGTGATGGTGGGCGACATCGACGAATTGCTATCGGGCATGGCAGTTCTCCAGAATGACGCGGCGCCAGGCGTCGGTATTGGGGATTGTCGGCATGCGCAACATCGGCATGCGGGCGCTCGCGGATGCGCGACATACCGCATTCTCCGTACCTGCGACGCTGCATTAGTCGCGTTACTTACGTCAGTCCGGAATTTTTTCTATGTCCCGCAGCCAGACGGTTGCTTCGCTATCGCTCGGCGCGCGCCAATCGCCGCGCGGCGACAGTGAACCGCCGGAGCCGACTTTGGGTGCATTGGGAATGCACGAGCGCTTGAACTGACTCGTGTGAAAAAAGCGCTCGGCGAAAATCGCCAGATTGCGTTTAATGTCGGCCAGCGTGTACTGATTGCGCGCAACATTCCGGCCCGCAGGCCAGACGCCATGCTCCCGGTCGGCCCACGCGCTATGCGAGAGAAACGCCACTTTCGACGGAGCAAAGCCGAAACGCAGCAAGTAGTACAAGTTGAAGTCCTGCAATTCGTATGGACCGATGATGCTTTCGGTTTTCTGATCGATAACCTTCTCGACTTTTCCGGGCACCAGTTCCGGGCTGATCTCTGTCGCGAGAATCTGTTCGAGCACGCGCGAACCCGCGTCGCCTACCTGACCCGATTCCGCGACCCAACGGACAAGATGTGTGATGAGCGTCTTCGGCACGCTCGCATTCACGCTGTAATGCGACATGTGATCGCCGACGCCATACGTGCACCATCCGAGCGCCAGTTCGCTCAGATCGCCGGTGCCGATCACAATGGCGTGATGAAAATTGGCAAGCCTGAAAAGATGGCTGGTGCGCTCACCGGCCTGAACGTTTTCGAACGTGACGTCGTACTGTTCTTCGCCGGTCGCGAACGGATGGTTCAGGTCCTTCAGCATTTGCATGCAGCTTGGACGTATGTCGATTTCCTGCATCGAGCAGCCCACGGCCTGCATCAGATCTTTCGCCTGCTGGAGCGTGCGGCTGCTGGTCGCAAAGCCCGGCATCGTATAGCCGAGGATATGCGAGCGCGGCAGTTTCAACCTGTCCATTGCTTTTGCGCAGACGAGCAGTGCCTGAGTAGAATCGAGCCCGCCCGAAACGCCGATCACGACTTTCGAAATGTTGGCCGCGCCGAGCCGCTGAAGCAGTCCCTGCACCTGTATGTTGTACACCTCGGCGCAGCGTTCGTCGCGCGTCGCGGGATTGGACGGCACATAAGGGAAGCGGTTAATCGCGCGCATGAGCGGAAGATGCTCTGCGTCCGGCAGCGAAGCCGGCACGCTGACCACCTGGAATTTGCGGACTTCGTCTGCATGGCGGCGCGTCGATTGGCCGAACGTCGTCTGCCGCATTCGTTCGCGCGACAGCCGTTCGAGATCGACGTCGCCGAAAATGATGTGCGACGTATCGAGAAAACGCTCGGATTCCGCCAGCAGTTCGCCGTTTTCGTAGATCAGCGCCTGGCCGTCCCATGCAAGGTCGGTGGTGGATTCGCCGCGCCCCGCCGACGAATACAGATACGCGGACAGGCATCGCGCGGATTGCTGCCCAACCAGTTGATGACGATAGCCCGACTTGCCGATCACGATGTTCGACGCAGACAGGTTCACGAGCACGGTCGCGCCCGCCAGCGCGGCGAACGACGAAGGCGGCACGGGAACCCATACGTCCTCGCATATTTCAATGTGAAAGCGAAAGAGCGGCGCGCCGGGAACGTCGAATAGCAGCGATGCGCTAAACGGCGCCTGCTGTCCGCACAGCGTTACTTCGGTAGATGAAGCATTCTCCGCCGCGCTGAATTGCCGGACCTCGTAAAACTCGCCATAGTTCGGCAAATAGCTCTTCGGCACGACGCCGCATAGCTTCCCGTTTGAAATGACCAGTGCGCAATTAAAGAGCTTATGCTCGATCTTCAGCGGTGCGCCGATCACGAGTACCGCGGGAATGTTGGTGGACGCCGCAACGATGTCGCCAATTGCCGCTTCGCATGCGTCGAGCAACGCGCGCTGATGGAAGAGGTCGTCGCACGTATAAGCGGAGATGCCCAACTCGGGAAACACCACGAGCAACGCACCCTTTTGCGCGGCTTCCCGCGCGAGCCGCAGCGTTTCCTGGGCGTTGAATTGCGGGTCGGCGACGCGGCACACAGGAACCGCGACCGCGACACGCGCGAAATCGTGACTGTAGAGATTGAAAAATGATCGCGTCATGGTCCGCGGCGCCTCGCGTTCGGCAACTGATTGAAATAATGCTCGATCCGCGACAGTGCATAAAGCGCGGCGTTCTGCCTGATGGCCGTACGGTCGCCGTCGAACACGCGAGTCTCGCTGAACATGTATTCGCCGTCGCGGCGCTTGTAGCGCCACGCGAAGCATTGCGTGCCCGGCGCGAGATCGGTGCCTTTCGGCGGCGGACCTGCAATTCCCGTATTGGCAACGGCAATATGCGCCGAGCATGCTTCGAGCGCAAGCGCGCCGGTAGCCATCTCGCGCGCGACTTCCTCACTCGTCAGGCCGTGCTCTTCGATCGTCTGCGCCTGCACGTTGAGCACACCGCATTTGCCCGATGGCGAATAGACGACGAATCCCATGTCGAGGCACGCGCCGCTGCCCGGCACGTCTGCGATCAGCGATGCAATCAGACCGCCGGTACACGATTCGGCGGTCGCGATCACGAGACCGCGCGACGACAGAAATCCAACCACGCTGCGGGGAATATTCATTTTTTTCCTCTCTCATTCAGGGCATGGACCGATCACTTCTGTGCAAGCAAGTGCGATACCCGTTGCGCGTGCAGGTACTCGAAGCGGCACGCGGATTGCTCCACACGATGGTCCCTTCACCGGGACGCCATGGTTGTTTGTTCGGTTCGGCCCGCCGGTTGGCGGGCCATTTTTTTGCCGAGGCCGCCGAAGCATCGGCGCGTCGCTTCGCAGATCGGTACAGCGATTGCTGTTTCTGTTGGGCGCAACCACACGCGACGGTAAAGGAGGCGACGCCCATGATGTTTCCCACAATCGTTATCAATCGCGAGGACCCCGCCTCGATGGACGCACAGACGCTGCTCGACGAACTGAGTGCGACGCTCGCCGTGTTCACCGGCGACAGCGGACAGAACCGCTTTTCCATTCGCGACGTCACGCTCGATTGCTCGCGCTTTCTGGTGGCGCGAAGTGATTCGGCGACTCCGCTCGGCTGCGGCGCATTTCGTCCGCTGGGCGAGCATATCGCCGAAATCAAGCGCCTGTATGCGCGTCCCGGCGCCGATGGCGTGGGCAGTGCAATCCTCGCGCGACTCGAGAAAGAAGCGGCGCAACTCGGTTATCAGGCGTTGTGGCTCGGCACGCACCTCAACAATCGCCGCGCGATCGACTTCTATGAAAAGCATGGTTTCCAGCGCATTGCGCCGTATGGACCGTATGTGGGCAAGGCCGACGCATGCTGCTACGAAAAGCGCCTCGGCGGGCAGGCGCCCGACAATCAGCGCAAGGAAACGATGCGCGACGCGTGACGCGTCACAAACGCGACGGCATCGCGCGGCACGACACACGCCGCGCTACTTATGCAATTTTTTGCGTAGCGATTGAATGTCGTTCGCGGTGACGGGCCGCGCGTCGTTGCCCCATGAACTGCGAATCCATGAAAGCACGCTTGCCATTTGCGCGTTCGTGAGCGTTTGAGCGAAACCAGGCATGGCCTGGCGCGGCGGCCCGCCGATCGTCGCGGGACTGTTGCCGCCTTCCACCATTAAGCGGATCAGCGAGGTCGTGTCTTCGGTGATCACCGACGGATTGCCCGCGAGGCGCGGAAACACATTCGGCACGCCGGCGCCTTCCGCGCCGTGACATTGTGCGCAGAACGAAACATAGACGCGTGCGCCGACCGATTGCGGCGCATCGATGCGATTGCCGTTGCGCGTCGGCAAGTCGGGCTGAGCATGCGGATCGTAGCGTCCGGAAGGTTTTTGCGCGGGCAGCGATTTCAGATAGTGCGCCATCGCGAGCGCGTCGTCGTCCGTCAGATACTGCGTGCTGTCTTCGACCTGCTCGACCATCGAGCCGAATGCCGCGAGGCCCGCACCGTGGCCCGTCTTCAGAAACGCGGCGAGATCTTTTTCGCCGATGCGCCCGAGCCCCGAGCCGGGATCGCCAGTGAGATTCGGCGCAAACCAGTTGTCGTTGATACCACCGGTCAAATAGCTAGGTGAGGTTTCGTCGTAGCCGCGCTCCTGGAAGCCCAGGCCGCGAGGCGTGTGACATGCGCCGCAATGGCCGGGGCCTTGCACGAGAAACGCGCCGCGATTCCATTGCGCGTCGCGTCCCGGCTTCGGCCGATACGGTTCTTTCGGAGCGAAAAGCTGTTGCCAGAAATACAGCACCCAGCGCTGATTGAAGGGGAACGGTACTTTCGTCGGCGGCGCGGGTTCGGGAACCGGCTTCACGCCATGCATGAAATACGCGTAAAGCGCGCGCATGTCGTCGTCGGACATTTTGGCGAACGACGCATACGGCATCGCGGGATAGAGGCGCTTATTGCCTGGCGACACGCCTTCTCGCACGGAGCGCGCGAAGTCTTCATAGCTGAATGCGCCGATCCCATAGCGCTTGTCCGGCGAGATATTGCTGCTGACGATCGTGCCGAAGGGCGAGGTCAATCCGAGGCCGCCGCCGTACGCTGGTCCGCCGACCGCGGTATGGCATCCCGCGCAGTCGGATGCTTTCGCGAGATAGTCGCCGCGCGCGACAAGCGCGACAAGCGCGGCATCCGCGGCTTGCGATTGCTGCGCGCATGCGCGCTGTTGCGGCGAGACATACAGCACGCCAAGCACGCACAGCATCGCGGCAGCGCCCAGCGCCCTATAGGTGAAGCGCCGCATCATGAATTGCTGTCTCTGTGTGCGGGCAGCGCGTTCGGCATCAGCGTCGCGGGCGCGCGATGCATCAGCCAGCGCGCGCCGGTCGCAAGCGCCGCGATCAGATAGGCGAGGCCGCCGGGCACCCACATCACGAGTCCGCCGAGTTGTTGATCCTGCAACGGATCGAAACCGAGCGCCGACGTAGGCTCGATATACGCGGGATACCAGAGTCCCGGCGCGAGCGTGAGCAATGCGCCGAGCGCGCCGGTGTGAACCATCGTCGTGAAGAGCGACAGCATCGCATAGCCGCTCTGATCGCGTCGCGTGCCTTCGCCGAAAACGACCCACCAGAACAATAGTGCGCTCAGCAGAAAACTCGCATGTTGAAGCGTGTGAATAGCGGACGACGCAAGCGCCGCTTCGAACAGACGCGGCATATGCCAGGCCCACAACGCGGCGGCATGCAGCATCCACGCGACGGCTGGCGCGCACAGCGTTCGCCAGAGTGCGCGCAACGCCGGCGTGCGAACGGCTGCCGCTATCCGGTGACGCGCGGCGGGAGGAAAGGCCCATAGCCATACCGCGAGCGGCCTGCTGAGCACGAGCAGCGGCGCGGCGACGATCATCATCAATTCGTGCTGAACCATGTGCGCGGAGAAGAGCGCGGCGCTCAACGCATCGAGTGGCGAATCGAGCGCGGCGACGAGCATGAGCCATCCGAGTACGAATGCGCCTAGCTGACGCGCGCGAACCTCGCGACCGCGTTTGCTGCGCGCGCGTAGACGCCGATAGCCGGCCACATACAAAGCAAGACTCACGATCAGCAATGCGACGACCCAAGGCTCGAACGTCCAGCGCAGCACAGGCGGCGCACTGCGTTCGGCAGCGCTCAGCACATGCGCTTTCACCTCGGCAGAAGCGCAGAGCGCGGCGCAGGCAAGCAGACAACGGAGCGGATTGTTCATTGCACGCACGGAGAAATAAGCCATTGCGGTATCCACATTGCGACCAATGCGAGCGTCGAAAGCATGCCGACCCATGTAGCCGCGCAAGCCATCATCGCGGGCCGCGCGGGAAGGGCGGGCGCGCTCGCCGGCGCAACCATGCCGGCTTCGCGCCAGCGATGCCACGCAAGCAGCGTGGCGACGATCGAGAACAGCAGCGCGGTGCCGGTCACGCTGCCCAAAGGCAGGAGCGTGCGCCACGCGCAGGAGGGCGTGACGAGCGCATAGTCGACGCTCAGCGCGGTGAGTACCGCGGAGGGCGCACCAAGGAGCGCGAGCCAGGTTCGCATGGCAACCTCCATCACAAGCGGGGAGCAAGATAGATCACCGCATAGATCGGCAACCAGCTCAGTACGACGAAGTACCAGTACAGCGCGTTCTCGCTGACATCGACGAAACGCTTTCCTTCGAATGGTCCGGTGAATAACAGCACGGCGAGGACCGCGGTGTCGACGGCGTCGGTAATCAGGTGAGTGGTGTGCAGACCGAGCAGCAGCCACACGACGGAGCCATACGCGTTCGCATACCAGCTCACGTTGAGCGCCGCGAATTCGAAGCCGCGAATCACGAGGAACACGACGGCGAACAGCAGACACACCGCGAGCCACAGCCGCGCGCGGCCGCGCTGCTCGCAGTCGGCGGCGCGCTTCGCGAGTTGATTCGGCCACATGCTCAGCAACAGTACCGCCGTGTTCACGCTGCCCCACAGCAGCGCGGGCGGCGCCGCATCGAGCGGCCAGTGCGCGGTGAGGCTGCGCAGATAGAAGTACGCCATTGCCGCGATGGCGAACACGGTGCCTTCTATCAGCATCAGGCATACGGTGCCCCACCACATCAGGCTGCGATGTCCGAAGCCGAAGCTCGGCAAATGACGCACGTCCAGCATCAACGCAGGCGCGGCGCCCTGTTGGTCCAACGCCGCATTGCCGGGCACCTTGCGCAGTTCCGTCATGGCCGTTGCTCCAACTGAAGCGCGCGCCGGTTTTGCCCGCGATTCGGCCAGAACCAGCCGATCATCGCGACGATCACGGGCACCGAGCCCCACACCACGGCCCACGGCGAAAAGATCGAGCCGATGAACAGCACCGTGGTCGCCACCGCGCTGATAAACGGCCAGATCGACGGCGACGGAAACAGCAAGCGCAGGTCGGGCAATGCATCGAGTGCAGTGGTGGACAGCACTTCGCGCGACTCGGCCGCGAGCCCGCTGACATGCGTCGGCTGCGCGCCTGGTTCCCACAGCGGATCGCGTCCGTGAACCACCGGCAACGCGTCGAAATTATGCGGCGGCGGCGGGCTCGCGGTGCTCCACTCGAGCGTGCCCGCGCCCCACGGATCGGCGCCCGCAATTGCACCATGCCGATAGCTACGGAGCACATTGACGATAAAAACCAGCACGCTGACGGCGATGGTTATCGCGCCGATCGTCGCCGTCATGTTCAGGCCGTCCCAGCCCATTGCGTGCGGATACGTCCACACGCGCCGCGGCATGCCGTGCAGACCGAGGATGTGCATCGGAAAGAACGTGACGTTAAAGCCGATAAAGAACAGCCAGAATTGCAGGCGTCCGAGCGTCTCGTTCAGCATTCGGCCGGTCGCTTTCGGAAACCAGTAATAGAACGCGCCGAAGAGCGGAAACACCGCGCCGCCAAGCAGCACGTAATGCAGATGCGCGACGACGAAGTACGTGTCGTGCACCTGCAGATCGAGCGATACCGAGCCAAGCATCACGCCCGTCATTCCGCCGAGTACGAGAATGAAGAAGAAGCCGAGCGCGAACCACAGGGGCGTCTTCAGATTGACGCGCCCTGTCCAGAGCGTCGCGATCCAGCAGAAGATCTGCACGCCGGAGGGAATGGCGATCATCAGGCTCGCCGCGGTAAAAAAGCTCTTGCCGAGCGCGGGAATGCTCGTCGCGAACATGTGATGCACCCACAGCCCGAACGCGAGAAACGCGGTGGTGATGAGTGCGAGCACCATCGCCGGATAGCCGAAAATGGGGCGGCGCGCGAACGTCGGAATGATCGACGATAGAAAGCCGAGCGGCGGAATAAAGATCAGGTACACCTCGGGATGGCCGAAGAACCAGAACAGGTGCTGCCACAACAATACGTCGCCGCCGCGCGCCGCGTTGTAGAAATGCGTGCCGACGAGACGGTCCAGAATCAGCGCGGTACTGCTCAGCATCACCGCCGGCATCGCGAACAGCACCATGAATTGCGTGATCAGCGTGGCCCACACGAAAAGCGGCATGCGGTTGAGCGACATGCCCGGCGCGCGCATCTTGAAGATGGTGGTGATGAGCACCACCGCTTCGAGCAGGCCGGAAAGTTCGGTGAAAGTGATCATCTGCGCCCAGATGTCGACGCCTTTGCCGGTCGAATAGTCGGGTCCGGCGAGCGGCACGTAACTGAACCAGCCGGCGTCGGGGCCGGCGCCGAGCAGAAACGCTACATACAGCGTCGCGCCGCCGAACAGGAAGACCCAGTACGCGTAGGCGTTCATCCGCGGAAAGGCGACGCTGCGCGCGCCGATCATCAACGGTACGAGCCAGCCGGCGACGGCCTGCATGACCGGCACGGCGAACAGAAACATCATCGTCGTGCCGTGAATCGTGAAGAGCTGGTTGTACAGCTCCGGGCCGACGAGGCGATTGCCGGGCCGCGCGAGTTGCAGGCGCATCGCAAGCGCGAGCAGGCCGGCAAGCAGGAAGAACACGAAGGTGGTGATGACAAAGCGCCGCGCCACGGTCTTGTGATTGATCGCCGATAGCCGGCCGAGCCAGCCGGGCGGATCGCTCCAGGTGCGCGCGAGTGCCTCGGTGATCTGCTGTCCGGCAGCGGGACCGTCCACCAGATGCTCGATCGGGCGCGCGGAAGCGGAATGACGTTCGCTCATTGAAGGGTTCTCATCCATGCTACAAGCGCATCGAGGTCCTGCGCGGATAACTGGCTCGCCGGCATCGTCGTGCCGGGCTTCATGCTGCCGGGCGCCCTGATCCACGACGCCAGGTTGGCAGGCGTGTTTTCGAACGTGCCGGCGCCGAGCATCGGGCGGCTCATGACGTGCGTGAGGTCGGGCCCGAGCACGCCGTGCGCGGAGGTGCCGCGCACGGTGTGGCAGCCCGCGCAGTTGCCGGTCGTGAAGAGGCGCTCGCCCTGTGCCTGCAATGCGTTGGCCGGCTGCGGCGCGGGCGCCCGCTGACGCGCGAGCCACGCGTCGTACTGGGCGGGCGGCTCGGCGACCACGGTGAACGCCATCAACGCATGTTCGAGGCCGCAGAATTCGGCGCACTGCCCACGGTAGGTGCCGGCGCGGTCCGCCCGGAATTCGATCGTCGATTCGCGGCCCGGTATCATGTCCTTCTTGCCGTGCAGGTTCGGCACCCAGAACGTGTGGATCACGTCGTCGGCCTTCAGCGAGATCACCACCGGCCGTCCCACCGGAATGTGCAATTCGTTGGCGACGGCGAATCCGCCGCCGCGCGTGTCGTCCGCGTAGCGCGCTTCCCACCACCACTGGTGCCCGGTCATCTCCAGATGGACGGCGTCCGCGACGGGCAATCGCGACAGCGCGCGATCGGTCGCGATGTCGGCGACCAGCAGACCAAACAGCAGTACGACCGACGCAATCGACGCCGCGCCGACCACGCGGCGCACGCGTTTCTCCGGACGCTCGAGCGGGCCCAGGTCGGGGTTGGCATCGCGGCTCACGCGCGGCGCGCGCGCCATTGCGACGAGCAGCGCGATCAGCACGGCCGCGAAAACGAGCGAGCAGACCGTGAGCGTCAGCGTCCAGAGCGTGAAGATGTGCGACGCCTGCACGCCTGCCGGGCTGAGCGCCTCATGGGCGGGCGTGGCCCGTGCATTCAGCGTTGCGCTGCAGCAGCAAAGCGCGGCGATCCGCAGCAGCCACGAGGCATGCCGCTGCTTTCCAGCAGGGTTGTCCAGCCGGCGTCGAGATGCTTGGCCTGTGTGCATGCTTGCGCGAGGTGGCGTGATGGTGGGGACGTTTGCGACTGGCTAGCAATCGCTGTACCTCGCGCGAGCCCGCGCCGGCGGCGCTTTCAAACGCTTACAGAAGTCGCGCCCGTCTTACTTTAATGAGCGGCGAGAGCGCTTCATATCGCCGGCGTTCGCTAATAAAATGTTGCGATGCGCATGAGGCCGCAGAGCCCCGGCTTGCCGCTGCTTTATGTGCGAAAGAACAGAAAACCAGTACAAGAACACGGGGTGCGCCGTCTCCGGCGCATTGAATCGCAGGCCAGGTCCTCGGCCTATTGTCCAGGAGCAGCTTGATGGCGCATGCATACGAGCCGGATGACATCGTTCAGAACTGGGCGAATATATGGCTTCAGTCTTTGCGCGACTATGCGGTGATCGGCCTGTCGGAAGACGGCCGCATTCGCTCGTGGAATCCGGGCGGAGAAGCCATTCACGGCTATAGCGAAGAAGAAGTGATCGGTCAGCCGCTCGACATCTTCTATAGCGCCGAGCAGCGCGCCAAAGGTCTGCCGCAAACGGCGCTCGCCACGGCGCGCCGCGAAGGCCGCTTCGAGGGTGAAAGCTGGCGGCTACGCAAGGACGGCAAGGCGTTCTGGGCGAGCGTCGTTCTGACCGCGCTGCGTTCGTCCGACGGCGCGCTGCTCGGCTTCGGCGAGATCGTGCGCGATATGACCGACAAGAAAGCGGTGCATGACGCGGTGCTCGAAAGCGAGCGGCGGTTCCGGCTGCTCGTCGACGGCGTGACGGATTACGCGATCTTCATGCTGTCGCCGGAAGGCCGCGTGACGAACTGGAATTCGGGCGCGCACCGCATCAAGGGCTATGCGGCGAATGAGATCATCGGCTCGCATTTTTCGCGCTTCTATACACCGGAAGATGCCGCGCGCGGACTGCCGCAGCGCGGCCTGGAAGCCGCCGCCCGCGACGGCCGCTTCGAATCGGAAGGCTGGCGCGTGCGCAAGAACGGCTCGCGTTTCTGGGCGCATGTGGTGATCGACGCGATCCGCCACAACGGCACGCTGGTCGGCTTCGCGAAGATTACGCGCGACATCACCGAGCGAATGGAAGCGACGCGTTTGCTCGAAGAGACCCGCGTCGCACTCGTGCAGTCGCAGAAGATGGAAGCCATCGGCAAGCTGACGGGCGGCGTCGCGCACGACTTCAACAATGTCATGCAGATTTTGCGCGGCAACCTCGAACTGCTGGAAAGCCGCCATAAGCGCGACGGCTGGACCCGTGAGCGTCTCGACAAGGCGATCGACGCCGTGGAGCGCGGCGCGAAGCTCGCGTCGCAACTGCTCGCGTTCGGGCGTCAGCAGCCGTTGCGGCCGATCGTGATCAATCTCGCTTCCGCGATTCGCGGCATGGACGACCTGCTGCGCCGCGCGCTCGGCGAGACCGTCGAGATCGAAACGGTGGTGGCGGGCGGCCTGTGGAATACGCTCGTCGACGTGCATCAAATGGAGAACGTGATCCTCAATCTCGCGATCAATGCGCGCGACGCGATGAAGGAGGGCGGCAAGCTGACCATGGAAGTGTCGAACGCGATGCTCGACGACCATTACGTCGCGGGTTTTCCCGACGTGCCCGCGGGCCAGTACGTGATGCTCGCCGTGACCGATAGCGGCACGGGCATGCCGCCCGAAGTCGTGCAGCGCGCGTTCGATCCATTCTTCACGACCAAGCCGGAAGGCGAGGGCACGGGCCTGGGTCTGAGCATGGCCTACGGCTTCGTGAAGCAGAGCGGCGGTCACATCCGGATTTACAGCGAGGTCGGACACGGCACGACGGTCAAGATCTATCTGCCGCGTTCGATGGAAGAAGCGGTCGAGGCGCCGGTTTCGCAGCCGGTCACGCTGCTCGGCGGAACGGAGACGATCCTCGTCGTGGAAGACGACAAGGACGTGCAATCCACCGTGGTCGATACGCTCTCCGGTCTGGGCTACAGCGTGCTGAAGGCGAACGACGCCGAGCAGGCTCTCGCCGTGGTGCGCAGCGGCGTGCATATCGACCTGCTGTTTACCGACGTGGTGATGCCCGGCCCGCTGCGCAGTCCGGCGATGGTCGCGCAGGCAGTGCAGATGTTGCCGCGTCTGAAGGTGCTTTTTACATCGGGCTATACGCAAAACGCGATTGTGCACGGCGGGCGGCTCGACCCCGGCGTCGAGTTGCTGAGCAAGCCGTATAGCCGCGAACAACTGGCGTACAAGATCCGGCAGATACTCGGCGTTGCGCCGCTCGTGCGCACTACCAACACCAATACCAACAGCGTTAGCAATGCGCACATGAACAGCAATAGCAACAGCAGTAGCAGCAGCCGCGGCCACGAAACGCAGCAGCCGGCGGGCGGCGAGACGAGCCTGCGCCTGCTGCTGGTCGACGACGACATCGACACGTCCGAGGCCATCGGTGAATTGCTGAAGCTCGTCGGCCACGATCCGGTTGTCACCGGTTCGCCGCAAGAGGCGTTGCGCCTGCTTGAAGCGCAACCATTCGACGTGCTCATCACCGATCTGTCGATGCCTGTTATGCCGGGGCTCGAGTTGGCGCAACGCGCCACGCAATTGCGGCCCACGCTACGGGTTATTTTTGCGTCCGGCCACGAGATGCCCGCGGTCGACACCTTGCCGTTTCGCTGGGGAGCGCTTCGCAAGCCGTATAGCATCGACGAATTGAGCGCGATGCTGCGCGGCTTCGACGACTAGCGGGACCGCACGCGACCTGTCAGCGTCCAAAGGTATTGCACGTGAATCTGAACTGAGCGACTGCGGCGGCGGCGTCGCGTTTGCCGCGTTGCCGCAGTTCGTCTGCGAGGAGCTTCTGGAAGACGGCCGCTTCCTTTTCGCCGTACAGTTGGCAGAACTCGGTCAGCGTTTCCGCAATCGCGCGCCGTTCGCTTTCGCGACTCAATGTGCTGCTGATATGCGAAGACCCGCGCGCGAGTTCGAGCACGTACGCAAGACGTGCATTCGCCGCGGCGGCGCCGGCTGTTTTTGCCTTCGGCATGGGTTCTCTCACTATTTTTATTGATGTACGGCGAGGCTGGCTCGCCGGTATCGCGTGGTGACAGACGTTGCTTTGAATCTATCGTTTGAATTTATCGCGCGATGCTGAAGGAAATCTTAAGGCTGGTCTCTAGCGGCCACCGGACCTAGCTTCTGTCTACCGGCGACGCGTCGACGCGCGACTGGCTGCGCATATCGCGTAGAGCGTCTTCTGTGCCGCGCCGGATCGGCGGCAATCCGCTGATTTTTTCGGCCAGCATCCGCTCGTACACGCCGAAGTGCAGGTCCACTTCTTCTTGCGTCACGACGGTCACGAAGATGCGCACTTGCGAGGGCAGCAAGCCGAGCACGGTGGCAATCGCGGCTTCCAGTTGCGGAGCGCACAGCCGGTCTTCCGCGAAGGTCGTTCCGACCGAGACGTCGTAGGTTTTCTCTTCTCGCACCGCAACATCCACGAGGCGCGCGCGGGCGCTCATGTTGTTCTCTATCGCAATCCGTATCACGTCGACGGCGGTTCGCATTCCCTCGGTGGGAAACCCTCTTGGCGAGCGCAGGCACACGCGGTGACGTCCAAGAGTGAGCCAGTCTGAATCGAATTCCATGCCTTTTCTCCGACACTTTTTGATCTCGCACAACTATGTGGCTGCGCCGCTATTTTTCAAGCCCGGAAATTTGCGTGAAGGGTCTTGAAATCGTTGCGCGCGGATTTATTTTAGAAGTCGTTCAGTGAGTTGCGATCATGCAGACGCGCCGTTTTTGCAATGCGCTGCGTGTTCGATTTGTCTGTCAGGGGCTGCGGGCAGGCGGAGTGCAGTGTGCAGTGCCGTCCTCTCCTCGCCCCGGTACTACCGAGGAGGAAACGATCATGAGCGACCTTTACTTCGCGACCGACCTGTTCAGCCAGTTCGACCGTCTGCAGCAGCAGATGTCGGCGCTGTTCGGCGGTTTTCCTTCGAGCATCCGCTCGAGCCGCCTCGCGGCTTTTCCGCAAATCAATATCGGCACCACCGACGATTCCATTGAGATCGTCGCGTTCGCGCCGGGCATCGATCCGTCGCAACTCGACGTGTCGATCGACAAGGGCTTGCTGACGATTGCCGGCGAGCGCAAATCCATCGCGCCGGAGGCGGACGAGTCGACCCGTCAATACGCGCAGGAGCGTTTCACCGGGTCATTTCGCCGCGTGATCGAATTGCCGCAGCAGGCCGATCCCGACAAGGTGGAAGCCCGCTATACGAACGGCTGCCTGTCGATTAGCGTCGGCAAGCGCGAATCGTCCAAGCCTCGTGCAATCGCCATTCAGTGATCTCACCGATACCGATGATGGAGGGAATCATGAACGATACGACCGATGTAGTTCAGAAGGAGCAGCAGCCCGTCGCGCGCGGCGAGCGCGAACCGGCCGAGCCGCGCACGACGCTTACGCCGCCCGTCGACGTGATCGAGAACGCGCATGGCGTGACGCTGTGGGCGGATCTGCCGGGTGTGTCGAAAGAGAAGCTGGAAGTGCGCGTGCACGACGGCAATCTGCATATCGAAGCGGAAGCGAGCGTGCCGACGCGCGCCGGCTTGCGTCTGCAACACGCGGAAATCCGCGCGCCGCATTTCTCGCGCTCGTTCACGCTGAGTGCGGAATTCGACACGTCGAAGATCGAAGCGAACCTGCAGGATGGCGTGCTGAAGCTCGTCATTCCGCGGCGCGAAGAAGCGCGGCCACGGCGGATTGAGGTGAACGTCGGCTAATGGCAATGCCGCGGCCCGTGCGTTAGGGCCGCGGTTTGTGTCCGTTGGATGTTTAGCCGCATACCTGCTGTGCGTCGGCATCGCTGTCCGACGCCGGCACGGCCGCGCGCGTGCCCGCGACGATGCGCTCGTACACGCGCAGATAGTCGTCGGCCATGCGCGCGGCCGTGAAGCGCGCGTCGAAAGCGCGGCGGCATTGCGCGCGATCCAGTTCGCCGATGCGCGCGACTGCCTGCACAGCCTCTTCCACGTTATCGACGATAAAGCCGCTGACGCCGTGCTCCAGCACCTCGGGCACGGCGCCGCGTCCGAATGCAATGACCGGCGTGCCGCATGCCATCGCCTCGATCATCACCATGCCGAACGGCTCGGCCCATTCGACCGGAAAGATCAGCGCGCGTGCATTCGCGATCAGTTCCTTGCGCAATGTTCCGCCCACTTCGCCGAGATAGTCGGTGAAGTCGCGCGAACGTTCGAGCAGCGGCTCGATTTGCTCCGTGAAGTACTCGCGCTCGCCGGGGTGAACCTTGCCGGCCATCTTCAACGGCAGCCCCGCGCGCCTTGCAATTTCGACGGCGAGATCGGGCCGCTTGCCGGGCATGATGCGGCCAAGAAAGAGCAGATACGAGCCCGCACGCGGCTCGAATTCGAATTCGTCGCGCGGCAGGCCGTGATGGATGGTCGCTTGCCAGTTCGCGAAGGGCACGGGCTTGCGCTGGTCGTCGGAGATCGACACCAGCGGCGCCGACGCAAATTCGCGAAACAGCGGTCCGTGATCCACCGGCAGTAATTGCCCGTGCAATGTGGTGAGCGACTTGCATGGCAGCGACCGCGCGAGCGGAAAGTGCAGCGGATCGCCGTGAAAATGCACGACGTCGAATTCATGCGCGAGATCCGCGACGCGCGCGAGCTGCCGCACATGATGCGTGAGCGTGTCCCACACCGCGCTATCGCGCCATAGTCCCCGCTCGCAGATCGGCACGAGCCGCGCGGCGGTGCGCGAATCCGCCGTGGCGAATAGCGTGAGTTCGTGGCCTCGTCGAACGAGTTCTTCAGTCAGGTAGGACACCACGCGCTCGGTGGCGCCGTAGGCGAAAGGCGGAACGCTTTCGTAGAGAGGTGCGACTTGAGCGATTCTCACAGGCAATCTTGTCATCAGGTTGGGTTGCGGCCGCGTCCGCGATAAGCGCGCACGCGGCCATCGCGACACGCTTTACGACTGGTCTTTTTTCACTTCCGACAAGTCACTTTCCTTCACTTCCGCTTGCCGGACAGTGGTGCCGTCTTCGCCGGTTTCCGACACATCGGTTTCAAATGTTCCTTCGCCGGAATCGTTTTGCGTGGACTCGTTGGATTCGTTCGGGTCGTTCGGTTTGGTTGCCATTGCGTTCTCCCTCGGTTGGTTGGAAGGCAAGTGCAATCAGCAAGGCACGGTCCCGAGCGGTGCGATGCGTGGGTCCGGCGTTCGCGTGCGAGGCCGCGAAAAATTCGTCTGCTTGACGCGCCGCGGCATGCGGGTTGCTGGCCTACCGGTGTCGCAACGAACATTGCGCCACCCTGGCTACCCCGTTCGAACAAGTGAGGAAACGCATGAAGAAGATGACAGTAATTGCACTAGCGTGCGGTTGTTTCAGCCTGGTTCCGGTCGCTGCTAACGCGCAGACAGAAGCCGCTTCCACCACCGCCGCGAATCCGCTCTCGCAGGTGGACAAAGACTTCGTTCAGGCCGCCTCGATGTCTTCGTCGACGGAAATCGACGCTTCGAAACTCGCGACCAGCAACTCCAGCGACAAGGACGTGAAGTCGTTCGCGCATCACATGATGATCGACCACACGAAGCTCACAGTCCAACTGAAGATGGCTGCACCGCACGGCGTTGAAGTGCCGAAGGACAATTCCGACACGAGCGTGCTCGACGCGCTCAAGCCGCTCAAGGGCAAGGAATTCGATCAGGCTTATATCCAGAAGCTCGGTCTTGAAGGCCACAAGAAGACGATCGCGGCTTTCGAAAAGGAAATTGCCGACGGGCAGAACGCGAAGCTCAAGCAGGCCGCGCAAAAGGCGCTGCCGACCATCAAGGAGCACTACCAGCGCGCCCAGCAACTGGCGTCGAAGAAGGGCGTCTCGGAGCAGTAACGCCTGCTTCCCGCCGATGGAGCCGCGCGAAGCGGCAAGCCCGCGCTCCGTCGACGCCGGCCTCGCGCAGCACGCCATGTGGCACGTGGCGTGCTGCGTTTGAATGGTAGTTTGAGTCGTAGCTGTAATGGCAGCCGAGGCCGGCCAGCCGGCTCGCTGCGTTCCGATCAACGCGTCAACTGACGGGAGAAGATCATGCCGCTGAAAAGAGGAACATCCAAGGAAACCGTCTCGCATAACATCAAGACCGAAACGAAACATGGCAAGCCGCGTAAGCAGGCGGTCGCCATTGCGTTGAACCAGGCCCGCAAATCGGGCGCGAAGATTCCGAAGAAGAGCGACAAGTAACGCGCCGAATGGCGCTCGACACGACGACACCGCAACCTCGGACGGGAGGCAACAGCATGGGCACGCAAGACAGTGAACCCACACAAAGCGGACAAGCTGAACAGGCAGGCGGATGCGCATGCGGAGCGGTGCGGTTTCGCGTCACCGCTCAACCGCGGCGCGTATCGCTGTGTCACTGCATGACGTGCCGCCGCGTTCACGGCAGCGCATTCGGCGCTTATGCGATGTTCGCCCGCGACGTTGTCGAATTCACCGGTCCCGTGCAGACCTGGCAAAGTTCGGCGGAAGGACGCCGATACTTTTGCCCGACGTGCGGGTCGGTGGCCTTCATGGAATATCTGGGAAGCGATGAACTGGACGTGCCGCTCGGCGCGTTCGATAACGTCGGGCTTTACGAACCTACTTACGAACTGTGGTGCCGCCGCAAGGAACCGTGGCTGCCTAAGGGCGTGCGTACCGAGTATGAGGAGGAAAGCCCTGAATAGTCGCTGAATAGTCGCGTAAAGCATGCAGTGCAGAACGCCGGTGCCTCCGGCCACTACTTTCGCAAACCAAGGAGCAGAGATGAGCGATCCAAAGCAATCCAATACACAACCTGGTAATCCGAAGAATGCGGGCAAGCAGAGCGGCCAGCAACAGCAGAACCAGCAGAAGACGCCGCAGCACCAGGGCGGACAACGTCAGCCCTGATTCGCTGTAGCAGGCTTGCCGGCGTTCGCTTTTGACACGCCGGCAGCCCGTGTGACGACAGAGCGCGGCGCGCATTGGATGCGCGCCGTGTCCGCGTATGCGCCATCGCCATGTGATTTTTTACAAGGCCCCTAACCAGTCGACGATAGCAATTGCAGGGATTGAGATGGTGAGAAGGAAGCTGCACTTTCGCAATAGCTCGCTGCGGGACTTCGCATCGCCCGACGGTGCGCCCACCACCGCGAGCGATTACAGGATCTACCCGACGTATCGACGCACGGCGACCGGCACGTTCACCGGCGACCTGAAGGTCGTGAGGACGACGGATGACCGCGTGATTTTCCCTTACGACGGCGCGCCGATGATCGGTCCATTCGAGACCGCGCTGGAAGCGCGCGAGGCTGCCGCGCGCAAGGGCGCGGAACTGGTCGCGGCGGATTTGCTGAACCCGGAGCCGTGAATGCGTGAAGCGAAGCGGGGCGCGCGGCGTGCGAGGCCGCGCATGAGATTGCAGGCGTGAGGCGCGGGATCAGGCGCGTTCGCTTTCCTTGGCTTCGGTTTTTGCTTCGCTTTTCGCTTCGTTGTTCCCCTCGTTCCGAGCCTTCTCCGCCGCGGTTTTCTCCACACACGCATCCACATCGACGCTCTCCCTGCCATGCGCGCCGACGCGGCTTGCCAGCCGCAGGTACGCGGCCGCGAGCCGCCGCAGATCGTCTTCTGAAGCGTCTTCGATACCGATCAACTGATTGTTCGCCGCCCGATGCGACGCGAGCAATTCGTTAAGTTTGAGATGCATTGCGACGCTGTCCTTGTTCTGGCTTTGCTGGATCAGAAAGACCATCAGGAACGTGATGATCGTGGTGCCCGTGTTGATGACCAGTTGCCACGCGTCGGAAAAATGAAAGACCGGTCCCGTGACGGCCCAAACGACTATCGTGATGAGCGCGAGGCCGAATGCGATGGGCGAACCCGCGATCCGCGTGACTGAACTGGCGAACACGTCGAATGCGCGCGTGACCGGATTGCGCGATGCGTACGCGGGGCTCGAGGTCGGCGGAATAGTGTTGATGCTGTCCGAGCTGGAGCGCGCTTCTGCTGGTCTCATGTTATTTCTCCCGGAATGATTCTATCGAACGCGCAGCACAGTTCGTGCCGGGTTCGCGCAAGCGGCTTCCGGTAATACGAAAAAATGCTTCAGCAGCACGAGCATCCGCCGCGATGGCGCATGCCGTAACTGCCCGCGTCGTCGCTCGAATCGGCTGAGCCGCCGCCGAGCGACGGCGCACCGATCACCACGCGCGCCGCAGCGTTTCCGCACTTCGGGCAGGGCGCGGGTTCATCGCGCTCGGCAATGCGGCGCGCCGTTTCGAAGTTGCCGCATTCGGCGCACTGGTAGTCGTAAACTGGCATGGGTGTCGATCTGCGAGACGAAAAATTTAAGTGCCGATCGCCGCGCGGGGCGACTGCGTCGTTTAGTCGACGCCGGCTTGCGATTGCTCCAGTTTAGCGCGCACGCGCGCGGCGAGTACTTCGGGAGAGAAGGGCTTTCTGATCACTTCCATGTCGGACGGCGTATCGCCCGGTGCATAGCCTGTGACGAGTATCACGGGCATCCGCGAATAGCGCTGTCTCACCGACTCGGCGACCTGGCGGCCGTTCAGCGCGCCGGGCAGGGCGACGTCGCTGATCAGCAGATCGAAACGCGCGCCCGCATGCAGCAGCCGCAGCGCCGCGGCTCCGCTGTCGGCCTCGAGTACGCGATAGCCCTGTTCCCTCAATTGCTCGGCGGTAACTTCGCGGACGATCTCTTCGTCCTCGACGAGCATGATGGTTTTGCCGGGGCCAGTGCTGTGCTCTTCGACGTCTTCGCGTTGCACGGAGGCCGGCATGTAGAGGCGCACCGTCGTCCCTTTGCCGACCGCAGTCTGCATCTGCACGATTCCGCCGGACTGTCTGACAAAGCCATATATCTGGCTCAGGCCGAGACCGACGCCCTGGCCCGACGGCTTCGTCGTGAAGAACGGCTCGAACGCGTGCTCCATGATCTTTTGCGACATGCCGGTGCCCGTGTCGGATACCGCGATGCAGCAGTAGCGCCCAGGCAGCGCGTCCTCGAAGTCGGCCACCTCCGCTTCGTTCAGGATCACTTCGCTTGTGCTGATGGTGAGCCAGCCGCCGTCCGGCATCGCGTCGCGCGCATTCACGCACAGGTTCACGAGCGCGCTTTCCATCTGGTTCGGGTCGCATTGCACGAGCCACACGCCGTCGCCGAGTTTCAGCTCGACGTTGATGCTCGCGCCGACCACGCGGCGGATCATGTCCTCCATGTCGTGCGCGATCGCGTCGAGGCTGACGAGCCGCGGCTCGAGCGTTTGCTGGCGAGCGAACGCGAGCAGACGGTGCGTGAGAGTCGCGGCGCGCACCGCGCCTTTTTCCGCGCGCTCGACGAGCGTGACGACGTCGCTTGGGCGGCCTTGTTGCATGCGCACGCGAATCAGGCCGAGACAACTCATGATCGCTTGCAGCATGTTGTTGAAGTCGTGTGCGATGCCGCCTGTGAGCTGGCCGATCGCCTTCAGCTTTTCGCTGTGACGCAGACGTTCTTCCGCACGCGAACGTTCGCGCGCTTCCACATGCAGCGTGTCGAGTGCCTGCTGCAATTCGGCCGTGCGCTCGTACACGCGTCTTTCGAGTTCCTCGCCGCTGCGTTCCAGCGCTTCGCGTATGCGAGCCTGGTCCTCGATATCCGTCGATGTGCCGAGCCACGTCACCGTGCGTCCTTCGGGGCGCACCGGCCTCGCGTGCGTCTGAAACCAGCGGTACGCGCCGTCCGCGCGACGGATGCGGTGCGCGACCGCATATTCGCCTTGCGCCTCACTCGAAGTCCATGCCGCCATGGTCGCGTCGCGGTCCTCGGGATGAATCGCATCGAGCCATCCGAGACCGCGGCTGTTCTTCTCCGGCAGTCCGCTGTATTCGGTCCATTGCGGACTGTCCCAGGTGCGCTCGCCCGTGCTCGTGCAGGTGAACACCAGTTGCGGAATCTGCGTCGCCAGCATGCGGTAACGCTCTTCGCTTTCGCGCAGAGAGGTCGCGTGCTTGCGCGTTTCCGCGGCGATGCGAAGCCGTTCGACCGCAGCGGCGAGCAGGTTCGCGTAGGAGCGCAGGAACTCGGTGTCCACGTCGCTAAAGTCACGCGGCTTGCGGCTGTCCACCTGCAGCACGCCATACGCGGGCCGGTCTTTTCCGCCAAGAATCACGACATTGATCAGCGCCTTCACGCCCGCATCGACGATGAACTGCGAGTAGCGGAAGCGCTTTTCATTGGCGATGTCGGGCGAGATCGCGGGCTTGCCGGTTTGCAACGCATAGCCTTCGGACGAACCGCGCTCGGCGCGCGCCCTGGCCTCGCCGACGACGCCCGGCGGCCAGCCGACTCCCGCGCGCACGACGAGCGTGACGCGGTCCTTCTGTAGTTCCATCACCTTCGCCATGTCGGTTTGCAGCGCTTCGGCCACGAGCCGGCAGGCCTCGGTGAGGATCTCGTCGAGATCGTCGGAACGCAACGCAAGCTCGCCGAATCGCGCCAGAATCGCTTGCTGGTTGACAAGAATGGCTTCGCGGTCCGCAGTGCTCACGGCAAGATCCTTTGCTTGCTTGCTTGCTTGAGAAGAAGAAACCGGGCCGCCCGTACCGCGGCGGCCCTATAGATGGCTGCAGCCAGATTCATTCCTGACACGGCGAAAGAGTGCGTTTGCATGCGACGCTGCCACGCGACGTGTGAACGCGCGCGAGGAACGCGCGATG
This sequence comes from Paraburkholderia sp. RL17-368-BIF-A, assembly GCF_046054045.1. NCBI lineage: Bacteria > Pseudomonadati > Pseudomonadota > Betaproteobacteria > Burkholderiales > Burkholderiaceae > Paraburkholderia > Paraburkholderia sp. RL17-368-BIF-A. Next base: position 50,873 of record NZ_JARESN010000014.1, read on the forward strand.
CTGCACCGTCTGCCACCCGATGACGAACCTCAAGGAGATGCATATGGCGTCCAATAGCAATTCGACCAGTTCCAACGGCGGTCCGATTCGCAAATTCATCGATGTCCAGAAGGCGCTGAAAGGCGCCTCGTATCCCGCCGACAAGGCGAGTCTGCTGGACACCGCAAAAGGCAACGGCGCCGACGACGAAGTGCTCGACGCGCTCGAACGTTTGCCGGAACAGGAGTACGGCAGTCCGGCGGAAGTCTCGAAGGGCGTGGGCAACGAGTGACCTCGCGCGGCCGCGGCGTGCAAGGCCGCGGCCGCTGTCAAATCTGCAAGCGACGGAACGAACTACAAGCAGCAACGGTTCGCGTTGCGTCATGTTTGCGAAAGCTCCGCAAGCATCACCGACAGCGTGCCCGCCTCGTTCTGCACGCCCGCATCGAGATTGATCGCGCCCGGCGTCTCGGTTTCGATTGCACGCAACAGACGCGGCGTGAACGACGCGCCGAAGCGCGCGATCATTGCATCGCGTGCGCTGTCTTTGGCTTCGATGAGTTCGCGCAATTCGTCGAGCGGCAAGCCGACGAACAGGTTCAGCGGATAAGGCGGCGCGTCGGCATCGCCTGAGTCCTGATTAGCCGCGCGAATGCGCAGACCCGGCTGCAGATGTGCCGCGAATTCAGCCGTCACTTCGTAGTCAGGCGCAAAGTTGAGCGACGTCTTTGCCTCGCTCTCGAGAAAAGGCGCAACGCCTTCGAGGCGCGCAAGTTCTTCGTCGCTGAGCAGCATGATCGGTTCTCCTTTTAGTGGCATCGCCAGATTTGCTGGCGAGACTAGCTTCGCAGCAAGCCGCTTGCCGCGGTCGCGTGCGACCTGTCGCGCATACGTGCGGGCATGAGCGATGCTGCGCGTGGCTGACATCGACTAACCCAAGCCGTGCCTTGCGCGACGGCGAACCGAACGGTGCTACCATGCATTCGAATCTGAAAGGCGCGTTGCTGGCCGTATCGATTGCCGCGTTGGCAATGGGCGCGTCCGGCTGCAAGAAGGTCGACGACGCGAACAAGGACACCACGAGTTCCGCCAGCAGCGGTGTGATGAGCAATTCGGCGGGCGCGAATGGAACGAGCGGTGAGAGCGACGCCGCGAAACGCGCGAGCGATACGGCGGCGGGTGCTTCGGGCCAATCAGGCAGCGCGGCGTCCGCAGCCTCCGGGAGTCAATAACGCGTCGTCGTGTCAGTTAAATTGCAGGAGCGCCGCGCTCGGGCTCCGGTTTGCAAGGGACTTGTCATGAGTGAATCGACGCATCGGCCGTCATTGGGCGCGGCCGTCTATTACCAGGACCCGTTCGCCGCGCTCGAATGGCTCGAGCGGGCTTTCGGCTTCAAGCGGCAAATGGTGATTACCGACGACGCCGGGCAACTCGCTCATTCGGAAATGCGTTTCGGCGATAGCTACGTGATGATCAGCCGCGAATGGTCGGAAGACTCCGTGAGTCCTGTATCGGTCGGCGGGAAGAATACCCAATCGGTGCACGTGCAACTAAGCGAAGGCATCGACGAACATTGCGCCCGCGCGCGGGCCGAGGGCGCTGTCATCACGCGCGAGCCGGCGGATCAGTTTTATGGCGACCGTGTTTATGCAGCGCGCGATCCGGAAGGGCATATCTGGAGTTTCGGGCAGACCGTGCGCGCCGTTTCGCGCGAAGAAGCGGAGCGCGTGAGCGGCTTGAACATCGAAGGCTGGATATAGCGGGATATGCGTAACGAGCCTGAGATTAACCGCGCCGGTTCTGTTCCGATTCACATGCAACAACCCGCCGGCGTCAGTTTCCGTTTTGCAAAAGCGGACGATGCAGAAACCATTCGCGCGATCGAATTCGAAGCGGGCGCGCGCTTCGCGAGCGTCGGCATGACCGGCATCGCGGATGCGCCGCCGATGAGCCTCGCCGTGGTCGAGCGCAAGATTGCGGCGCAGGAGATTATCGTCGCGGTGGATAGCGATGGCACGCGCGCCGGATTCCTGATGTTCGAGCCGCAACCGGCGCGCATCTACATTCAGGAACTGGACGTATTGACCTCGCATGCGGGGCGGCGCATCGGCGCGGCGTTGATCGAAGAAATCGTGCAACTGGCGCGTTCGCGCGGGCTCATGCAGCTTGTTTTGTCGACGTATCGCGACGTGCCGTGGAATGCGCCGTATTACCGGCGACTCGGCTTCCGCGATATCGAAGGAGCGGAGCTTGATGACGCGCTGATTGCGCGGCGCGATGCGCATATTGCGCGAGGGCTTGATGAATCGAAGCGCGTTTTCATGCGACGCGATCTCGGTTGACGCGGTTTTTGACGTGCATGCTTTGCGCGACTCATAGAAAAAAACGGCGGGCGTCGCCGGAGTTTTGCACATGCTCCGATGACACCCGCCGCTCTTTGCTACATGTTTGCAGCAGCGAATCTTCTTGCTTTACTGCTTATTCCACCGCTTATTCCACAGTCTCCAGCGCCGGATAATCCACATAACCCGTCTCGCCACGAGCGTAATACGTAGCCGGGTCCGGCTTGTTCAACGGCGCGTTCGTCGCAAAGCGGCGCACGAGGTCGGGATTCGCGATGAACAACTGGCCCCAGGCCACCGCGTCGGCTTCGCCTGCGTCGAGTACTTGCTGCGCGGTTTCCTTCGTGAACTTTTCGTTCGCGATGTACGGGCCGCCGAATTCCTTCTTCAACTGCGGGCCAAGGCGATCTTCGCCCAACGCTTCGCGCGCGGCGATGAACGCGATCTTGCGCTTGCCGAGTTCGCGGGCCACATAGCCGAAGGTTGCCGCGGCATTCGAATCGCCCATGTCGTGCGAGTCGCGGCGCGGCGCCAGATGCACGCCCACGCGCTGTGCGCCCCACACGTCGATGCAGGCGTCGGTGACTTCGAGCAGCAGACGCGCGCGATTTTCGATCGGGCCGCCGTAGGCGTCGGTACGCTGATTGGTGCTGTCCTGCAGGAACTGGTCGAGCAGATAGCCGTTCGCGCCGTGCACTTCAACGCCGTCGAAGCCCGCTGCTTTCGCGTTTTCCGCGCCTTTGCGGAAGGCCTGAACGATGCCCGCGATTTCATCGAGTTCGAGTGCGCGCGGCGTCACATACGGACGCTCGGGGCGCACGAGGCTCACGTGGCCTTTCGCGGCAATCGCGCTCGGCGCGACCGGCAACTCGCCGTTCAGGAACAGCGGATCGGAAATGCGGCCCACGTGCCACAGTTGCAGGAAGATCTTGCCGCCGGCAGCGTGCACGGCCTGCGTGACGAGCTTCCAGCCTTCCACCTGTTCCTGCGACCAGATGCCCGGCGTGTCGGCATAACCCACGCCCTGCGGCGTGACGGAAGTGGCTTCGCTGATAATGAGGCCCGCCGTTGCACGCTCGGCGTAGTACTTCGCCATTAGCGCGTTCGGCACGCGGATTTCCTCCGCGCGCTGACGCGTGAGCGGCGCCATGATGATGCGGTTCGACAGCGTGAGGTCGCCAATTTGCAGCGGATCGAAAAGAGTCGGCATAAATATTCACCTTTGGCGGAGGCGCGGACGCCTTGCCGAAAAGAGTTGCGTGACAACAAGAAAGTGACGAAAGCGGCGATGCGGGACGACTCAGAGCTTCGAGTTCATATGCTCGAGAAACGCCTGAATAACGGCCTCGTTGCGTTTGAAGAACACCCATTGCCCCACACGTTTCGACGTGACCAGTCCCGCGCGCTGTAACGCGGCGAGATGGGCCGACACGGTGGACTGCGAGAGCCCGCAGCGCGCGTCGATCTTGCCTGCGCATACGCCGTGATCGAGCGGGAGTTCCTGATCGGCGAAGTGCGCATGCGGCTCGCGCAGCCAGCCAAGAATCTCGCGCCGCACCGGATTGGCGAGCGCCTTGTGTATCGCGTCCATGTCCGGCGCGATGGGGGTTCGTTTCATTCGTCAACTACCGTCATGCGGTTTCAATGAGCAGGCGCGCGGCGCGTTGATGCGTCGCGTTGCCTTACGTCTGCATCGCTACTGGACGAAGTATATATCGGATTTTGACGATATGCGTTGAGGCACTACTGGGGGTGGGGGAATGGATGAGGGCCGCCTATCAGGGCAGATTCTCGCGCAGCACGATGCTGAACTGCACCGGCTTCACGTCGCTCATCGCATCGCGCTTGTCGCGCACGTTGCGGAAAATACGCAGACAGTTTCCAACCATGGCCTGCGGAGTCTGCGTGATCAACGCGTCCATGGTCCCGTCGATTAGCAAGGCTCGCGTGTCCGGCGTCAGCCCATGCCCGACGAAAAGAATCTTCTGTTCCGAGCGCGCTTCGACGATTGCGCGCGCCACGCCATCCGATCCGCCGCCACTGTTGTAAATGCCGGCGAGGTCCGGATGCTGCTCGAGCAGCCTGCGCGTCTGCATATAGTTGCGCTCGCTATCGTCCTGTCCTTCGCGCAGTCCGATGACGCGCACTTGCGGAAAGGTGGATTCGATCAGATGAAGAAAGCCGATCTCGCGTTCTTCATGTCCGCGATAGTTGAGGCTGCCCGCTAGCATTGCGATCTTTCCGCTCGGCCGAGGACCCATGAAACGACCGAGCAACAGTGCCGCGGTGCGTCCCGCCGAACGATTGTCGATGCCCACGTAAGCGAGACGCCGCGCATTCGACAGATCCGAAATGAGCGTGATCGCGGGCACGCCCTGGTCGGCCAGCGCATTGACTGCATCGCGCACCACAGGATGCTCGAGCGCCATGAATACAACGCCATCCGCGCGTTGTCCGTAATGCAGCAGACGGTCGGCCAGTTCTTTAGGGTTGAAACTTTCGACGTAATGCACGCGGCACTTCATGTCGAGCGCATTCCATTGATCGTGCGCGAAGTCGATATAGTCGCCCAGCATATGCAGATAGCGATTCGTGCCGGCGGGCAGCAGAAACGCGATGCGCATGGGTCTGGAAGCGGCCGCAGCAGGCGCTTCCTGTGTGAGCAGATAGCCGAGTTGCGCGGCCGCCTCCAGCACACGCCGTGCGGTGACGGCGCGCACGCCTTCGCGCCGGTTGAGCACACGGTCCACCGTGGCAGTGGAGACGCCCGCAGCGCGCGCGATGTCCGGAATGCGGGCACGTGCGGCGGTGATGAGGTTAACCGGATCGGCCATAACCGTCCTTCGCAGATTGGAAGTCCATCAAAAACCATCAGGTTCGCGGTTTGACAGCGATTGCCGCGCACGCCTAGTCTTGCAGCTATCACACGACAGATCAACGCAGTCGATCGGAAGTCGGAGCGTTGCCAGCAGGTGATGATGTTTTTTGATGGATTCGTCAGTCACATCAATTATAAGCAAGGAGACACTCAAATGACCAACCTCGCGAGACGCGCATTGCTGCGTGCCGCAGCCGCCGCGCCGATGGCCGGCGCGCTCGGCTTTCCGGCGATCGTGCGTGCTGCATCCGGCCCGGAGTTCGTGTTCAAGTACGGCAATAACCTGCCGCTGACTCATCCATTGAACGTTCGGGCGCAGGAGGCGGCCAATCAGATCCGCGAGGCGTCGAAGGGGCGCATGGAGATCCGTATCTTCCCGAACAACCAGCTCGGCGGCGATACGGACATGCTCGCGCAGGTGCGCAGCGGCGGCATTGAGATGTTCACGCCCTCCGCACTCGTCGTATCGACGCTCGCGCCGTCGGTTGCGATCAACGCCGTCGGCTTTGCGTTCAACGACTACAACCAGGTGTGGGCCGCGATGGACGGCAAGCTCGGCGCTTATGTGCGCGCGGCGATGCAGAAGGCCGGACTGGAGTCGTTTGAAAAGATGTGGGACAACGGCTTTCGTCAGACGACCACCAGCAACGGACCGATCACGAGCGCGCAGACCATGCGCGGACTGAAGATTCGTGTGCCGGTGAGCCCGCTCAGCATCGACATGTTCAAGGGGCTCGGCGCCGCACCGACCAGTTTGCAATTCAGCGAAGTGTATTCGTCGCTGCAAACACATATTGTCGATGCGCAGGAAAATCCGCTGCCTATCGTGCAGGTCGCAAAGCTCTACGAAGTGCAGAAGTACTGCTCACTGACGAATCACATGTGGGACGGCTACTGGTTCGTACTGAATCCGCGCGCATGGCAGCGTCTGCCGAAAGACCTTCAAGGCATTGCGAGCGACGCGTTCAATCAGTGCGCGCTGAAGCAGCGCGACGATGTGCGCAAGCTCAACGACGCGGCGGTCGCCGATCTGCAAAGCAAGGGCCTTGCGATCAACCGGCCCGCGCCTGATTCGTTTCGCGCGGCGCTGCGTCAAGCGGGTTTCTACGCGCAATGGAAAGGCAAGTTCGGCAATGAGGCGTGGGACCTGCTCGAGCAATCGGTCGGCAAACTGGCCTGATGCAACACCGCGCGGGCAAGCATCGGACGACGCGCGGCGCACGGCCGCGAGGAGATGGCAGCATGTCGAATCACGTATTGAACGCGGCGCAGGCCACTGTGCCGTTGCCGACGGTGAGCACGCCGCGCCGCTGGCTGAAGGCGCTCGACCGCGGCCTGATTTCGGTCGTCGAAGTGTGCGCGGCGCTGCTGCTTGCTGTGGAAATCGTGGTGATGCTGGCGGGCGTGGTATCGCGCTACGCGTTGCATCAACCTCTGGTGTGGTCGGATGAACTGGCCGGCATCCTGTTCCTTTGGCTCGCGATGCTAGGCGCCGTACTCGCATTGCGACGCGGCGAACACATGCGTATGACCGCGCTCGTCAGCCGGTTATCGGCGGAGCGTCGCGCATTTGTCGACACGCTTGCCGTTGCCGCGTCGGTCGCATTGCTCGCGCTGCTCGTTGCGCCCGCCTATAACTACGCATCCGGGGAAGCGGCCATCGTCACGCCTGCTTTGCAGATCAGCAATGCGTGGCGTGCGTTTGCATTGCCGATTGGCGCCGCGCTGATGCTGGTCGTCGGCGTGATGCGGCTTGCACAGACTTGCCGCATGCGCGACGTCGCTATCGCTCTGGTGATCGCGGCGCTTTTCGGCGCAGCGGCGATGTGGGCAGGACCGTGGTTCCAGACGCTCGGCAAGGCGAATCTGATCATCTTCTTTGTGGGCGTGGTTGCAATCGGCATCTTTTCCGGCGTGCCAATCGGCTTTTCGTTCGCACTCGCCACGTTCGGCTATCTCGGCCTGTCGACCTACACTCCGCTGGAAGTGGTCGTGGGGCGCATGGACGAAGGCATGTCGCATCTCGTGCTGCTGGCGGTGCCGCTGTTCGTCTTTCTCGGCCTGCTGATCGAGATGACAGGCATGGCGCGCGCGATGATCCAGTTCCTCGCGAGCCTTGTCGGTCATGTGCGCGGCGGGCTGTCGTTTGTGCTGATCGGTGCGATGTATCTCGTGTCCGGCATTTCCGGATCGAAGGTGGCCGATATGGCGGCCATCGCGCCCGTGTTGTTTCCCGAGATGAAAAAGCGCGGCGCGTCCGAGGGCGACCTCGTCGCCTTGCTTGCCACCACCGGCGCGCAAAGCGAAACCATTCCGCCGAGCATCGTGCTGATTACGATTGGCTCCGTCACCGGGCTTTCCATTTCCGCGCTCTTTACTGCGGGGATGTTGCCGGGCGCCGTGCTCGCGCTCGTTCTGTGCGTCGTCGTGTGGTGGCGCTATCGGAAGGAGGATTTGAGCGGCACGCAGCGCTTCAGCAAGCGGCAGATAGGCCGGCTCTTTATTGTGTCGCTGCCCGCGCTGGCGTTGCCGTTCGTCATCCGGGCCGCGGTGGTCGAGGGCATCGCGACCGCTACGGAAGTGTCGACCATCGGCATCGCCTACTCGATGCTGATCGGCCTCCTCATCTATCGCCGTTTCGAGTGGCGACGGCTTCCCCGCATGCTTGTCGATGCAGCCACTTTGTCGGGCGCGATTCTGTTCATTATCGGCTGCGCCACTGCAATGGCATGGGCCCTCACGCAATCGGGTTTCTCGCAGGACCTGGCGCAATGGATGGGTGCAATGCCCGGCGGCGCATACGGTTTTCTGGCCGTGTCGATCGTCGTGTTCGTGATGCTCGGCAGCGTGCTCGAAGGCATTCCGGCGATCGTGCTGTTCGGTCCATTGCTGTTTCCAATCGCGCGGCTTGCGGGCGTGCATGAAGTTCACTACGCGATCGTGGTGATTCTCTCGATGGGTGTGGGTCTCTTTTCGCCGCCGTTCGGCGTCGGCTACTACTCCGCGTGCGCGATCAGCAAGGTCAGTCCCGATGCGGGCATCCGTCCTATCGTCGGCTATATGGGGGCGTTGATCGTAGGGCTGATTGTCGTTGCCGCGATACCCTGGATCTCAACCGGCTTTCTCTAACTGCTGTCTATCCGTTCGACCTTCGGGCGCTGCATTTTTGCCGCGCCGGGGAGTCGCTCGTCTATCAATATTTGCTGCGTGGGGAGATTTTCATGAGTCGTTTCTTTGGCGAGATTCGTCAAGCGGGGTACGTGGTGCGCGATATCGAAGCCGCGATGGATTACTGGAGCCGCGTGCTCGGTGTGGGACCGTGGTTTTACAACGAACGTGTGCCCATTGAAAACTACACTTATCGCGGGCAATCATACGAAGTCCATAACTCCGTTGCGCTGGCGAACTCCGGACCGCTTCAGGTCGAACTGATTCAGACAAGGAACGAGGCGCCCTCCATGTACCGCGATTTTCTCACCGCTGGCAATACAGGGCTTCAGCACAACGCTTACTGGACCACTTCGTTCGACGCCGACCTCGCGCGTTTGCAGCAGCAAGGCTTCAAGGTTGCGATGAGCGGCGAAGTCGGCCGCAACGGCCGCTTTGTTTACTTCGACACGGAGAATCATCCGGGAACGGTGATTGAGCTCTCGGAGATTGCGGGTCCAAAGGGCAAGCTCTTCGACATGATCTACGCAGCCTCACGCGATTGGGACGGCCGTGAGCCGGTGCGCCGCTTTCCTGATCTGAACGCGCTATGACCGACGCACAGCAGCCGCATGGCGGCGATCGCGATTCGCTCGAAGCCGATTATCTGATCGAGACGCCGCTCGATCCCACGCGCGTCGCTGAGATCATGGCGGGCGAGCAGTCGAGCGGCACTTTCGTGCGCGTGGCGAACGAAACCGACGCACTGCGCGCGCGAAGCCGCGCGAGCGTGCTGCGCATCGACGAGATGGAACCCGCGGCGCAGCCGAGTCTTCATAGCTCATGGCTTGCCCGACAGGGCGCGCGAGGGCCGTGGCGGCGCGCGCGCGTTACGCTGTCTTTTCCGCTTGCCAATATTGGCGCTAACTTGCCGACGCTTGCCGCGACCGTCGCAGGCAATTTGTACGACCTCGGCGAAGTCACTGGCATGCGCCTATTGTCGCTGCGTTTGCCGGCGTCTTATCGTGCGCGCTTTGAAACTCCGCGTCATGGCGTGCAGGGTACGCGTGCGCTGACGCAGGTAACCGGCGGGCCGCTGATCGGCACCATCATCAAACCGAACGTGGGCCTGAGTGCTGAAGAAACCGCGGCACTGGTACGCGATCTGTGCGAAGCAGGCGTCGATTTTATCAAGGATGACGAAGTAAGTGCGAACCCCGCGCATGCGCCGCTCGCGGAACGCGTGCGCGCGGTCATGTCCGAAGTGCGTCGCTACCGCGAGCGCAGCGGCCGCACGGTCATGGTCGCCTTCAATATCACCGACGACCTCGACGCGATGCGTCGTCACGCGGAACTGGTGGAGCGTGAGGGCGGCACGTGTGTGATGGCAAGCATCAACTGGTGCGGCTTTTCTGCTATTCAGACTTTGCGTCGCGCCACGCCGTTGGTGCTGCACGCGCATCGCAACGGCTACGGCATGATGTCGCGGGATCCGTCGCTCGGCATATCGTTTCAGGCTTATCAGACGCTGTGGCGTCTGGCCGGCGTCGATCATATGCATGTACACGGCCTCGCCGGCAAGTTCGCGCAAAGCGACGACGAAGTCATCGAGTCCGCACGCGACTGCGCGACGCCGCTCGCCGCAGGCTGCGACGACACGGTATTGCCGGCGTTTTCTTCGGGACAGTGGGCAGGCACTGCGCAAGCGACGTTCGATGCAGTGCGATCCACCGACCTGTTGTTCATGTCGGGCGGCGGCATCCTCGCGCATCCCGATGGCCCCGCAGCCGGTGTGATGAGTGTGCGGCAGGCATGGGCCGCGGTAGAGGCGCGCACGCCCGTGCCGGTCTACGCGGAGCGCATGCCGGAACTGCGGCGCGCGCTCGAGTTTTTCGGCGGCCGCAAGTGAGTTCACACGACGACCACAGCCGTAGCGGCGAGGCCGGCGGCGGCCCGCAATACGCGTTTTACGGCGACGATTTCACCGGCGCGACCGATACGCTCGCGCATCTCGCACGCGCCGGCTTGCGCACCATGCTGCTGTTAGCGCCACCGGACGCAGCGCGTCTGCGAAAGCTCGGCCCGCTCGATGCGATTGGCGTGGCGGGAGCCGCGCGTACGATGTCGCCGGATGAGCAGCGGGTCGAACTCACAAATGTCGGTCAGGCGTTTGCCGAACTCGGCGTGCGCGTGATGCACTACAAGGTCTGCTCGACTTTCGATAGCGCGCCGCAAACGGGCAGCATCGGCGTGGCGATCCGCACGTTGCGCGACTATTGCGCGAATCCGCTTGTTGCAGTGATTGGCGGACAGCCCAATCTGCGGCGCTATTGCGTGTTTGGTGAGCTGTTTGCAGCGGCGGGTGCTGACGATGACAAGTCGTCCATCTATCGGATCGATCGTCACCCGACCATGAGCCGGCATCCCGTTACGCCGATGAACGAGGCGGATCTGCGCGTGCATCTGCAGCGGCAGGGCGTGGATAACGTGCAGTACATCGACTGGCGCTGCTACGCGGCAGGCGAGGCCGCGCTTCGGACCGAGCTGCAACGCCGGCTCGCTTTGCGGCCCGATGCCGTGCTGTTCGACGTGCTCGACGATTCGCATCTTCACGCGATTGGGCGCTTGCTGATGCATCAGGTGAGAAGTGCCGCGCCGCTGCTTGCGGTAGGCGCGAGCAGCGTGGCGCAGGCGTATGCGTCGGCGCTCGGCCAATCGGCGGCCAGTGAAGCAGTGCCACAGCGCGAGCGGTTGGCTCGTGCACGCGGTCCGGTATTCGTGCTGGCCGGCAGTCTGTCGCCGTTGACCGAGGTGCAGATCGGCGCCGCGCATTCCTATCGCCACATTGAACTGGACCCGCTGCAGATGACGGGCGAATCGGCACACGGCTATCTAATGGCGCAAGTGGCCGCAATCGCCGACGCGTTGCGCAATGGAAGCAATGTGCTGGCCTTCACGGCGCGGCGCCGGTCGAACGCGCACGAAACGCCCGGCGCGCTGCCACAACTCGCGCACGCGTGTGCGTCATTGCTGCGCCAGGTGCTGGGCGCAGTGAAATTGCAGCGTGTCGGCATTGCTGGCGGAGACACCTCGAGCATCGCTGTGCGGACCTTGGGCGCATGGGGCCTGTCGTACCTTGCTCCGCTGCCGGCCGGCGTGACCGTGTGCCGCGTGCATGCCGACAGTGCCGAACTGGACGGCGTCGAGCTAATGCTCAAGGGTGGCCAGATGGGCGACGCAGACGTGTTTCAGCAAATGCTCGAAGGGTATGGCGACGACGAACGCAGCAACGTTTAACTGCGTTGACCGTTGATTGGCAGGTGTCCGCCGCGTCCCGATCTTCGCGATTACGGATGAATGGTTTCGCCGCGATTCAGCATGCCGATGAACTCCTCGATCTTTCGCACCCGTGTTGCGGGCTTTTTGGCGTTCTGTATCCGAAACAGGATGGCGTAGCGGTTTCGTCCATTCAGCGTCGCAAAGAAGGCGCTGGCCTTGGGATTCGCAGCGAGTGCGGCCTGCAGGTCGTCCGGTACGACTGAGTTGCTGGCCGACGTATACGCAGCTTCCCAGCGGCCATCCTCTTTGGCTTTCTCGACTTCCCGCATGCCCGAAGGAAGCATTCGGCCTGCGGCGATCAGCGCTTCGGCCCGCTCTTTGTTGAGCTTCGACCAGATACTTTTTGCTGATCGTCGCGTGAAGCGTTGCAACCAGTATTCTTCACTTTCAGCCTGTTTTTGGCCGTCGATCCAGCCATGACAAAGGGCGCTCTCCAGCGCCTCTTCGTAAGTCAAGGTTGGCTGCCCGGCTCCCTTTTTGGCAAGGCGCAGCCATATTCCGGTCGACGTGTCGCCGTTTTGCGTCAACCAGTTTTCCCATTCATGCTGGTCAAGGCATGTCAGACGAGGCTCAGTCATGGTGGGTCCGAATGGTTGCATTCAGGCCGACGGCGCTTTCGTTCACCGAGGGCTCGCATTACCGGCGTTCAGTATCGTGCCCGGTATCGCGTTGCGTCGGGATCTCGCTTTCGCGCCCGGCCGGCGCCTCATCATTACGCGACGGATGAACATCGCCATCGCCTCGCTCGCCATTGTCGGGCGAGCCGCCGGTCACCGGCGCGCCGCGCTGATTGCCGAAGGAGCCGCCGCCGGAAGCCCCGGTAGATTTCGAAGGGTTGCCCCGATCATCGTCGTCGTTCGATGGTGTGTTCGTCATCGTGTGCTCCTATGGGTTGCATTAGTGCGTTCATCGCGAGCAAGCCATGCGCCAGCACTACCGATACGCTCAACCCAGCGCCCCCGTTTCACACGCTAGCTATTGCGCTGCCCACCCGCAATCACCCGCTCCAACGACAGCTTCAAATGCCGCAACATCGCCGCTTGCGCCTGGATCGCATCGCGCGCTTCAAGCGCTTCGAGAATCGCGCGATGCTCGTCGGGCACCGCGCGCCACGTCGTTTCGTTTTCGAAGTGGCCGCGCAGCTTTTCCGACAGCGGACTATGCCGCGCGTCGAATAGCGAACTGACGGTGCGCACGAGCACTTCGTTGCCGGACATCTGCGCGATGGCGAGATGGAAGGCGCGGTCGGCCGTCACGGGGATTCTGCCGGCCTCCACTTCGTGCTCCATCTCCTTGTAGATCGCACGCAGCGCCTTGAGGTCCTTCGGCTTGCACAACGGCGCGACGCTCGCGACGATCGCGCCTTCGATCACGCAGCGCGCCCCCATGATGTCGAGCAGGCTGTCGCCGAGCTCGGCCTGCGAAAGCGCCGCGCCTTTTTTCGCGGGCGGCGCAGCGCACAGATAGACGCCGGAGCCCATGCGAATTTCGACGAGCCCTTCGAGTTCCAGCGCGACGAGCGCTTCGCGCACCGACGGCCGCGACACGCCGAGCGTCTCGGCCAGCGCGCGTTCGGGCGGCAAGCGGCCATTCGGCGCGAAGTCCGGCTGGGCGATCAGGTCGCGCAGCTTTTCCGCGATCTGGAGATAGAGACGGCGAGTGTCGGCAGCTCTGGTGGTCACAAAACGTTTCCTGGCGGTGGAGCTTCATCAAGCCCGGTAAGGCGAACGCCGATTGTAGAGCGAAGCGCCAGCGGCGCAAATCGCGGCTCGGGACGAAGCTCGGGGTTTTCCCAGGGAGCCGGCAAATTGGCTTGACCAGTGAGCCAGTTTACCGTTATTTTTCGCAAAGTGGTAAGGCCGGAAGCGATGCAACCTGCGGGCGTCGCTGCGCCGCGCTCCTTGCCGAACGAAATTCCACACTGACTAAAAACTCAAACCGGACGCGCGCGTCATTAACGTGCTGCTCGCGTGCCGAGCCTGGAGTAACCAACAATGGCCAACCCGATTCTTCAATTCGGCACAAGCCGATTTTTGCAGGCGCATGCGGATCTGTTCGTGTCCGAAGCGCTCGACGCAGGGCGCGCGCTCGGCCATGTGACCGTCGTGCAGACCACGGCGAATCCGGAAAGCCTCGCGCGTATCGACGCATTGCGCGCGCAGGGCGAGTACGACGTGCGTATCCGCGGCGTGCGCCGCGAAGCGGTGATCGATACCACGACGCGTTGCCGTGCGATCAGCGAAGCCTTGAACGCCAACACGGATTGGCCGACGGTGGTGGAGCGCTTCGCGCGCGATGCGCGCGTCGTGATCTCGAACACCGGCGACCGCGGCTACGAGTGTTTCTCCGACGATACCGCCGAGCTGCTGCGCCGTGACGCCAGCGTGCCGCGCGGCTTCGCGGCGAAGCTCGTGGTGCTGCTGCACGCGCGCTTCAACGCAGGCGCCGCGCCGCTCACGCTGCTGCCTTGCGAACTCGTATCGCGCAACGGCGAGACGCTGCGTGCGCTCGTCGCCGACATCGCGCGTAGCTGGAATGCCGAGCCCGAATTCATCCGCTATATCGAAGAGACCTGCGTGTGGGTGAACTCGCTGGTAGACCGCATCGTGTCGGAGCCGATCCGGCCGGTCGGCGCCTATGCCGAGCCATACGCGCTGTGGGCGATCGAGCGCCAGGACGGCATGGTGCTGCCGTGCGAGCACGAAGCGATGATCGTCACCGACGATCTGCCGCACTACGAGCGCCTGAAGCTGTTGCTGCTCAATCTCGGCCACACGTGGCTCGCGGAACGCTGGAAAGTCGACGCGCGCGATCCACAGGAAAACACATTGCATGCGATGCGCGATCCGGCGCTGCGTGCGGACCTCGAATCGCTATGGCGCGACGAGGTGCTGCCCGTTTTCGACGCGCTCGGCCAGGGCGACGACGCGCGTGCGTATCTCGATGACGTGCGCGAGCGCTTCGAAAATCCGTTCCTCGATCATCGTCTCGCGGACATCGCCCGCAATCACGAGCAGAAGAAGCAACGCCGCTTTCAACCGGTGATCGATCTGGCGCATGAACTGCGTTTGGACCTCGAACAGCCGCGTCTTCGCGCGGCGCTCGCAGCGTCGCCCGATCATCTGAACACCTGACTATCAGCCCAGGAGGAGACAGTTTCATGAAAAAAATGCGTTGGGTTGTGATCTTTCTATGCTTTCTCGCGATCGCGGTTAACTATATCGACCGTGCGAATCTCGCGGTCGCCGCGCCGCAAATCGAAAAGGCGCTGGGCATCGGCCCCGCCGAAATGGGCTTCATTCTGAGCGGCTTTTTCTGGACCTACGCGTTGATGCAGATGCCGTTCGGCTGGTTCGTCGATCGCGTCGGCGCGCGCATTGCGTTGCCGCTCGCAGTCGGCTGGTGGTCGTTGTTTACCGCCGCGACCGCGGTGACCACCAGCGTCGCCGGCATGTTCGGCTGCCGGCTGCTGCTCGGCGTGGGCGAGGCGGGTGCGTATCCGTCGTGCGCGAAGCTCGTCAGCCAATGGTTTCATCCGCGTGAGCGCGCCATCGCGACGAGCATCTTCGACAGCGGTTCGCGCGTCGGCTCGGCGCTGTCGATTCCTGTCGTCGCGCTCATCATCAGCGCGCTCGGCTGGAAAGCGGCCTTCGTGCTAACCGGCCTGCTCGGCGCGGTGTGGATCGCGGGCTGGTTCGTGATTTATCGCAATCCGTCGCAAGACGATCTGGACGGCGCGCACGACGCCACGCGCGCAGCGCAAACGAGCGGCCAGCAAAAGGTCACGTGGGCGTCGCTGTTTCGCCACCGCACGCTGTGGGGCATGATGCTCGGCTTCTTCTGCCTGAACTTCGTGATCTATTTCTTCATCACGTGGTTTCCGAGCTATCTCGTGCAGACGCGCGGCTTTTCGCTGAAATCGCTCGGCACGCTCGGCATGATTCCGGCGTTGATCGCGATTCCCGGCGGCTGGCTCGGCGGCTATGTGTCCGACGCGCTGTTCCGGCGCGGCTGGAGCCTGACCGCGGCGCGCAAGACGTGCATGGTCGGCGGCATGCTGTTGTCGTCGGTGATCACGCTGTCGGCGTTCACGGAGAACGTGTATCTGATGCTCGCGTTCTTCGGCATCGCGTACGGCAGCCTCGCGTTCGCCGCGGCGAGCATCTGGTCGCTGCCAGGCGACGTTGCGCCGACGCCGGGCCATGTCGCGTCGATCGGCGGCATTCAGAACTTCGCGTCGAACCTGGCGGGCATCGTCATCACCACGTTCACCGGCGCGATGGTCGCGCTCACCAAGGGCTCGTTCACGATTCCGCTCGTGGTGGCAGGCGGTTTCTGTTTTCTCGGTGCGTTCAGCTATCTCGTCATCGTGGGCCGCATCGAGCCGTTGTCGATCGAACCGGCTCGCGACGACGAGCGCGAGCGCGTGAGCTCCACTGTCTGACCCATCCGATTCATTCTGCTTTCGAGGCTTCTCATGTCGACTCAAGCCAGCGTCGCATCCGCGATCATCCGTCTGCATCCGGGCGACGACGTCATCATCGCGACTCGCCAGCTACTGCCGGGCACGCGCATCGACGCGGAGCAACTGGTGGTCACCGGTTTGATACCACCCGGCCACAAGATCGCGACGCGCGACATCGCGAAAGGCGAGCCGGTCAAGCGCTATAACCAGATCATCGGCGTCGCGCGCGAAGCGATTGCGCGCGGCCAGCACGTTCATGTGCAGAACCTCGGCATGTCCGAGTTCGCGCGCGAGCATGTGTTCGGCGTCGATGCACAACCGACCGCTTATGTGAAGGAACCCGCGCACTTCATGGGCATCCGTCGCGGCGACGGGCGCATTGCGACGCGCAATTACATCGGCATCCTGACGAGTGTGAATTGCTCGGCGACGGTCGCGCGCGCGATCGCGGATCATTTCCGCCGCGACGTGCATCCCGATGCACTCGCCGATTATCCGAACGTCGACGGCGTGATCGCGCTGACGCACGGCCTCGGCTGCGGCATCGACACGCAGGGCGAAGGCATCCGCATTCTGCGCCGCACGCTCGCGGGCTATGCGGTGCATCCGAACTTCGCGTCGGTGCTGTTCGTCGGGCTCGGCTGCGAAACGAACCAGATCGACGGCGTGCTCGAGGCCGGCGGTCTCGGCAGCAGCGACCTCAAGCTGCGCAGCTTTACGATCCAGGACAGCGGCGGCACGCGCAAGACGATCGAGCGCGGCATCGCGATGGTGCAGGAAATGCTCGCCGACGCGAACCGCATCCAGCGTGTGCCCGTGCCGGCTTCGCATCTCAGCATCGGCTTGCAGTGCGGCGGCTCGGACGGTTACTCGGGCATCTCCGCGAATCCCGCGCTTGGTGCCGCGGTCGATCGCGTCGTGCGGCATGGCGGCACCGCGATTCTCTCGGAGACGCCGGAGATTTATGGCGCCGAGCATCTGCTCACGCGCCGCGCGGTGAGCCCCGCTGTGGGCGAGAAACTGCTTGCGCGAATCGCATGGTGGCAGGACTACTGCGCGCGCAACGGCGGCGCGCTCGACAACAATCCGTCGGCCGGCAACAAGGCGGGCGGCCTCACGACGATCCTCGAAAAATCGCTCGGCGCGGTCGCGAAGGGCGGCACGACGAATCTCGTCGACGTCTACGAATACGCGCAGCCGGTCGCCGCAAAAGGTCTCGTGTTCATGGATTCGCCGGGCTACGATCCGGTCTCCGCGACGGGCCAGGTTGCCTCGGGTGCGAACGTGATCTGCTTCACGACGGGGCGCGGCTCCGCGTATGGCTGCGCGCCGTCGCCGTCGCTGAAGTTTGCGACGAACAACACGCTGTGGGAGCGTCAGGCGGACGACATCGACCTCAACTGCGGCGGCGTGATCGACGGCAGCGCGAGCATCGACGAACTGGGTGAAGCGATCTTCCAGATGATGCTCGATTGCGCGTCCGGCACGCGCACGAAAAGCGAATTGCATGGCTACGGGCAAAGTGAATTCGTGCCGTGGCAAGTCGGCGTGGTGACGTGACACGAACCCGCACGTTACGCAAACTGAAACCCGATTGAAACGCGATAGCCGCATGAATCGCTGATAGGAGACACTGAATTGGAACGCCGCCTTTATGCAGGCCGCGACGTGAAGCGTGCGCATGGCATCGACGATCTGCGCGCGATGGCGCGCCGGCGCTTGCCGAATTTCTGTTTCGAGTATGTGGAGGGCGGTTCCGAAGACGAGGCGACACTGCGCCGCAATCGCGATGTGTTCCGCGAACTCGCTTTTCTGCCGCGTACGCTCGTGAACGTTGAAAAGCGCAATCAGAGCGTGACGCTGTTCGGCGAGCGCAGCGCTGCGCCGTTCATGATCGGCCCGACCGGCTATAGCGGACTGATGTTCCGCGAAGGCGACGTCAAGATGGCGAGCGCGGCGGCGGCGGCCGGCATTCCGTTTGTACTGAGCAACGTATCGACCGTCGCGCTCGAAGACGTCGTGCGGCGTGCGGGCGGCCGCATATGGATGCAGGTCTACATGTACCGCACGCGCGAATCGCTTGCGAAGCTCGCGCAGCGTTCGGAGGCCGCGGGCATCGAAGCGCTCGTCGTGACGACCGACAGCGCGGTGTTCGGCAAACGCGAATGGGACCTGCGCAATTACGTTGAGCCGCTCAAGCTCGACTGGCGCAACAAGTTCGATGTGCTGCGGCATCCGCGCTGGATGGCGAACGTGTTGTGGCCGAGCGGCATGCCGCGCTTCGCGAATCTCGGCGACTTGTTGCCGCCTGGGCAAAACAGCGTGAAGGGCGCGACGATCACGCTCGGTCAGCAACTGGACCCGTCGCTGTCGTGGGACGACATCCGCTGGTTGCGCGATTTGTGGCCGCATCGGCTGATCGTGAAGGGCGTGCTCGGCGCGGCCGATGCACTCGAAGCGGTGAAGGCGGGTGTCGACGGCATCGTGCTGTCGAATCACGGCGGCCGGCAACTCGACGGAGCGGTCTCGGCGATGGATGTATTGCCCGAGGTCGTCGAGCAGGCAGGCGGCAGGCTGTGCGTGATGCTCGACGGCGGATTCCGCCGCGGCACCGACATTCTGAAAGCGGTCGCGTTGGGTGCCGATGCGGTGCTGCTCGGACGCGCGACGACTTATGGCTTGAGCGCGGGCGGTCAGCCGGGCGTCGAACGCGCCATCGATATTCTCAAAACGGAGATCGACCGTGCGCTCGGACTACTTGGTTGCCGCGATATCGCGGAACTCGACCGAAGCTATCTGCGCCGTGTTGGGCACGACGGGGCGCTATCGCGGCGGCTGCAGGAACGACGCGTTGCCCTCGTCGGCCACGACGCTCCGGTAACTGGCGAGCCTTACCTGCAGGCGTGAGATGCAAGGCCGCGCTGCTCATTGCGCAAGCTGCCAGCGCAATACCGGATGCGTGGCGCCTGCCGGCATCGCCCACACGCCCGTTGAGCTGAAGTCGTAAGTGGGACCGAAGCTCGACGGCGCGCTCATTTCCGCAGTGGTCAATCCCTTCGCCGCCGATGTGCCAGTGCCGCTATACACGTCGCGCGTCGCGTGAGTGGTCTGCGTATCCCAGTAGACGTCGCCCGCAATCGTGCCGTTGTTGGTGCTCGCGACGCCGAGCGCGGGCGGACCCAGCGCGGGCTGAATGCTCTGGATCACCTGGCCGGTCGCGAACGACTGCTCGATCGTGCCGTCGTTTCGTTGAACCAGGGCGGCGCTGCCATCTGTGCAGGCCGTGCCGTTGCCGCCGCCGCAATAGTTCGGCTGAAACGATACCTGACCCGTCGCATACGACTGCGAGATGAGGCCCGAGTTGCTTCCTGCGAGTCCGCCTCCGCCGCCGGTATGCGCCTCCGCCGTCACCGCGCCGGTCGCATACGATTGCCTGATCGTCCCCGCGTTGATGCCCACGAGACCGCCCGGTGTGCCTTCGGCCAATACATTGACGCTGCTGCCCGAGCGCGTGATCGTGCCGTAGTTATAGCCGACGAGGCCACCCGTACTCGACGCGTAGCTGTAGCCTCCAAAGTCGGATGCCGATCCGCTCGTGCGAACGTAGGTGACGAGTCCGTAGTTGAATCCCGCCAGTATTCCGTACGATCCATAATCGTTCGGATCGCTAATGTTTCCGTTCACGTTGACATTGCGCACGACACCCGTCGTGCCGATCACGCCGAAGAGTCCTGCTGCGCGCTGGTCGGGACCGCCGGTGATCGAACCCGGCGTAACGAGCACCGTGCGCGACAAGGTAAGGCCGCTGATGGCGTGACCCATGCCGTCGAACTGACCGGAGAACGGCGTGGCGCCGTCGCCGATGGAAGTAAAGGCGAACGCCGGTGGAAAGCCCGACGTGGCGCTCGCGTCAATGTCCTTGCCTAGCGCATAGTTGCCGGCGAGATCCGCCGATACCTGCTGCAAGTCGTTCAGCGAATTGACGAGCTTGTAGGCCGTCGCCTGCGTCAGCAGTCCGCTGAACGGCGCGGCGGTCCACGCGCTATTGGTGAGCACCGTGCCGGGGCTGTAGGTGCCCGTCATGTCGTAAAGCGCGCTGACGATGCCGGTGCTCGCGGACCAGTCGAGCGTGCCGTGGTTCGCGATGCTGCCGCCGTTGTCGATGCCCGACGCGTCCGCGCGCAACGTGAGATTGCCGGAGCCCGAGTTTTTCAGCGTGACGCCCGATGCAATCGAGACATCGTGATAAGCCGCAAGCGACAGCGCGGCTGCGCCGTTCCAGTTCAGACCCGAGGCGACGCTCAGATCGCCGGATACGCCGTTTGCGCCTGTCGTGGTCACGTTGACGGAGGTGCCCGCGTCGAGACTGCGGCGAAGCGCACCCGCGGCGGCGGTGTCGATCGTGAATACGGGGGACGTCACGTTCCACTGCGATGCGAGCACGCGTGCGTCGCGGCCGAACGAGAGATTGAGCGCCTGCGTGTCGACGGTGCCGCCGCTGCCGTCTGCGTTGGACGCGACAATCGTGCCGCGCTGCGCGACGCTGCCCGTATCGGCGACGAGCCACACGTGGCCGCCGCGCGTCGCCGTGCCCGTTGCGCGTACGCGCGTGCCGCCGCCCGCGAGTGCGTAGATGTTGCCGTCTGCGGCTTGCAAATTTATCTGCGCGGCGCGCAAGGCCCCGGCGTTCGCAACCGTACCCTTGCTGCCGGTTTGCACGAAAAGCTGCTTGCCACTCGACGAATCCTGCAACAACACGTTGGCACCGACGCCGAGTTCGGCGGTTCCGTTGGGCGCTTCGACGGTGCCCGCGTTGACTACTGCGTTGCGCGCGATCAGAAATACGTCGCCGCCCGTCGAACTAATCTTGCCGAGATTCACGACGCTCGCATTCGAGTCGCCTGCGAATGTCAGCGCGCCGCCGTTCATGAACGCGCAATTGCAGACGTCGAGTGTGGAGGCCAGGAAACGTCCGCCGGTGCTGATCACACCCGACGGCCCCACGACGATACCTTGCGGGTTGATCAGATAAACGTCGCCTGTTGCACTCAGCTTGCCGAGGATCGCGGAGAGCGAACCGCCCGTCACGCGATTGAGCGTCGCGCCCGAGCCGTTCTGAAACATCACGGCATTGCCCTTGCCGATCGAGAAGCTGTTCCAGTCGATCACGCCGCGCGTGGAGCCCGGTTGCGTGACGATCAGGTTGTTGCCGCTGGTGTTGATCGAACCCTGGCCGCCGACATACTGACCGCCTTGCGGCAACACGCCCGCCGCTATCGCCACGGAAGCCGGAATCAATCCGGCGAGCGACAGTGCGAGCGCAATTGAACGATGCCGCGCGGCGATGCCTGTCCGAAGAGTGCCTTGAACCGCTCGGGGTATTAACCGAAATGACATGTGTGCCTCCTCGGTGTCAGTCCGATACGCGCGCGGCGGAACGCGGATGCCGTTGCACGATCCGCGTCGTCGGATGAAGTCTGCTGAATCAGCTTAGCAGTGCGCTTTGATGACACGCTGTAATAATCACAGCACTTTGTGCCGTGATGGTGTCGCTTTTTGCAGATCATTGGGCATGTGTGGAAGGAAGCGCAGGCGTTTGCCGCGCGCTAAATCCCTACGTTTTCATGACGTCATCTGTCATTTCGCTGACGCATTTTTTTGTGCGAGCGCAGCGACGGATTTTTCGCTGCTGGTGCGTTCAAGAAGAAACGAAGCCGCATTGTGCTTCGACATGCTTCGGCATGTTTCGATATCGAACGGGAGAAACCAGCATGACATCGAGAAAAAGCCTTGGGACTTTCATGCTTGCCGCCGCTTTGGCCGGTGGCGCCTTCGTCGGCTCCGCGCCCGCGTTCGCGCAGGCCGTGATCATCGCGCCGGTCGCGCCGCCGCCTCCGCGCGTCGAGGTCGTGCCGGCGCCTCGTGCGGGCTACGTGTGGGATCAGGGCCGCTGGCGTTGGCATCACGGCCGCTACGTGTGGGTGCCCGGTCACTGGCAGGCGGTGCGCGTCGGCTATCACTGGGTGCCGGGACATTGGGTGCAGCGCGGGCCGAACTGGCGCTGGGTCGAAGGTCATTGGGCCTGAACGGCTTCGCGTAACCAGTGAGGCAATCGCCATGAAAACGCTTGTGATAATGCTGCTGGCGGCGTCGCTGGCCGGCTGCGTGGTGTATCCGGCGCGGCCGGTCTACTATCGTCCGGCAGTCGTCGTGTATTGAGAGTGGCGGTCCCGGCTGCCGTGCGTATCGATCACCGTTGCACGCGCAACGAACATGAGAGTTGAAGCCGACGTGAATTGCATCGCATGTATGCCGGGAGCGCCGCGTCTTGAGTGAACGCGACCCCGACGCGGAGTTGCTCGAGCAGGTCGGCCGCCACGATGCGGCCGCCGTGCGCACGCTCGTCGCACGCAAGCTGCCGCGTCTGCTCGCGTTGGCCATGCGCATGCTGGGCGACCGCATGGAAGCGGAAGACGTCGCGCAGGAAGTGTTCGTGCGAATCTGGAAACACGCGACGCGTTGGCGCGAAGGCGAGGCGAAATTCGACACGTGGATTCATCGCGTGGCGCTGAACCTTTGCTATGACCGGCTGCGCGGCCGGCGTGAAGAAGTACGCGACGAACTGCCCGACGAGATCGATCCCGCCGCGCTGCCCGACGTGCGGCTCGAAGCGCGGGCTCGCGACGAGCGCGTGCGCGAAGCACTCGCCGCACTGCCGGTGCGGCAACGCGAGGCGCTGGTGCTCTGCTATTACCAGGAGATGTCGAACATCGACGCGGCCGCGCTGATGGGCATCACCGTCGATGCGCTGGAAAGCCTGCTCGCTCGCGCACGCCGCAATCTGCGCGCTCAACTGGCCGGCAGCGGCCTTAGCAAGGACAAGTCATGACGCCCGAAAGATTTCATCAGATCGTCGAAGCCTATGGCGCCGATCCACAGCGTTGGCCGCCGCAGGAGCGAGCCGCGGCGCAGGCGTGGGCGGGTTTGCATCGTCAGCAGGCGCAAGCATGGCTTGACGAAGCCGCCGGGCTTGATGCGTGGCTCGCGACGGATCGGCTCGCGTCGCCGGACGTCGCGTTGCAGCAGCGCATCGTTGCAAGCGCGCCCGCGCGGCCTGCGCGGCGGGCGACACCACAGCGGCGCGCGTGGTGGTGGTCGGGCGCTGCGGTCGGTGTCGGCCTGCTCGGTGGCGTGGCCGGCGCGTTGGCGGTGTCGTTTTTCGTGTTGACGGAAGCGGTGCCGCCTGTGCATGAATCCTCTTATCTCACGTCGAGTTTCGGTGGATCGTCCGCCGACTGGAGCGGCGAATGAACAGCCGGTCATGGAAAGTCGTGCTCGTAGTGTCGCTCGTCCTCAATGTGTTTTTGCTTGGCGCGATCGCGGGCGGCGCTTATCGATGGTATGCGGCGCGCGATGCCGCGGCGCCGCTCGCCGCGCAGCAGCGGGCCTTGCGTTTTGCCGCACAGACGCTGTCGGCGGAGCGGCAGAAGGCGTTCGCCGAGAGCCTGAGGAATGGACGCCGCGACGGCCGGCAGCTTGCGCGCGAGGCGCGCGAAGCGCGTCGCGAGGTATTGCGTCTGCTCGCCGCGCCGCAACTGGATCGCGCGGCGCTCGACGCTGCGTTGGCTCGCACGCGTGAGGCCGACAGCGGCCTGCGTGCGAAAGTGGAAAGCAGTGTCGCGGATTTCGCCGCGACGTTGTCGCCGCAAGAGCGCGTGGAGTTCGCCGACAGCCTGCGCTTGCGCGGACAGTGGCGCGAGCCGCAAACAAGCGCGAAGGGCGCCGGTCCGGCGAGCGCTGCATCGCCGGCCGCCCCTTCGAGCGAATAAAAATGTTTGCGAGCGGCGACGGATTGCATGCGTGCGCAACGTTCAAGCACTATTCAATGCCTGAGAGGGCGGTATGACTGCCTCATCCAATCTGACGACTGCTGCGATCGCGCTGAACCGTTTCGGCCTCGGCGCGCGCCCCGACGACCCAGCGCCCGCCGACCCGAAGGCGTGGCTGCTCGCGCAATTCGAGCACTATGAGCCGAGGCCTGCTGCCTGGGCCGATCAGCCGGATTCGATTGACTTGTCGAGCGAACTGGAACAGCAGCGCATGCAGTTGCGTCAGCAACGGCAGCGCAAGCCTGGCGATGGGAACACGCCGCAACAAAGCAACGCGCAAGGCGGCCAGCAAGCGGCATCGGAAAGCTCGGTGAAAAAAGATAAGGAAGCCGAACGGAAAGCGATGCATGTCGAAATACGCGACACGTATCGCGCTTCGGTGAATGCGCGCGTGCTTAGCGCATTGACCACGCAGACGCCTTTCATCGAGCGGCTGGTTCATTTCTGGGCGAACCATTTCGCGGTATCGACGGAAAAACCCGCCGTGGCCGCGCTCGCCGGTTCGTTCGAAGCGGAGGCGATTCGCCCGCACGTGCTCGGCCGTTTCGAGGACATGCTGGTGGCGGTCGAGCGTCATCCGGCGATGCAGGTGTTCCTCGACCAGACGCGTTCGGTCGGGCCCGACAGCACGGCGGCGCTGCGTGCGGCGGCGCGCAATCCCGAGCGCAAGCGTGGCCTCAATGAAAACCTCGCGCGCGAAATCATGGAGCTGCATACGCTCGGCGCGCGCAGCGGCTATAGCCAGGACGACGTTACTGAATTTGCTCGCGCGTTGACGGGCTGGAGTGTGGCGACCGATCCTGCCAACGCCGGCATGCAGGGCAAACCGCCCGCGCAGTCCATGCCGACTGCCGCCGCGCCCGGCACCTTCGTGTTTCGCGAAGCGCTGCACGAGCTCGGCGCGCGAACCGTCATGGGACGTCGCTACGATCAGCGCGGCGAGGACCAGGCGCTCGCGATCCTGCATGACCTCGCGACTGCGCCTGCGACCGCGCAACACATCGGCGCCAAGCTGGCCCGTCATTTCATCGCCGATACTCCGCCCGCGGCTGCGAGCGACAAGCTGGCGAGCGCGTTCATGACGAGCGGCGGCGATCTGCCGACGCTGTACCGCACATTGATCGACATGCACGAAGCCTGGTCGCCCGTCGCGGTGAAGTTCAAGACGCCGTGGGAATGGGCGATTTCGTCGATGCGCGGGCTCGGCTGGCAAGACCTCGGCAATCTGCAGGCCGCACCTCTGTTGACGCAGCTTGGTCAACCCGTATGGCGTCCCGGTTCGCCCGCCGGTTACGACGACGTCGCCGCAAGCTGGGCCGCGCCCGATGCGCTCGTGCGCCGCGTCGAGGTCGCACAGCGCTTCGCGGCGCGCGTCGGCGACCGGCTCGACGCGCGCTCGCTCGGCCAGGCGCTGCTCGCCGGATCGCTGGGCGCGCCGAGCGCGGTGGCGATCGCGCGCGCCGAAAGCGCATCCACTGCAATTGCGCTTTTGCTGGTCTCACCGGACTTTCAACGGAGATGAACGCCATGTCCTCACGCCGTCAATTTCTGCGAGTCGCCGCTGCGGGCGCGGGCGCGATTCTCGTGTCGCCGCGCATCGCGTTTGCGAATGTGGTCAGCGAGCGCCGTTTCGTGTTCGTGATTCAGCGCGGCGCGGCCGATGGCCTGAACATCGTCGTGCCGTACGCGGAACCTGCCTATGCGAAGTTGCGCGGCGCGCTCGCAATCGATCCGTCGAGCGCTCACCGGCTCGACGGCAGCTTTGCGCTGCATCCCGCGCTCACGCAGATGGCCGCGATGTACGCGGACCGTCAGGCGCTGTTCGTGCACGCGGTGGCGTCGCCGTATCGCGATCGCTCGCATTTCGACGGACAGAACGTGCTCGAGACCGGCAGCGCGTCGCCGTATCAGGTGAAGGACGGCTGGCTGAACCGGCTCGCCGCGCTGCTGCCCGCCGCGCGCGAGACGGCAATCGCCTTTGCGCCCACCGTGCCAATGGCGCTGCGTGGCACGGCGGCCGTCACGTCGTACGCGCCGTCCGCGTTGCCGCCGGCGCCCGACGATCTGCTGATGCGCGTCTCGCAACTCTACGACGACGACGCGCAGTTGCGCCCCTTGTGGGAATCCGCGATGACGGCACGCGGTCTCGCGGGCGACGCCGGCGCGCGCCAGGACCCCGCGAGCCTCGGCAAACTGGCGGCCGGATTTCTCGCACGCGACGACGGTCCGCGCATCGCAATGATCGAGACCGGCGGCTGGGACACGCATAGCGCGCAGAACGCGCGTCTTGCCAATCAGTTGAAAGCACTGGACACGATGCTCGCGGCATTGCGCGACGGCATGGGTCCTGCGTGGAGCAAAACCACCGTGCTGGTGGCGACCGAGTTCGGCAGGACTGCGGCCGCGAACGGCACCGAAGGCACCGACCACGGCACGGGCTCGGTAGCGATGGTGCTGGGCGGCGCGGTGGCGGGCGGCCGTGTCGTCGCGGACTGGCCGGGCCTCACGCCTCGCGATCTCTATGAGGCCCGCGACCTCAAGCCGACCGCTTCGCTCGATGCGCTGATCGCCGGTGCCGCGAGCGAAGCACTCGGTCTCGATCCGAAGCACACGGCGCGCGTGCTGTTCGGCCGCGCGGCTGCGGTGAAGCCGTTCAGCGGTATCGTTCGCGCGTAGTCGATACGCTCCGGCTGCGTGCCAGCCGGAGCGCCTCCCTCTCTCCTTCCTCCTCACATCTGCGGCAAGCAGATCGTTCCCCCGCAGCGGGCGCTCACGCGAGATTCAAATTTTTTTCGCGTGAGCCCTACGCAAGCGGCCGTTTCCTGCCGACATCCAGGCATGGGTTGCAGTGAGCAGCCAGCGGGAAAATTGACCGCGCCCCATTATTCGTGGCGATCGCCTCGTCGGCGCCCAACGCCGATTGATAAGGATGGCGAACGAATAAAGGCAGCGCTGTTTTCCCCATCCGCAACCACCTCTGATTTCACCGATTTTTGTCCGGGCCTCCCCGGCGTTGGATTGTCTTGCCATGGTTAAACGACGTGAGTTTCTCGGCTTGCTGACGGCTGTCAGCGGCAGTTATGTGCTGAGCGCATGCGGCGGCGGTGGCGGTGGCAGCGGCGACGGCAAGGGGACGAGCGCGGGCGTGACGACCAGCGCGACGTCCAGTTCAACGAGCGCGGCGTCGGGAACCACAAGCACTACAGGCACCACAGGGACCACAGGCACGACCTCGGCGACCGACAGCACCGGGGCCACGCAGAGCAACGCAACGTCGAGCGGATCGAAGGGCAACAACGGAGCGTCGAATACGTCGAATAACGACGCATCCGGGTCCGCGCTCGCGTCGGCGGATGGCACGGCGATTCCGCCCGCGGCATCGGTCATCGACAATCAGGCGGCGGTGTGGACCGTCGTCGGCGGATCGGTCTACCGCAACGGCGCGAAGGCCGGCAACACGTTCAGCGTGTCCTTGCTGCTGTGGTCCGGCGGCGTGATCTATCACCAGGGCACGGGCGGGCAGTTCTACGGCTGGAGCGGCTCCGCGTGGTACGCGTGCGCCGATCCGCGCCTCGGCGGCACGTCGCTCGACGGCACGACGATTCCTGGCGCGTCGCGCATCATCGACAGAGTAGGCGCAATCTGGACCGTCGCGAACGGCGTCGTTCTGCGCAACAACGCCGCGGTCGGCGTGAGCTCCAACGTGTCGCTGCTGCTGTGGTACGGCGGCAAGCTGTGGTGCCGCGCAGCGGGCGCGCAGTTCTACGTGTGCAACGATATCGACCAATGGCTGCCGTGCGCCGATCCACGTATTCCGGTGGCGGCCGCTAGCGGCATGTTCCATGGCATCAACGGACACTACGACTATCGCTACACGCCCGCGCAGGTCGTGTCGATCATGCAGAACATGGGCTGCTCGACATATCGCGTCGGCGTCACCGACGACCCCACCGAACTCACGGCCGTCGTCAGACTCGCGCAGGCTTTCCAGGCGGCGGGGCTCACGCTGTTCGTGGTGATCCAGATCGGCATGCGCGACGCCAACGGCGCGCTGCTCGCGAGCGAATCGGCGGCTTATGCGCGGGGGCATTCGTGCGGCGTGACAGTCGCCGGCGCGCTCGCGCCATACGGCGTGGTCATGTACGAGTGCGGCAACGAATTGACTCGCGATCCCGCGATCATTCTCGACTCGACCAATGCCGGCACGAAGGCGGTCGACTTCAGCAACGCGAACTGGCCGATCATGCGCGGCCTGATGCGCGGCATGATGGATGGCGTGAAGTTCGCGCAGCCCGCGGCGAAATGCGGGATCAACTTCTGCGTCGCGGACGTCGGCGCCGCCGACGCATTGTGGGACGGCACGCAACCGGACGGCACGAGCGGCTACCCGACCGTGCGCTGGGACATGACGACGTGGCACAACTACGAGATCTACGGCGACATCTTCGACATCGGTTCGGACGGTTCGGGTCCCGGCTTCGATCTGCCGACTTACTGCAAAGCGCGCTACGGCAAGCCGTTTTTGCTAACGGAGTGGAATACCGGACCCGAAAAGACGGTGGCCTATCGCGCGGATTACATCAGCGCACGCTACGCGAGCTACTATCAGGCGAGAAAGACAAAGAACATCCAGTCGACGATGTACTACGAGCTCGATAGCGGCAACACCACGTATGGCGTGATGATCGACGGCGTGGTGGTCAATCAGACGTATAGCGCGTTCGTGAGCGCCGTCGCGAGTCATCCGGACAATTGAGCGCGACGCCGAACGATGCCTGACCGATCGGCATCACGCTTCACACTCAGTCGATGTAGCGCAGCCCCAGTTGCCGCAACGGCTCGCGCATCTGATACATGTCGAGGCCCAGCACGCCGGAGGCGAGCTTCGCGCGCTTTTGCGCTTCGTTTGCTTCGCGCGCGCTGGCCTTGTCGAGCGTCTCTTGCGCTTGCGCCGACGGCACCACGGCCACGCCGTCGTGATCGGCGACGATCACATCGCCCGGCGTCACCAGTGCGCCCGCGCAGACCACCGGAATATTCACGGAGCCGAGCGTGGCCTTGATCGTGCCCTTCGCCGAGATCGCCTTGCTCCACACAGGGAAGCCCATGTCGGTGAGCACGGTCACGTCGCGCACGCCTGCATCGATGATGAGCGCCCGCGCGCCGCGCGCCTGGAAACTCGTGGCGAGCAGGTCGCCGAAATAGCCGTCGGTGCAGTCGGCGGTGACGGCGGCCACGACCACATCGCCCGGTTGAATCTGTTCGGCCGCGACGTGCAGCATCCAGTTGTCGCCGGGATGCAGCAGCACCGTGACGGCGGTGCCCGATGCGTGCGCGCCGGTGTAGATCGGCCGCATGTACGGCTTCATCAGGCCGACGCGTCCCATGGCTTCGTGAACGGTTGCGCTGCCGAGCGCGCCGAGTCCTTCCGCGACGCGGCTATCCGCGCGCGCGATGTTGCGATAAACCACGCCGAGTTCAAACATGTTCAACGTCCTTGTGCTTTGAGTGCGGCATCGAGGCGCGGATAGACGCGCCGCGCGTTGCCTTCATAGATCTTGTCGCGCTGTTGCGGATTCATCTCCGCTGCTTCGACATAGCGCTTCGTATCGTCAAAGTAGTGGCCGGTTTGCGGATCGATGCCGCGCACCGCGCCGATCATTTCGCTGGCAAAGAGAATGTTGTCGACGGGAATCACTTTCGTCAGCAGGTCGATGCCCGGCTGGTGATAGACGCAGGTGTCGAAGAAAATGTTCTTCAACAAATGCTCTTCGAGCAGCGGCTTTTTCATTTCCTGTGCAAGGCCGCGGAAACGTCCCCAGTGATAGGGCACTGCGCCGCCGCCGTGAGGAATCACGAACCTGAGCGTGGGGAAGTCGCGGAACAGATCGGACGTGAGGCATTGCATGAACGCGGTGGTGTCCGCGTTCAGGTAATGCGCGCCGGTGGTGTGAAAGCAGGCGTTGCAACTCGTGCTGACATGGACCATCGCGGGAATGTCGTACTCGACCATCTTCTCGTAGATCGGATACCAGTAGCGATCGGAGAGCGGCGGACTCGTCCAGTGTCCGCCCGATGGATCGGGGTTCAGATTGATCGCGACATTGCCGTACTGCTCGACGCATTTCACGAGTTCGGGAATACAGGTGGCGACGTCCACGCCGGGGCTTTGCGGCAGCATCGCAGCCGGAACGAAGTTCTCGGGAAACAACTGGCTCACGCGATAACACAGTTCGTTGCAGATCGCGGCCCATGTGCTCGACACGTTGAAGTCGCCGATGTGATGCGCCATGAAGCTCGCGCGCGGGCTGAAGACGGTGAGGTCGAGGCCGCGTTCGCGCATCAGGCGCAACTGGTTGGTTTCGATTGACTCGCGCAGTTCGTCGTCGCTGATTTGCAGTTCGGACGGCCTGGGCGCGTCAGTGGGATTGCCGAGCGCGGCGATCTGGCGATTGCGCCATGTTTCAAGCGCTTTCGGTGCGGTCGTGTAGTGACCGTGAATGTCGATGATCATGCAAGTAGTCCGAATTAAAATGCGGTGTGATGTGTCGTCAGCGCGACGCGGTTTCTGTAGCCGACGCCGCCGCGAGCAAAGGCTCCGCGTCGCCGCCCAACGCCTTCGTCACGCGCGCGGCGAATTCCAGCAGGCGCGGGCGATAGCGCTCCATCTCCTCCATGCCCATGCGCGCGGAGGGTCCGACGATGCCGAGCGCGCCGACGAGTTCCTGGCCGACGCGGAACACGGGTGCCGATATGCCCGAGGTTTCGCGGTCGCGTTCGCCCATCGACAGATACACGTAGCGCGAGCGCACGGTCTCGTACGGCTCGCCGGGTTCGCCGGCGAACGCGAGCAGCACGCGGCCGCCCGCGCCGCGTTCGAGCGGCTGTGTGTCGCCTTGCTGCACTTCGGCGCGGATCGAGTGGCGCGACGCGATGCGATAGAGGCACACGCGGTGATCGCGCTCGCGCACATGAAACGAAACGGCCTCGCCGGTTTCCTCGCTCAATTCCTTCATCGCGGGCAGCAGGATGTCGCGCAGATCGAAGCCGGCTTCATAGACCGCGCTCAGATGCATCGCGGCCGAGCCGATCCAGTAGCGCCCGTCGTCGCGGCGAATCAGAAGCTGGTGATGACACAGCGCCTGCGCGAGTCGCGACAGCGTGCTCTTGTACAGCCCCGTGCGTTCGGAAAGCTGCGTCAGCGTGAGCGGTTCGTCATTGCGGCGAAACGCAAAAAGGATCGACGCCGCGCGGTCCAGCACGTCGATGCCGCTCGAGGTGACGCCTTGCGGCGTGCGCGCCGTCTCGCTACTGCGGGCCATGATTCGCTCCGGTGTTTGTTCTATTGGATAGAACCAATAATCGTTGGATGGAACAATGCTAGTCCGATCGCCTCGTGCCGTCAATCGCGGATGCAGGAGCCTCGTCGGTAATATCCCTGAGCGACAGCGCCGGATGGTATCGCTACCATCGCGTCTATCACGACAGCGCCGTCCCGCGACCAAGCCTTGTGGCGGGATGGTAGCGATACCATGGAGACATCAGTGGCGAACCGCAAAACATCCGAGCAGTTGCGCAGTTATCGCTGGTATGGCGTGAACGACCTTCGCTCGTTCGGTCATCGGTCGCGGACGGCGCAAATGGGCTATCACGCGTCCGATTACATGGGCAAGCCGGTGAT
The DNA here is from genome assembly GCF_046054045.1 of Paraburkholderia sp. RL17-368-BIF-A. Taxonomy (NCBI): domain Bacteria; kingdom Pseudomonadati; phylum Pseudomonadota; class Betaproteobacteria; order Burkholderiales; family Burkholderiaceae; genus Paraburkholderia; species Paraburkholderia sp. RL17-368-BIF-A. The sequence continues at coordinate 82,593 of NZ_JARESN010000014.1, forward strand.
CGCCGTCGTCAATACGTGGAGCGAGATCAACTCGTGCCATACGCATTTCAAGCAGCGCGTCGAGGAAGTGAAGCGCGGCATCTGGCAAGCCGGCGGCTTTCCGGTCGAGATGCCGGTAATGACTTTGGCCGAGCCGTTCCAGAAACCGACCACGATGCTGTACCGCAATTTCCTCGCGATGGAGACGGAGGAAATCCTGAAGTCGTATCCGTTCGACGGCTGCGTGCTGATGGGCGGCTGCGACAAGACCACGCCTGGCCTGCTGATGGGCGCGATCAGCATGAACCTGCCGGCGATCTTTCTGCCGGCAGGTCCGATGCTGCGCGGCAACTGGAACGGCCGCACGCTCGGCAGCGGTTCGGACACCTGGAAATACTGGGCCGAACTGCGCGCGGGCAACATCACCGAGGACGACTGGAAGGGCATCGAGAGCGGCATCGCGCGCTCGCCTGGCCATTGCATGACGATGGGCACCGCATCGACCATGACCAGCGCGGCCGAAGCGCTCGGCCTCACGCTGCCGGGCTTTTCGTCGATTCCCGCCGTCGACTCGCGGCATGCGCAATTCGCGTCGCTGACCGGGCAGCGCATCGTCGAGATGGTGTGGACCGACCTGAAGCCGTCGGACATTCTCACCGCGAAATCATTCGATAACGCCGTCACCACCGTGCTCGCGATGTCGGGGTCGACCAATGCGATCGTGCATCTGGTGGCCGTGGCGCGTCGCGCCGGCATCGACCTGACGACCGCGCGCTTCGACGAACTGTCGCGCATCACGCCTGTGATCGGCAATCTGCGGCCGTCGGGTCAGTACCTGATGGAAGACTTCTTTTACGCGGGCGGCTTGCGCGCGCTGCTGGTGGAACTGGGCGATCTGATAGACGGCTCGCAACTGACGGTCAACGGCGCGACGCTCGGAGAAAACATTTCGGGTGCCGAAATATTCAACGACGACGTGATCCGTCGACGCAGCAATCCCGTCGTGGCAAGCGACGGCCTCGCCGTGCTGGCCGGCAATCTCGCCCCCGACGGCGCGGTGATCAAACCGGCCGCGATGGAAGCGCATCTTCTCAAGCATCGCGGTCCCGCCGTGGTGTTCAAGGACTATGCGGACATGGCGGCGCGCATCGACATGGAAGAGCTCGACGTGAGCGCCGATTCGGTGATCGTCCTTCAGCACGCGGGGCCGGTTGGCGCACCGGGCATGCCCGAATGGGGCCAACTGCCGATTCCGCAAAAACTCCTGAAGCAGGGCGTGCGCGACATGGTGCGCATCTCCGACGCACGCATGAGCGGCACGAGCTACGGCGCATGCGTGCTGCATGTGGCGCCCGAGTCGTTCGTCGGCGGCCCGCTTGCGCTCGTGAAGGACGGCGACATGATCGAACTCGACGTGGCCGCGCGGCGTTTGCATCTCAACGTCACCGACGAAGAACTCGCCGCGCGCAAAGCAGCGTGGCAGCCGCCGAAACTGCCATTCGAGCGCGGCTTCGGCGTGATGCATCAGTTGCATGTGTTGCAGGCGAATAAAGGCTGCGACTTCGACTTCCTCGAAGAGCCGCTGAAGGCCACGGCTTCGCGCGACACGGCACAAAGCGCGCCGGACGCGAAACGCGGCGAACCCGAGATCCACTAATTCAAACGGAGTCCTTCATGACCGCATCCGAAATCGTCGTGAGCGAAGCGACGCTCGAACAGTTGAGGCACGTCAGCACCGCTACCTTGACCACGCAACTCTTCAAGCGCGGCTTGCGCAACGTGTTCTTGCAAGGCGTGGCGCCGCTCGTGAAGCCCGCGCCCGGCGCGCCGAATGTCGTGGGTCCCGCGTTCACGCTGCGCAATATCCCGGCGCGCGAAGACCTCGATCACGTCGGCGTGTTTCAGGACCCGGATCATCCTCAGCGCAAGGCCGTCGAAACGGCGCCTGCCGGCAGCGTGCTCGTGCAGGACTGCCGCGGTGAGCGATCGGTGGCATCGGTCGGTTCGATTCTCGCGTTGCGTCTTGCGAAGCGCGGCGTCGCGGGCATGGTGTCGGACGGACCCGTGCGCGACAGCGGCACCATCGCGGCGCTCGGCTTGCCGATCTGGTGCGCGGGCGCGAGCGCGCCGCTCAATCTCGCGAAACATCATGCCGTCGATATGAACGTGCCGATCGCGTGCGGCGGCGTGGCGGTGTATCCGGGCGACATCGTCGTCGCGGACGTGGACGGCGTCGTGATCGTGCCGCGTGAAATGGCCGCCGATGTCGCGCGCGATGCCGCCGAGCAGGAGCAGCTCGAAGTGTTCATCGCCGCGCGCATCGAAGAAGGCCGGCCATTGCGCGGCACTTATCCGCCGAACGAGGAAACGCTGGCCGCGTACGCGCAATGGCGTGCGCAACGGCCATAAGCGGCGTGGCATCTGCATCTGCATCGCCGAATCGAACGACGCTTGATTGATCCATCGCAGGAAACAGGCTCGCGCAAAACACGCGGCCGTAGGAGACGTTGTGAGCACCATGACACCGGCCATCGCCGAATCGCGCCTGATCAACCGCCTTGCCCTGCGTTTGATGCCGCTGCTGGGGCTGCTTTATCTGGTTGCCTATATCGACCGCTCCAATATCAGCTTTGCGAAGCTGCAAATGCTCGGCAGCCTCGGACTTTCCGAGGTCGCGTATGGTCTGGGCGCGTCGCTGTTCTTCATCGGCTATCTGATTTTCGAAGTGCCGAGCAATGTGATGCTGCACAAGTACGGCGCGCCGCGCTGGATGGCGCGCATCATGTTGACGTGGGGCGTGGTGACGATATTGCTCGCCTTCACGCAGAACGCGACGATGTTTTACGTGCTGCGTTTTCTGCTCGGCGCATCGGAAGCGGGTTTATATCCTGGCGTGATCTATTATCTGACGCTGTGGTTCCCGTCGCGGCATCGCGTGCGCATGCTCGGCTATTTCACGGTGGGCAGCAGTCTCGGCAATATGGTCGGGGCGCCGATTTGCGGCTGGCTGCTCGACAAGGGCGGGCTCGCGGGGCTGGACGGCTGGCAACTCGTGTTCATCGTCACCGGGCTGCCGTCGGTGCTGTTGACGGTGGTGGTGCTGTTCCTGTTGCCGTCGTCGCCGAAAGAAGCCAAATTTCTTTCCGCCGACGAGAAGCAGTGGCTCACGAACACGCTCGATGCCGAGCGCGCGCAGATCAAGGCGAGCGTCGCGACGCACGGTTCGCTGTTGAGCGTGTTGACCGAGCCGCGCGTGATCGGCATGGCGCTCTACTACATGATGCTGTCCATTTCCGTCTACGGCGTGAGCTACTGGTTGCCGACGCTCGTGAAGGGCTTTGGCGTGAGCAATACGACCAACGGTTTGCTGAACATCATTCCGTGGCTGATGGCGACGATCGTACTCGCATGGTTGCCTTCGAAACTGCGCGACACCGGCAATCGCGCGCTCATCGCAATGCTGGTTTCGGCACTGCTCGGCGTGATGTGTTTCGCGAGCGCCGTGTTTCTGCCGACCAACACGCTGCGCTTTATCGCGCTGTGTTTCGGCGCGCCGTGCATGTATCTGCTGATTCCGTGCTTCTGGACCTTGCCGCCGAAATTCCTGTTCGGCGCGCGTGCCGCGGCCGGCATTGCCGCGATCAATTCGCTCGGCAACATCGGCGGCTTCATCGCGCAGAACCTCGTGCCGTGGGTTCGTCAAACGACGGGCAGCGTGAAGGCGCCGATGATGATTCCCGCGACCTGTCTGCTCGTATTCGCTATCGTCACGGTTTTCATCTTGCGCCGCGACCGAGGCGCCCGTGTCGCGCAAAGCGGGGTCGCGGTGACTGAGTAAGCCACGACGCGCAGCGCTCAATGCATGTCGCGCGAGTGCCCGAGCCGTCTGCGATAGGGCGCGGTTTAGAATACGCGCGCGATCCATCTTCTCCTGTCAGCCACCATGCCGAATAAAGAACCGCCCGCTGCCGCCGGCGCTGAGTTGCCCGACGCGGCGGCGCCCGTCCGGCGCATGCGCGGCGGTCCCAAGGGCTTGCGCATCACCGATGTCGCCGCGCAAGCGGGCGTCGCGCCGATCACGGTGTCGCGCGTGTTCAACAGCCCCGAGACGGTCGCGCCGGAAACGCTCGAACGCGTGCGGCAGGTCGTGCAAAAGCTCGGCTATGTGCCGAACCGGCTCGCGGGCGGCTTGTCGTCGTCGCGCTCGCGGCTCATCGCGGCGATCGTGCCGACCATCGCGCATTCGCTGTTTTCCGAAACCATTCAGGTATTCAGCGAGACCATGTCGCGCGCCGGCTACCAGGTGCTGCTCGCGCTGAGCGGCTACGACGATTCGAGCGAAGAGGCTTTACTCGACGCAGTGCTGAGCCGCCGTCCCGAAGGCGTACTGCTGACGGGCGTCGCGCATACCGATTCGCTGCGCGAGCGGCTTGCGAACGTCGGCATTCCGATTGTCGAGACGTGGGACATGACCGATCGACCGATCGACATGCTGGTCGGCTTTTCGCATTACCAGATCGGCGTCGCGGTCGCCGAGCATTTTCTGCAAAGGAATGTGCGCAAGCCAGGGCTCGTGTCCGCTAACGACGAACGCGCGCTCGCCCGTCGCCGCGGTTTTCGTGAGCGGCTCGCGCAGGCGGGCATATCCGGGATTGCCGAAGTACTCGTCGCGCCGCCGAGTTCGGTGGCGCTCGGCAAGGCGGCGCTGCCTCGTTTGATCGAGCAGGCGCCGGATATCGACGCCGTGTTTTGCGGCTCGGATCTGCTCGCGATCGGCACGTTGAGCGCGGCGAGGCAAATGGGGTTGAGCGTGCCGTCGCGATTGGCGATCTGCGGATTCGGCGATCTCGAGTTCGCGACGGAGACGACGCCGCAACTTACTTCGGTGCATGTCGATGGCACGCGCATTGGAGTCACGGCCGCGCGGTGTCTGCTCGATCGGCTTAGTGGGTCGGGGCAGAGCAAGGTGACCGATGTGGGGTTTGAGGTCGTGCGGCGTGGTAGTAGTTGAAGTGGGTTTTTCTGGTGGTTAATGACTCAGATGATTGATACGCGTGAACAGATCAAGCAGCGCCTTTTGGTCCTCGTCGGGCTGAACGTTAGTGGCGTGGGACACGCAGCGGAGGACGAAGCGCCAAACTATAAAACGTGTCGGCGCATGGTCAGTTCAAACGATTGAGGTCGGGGATAACGGTATGGTGCGCATCGGCTTGTCCGGAGATGTCCGGATTTCGATCACCACTGACGGAATATCGGACGAGGAGGACTGGCGGTTCTTTGCTTCGGGATCGGATGCTAAGCACTTTGTGATTACAGGTGGGAAGGTGGATCCTTGGTCTTTATCGTGACTGGCCGTCGCAAACAGGATCGTCTGGGGGAGGAGAGTTGCTTTGCTTCGTAAGACGGTACTGACGCAAGGCGCACAAACCGGGCGATCTGAAGGACCGCGATGCGACAAGAAGCCTGAAAAGGCGATGCAGCGAATTCAGCCCGCGGACTTGTCTGAGCTGCTAAACGGCGATGACGACGGGCGAAACGCGTGGACTTCATCGTGAGGTCGCGAAGCTACGTGCATGTTCACGCACGGCTCGAATGATTTTTTTCTGAGAGGATCAAACGCGCCGCCACACCCCGCTTGCTGTGCGCATGGCGGCGCGCGCCACGCCCTCGACTGATCCCCCTTGTATGACCGCAGAAATGTGCGTCGCGAATAGTTTGCCGTGCACTTCTGTCAAGATTTGTTGCTTCCCGCCTATCCCGAATTAAATTCGTTGACCTTATTGAACTTAAATGGTCAGTTAACGGGTTTGGCAGCTGAACGCTGCGTCGCTGGTCTTTTCAGGGAGCGGGGAGTGGCAGAGTTTGATCCATTACGGCAGGGCGTCACCGGACGCCAGGCGTATTTTCTCGACGTGCCCGGCACGGACAGCGCGGCGGCGCTCTCGGTCGTGTCATTCACGGCAACCGAAAAGATGGGCGCACCGACCGAAGTGTGCCTCGAGTTGACCCACCCGCAACAGCTCGCGCGCGCCGAATACCTCAGCCGCGATGCGTCATTTTCGATCGAGCCGGACGACGGTGCGCCCCGGAAATTCTCAGGCTTCATTGCGCGGTTTTCGACGGTTCAAACGACGAAAGATTTCACGAAATATCAGGTTGTCCTGAAGTCACGCATCGGGCGGCTCGAGGCCGTCACCCGGAACCGGATATTCCAGCACGCGAGCACGCCCGAGATTATCGCGGCGATCCTTCGCGGTCACGGGCTGAGGGAACATCAATTCCTGTTCCGTCTGCGCGGGCAGTACCGCAAGCATCTGTTGCGCATGCAGCACCAGATGAGCGACCTTGCTTATGTGCACATGCTCGCAGAGAAGGCGGGCCTGTACTTCTACATCGTGGAAACGGAATACGGCGACCAGGTTGTAGTGGGCGACGACGTCGACCATTACATTTACGAAAGTCCGCAACGCATTCTGCCGTACCGCGAAGCGGCGGGACTCGAAGCGGGCGGCGTCGAGGCGGTAACGGCGGTAAAGACGCATACCGTGACCGTGCCGCAGTCGTTCACGGTCGCGGACTACAACCCGCACCAGGCCTGGGAGCGTTTTCGCGACACGTCCAACGTTGCGCCCGACGATTCCACGACCTACGGCCAGCCCTACGTCTACGGCACGCACCATCTGGACCAGGCGGGCGCGAAGTGGGAAGCACAATTGCGGCATGAAGCGGCCATCGCCTGGCAGGTAGTTTATGAAGGTGAAAGCAATCTGCTGGCGTTGCAACCGGGCTATGTGCTGGAAACAGACATCGTCTTGCCCGATGCCCCCAAGGGCCAGCTGATCGTCGAGGTCACGCATAGCGGCGCGCGCGATGCATCCTATACGAACAGCTACCGGGCGATTCCCGCCGACCGTCGATTCCGGCTCAAGCTCGAGCCGCAAACCTGGGCCAAAGTGACCGGCACACTCAGCGCGCGTGTGACGAGCCCGGACAAATACACCTACGCATACGTCGATAAAAACGGCCACTACACGGTCCGTTTCGATTCCGATTTCGAAACGTGGCCGAATGGCGGCGAGAGCGTACCGCTGCGGCTGGCAAAGCCGTTCGCGGGCAAGCTGCAAACCGGCATGCACTTCCCCGCGCTGGACGATGCAGAAGCGGTGATTACCTGCCGTGACGGCGATCCGGACAAGCCCGAAATCATCGCGTTCCACCACCACAGCCAGGCGCGCGATCTTGTCACAAACGACCGGCGCTGGCTCTCGCGCAACATGATCCGCACGCAGGCGAACAACAAGCTGCGCATGGAGGACTGGGCGGGCCAGGAAGGGATCAAGCTCAGTACGGAACACTCGGGCAAGTCGCAACTAAACCTCGGCTATCTCGTCAACAGCAAGCTGGAATACCGGGGTGAAGGCTATGAACTGAGGTCATCGGGCTGGGGTGTGCTTCGCGCAGGCAAGGGCCTGATAGTCACGACTTACGACCGCCCTGCTGCCAACGGCAAGCAGCTCGACATGCAGGAAACCATCGCGCAGCTTGAAAGCGCGCTGGAGCTTGCGAAGGCGCTAGCTAGTTCAGCCAGCAGCGCGAAGGCCGAACCTGCCGACACTGATGCGCAGCGGCAGATGAAGGAGGATTTCGACGGCCTGAAGAAGCCGGGACTGCTGATGAGCACGCCCGCATCGGCGGGTATCGTCGCGGGCGGTGGCGTGCAGTTCGCGGCGCAGGGCGATATCAGCACGGTGGCCGGCAAGAACGCCGACTGGAGCGTGCTGAAGCGCTTCACGGTCGCAGCGGGCGAGAACATCTCACTGTTCGCACAGCAACTCGGCAGCAAGATTTTTGCGGCCAAAGGCCCCGTCGAAATTCAGGCACAGAGCGATGCCATGTCGTTGCTGGCCGCACAAGACCTGACGATGGCGAGCGTCAACGGCACTGTGCGCATCAGTGCGAAGAAGGAACTCACGCTCGAGTCAGGCGGCGCGTTCATCCAGTTGAAGGACGGCAGCATCACGCTGGGCGGCCCGCTCGATCTGTTCATCAAGACCATTACGGTCCAGAAGCAGGGGAAAGCGTCGCTGAACATGCCGCTGGACCTCAACCATCCGTCGCTGGCCGGTATGCCAACCGTGCCGCTGACGTTTTACGCGAGCTCATCGCCAGCTTCGCGCGCGGCGATTCCAGTCAACATGCCCTACAGCCTGTTCGCTGGTGACTCGCTGGTGAAGCAGGGTGTATTCGATGAAACCGGCCTGCTTCAGGTCGATCATCATCCCACGACGCGGCAGTACACGCTGAAGCTTGCGAACGGGGTGAACTACACAATTCCCGTTGCTGAGCAGCACCGGGGTAATGCACAGAATGGTGCGCTCGCCAATAGCGGCTTTCAGTTTCACGAGAACGGCAAGGACCCGGATATCACGCCAGTCATTGACCGCGCCACGCATCGTGAGGATTACCGTGGTCTGCTGCACGCGGAATCCTCGCGACAATCAGGAGAATAATCATGGCGAATCCATCAAACATTGTCGTCCCCGTTGCACTCAACGAACGTCAGGGCGCCGATTTCTGCTCGCCGTGGTTCATTGACTTCACGCCTGACGGACCGTCTGAATATCATCCGCGTGCGGCCAGCTATAAACCGCTCGTGAATGGTCTGGAGGCGTTCGGGGCGCTCTATGACGCCATTGACCAGGCAACATGTAGCATCGATTACATCTGCTGGGGCTTCCAGCCATCAATGTATTTCAGACGTGACGGCAAATCGCTGCGTCTTGGCGAACTGCTCATCAAGAAAGCGACGCAGGATCACGTCAAGGTCCGTATCCTGTGCTGGCTCGACAAGGCGCATCTTGCCCAGATTGGTGAACCGTCAATGCCGATGTACGACGTCACCCGGCCACTGTCGCAAAACGAGGACAAGGACCAGCGGGCATACGATTGGAGCTGGTATTTTCGCGCGCGCATGCCTGCAAGTAGTCCTACGCAACTAGCCCGAGGTGCCTCGGCACGGAAAATTGCCTCCCAGTTTCACACGAACGGTGCGTCGAACCGTCCGTCGCTTGTTGCTGAGCCGTTGAGGGATATCGGCATCGAACTAGTGACACGGGATTTTTCATGGAATGACCGGGAAGAAATCCGGGATCGGGAAAATCTTGAGCGTCAGCTTGGTTCAGGGCCAAGCTGGATGGCGGCTAACGTCGCCTACACGGCTGAACCGTCCCACCACCAAAAAATGGTGCTGATCGACTACGAAATCCCCAAAGTGGCTGTCGGTTTCGTGATGGGGCATAACACGCTCGACGCCTATTGGGATGACGACGCGCACAGTTGCGTCAAGAAAGCACCGAATCGCGGACGCAATGGCGCGACACCGCGACAGGACATGTCGGCTATGGTGACGGGACCGATCCTCGAACATCTAAACGTGAACTTCTGCCGTGCATGGCATCGCGACGCGAAGGAAGATCTGCTCGCAAAACGGAAGGGGCTGGAGAGTCTGTTAAAGCCGCGCCAGGGGTTCGGCATGCCTGTCATGGCGCAGATCAATCGCACGCAGTCACAGGAGGGCGTGCGCAACATCAGGTCGCTCTACCTGCAGACGGTCAATAACGCGACACAATTTATCTATATCGAGAATCAGTATTTTCGCTGGCCCCTGCTCGCGGAAAAGATCAAGGACGCGGTAAACGCGCAGATTAAGGGGGGGCGCGATCCAGCCAAACCGGTTTATCTTTTTGTTGTAACGAATTCCGACGATGACGCGCTGGACAAGGGACAAGGTACGACCTACGACATGCTCAACAGTCTTGGGCAGGCGCGACAGATGCCAAAGGTTTACAGGCTGGAACGGCAGGACGCGCTTGCTACACAGAACGATGCTGTCGTGAGGAATATATTACAGGCCAAACCAGGCGCGCAGACTCGCGACGCACTCATGGACATCGATTCCGTGAACCAGCAGAAGGCAAAGCTGCGCGAGATGAAGGATGAGGATATCCCGATTCCGGAGATTCCTGGCCTGAGAACCCTTGTTTGCACGCTAGTTGCGCCAGACTCGCCTGCGGGACACTGGATGCCAGTCTATGTCCATAGCAAGATCATGATCATTGACGACGTGTTCCTCACGCACGGTTCGGCCAACGTCAACCGCCGGAGCATGGAGGTGGACAGCGAACTGAACATCTGCCATGAACGGATGGACGTGACGCAGCCGCTGCGCAGGCACCTGTGGAACATCCATACGAACGGTCAGGGGGCGCAGGACGATCCAGCAGTAGCGTTTGCTGCATGGTCGTATATTTTGAAAACGAATGAGAGCCGGCAAGGAGCGAAGAACACCTCGCCCTACGCATCGCTTATCGGTTTCAAGAGCACGACGACGAAACGTATGCGAATGGACTGAGACATGAGAACGCTGATTTATATGCTTGTGCTGGCAGGAGTGCTCGGTGCTTGCTCGAACAAGGAGAATGCAATGCCATCGCAGGCTGAAAGGAATGCTGCACGTTCGCGACTTGCCTTTACCTGTGCCCGTGAATCGGACCATCTGCCGCCACTCGATGTGCAGGCCGACGCGCTGTTCAAATATGCGGTGTTCCTTGAAAAAAGAGCAGGGTCGAAGGATTTCGATGCTGCAGCCCGCTACTACCGGATTGCCGCCGCGCATGGTAATTACAAGGCCAATCACAATTTGCAGCTTCTGGTGTCCACGGGACAGGCAACCTCTCCTGACGCAGCCAAGGAAACAATTGATCTTGCTGAACAGCAGATCACTGAGGGTATTCCTGGCGGTTATTACGACATGGGTCACTACCTCGAACGTGGCTATGGGGTAGTCAAGGATGAGAAGAAAGCGCTAGTCTTTATACGCAAGGCGGCAGATATGGGAAGCCCGGAAGCACAGGCTTACATTGCAAGAATGCTTGCACCAGCAGATCGAGCGCCAGCCATTGCGACGCAGATGCGTCAATGTGCCGTTAGTCAGGGATATGGGGAGGCAGCGATAGATCTTGGCGTGGATCTAAAAGAAAAAAAATCCTACAACGAAGCGGTTGGCGCACTTCAGGCGGGTGTAAAAGCTGGAAATGCCGAATCAGCGTTTGGCTTATGGAAGGGATTCGAGTCTCAGCCCTCGAACGAACTGTACTACCTCGGGTTACCTTCGGACTTCGAGCGCTCACGCCGATATGAGGTGATCTGGAAATTCCTCAACGACCACCACGGCCTGAATCCAAAGGTGCCAGACATCGACCAGATCGTCCCGCTGCCGCCAGCGAAGCTGCCTCCTTGGGACGGCACGTTCCAGTGGCAGAAGGAGCAGGACGCGGCTCAGCCACCACAGAAGCCCGCGGAAACACTGGTCACAAAACTGGCCCGTGAGAAGAACCTCGATCCGGCAACGGGACTACCCGTCGCACCCGCCAAAAGCGCAAAGGATGGGCGTGTGCCGTTGGGGACGGTTGCCCGCACGGGGCAGGTATGTCCGCACGACGGGCTGTGGACTGTGCAGCGATTCGCGGACGTTTCCTGTGATGCGACGCGCCGCTTCAGGAAAGGCGAGACGATGCCACAACTCGCGCTGAACGATCCCCGTCCCATTCCTGGTCTCGACTGGCTGCTCGGCATGCGCAAGTATCGGAGCGACAGGGAATGGACTCTCAAGGCTTACATCGACCAGGCGTAGTGAGATGGAAAATTTCGCTCGTGCTTTACTTGGAGTAACTGGTGCGCTCCGTTTATTCATCCATTGCCGTGGACTCGTCCCCGAGCAAATGGGACTACATCTAGCTATGCGGACCGAGCGATGACCCGGAGACGCGTGCTTGTTCTACTGTTAACCGTGCTCTGTGCGTGCACCTATAAGGAGAACACGTTAGCTTCTCTTCCCGACATGAGCGCCGTGCGCGCCAACCTTGCATTCACCTGTGTTCACGAAGTGAACCATCTGCCGCCACTCGATCAGCAAGCCGATGCACTGTTCAGTTACGGTCGCTATCTGCAAAAGCAGGATGGACCAAAGGATTTCAACGCGGTTGCGCGTTATTACCGTATCGCAGCGGCGTACGGCCACTACAAGGCGAATCACAACCTGCAACTGCTGGTTTCACAGGGGCTGGCCGATTCGCCCGATGCACCGAAGGAAACCGTTGACCTTGCCGCGCGGCTGGTCCAGAAGGGCGTGCCGGGTGGCTACTTCGACATCGGGCATTACCTGGAGATCGGCTACGGGTTGAAACTGGACAGTGAGATGGCGTTGCGGTATTTCCGCAAGGCGGCTGATCTTGGCAGTCCCGAGGCTCAGTCGTACGTAGGTGACCTTCTTGCACCGTTGGACAAAGCGCCTGCAATCGCAAAGCAGATGCGCGAGTGCGCGACTGACCAAGGCTTTAGTGACGCTGCGACTACTTTAGGCGCAGATTCGATAAGTAAAAGGCTCTATCCCGAAGCCGTGAAGGCGTTCCAAGCGGGGATAGCTGCTGGAAACACTCAATCGGCATCCTTTTTAAAGAATGCATTCGACACCGAGCCATCTGACGCGCTTTATTACGTGGGATTGCAGAAGGATTCCGAGCGGTCAAGCCGCTACGAATTGATCTGGGAATTCCTCAACAACAACGACGGCCGCAATCCCAAAGTGCCCGACATCGACCAGATCGTCCCGCTGCCGCCAGCGAAGCTGCCTCCTTGGGACGGTACGTTCCAGTGGCAGAAGGAGCAGGACGCGGCTCAGCCACCACAGAAGCCCGCGGAAAAACTGGTCACAAAACTGGCCCGTGAGAAGAACCTCGATCCGGCAACGGGACTACCACTTGCACCCGCCAAAAGCGCAAAGGATGAGCGTGTGCCGTTGGGGACGGTTGCCCGCACGGGGCAGGTATGTCCGCAAGACGGGCTCTGGACTGTGCAGCGATTCGCAGACGTTTCCTGTGATGCGCCGCGCCGCTTCGCGGTCTCCGCCTGCTGCAGCCAAATCAGGCGCAACACGTCCGCCTGATAGGCAGGCGCCACGGCGTCGAGCTTCTTCATGAACCTGGCGCGTGACCTCTTTGAAGGTCAGTGCCGCCGTCGCGATCCCGGCGAGCTTTCTGCTCGCAATCGCGTTCCTCGGCCACTCCCTTCCCCCTCCCCAGCACCGCCCAACTCGCCCGCCCACCCCACCTCTGCACGTAGCTTGTCCAGGATCATGTTCCCGATCCCGCCGCACTCTTAGAATTCCACAGCGCATGAAGTAGTGGTCTGGTCTTCATGGCGAGAACATTGTGTAGCGTTTCAGATCGGTCCACGGAAATCAGCAGATATGGTGAATAAAAAGACCTTTGAACGGGTATTGATACCCTTGGGGGCTGGGCTCTCCGCGTGCCTTTCGGGGTGCAGCAATCTCGAGCTGCTCGATCCGAAAGGCAGTATCGGCATGGCGGAGAAGTCGCTGATCAGTACGGCGACAATGGCCATGCTGCTAGTCGTCGTGCCGGTGATCGTCATGATCATCGTGTTTGCCTGGCGTTATCGCGCGAGCAATCACAACGCGACGTACGCACCGAAGTGGGCGCACTCCACCGCCATCGAAACAGTGGTGTGGACCGTACCCACGCTCATCATTCTGTTCCTCGGCATTCTGACCTGGAACACGACGCACGAACTGGACCCTTACCGGCCGATCGAATCGGCGGTCAAGCCGATCAAAGTCGAAGTCGTCGCGCTCGATTGGAAGTGGCTCTTCATCTATCCCGAACTCGGCGTTGCGTCGGTCAATCAGCTTGCAGTACCCGTGGGTACGCCGATCGACTTCAGAATCACGTCCGATTCGGTGATGAATTCCTTTTTCATTCCGCAACTCGGAAGCCAGATTTACGCAATGGCGGGCATGCAAACGCGACTGCATCTGATAGCTGATCACGCGGGCGACTACGCCGGTATCTCCGCCAATTTCAGCGGCAAGGGCTTTTCGGACATGAAGTTCCGCACGCTTGCTGTCACGCCCGCGCAGTTCGACGCATGGGTCGACAAAGTGAAAGCGTCGCCGCGCCGGCTCGATATGAACGAGTACAACTCGGTGTCGAAACCCAGCGAGAAGGAACCGGTCGGCTATTTCTCGTCGGTCGATTCGAGACTCTTCAACAACATCATTGCGAAGTACAACAACGGTAATGTTCTTGATCCGCAAAACAGCAATTGCCGCACAAAGGGTTAGCACATGCTCGGAAATCTGACACTCTCCGCGATCCCGTTCGATCAGCCCATCATCATGGGGGCGGGCGCACTGATGCTCGTCATGGTGCTTGCGGTAGTCGCGGCACTGACCCGCCTTCACAAATGGAAATGGCTCTGGCACGAGTGGCTGACCAGCGTCGACCATAAGAAGATCGGCGTGATGTACATCGTCGTTGCCGTGCTGATGCTCGTGCGCGGTTTCGTCGATGCAGTCATGATGCGCCTCCAGCTTGCACTCGCCTATCATTCGCCAGGCTACCTGCCGCCGCATCATTACGATCAGATCTTCACCGCGCACGGCGTCATCATGATCTTCTTCATGGCGATGGCGTTAATGGTCGGCCTGTTCAATCTCGTCGTGCCGTTGCAAATCGGCGCGCGCGACGTCGCGTTCCCGTTCCTCAATTCGCTCAGTTTCTGGATGACTGCGATCAGCGCGATTCTGATGAATCTGTCGCTCGTGGTCGGCGAATTCGCGCAGGTCGGTTGGCTCGCGTATCCGCCGCTCTCGGAGTTGCAGTTCAGTCCTGGCGTCGGCGTCGACTATTACATATGGAGTCTGCAACTGTCCGGCGTCGGCACGTTGATTACGGCAATCAATTTCTTCGTGACGATCGTGCGGATGCGCGCGCCCGGCATGACGCTGATGAAAATGCCCGTATTCACGTGGACCGCGCTGTGCTCGAGTGTGCTGATCATGGCTACGTTCCCGATCCTGACGGTGGCGCTCGCGCTGCTCGGCCTCGATCGCTACATGGGCATGCACTTCTTCACGAATGAAGCAGGCGGCAACGCCATGCTCTACCTGAACCTGATCTGGGCATGGGGACATCCCGAGGTCTATATCCTCGTGCTGCCGGCATTCGGCATCTATTCGGAAGTGATTGCGACGTTCTCGAAGAAGCCGCTATTCGGTTACCGGACGATGGTCTATGCAACCTGCGCGATCATGGTGCTCGCATTCCTCGTGTGGCTGCATCACTTCTTCACGATGGGTTCCGGCGCGGACGTCAATGCGTTTTTTGGCATCATGACGATGATTATTGCCATTCCAACTGGCGTGAAAATATTCAACTGGCTGTTCACGATTTATCGCGGGCGGCTGGAGTTCACCGCGCCTGTTCTGTGGACGATCGGCTTCATGATCACGTTCACGATCGGCGGTATGACCGGCGTGATGATGGCGATTCCCGGCGTGGACTTCGTATTGCATAACAGCCTCTTTCTGATTGCGCACTTTCATAACGCGATCATCGGCGGCGTGGTGTTCGGTTACCTGGCCGGTTTCCACTACTGGTTCCCGAAAGCGTTCGGTTTCAAGCTCAATGAGAAGCTCGGCAAGTGCGCGTTCTGGTTCTGGTTCGTGGGGTTCTACGCTTCGTTCATGCCGCTCTATGTACTCGGTTTCATGGGCATGACGCGGCGCCTGAATCACTATGACAATCCGGCGTGGCATCCGTGGCTGATTGCCGCCGCGTGCGGCGTCGTGTTGATCGCTATCGGCGTCGTGTTTCAGGTGGCGCAAGTGTGGGTCAGTGTGGCGAACCGCAACAAGCCCGAGTATCGCGACATGACGGGCGATCCGTGGGACGGCCGCACGCTCGAATGGGCGACATCATCGCCGCCGCCGGTCTATAACTTCGCGATCATTCCGACGGTGCACGAGCTCGACGCTTATACACACATGAAGGAAACCGTGAGCGGCCACGCGAAAGCGCCGGTGTATCGCGACATCCATATGCCGTCGAATACCAGCGCAGGTTTGTTGATCGGTATGTTCAGTCTCGTGCTCGGATTTGCCGGCGTCTGGCATATCACGTGGCTGGCGGCTGCCGCGCTGTTGGCAATCGTCGCGACGCTGATCGTGCGCAGCTTCGGCGATAACGACGGCTATTACATTCCTGCGGAAAAAGTGCGGGAAATCGAAAGCAAGCGTGGCCCTGCGGCCGCACCGGTGAATAACCGCGAACTGGAAGCTGTGGAGGCCTGATTCATGTCGAACAATACACTCTCCGTTTCGCTCGATGGCGGACACGGCAATCACGGTTCATCGGACACGGTGTTCGGCTTCTGGCTTTATCTGATGACCGATTGCGTGCTGTTCGCGTCGCTCTTCGCGGTATTCGCCGTGATGTCGAATCAGTTCGCGGGCGGCCCATCGGGCAAGGATCTGTTCGACATCGGCGGCGTCGCGGTCGAGACCGCCGCGCTGCTGTTGAGCAGCATTACGTACGGCTTCGCGATGCTTGCCGCGCGGCGCGGCAAATCCGCTGCGGTACTCGCCTGGCTCGCGGTGACGTTCGTGCTCGGTCTCGCGTTTCTCGCTCTGGAAATGCGCGAGTTCTCGCATCTGATCGCCGAGGGCGCCGGACCGGCCCGCAGTGCGTTCCTGTCGGCGTTCTTCACACTGGTGGGCACGCACGGCTTGCACGTCACCGTGGGTCTCGTATGGATGGCAGTGCTCGCGGTGCAGATCGTACGCGGCCCTGGATTGTCGGAGCGTCAGCTCACACGTCTCGCGTGCTTAAGTCTCTTCTGGCACTTCCTCGACATTGTGTGGATCTGCGTCTTTTCGTTCGTCTATCTGGGGAGCGTGCTGTAAATGGCTCACATGCAATCACTTTCGGGCGACCAGGGTCACGGCAGTCTGCGCGGTTATCTCGCCGGCTTCGTACTGTCGGTTGTGTTGACCGCGGCTGCTTTCTGGCTTGTCATGCACGGCGCTTTCCCGGCGCAGACCGCGATGATCGCGCTCTCCGTTCTCGCCTTCGTGCAGATTGTCGTGCATCTCGTGTTCTTTCTGCATATCGACATGTCGGCGGGGCAGCGCTGGAATGTCATGGCATTGGCCTATACGGCATTGGCTGCGTTGTTCCTGATCGGCGGGACGGTGTGGGTCATGCATAACGTCAGTATGAATATGATGTCCCGATAGGGTAGACGTCGGAAGCCTTGTGCGCCCCGTCTCTTCGTGGCCGCTCACCACCAAGCTTGCGGTCGTCGTCGCGACCTTGCTTGCGCTTGCGCTGGCATCCATCGGCGTGACGTTGTGGATCACGTTGCAACTGGACGGCGGCGCGGCCGCCATCAACGAAGCGGGCCGCATGCGCATGCAGACTTATCGCGCGGCGCTGATGTTGCGCGAAGCGCCCGAGCGCATCGACGCATTGGCTACGCAATTCGATAAGAGCCTCGAACTATTGCGCGTCGGCGATCCGGCGCGTCCGCTGTCGGTGCCGTGGAACGACGAAGCTCGCGCGCGTTTTGCTAACGTGCAACGGCAGTGGCAGGCATTGCGGCCCATCTGGATCGATGCGGCGAAGGCGCGCGACGCGCCATCGTCCGCATCCACCGACATACTGCGCGAAGCGAACACCTTCGTCGAGATGATCGACGCGTTCGACACGTCGATAGAAGCGCAACTCGCGCGCTGGACGTCGATTCTCAACGTTGTGCAGATTGCGCTGCTCGTGCTGGCGATCGGCAGTGCATGGGCGCTGCTGTACATCGGCCATCTGCTTGTACTCGAGCCCGTGTCGCGTTTGACCGGCGGCCTCGCTCGCATCGAGGAGGGCGATTTCTCGATGCGCGTGCAAGTCGCGTCGCACGACGAGTTCGGTCAGTTGTCGGCCGGCTTTAACCGCATGGCCCGCAATCTTCAGCAGTTTTATGCCGAGCTTGAACAAAAAGTCAGCGAGAAGACTGCAAGCCTCGAAACCGAGCGCGCGCGGCTTGCGGCGCTCTACGAAATCAGCGCGTTCGCGGCTGAGGCCAGCACGCTCGACGTATTGGCGCACGGTTTCGCGCGACGCATGCGGGGCATTGCCGGAGCCGATTCGGTGGCGATCCGCTGGTCCGGCGAGGGCAACGAACGGTATCTGCTATTGGGAAGCGACGGCCTGCCGCGCTTCATGATCGAAGACGAGCAGTGCCTGACCTCGCGTAGCTGTCTATGCGGCGAGCCGCGCACCGAACCGGGCGCGCGCGTGATTCCGGTGCTCGCCGAAGGTGCGGCGATTCTCGGCCACTGCGCGCGCGCCGGTTACGCGACGCTCGTGTCGGTGCCCGTGATCTTGCATCAGCGTCCGCTCGGCGAAATCGATCTCTTCTTCAGCGACGAAATAGCGTTGTCCGCGCAAGACCGCGATCTGTTCGACGCGCTCTCGAGTCACCTTGCAACCGCAATGGAAAACCTGCGCGTCACGGCGCTCGAGCGCGAAGCGGCGGTTTCCGGCGAACGTGCGTTGCTCGCGAGCGAACTGCACGACTCGATCGCGCAGTCGCTCGCGTTCCTAAAAATCCAGGTGCAATTGCTGCGCGATGCGTTGCCCGCGCATACGGATGCGTCGGTTGCACGGATCGTCGAAGAACTCGATGCAGGCGTGCGCGAGAGTACCGGCGACGTGCGCGAACTGCTGGTTCACTTTCGCACGCGCGGCAATGCCGAGGACATGGAGCCCGCATTACGAACGACGCTGCGCAAGTTCGAGCATCAAACGGGACTGACCACGCATTTATCGATGCAAGGTCATGGCTTGCCGCTCGACGCCGATGTCAAGGTGCAAGTGCTGCATGTGCTGCAGGAAGCGCTGTCGAACGTGCGCAAACATGCTCGCGCGCGTGAAGTGTGGCTTGAGGTGCAGCAGACTCCGGCGTGGAGCTTCGAGGTACGCGACGACGGTCAGGGCTTCGATGCCGCACGCGATACGCTCGGCGAGACGCATGTCGGCATGCGCATCATGCGCGAGCGGGCCGCGCGCATCGGCGCGCGGGTGGTGGTCGAATCAGTGCCGGGCGAGGGCACTTGTGTGACGTTGACGTTGCCGCAGCATCGCGGAGACACGTGTATGCGGACTAACCAACCGGTTTACAAGGGCAGAACGATATGACTGCAATCCGCTTGCTCGTCGTCGACGATCACACGTTGTTCCGGCGTGGCCTGATCGCGCTGCTCGGCCAGGACGCGCGTTTTAGCGTGGCCGGCGAAGCTGCCGACGCAGGCGAAGCGCAACGCCGCGCGAGCGAATTGCAACCCGACGTGATCCTGCTCGACAATCATCTGCCGGGCGTGAACGGCGTGGACGCACTGAACGATCTGCGCGAAGCAGCGCCTCACGCGCGCATTCTGATGCTCACTGTTAGCGAGGACGAGCGCGACTTGGGCGCCGCGCTGCGCGCGGGCGCGCGCGGCTATCTGCTGAAAACGGTCGATGCCGAGGCGCTCGCGGATTCGATCGTGCGTACCATGCGCGACGAGTTCGTCGTAAGCCCGGAGATGACGGGCAAGCTGGTGCAAGCCTATCGCGCGATGGCGAACGCAGGCGAGGGCGACGCCAGTTCAATCGCCGATGATGATCCTGCAACGCTCAAGCCCGAAGCGCAACATGGCTCCGAGCCTGAGCCCGCGCTGTCGATACGCGAGCAGGAAATCCTCACCTACATCGCGCGCGGCGCGAGCAATAAGGAAATTGCTCGCGCGCTTGCCATTTCCGAAACGACGGTCAAGATCCACGTCCAGCACATTCTGCGCAAACTGAAGCTGACTTCGCGAGTGCAGGCCGCGGTGTATGCAACGGTCAATGCAATCGGTCGGCCTACGGCTGCATAGCATCAACTCAACGCTATCAATTTCCACCCATAGTTCGAAAGAACTACGTCTTGCCTAAAAGTAGTTAGTCCGCAGTAGTTCTTTTGCCGCGCTGAGACCCGCCATTCGAAGGATGTTCGCTAATGCGGTGAAAGTCCAAAGTCGATGTCATGAAAAGCGGAGTTCGTTTCATGACACAGACATCGACAGCAACCGACGGCCCATCTCGCCGGCGCGCCTTGTCCGTGCTGATCGCCAGCACGCTCGCATTCACGGTGTGCTTCATGGTGTGGATGATGTTCGCCGTCGTGGGCATTCCGCTGCGCCGCTCATTGCACCTGAACGAGACCGAGTTCGGCGTGCTCGCCGCATTGCCGGTACTCACCGGTTCGCTGGTGCGCGTACCGCTCGGCATCTGGACCGACCGCTATGGTGGCCGCATCGTCATGACCGCGCTGATGCTCGCCACGGCGCCGGCGATCTGGCTGATGAGCTATGCCACCGCCTATTGGCAGCTACTCGTGATCGGTCTCTTCGTCGGCCTTGCAGGCGGCTCGTTTTCGGTCGGCACGCCCTACGTGGCGCGCTGGTTTCCGCCAGAAAAGCGCGGCCTCGCGATGGGTGTTTTCGGCGCGGGCAATTCCGGCGCGGCGGTGAACAAGTTCGTTGCGCCAGCAATCGTCGTCGCATTCGGCTGGGCGATGGTCCCTCAGGTCTACGCGGTAATCATGCTGGTTACGGCTGTGGTGTTCTGGATTCTCAGCAGCAGCGACCCGTCGCATCTGGTCTCGCAGAACGTGCGTTTCGTCGACCAGTTGCGCGCGTTGAAAGACCCGACGGTGCTCAAGTACTGCCAGTACTACAGCATCGTATTCGGCGGTTACGTCGCGCTGTCTCTGTGGATGGTGCAGTACTACGTCGGCGAATATGGTCTCGACCTTCGCGTAGCGGCGCTGCTCGCCGCGTGCTTCTCGCTGCCGGGCGGCGTGCTGCGCGCGGTGGGCGGCTGGCTCTCCGACCGTTATGGCGCGCACCGCGTGACGTGGTGGGTGATGTGGGTGAGCTGGGTGTGCCTGTTCCTGCTCAGCTATCCGCGCACGCATTTGATCATTACCACGGTGAACGGCGCTAAAGGCTTCGACATTGGCCTCAACGTGATCGGTTTCACGGTGCTGATGTTCGTACTCGGCATCGCATTCGCTTTCGGCAAGGCCAGCGTCTTCAAGTACATCGGCGACGAGTACCCGGACAACATCGGCACGATTTCCGGCATCGTTGGGCTCGCGGGCGGCCTGGGCGGCTTTCTGCTGCCGATTCTCTTCGGCCTGCTGGTCGACTTCACCGGCATCCGTTCGAGCGCCTTCATGCTGCTTTACGGCGTGGTGTGGGTCTCGCTCATCTGGATGTATTTCACCGAAGTTCGCACGAAAGACGTACTCGCGGCAACGCCGCGCGCCTCGTCGGAACAGCTGGTGCGAACTGTCGACTCTCAACCTGCGGAAACGGAATCATGAATATCTCGACAGCACGCGCGCGGGCCGGCCGCACGCTGAAGATCTGGACACCCGAAGATAAAGCATTCTGGCGGCGCGAAGGCGAGGCCGTCGCG
The DNA here is from genome assembly GCF_046054045.1 of Paraburkholderia sp. RL17-368-BIF-A. Lineage (NCBI taxonomy): Bacteria > Pseudomonadati > Pseudomonadota > Betaproteobacteria > Burkholderiales > Burkholderiaceae > Paraburkholderia > Paraburkholderia sp. RL17-368-BIF-A. The sequence continues at coordinate 103,988 of NZ_JARESN010000014.1, forward strand.
AAGCTCAATCTATGGATCTCGGTGCCGGCGCTCTTTTTCGCCTTCGTCATCTGGCAAATGTGGAGCGTGGTGGCGGTGAGCTTGCCGTCGCTTGGATTTAATTATTCGACCAATCAACTGTTCTGGCTCGCGGCCGCGCCCGCATTGTCCGGCGCGACGTTGCGCATCTTCTATTCGTTCATGGTGCCGATATTCGGCGGGCGGCGCTGGACCACGATCTCCACCGCGTCGCTGTTGATTCCCGCAATCGGTATCGGCTTCGCGGTGCAGGACAACACGACGAGCTATCCGACGATGCTGCTGCTTGCGCTGTTATGCGGCCTCGGCGGCGCCAACTTCAGTTCGAGCATGGCCAACATCAGTTTCTTTTTCCCGAAGGAACGCAAAGGTTCTGCGCTCGGCGTGAATGGCGGGCTTGGCAATCTCGGCGTGTCGGCGGTGCAATTCCTGTCGCCGCTCGTGGTAACGGCGGGCATGCTCGGCATCTTCGGCGGCGAGCCGCAGACGCTCGTCAAGGCCGGGCACACGTCGCAAGTGTGGATGCAGAATGCGGCGTTTATCTGGGTACCGTGTATCGTCATTTCAACGCTTGCCGCATGGTTCGGAATGAACGATCTCGCCGATGTGAAGGCGTCGTTCGCTGCGCAGGCGACCATTTTTAGAAGCCGTCATAACTGGCTGATGTGCACGCTGTATCTCGGCACCTTCGGCTCGTTTATCGGCTATGGAGCCGGCTTTCCATTGCTTATCAAGAGCCAGTTTCCCGGCGTGAATCCGCTGACGTATGCATGGCTTGGGCCGTTCGTCGGTGCACTCATCAGGCCGTTCGGCGGATGGCTCGCGGACCGGCTCGGCGGCGCGCGCGTGACGCTGTGGAATTTCGTCGTGATGGCGCTCGCGGTCGTCGGCGTTCTGTACTTTCTGCCAAAGACGGGCGGCTCGTCGTTCTCGCTCGCCTGGGGTCCGCGCGATGGCAGCTTCACAGGCTTCTTTGCGATGTTCCTGCTGCTCTTTCTCACGACCGGCATCGGCAACGGTTCGACGTTCTGCATGATTCCGGTGATCTTTTCGAATCTGCGCCTGTGTGGCGTGCCCGCGGGCGATGCGAATGCGCTCGCCGATGCGACACGTGAAGGCAGTACCGAAGGCGCGGCCGCAATTGGTTTTGCAGGCGCAATCGGCGCGTACGGCGGGTTCTTTATTCCGAAGAGTTATGGCAGTTCCATTCTGATGACCGGCGGCCCGGAACTCGCGTTGTACTGCTTCGTTGTTTTCTATTTGCTGTGTATTGGGCTTACGTGGTGGTTCTACGCGCGGCGCAATGCGGGCATGCCGTGTTAATCGAAAACGGACCTACACAATGAGCCACTTTCTCGACAGACTTAAATACTTCTCGCAGCGCAACCAACGCTTCGCGCAAGGCCACGGCGTGACGACCGGAGAGGACCGCACGTGGGAAGACGCGTACCGCGCACGCTGGCAGCACGATAAGGTGGTGCGCTCGACACATGGCGTAAATTGCACAGGCTCATGCTCGTGGAAGATTCACGTGAAAGGCGGCATCGTCGCGTGGGAAACGCAGCAGACCGATTATCCGCGTACGCGCGCCGAGCTGCCGAATCACGAGCCGCGCGGCTGCGCGCGCGGTGCGAGCTATAGCTGGTATCTGTATAGCGCGAACCGCGTCAAGTATCCGCTCGTGCGAGCGCGGCTGCTCAAGCATTGGCGCGCCGCGCGTGCGGTGGCGATGAGTGCCGTCGATGCATGGGCGGCGGTGGTGGAGAACGACGCGCAACGTCGCGACTATCAGCGTCAGCGCGGCCTCGGTGGGTTTGTGCGTGCGAGCTGGGACGAAGTGAATGAGATCGTCGCCGCGGCCAACGTCTACACGATCAGGAAGCATGGGCCGGATCGCATCATCGGCTTCTCGCCCATTCCGGCGATGTCGATGGTCAGCTATGCAGCGGGCAGCCGCTATTTGAGTCTGATCGGCGGCGTCTGCATGAGTTTCTACGACTGGTATTGCGATCTGCCGCCCTCGAGTCCGCAAACGTGGGGCGAGCAGACCGACGTGCCGGAATCGGCTGACTGGTACAACTCGAGTTACATCATTGCGTGGGGCTCGAATGTGCCGCAGACGCGCACGCCCGACGCGCATTTCTTCACCGAGGTTCGCTATCGCGGCACGAAGACCGTCGCGGTCACGCCCGACTATGCGGAAGTCAGCAAACTGGCGGACCTGTGGATGCACCCGGGCCAGGGCACCGACGCCGCGCTCGCGATGGCGATGGGCCACGTAATTCTGCGCGAGTTCTATTTCGAGCGGCGCAGCGCGTACTTCGACGACTATGCGCGCCGCTATACCGATCTACCGTTGCTCGTGCAACTAAAAGAGCAGACGCTGGCCGATGGTCGCCGCATCATGGTGCCCGACCGTTTTCTCCGAGCCGACGATTTCAACGGCATGCTTGGCCAGGACAATAACCCGGAGTGGAAGACGGTCGCGTTCAACGTCGACGGCAAGCTCGTGTTGCCGAATGGTTCGATCGGCTTTCGCTGGGGCGCGGAAGGCCGCGGCGACGCAGGGCGCTGGAATCTCGAAGCAAAAGAAGCGCGGCATGGCGCAGAAGTGAAGCTGAAGCTCTCCGTCGCGGAAGACGGCGCGCAAGCGCATGAGGTTGTCACGGTCGGCTTTCCGTACTTCGGCGGCATCGACACGCCGCATTTCACCGCGAGCAAACAGGCCGATGTACTCGTGCGCAAGGTGCCGGTTGCGCGCATTGCACTCGGCAAGAACGGCGAGCGCCGCGAAGTACTCGTCGCCACCGTGTTCGATCTGTTGGCCGCTAACTATGGCGTGGATCGCGGCTTCGGCGGCGCGCGCGATTACAACGACGACGTGCCGTATACGCCTGCGTGGCAGGAGCGCATAACCGGCGTGGCGCGCGAGCAGGCCATTTTAGTGGCGCGCGAATTTGCGGACAATGCCGACCGGACGCAGGGTAAGTCGATGGTGATTATCGGCGCCGCAATGAATCACTGGTATCACAGCGATATGAATTATCGCGGCGTGATCAACATGCTGATGCTGTGCGGCTGCATCGGTCAAAGCGGCGGCGGCTGGGCGCACTACGTCGGTCAGGAGAAGCTGCGTCCACAAACGGGCTGGACGCCGCTCGCTTTTGCACTCGACTGGATTCGTCCGCCGCGGCAAATGAATTCCACCAGCTTCTTCTACGCGCATACGGATCAATGGCGCTATGAAAAACTCGGCGTCGAAGAAATTCGTTCGCCGCTCGCGGATCGCGCGCACGACGGCGGCTCGTTAATCGACTATAACGTGCGCGCCGAACGCATGGGCTGGTTGCCGTCGGCGCCGCAATTGCAGACCAATCCATTGCAGGTGGCGCGCGACGCACAGGCAGCGGGCATCGATGCAAAAGCCTATGTCGCGCGAAGGCTGAAAGACGGCACGCTGAAGATGAGTTGCGAGGATCCGGATCATCCGGACAACTGGCCACGCAACATGTTCGTCTGGCGTTCCAATTTGCTTGGCTCGTCGGGCAAGGGGCACGAGTACTTCCTCAAGCATCTGCTCGGCACGACTCACGGCGTGCAAGGCCGCGATCTCGGCGACGACGATGCAAAGCCGCGCGAAGTCACATGGCACGACACGGCGCCGGAAGGCAAACTCGATCTGCTCGTCACGCTCGACTTCCGGATGAGCACGACGTGTCTCTATTCGGACATCGTGCTGCCGACCGCGACGTGGTACGAAAAGAACGATCTGAATACGAGCGACATGCATCCGTTCATTCATCCGCTGTCGAGCGCAGTCGATCCGGCATGGCAGGCGCGTAGCGACTGGGAGATCTATAAAGGCTTTGCAAAGGCTTTTAGCGAAGTCTGCATCGGTCATCTCGGCGTGGAGAAAGAAGTCGTGCTCACGCCGCTAATGCACGACACGCCCGCCGAACTCGCGCAACCGTACGATGCGCGCGACTGGAAACGCGGCGAGTGTGAACTCGTACCCGGCAAGACCGCGCCGCAGGTGAGCGTGGTCGAACGCGATTATCCGAACGTATACCGCCGCTTCACGGCTCTTGGCCCGCTGATGGACAAGCTCGGCAACGGCGGCAAGGGCATTGCGTGGCAGACCGGCACGGAGACCGCGCAACTCGCCGAACTCAACGGCACCGTCAGTGAAGAAGGCGCGACGCGCGGACTCGTGAAGATCGACAGCGATATTGACGCATGCGAAGTCGTGCTGATGCTCGCGCCCGAAACGAATGGCCATGTCGCGGTGAAAGCGTGGGACGCGCTCTCGAAGATTACAGGCCGCCATCATGCGCATCTCGCGCTGCATCGCGAGGACGAGAAGATTCGTTATCGCGATGTTCAGGCGCAGCCGCGCAAGATCATTTCTTCGCCGACCTGGAGCGGTGTGGAAAGCGAGAAAGTGTCGTACACGGCCGGCTATACCAACGTGCATGAATTGATTCCGTGGCGCACGCTGACGGGCCGCCAGCAGTTCTATCAGGATCATCCGTGGATGCGCGAATTCGGCGAGAGCTTCGTGAGTTATCGTCCGCCGGTGGATCTGAAAGCCGCATCGCCGATGCATGGCCGCAAGCCGAACGGGCACACGGAGATCGCGCTCAATTTCATTACACCGCATCAGAAATGGGGCATTCACAGCACGTATGCCGACAACCTTCTCATGCTCACGCTCAATCGCGGCGGCCCGGTGATCTGGCTCAGCGAAGGCGACGCTAAAAGGGCTGGCATCGAAGATAACGACTGGGTTGAACTGTTCAACATCAATGGCGCGATTGCCGCGCGTGCAGTAGTGAGTCAACGCGTGAATCCCGGCATGGTGATGATGTATCACGCGCAGGAGAAGATCGTGAATGTACCCGGTTCTGAAATAACCGGAACACGCGGCGGCATTCACAACTCGGTCACGCGCATTGTACTCAAGCCCACGCATATGATCGGCGGCTATGCGCAGCTTAGCTACGGCTTTAACTACTACGGGACCATCGGCACGAATCGCGACGAATTCGTTGTCGTGCGCAAGATGGCAAAAGTCGACTGGCTCGACGACGAACCGGTTATCGCGACACACGGAGATCGCACATGAAAATTCGCGCACAGATCGGCATGGTGCTCAACCTCGACAAGTGCATCGGCTGCCATACGTGTTCGGTGACGTGCAAGAACGTCTGGACGAGCCGCGAGGGCGTCGAATACGCGTGGTTCAATAATGTGGAAACGAAGCCGGGCATTGGCTACCCGAAGCAGTGGGAGAATCAGGACAAATGGAACGGCGGCTGGAAACGCAATCCGGACGGCTCGATCGAACCGCGTCAGGGCAGCCGGCTCAAGGTGCTGTCGCGGCTCTTTGCGAATCCGAATCTGCCGCAAATCGACGACTATTACGAGCCGTTTACGTTCGACTACGAGCACTTGCAGTCCGCGCCGGAAAGCAAGGCGCCGCCTGTCGCGCGACCGCGCAGCCTGCTGACAGGCAAGCGGATGCAAAAGATCGAGTGGGGGCCGAACTGGGAGGAGATTCTCGGCGGCGAGTTCGAGAAGCGCAGTAAGGACAAGAACTTTGACGACGTGCAGAAGGACATCTACGGTCAGTTCGAGAACACCTTCATGATGTACTTGCCGCGCTTGTGCGAGCATTGCCTGAATCCGGCGTGCGTCGCGAGTTGTCCTTCGGGTTCAATTTATAAGCGCGAAGAAGACGGCATCGTATTGATCGACCAGGACAAATGCCGCGGATGGCGCATGTGCGTGTCGGGATGTCCGTATAAGAAGATCTATTACAACTGGAAGTCCGGCAAGGCGGAGAAGTGCATCTTCTGCTATCCGCGAATTGAAAGCGGTCAGCCAACCGTGTGTTCGGAAACCTGCGTCGGGCGCATTCGTTATCTCGGCGTGCTGTTATACGATGCGGACGAAATTGAAAAGGCGGCGTCGGTGGAACATGAGACCGAGCTCTATCAGGCGCAGCTCGACATATTTCTCGATCCGCACGATCCGCGCGTAATTGCCCAGGCGCGCGCCGACGGCATTCCCGACGCATGGCTCGAAGCGGCGAAGAAGAGCCCCGTCTACAAGATGGCGATGGAGTGGAAAGTCGCATTACCCTTGCACCCGGAGTACCGCACGCTGCCGATGGTCTGGTACGTGCCGCCGCTGTCGCCGATCACCACCGCGGCAAGCGAGGGCCATATAAGCGCGAACGGCGAAATACCCGACGTCACGCAACTGCGGATTCCGGTCAAGTATCTTGCCAATCTTCTGACTGCCGGAGACGAAGCGCCGGTTATCCGCGCACTCGAACGAATGCTGGCAATGCGCACGTATCAGCGCGGCAAGCATGTCGACGGCTGCGAGAATCTGGCAGTGCTCGAGCAGGTCGGCTTGAGCCGCGACGAAGTGGAAGACATGTACCGCGTCATGGCGCTCGCAAGTTATGAGGACCGCTTTATGGTGCCGGGCACGCATCGTGAATACGCGGAGAACCTTTATGACCTGAAGGGCGGTTGCGGCTTCTCATTCGGCAACGGATGTTCGGATGGCGTTGGCGAGACAAGCCTGTTCGGCGGCGAGAAGAGACGCACCATTCCGATCAGGGAGCAGGTATGAAACGGGCCGACATGAATAGTGACGCTCATCATGTGGCCGCTCGCGTGCTGGCGGCGTTACTGAACTATCCCGGCGCTGAACTGCGCGCGGCCTTGCCGGATCTGCGCGTTGCGCTGCAGTCATCAGAGCGGGCGCTTTCCGACGAGAGCCGTGAAGACGTCGTCTCGCTGATCGACACTCTGCAAGACGCCGATGTGCTGGACGCCGAAGCGCTATATGTCGACACATTCGATCGCGGACGCCGAACATCGCTTCATCTATTCGAACATGTGCACGGAGATTCGCGCGAGCGCGGTCCCGCGCTGATCGATCTGCAACAAACGTACGCACAACAAGGCATGTTTCTCACCGCCGATGAATTGCCGGATTACCTGCCGGTCGTTCTCGAATTCGCCGCGATGCAGCCGCAGCATACGGCGCGCGAGTTCCTGGCCGAGATGGCGCATCTGTTGCAATCGATTCATGCGGCGCTCGTGTGTCAGCACAGTCCGTATGCCGCAGCGGTGGCGGCGACGCTGGACCTCGCGGGCGAGCCGGTGCAGCCGCCCGATGCCGTTGCGCGAGCGCCTGCCGAACCTGCGATCGACGACGAATGGCGCGAGCCGGACGCATTTGGCGGATGCCCGGCAACGGTTTCGCATTACGCGCCCGATGTTCGGACCATTCAGTTCGTTCGGCGCGACGCCACTTCTTTCGCTGCGCCCAAGGAAGGCTTGCTATGACCGCTATCGACACGCTCCTCTTCGGCATCTATCCCTATGTCTGCGTCACGGTGTTTCTGGTCGGCAGCCTGCTGCGCTACGACCGCGACCAGTACACGTGGAAAAGCGATTCGTCGCAGCTACTGCGCTCAGGCACGCTGCGTTGCGGCAGTAATCTGTTTCATATCGGCGTGCTGTTCCTGCTATTCGGGCACTTCTTCGGCATGTTGACGCCGGACTTCGTGTACGAGCCGTTCATCAGCGCGGGCACGAAGCAGATCGTCGCGATGGTCTCCGGCGGAATTGCCGGCTTGCTCGCGCTGATCGGCGTCACGCTGTTGCTGCGCCGGCGTCTCGGCGATCCGCGTATTCGCGCGACGTCGAAGACGAGCGACATTGTTCTGCTTGTGTTGTTGTGGATGCAACTGGTTTTGGGGCTCGGCACGATTCCGTTGTCCGCGCAACATCTTGACGGCAGTACGATGCTCAGGCTCGCCGGCTGGGCGCAGCACATCGTGACGTTCAGGCCCGGCGCGGCGCAACTGCTCGACGGCGTGAGCTGGGTTTTCAAGGCGCATATGGTGCTCGGCATGACGGTGTTTCTGATCTTCCCGTTCACGCGGCTGGTGCATGTATGGAGCGGCTTTGCTTCGCTCGCGTATGCGTTGCGGCCGTGGCAGTTAGTTCGCGATCGACGGATGAATCTGCGGGCGGGCCGGCAGGTGCCGCAGCAGCAACGCCGCGGCTAGCAGCGGATGTCGCTTACGTTCGCGCGTGCTCGGTGCCCGATGGCGCGAGATCAAAACCGCACACCGATGCCGCCCTCGATCAAATCCGTGTCGCGGTTATAGCGGGTGACCACGCGATTCCACGTCACGCGGGCGAGCCAGCGCGAGCCGAAGCGATAGCTCGCCGACACGGCGAAGAGCGCAGAAACGCGGCCGTCGCCCGTGCGGTCTTGCGGAAGGTTGTCGGTCTGCGTGATCGCAACATAAGGACCGACGCCCGCCGATAACGTGAGGCTGTCGCCGAAGAATGCGCGCGTTGCCCACAACTGCACGGCGACGCCGTCGCGCCGCGATTGAATGTGGCCGCCTTCGTGCAGATATGACGCGCTCACGTCGACATAGCGCCATAAGCCGCGCCGGTATTCAAGGCTTCCCGCACTCGCCGATTCTGACTCGTTGCTGTTGAGGATCGTTTTGCCGAACATGACTGTTAGCTCGTTGCTCGTCACGTTCGAGCTTCGCGGCACGGGTCGCTCGCGCGGGCCCGGCTCGCCGGACGCCTCGAGCTGATAACCGACGCCGAATAGCAGCGCGGTCGTGTTCGGACCGCCGAACGCATGTACATGATTCAGTTGGGCGAGGGCAATCCAGCGTCGGTCGAAATAATAGGCGGCGCGCAGGCTGGCCAATACGCCCCAGCCGTGGGTGTTCGAATAATCGCCGCCGGCGCTTGCCGCGGTGGTGTCGAAGTACCGGTATGGCCCGGCGCCCGCCGACAATTCGAGGCGATCGTTCCATAGCGGCATACGTCCCCAGGCTTGCAGCGCCTGTCCGTCACGATGATGGTTGGGCAGATGCCCTTCGTTGAGCCAGGAAAAGCTCCACGCTGCGTAGCGCCCCAAACCTTCGCGATACGTCGCGCTCCACGAGTAGGTATTCGAGCCTGCACTAAAAAGGGGACCCGCCAGTAGCGAGAACTCCTGCGCCTGTGCGCAAGAAGAAAAGCCGGCGAGAGCGCCGAATAGAAGCGCCGACAGAGGCGCAAGAGCATGTTTGCAGGATCGATTCGCGGACACTATCCGATAGTCACCAGAGTATGTACAACGAAGGTAGTGTGCAGATAGCCGCGGCGCAAGAGAAACAAGGGTCGGTGTGAGGGGATTAGCGCACGGCACTCAACACTATAGCGGCGCGATCGGCGCGTACGTGTGTTGACGCACTAAACGCAGATGTCGTGTTCTTGATGCGGTGTCCTGGTCTGCTAATGGTCGAATAGCCATTAATGCACGCTGTCAGGTGTTTATATCTCTATTGGCGAGGGATGTTTTAATCTCGCTTGGTGAAACCCTTGCTGGTTGCCCGGTTTGCGAACGCTGGGTTGTTTTTTGTCCGTTGCCGACGACTCGCTCCCCGCTTGAATGCGCTCGAATAGCGTTAACCACGAGAAAGGAAATTTCGTCGGATGATTGAATGCGGAAAATTCCATCCGTCATTCCCTAGGCGGCGTGCATTGTTAGATCGGCTTTCGTCTGATGATGGTTAATTTTTCCTATGGCGTGCACCACTTCTGCGCTAGAAAGAAAGACTTACTGCAAGCTCATGTAAAAGAGAACAATTGTCCTAGGGTCGGATGCACTAACGCGCTGTCCATCTAATCTTCCGATCATCATCTGAAAGCAGGAATTTTTGCGTTACGCGAAGTTCTCGGAAAGATTCCTGCTTTTTGCCCCAAAAGCACCGATTTCCGTGTGACCTGTCCAGCATTACCGGGTACGATTTACCCCGGTCGCGACGGAGAAGCGAACAACTTTCCGAGCGAGTGACCGGTAACAGCTGTCTCGCAGGTGGCGTTTCCAAGTGGTCCATTAACGAATCGCGGCGTCTAGCGCATCGCGACGGGCGGAGCTTTTTCTACCGCCAACGATTTATTCCACGTTGTCTCCGGCAATGTGATCGCACTTATGCAAAGTGCCGACGGCGCAGCATGCAATTGTGCATAGATAAGCACAACGAATTAATAACAATTGTTTTTTTGAATAATCGCAGGTTCTACCGAACTTCACAAACTCATCTTTTGATTTTTTATCGAGAACTTTCTCGACAGTGGGAAAAACAAACATGGTGAAACGACGACAATTCCTCGGCGGCTTGACGGCCCTGGCCGGCAGCTATCTTCTCAGCGCGTGCGGCGGCGGTGGCTCCGGTGACGGCAGCACGGGTTCAACAGCAAAGGCCTCCGCGAGTCCAATGGCGAAAGTCTCGGCCGCGAACGCCTCGGCAAACGGTACGGTGATGCCGGGAGCCGCTTCGATCATTGACGGTTACGGCGACGTGTGGACGCTCGTCAACGGCGTGATTTACCGCAACGGCTCGACGGTCGGCAATACGTATAGCGTGTCGCTCGTGCTCTGGTATGGCGGCAAGATATGGCATTGCGGCACCGGCGGTCAGTTCTATGTGAACGCGGATGATGTGCCCGAAAAATGGCTGCATTGCAGCGACCCGCGTATCGACGTGGCGCCCGTTCCGGGCAGCTTCTACGGTATGAACGGACACGCTGACTACACGTATACGCCGGAACAGGTCGTGTCGATTCTGAAGGGAATGAATTGCACGAGCTATCGCGTTGGCGTGACCGACGATCCGAAAGATCTGAATGCGGTCGTCAAGCTTGCGCAAGCGTTTCAGTCGGCAGGACTTACGCTGCTCGTGCTGATCGACCAGGGCGTGTATGAATCGGGCGGCCTGATGGGCAGCGAATCCGTTGCCTACAATCGCGGTTATTCGGTCGGCGCAACCGTCGCAAACGCGTTGAAGCCGTATGGCGTGACGATTTACGAGTGCGGCAACGAGTTGACGCGACAGGACGCGACCGTGGTGGACTTCACGTACGCGGGTTCGAAGGCGAGCGACTTCAACAACCAGAACTGGCCGATCATGCGCGGTGTCATGCGCGGAATGATCGACGGCGTGAAGTCGGCGCAGCCGTCCGCGAAGTGCGGGATCAATTTCTGCGTGGCGGACGTGGGCGCCTCGGATGCACTATGGGAAGGCAGGCAGCCGGACGGCAGCGGTGGCCATCCGACGGTGCGTTGGGATGTCACGACGTGGCACAACTACGAAGTATACGGCGACCTGTTCAACGTCGGCACCGACGGTGCGGGACCGGGCTTCGACTTGGCCACGTATTGCAAGGCCCGCTACGGCGTGCCGCTGATTGTCACCGAGTGGAACACCGGGCCGGAGAAGTCGGAGAGCTATCGCGGGACTTACATCTCGGACAGACTCGCCGCGTTCTACAATGCCCGAAAGACCCACAACATCCAGTCGGTCATGTACTACGTTCTGGATAGCGGAAACAACACGTACGGCATAATGGTCGACGGTAAGGCAATCGACGCACCGTACAACGCGTTCACCAGCTTCACGTCCGGCCACGCGGACACCTGAACGACGTCTAAAGATGCTGTTGCAATGAACCTGGTTCTCGCCTCACTTGTCGGGCGAGGCCAGGTTTATATCAGCGGCAGAAGCTCTGCGGCACCAGTTTCCCCCACTCGTAGTCGATCTTGTCTGGCGTAAAAGGCAGAACACCCGCGCCGGGAGTGAAAGTTAGCTCACCGAAATAAACGCGGTTATCCGGCGCGTATAGATCGACGCGAACGTAGTCGAAGTCTTCGCAAAGTCTCGTGGCCGCATGCAGAATGGCCTCGAGATTCTCGGGACGCGGGGCCGGTATCGGGCTGCGTTTGTAGTAGCCAATCGCTATGTCGAGATGATTCCAGTCGACGTCATAGACGTCGCCCCGCGTATTCCCGCCAAATCTGTCCGAAATCACCAGAATGTAGATGATCGGGCGTCCGCTTCTTCCGCCAAAGCAGTGCAGTTTGTAGTCGGCAGGAATCTCGCCGCTTTCGTCGAGCAGCAGTTGCTCAAAGAAGATGCGTGGCTTGATCTGCCGATAGTGTCTTTCGCGCGCGATCTTGTAGAAATCGAGCGACAGCCAGTAGTTCGCGAGATCCCGCAGTTTCTCGAACGATGTTGCCGATTTATCCGTGACCACCTCGACGTAACTGCTGCCGTGGTTGGCCTTCATGACGAACGCATTAGGCAGCGCGTCGAATACTTCTTTCGTGAAGACGTCGGGCGTAGCCAGCAACGGTATGACGTGCTGTTCGCCGATTTTCCTCGCAACATACTCGCGGACCGTCAGCTTGTCGGTCAGCTCGACGAACCACGGGTCGGGCCGCAGGCTTTTCTGCAGGATCTTTTCGTTGAACGTAGTGGGGCGCAGCAGGTTCGGATAGCGGCCAATTTCCTTGTGATGCAGCAGGCTCAGAAATATCGGTGCCGGCAGCATCGACTTGGCTGCTTCTTTTAGCCTTCTGGCCGGAGATTCCTTGCGCGGCGCCAAGTGGTGGCTCGCGGTGTCCTCCGGCATATCGGCCTGGTTGGAGAACTGTACAGACTTCGTTGTTGTCATTGTCCGGTCCCTTTTGAATAGCGGCTCGACGCTCAATCGGCGTGCGTAGCCTGCCAGGGCCAGCGGGGACGGCGCGCTATCGCTCTATATATGAGTGGCGCGGCTCCCGCTCACACTGGCATTAGCCGTCAATCGTCAATCGTCGATTGCCACGCATCGTTCCGCGACTTCCAGGCGCTGCTGCGCGCGGAATTGCGTGGGAGACATTCCATAGCGTTCCTTGAAAAGGCGGCCGAGACGATTGCCGTCGCCCATTCCACAACGCCGCGCGATCTTGTCGACGGGCAGATCGGTATTGCGCAGCATTGCGCGGACTACTTCGAAGCGTGTGCGCAGCAAGTACTCGAGGGGCGTCATGCCGAACTCGAACTTGAACCGGCGCTGATAGTTGCGCTTGCTCATTGCCGCGCACTCCGCGGCTTTCGCGACGGAAATAGGATTGCTGTAGTTCTCCTTGATCCACCGCGCCGACTCACGGATCTTCTCCGTTGTCGTCGTAATGCTCGCGTCGTCCAGTTCGAATTTGTCCGACTCGACGTAGGTGGTTTGCAGCGTGTCGGCGATCTTCCGCGCGACTTCGGTACTCAGGTCGCGTTCGATTTGCGCGAGCGCAAGATCGGTCGGCGTCGCGCTGTTGGGACGGGTCGTGGTCGGCGCATCGTCGAACAGGAAGATCGGCACGGTGGAATGCAACGGGTCCTTGCAAATGACCACCAGGTTCGCGCCTTGCTGAATATCGAACGACGCAATAGAGCCTTGGCGCGCTATCCATGAGAGCAGGCGGTCATTCGACTCCAGTGCCCGCGCAGCGTCGCGGCACGCGACAAACAATGCATGGAAGTCACCGAGCCGATTGCGCTCGATGCTTTGGGTCCAGATCGAAATGCCGGAGGAACTGGTCACGAGCCCGCCGCTTTCAGAAAGTACTGAAAGACGATAGGGTGAGTCGTCGGTCGCGCCTTCAGACAATTCGTTTGCGAGCCGGAACGCGTCGCCGATTGCTCCAGCAGTCGCCATCGAGCATTCCTGCGACACCAGTAGTCCAATGTGCTTTGCAGGTTTCCGTGTCGCCACTCTTGGGCCGCTGCGGTGCGTATCAAGATACGACGAAAGAAAGTCGGTGGAAGTTGTCACGCTTAGTTCTCCAAACAGGGTGAATCACTGTCTACGTGACGAGATTAACGTACTCAAATCACCCTTGCGAACCTGGCCGGTAATCGATGGTGTTTTGGCGCAATAGTGATGATTGGGGAAATTGTTACCTTGCCTGCCTAAATAAAGCCATACAAAAGGCAGTGAAAAGCAGCAAGATTTGCTTCGCATAATTCAGAAGCCGCTAATAAGGGTCGCAGTGCTCTTTCGCCCGAGAAGCCCGTCCGACAAGGCCGCTGGGGGCGCAACGTGCATTGAATGCCGCGATCAACCCTCTGAAGTGTCACTAAATGTTAGTGACAGAAAATTGGCTTACGCGTATCACTCTGTTACATCCATTGCACATAGCTACAACACTTTCTGGATGGGGTGTTGCGCGGAAATCGCTTCGGCGGAATCGGCCATTAGCACCCGAATTTATGCCGCTAACGATCCACTCATTCGCACGAGCGCTATGCTTCACTGCAACATCTGCAGAAATAGCGGTTGCCGCGGTAGGCGCTATGGAATGCCAGCAATGCGCAATATCTTCACCTTTTGGCGTGGATGGTTCCATTGAGGTGTAGTTATTGCCGTGTCCCGAAGTGCCGTGCACTGACGAAGTACGACGAGGCAACGCTCACGCAAGTCCGGGGCCGGACTGCGTATTGGCGACTCGACGATTCGCTCAGCGCTTCATTGAGCAAGCGAACCATTTGTAGAACCAAATAAAACGCGGTGCGCGGCGTAGAGCCGTTGTCCGGAGATTGGGGGATTCGAAGTCTGGAGACGGGGCGCGCCGTGCTGTTGGCGGTGCAGCCTTTGATCGTTCAAGCAGGTGGACAGCCACTTGGCTTGGCAAGACCATGACGTAGCTTCGACCACGCGTCGCGCTACGCCATACGCATTCCTGCCGGAGACGGCTCTGGACTGTGGACCGTTGGTGCAGCCAAGGCGGTGTCGACTCATTACTGTGCCCATCAAACATGGAAGGATCAAACCGGTGGACTACTATCCTCTGAATTCGCTCCCTGGCACTGCCAGTACAGAGCGTGGACAGCTTAGCGCGAGCGCCATGCTCCGTCTCATGCGCGACCATATCTGGGAGATCGTGCTGACAACGGTCGTCGTTTTCAGCCTGGCCGCCGCCTATTTGCTGATTGCGTCGCCGATCTATTCCGCGGATGTACTCATTCGCGTCGATCCGCCAGAACCGAATGCACTCGGCCTCGCACTCCAGAATCAGGAGAACATGCCTCCGCCAGCTCCGTCTCCTGTGACGGAAATGGGCGTGATCCGCAGCCGCTCGGTGCTCGAACCGGTTATTCAGCGCTTCCGCTTCGACGTCTCCGTGACGCCGCGCAAGCTGCCGCTGCTCGGCGATATCGCGGAGAAGTTCGCGACGCCTGGCGAGCCGTCGCGGCCATGGCTCGGACTCAAGTCATACGCATGGGGAGGCGAGCAGGTAAAGATCGGCGCGCTCGACGTTCCCAAAGATCTCGAAGAAGAAAAGATGACGCTGGTTGCCCGCGACGACAACACGTACGAGTTGCGCGGTCCGCAGGATCAGGTATTCCTCCAGGGCACGGTCGGCAAAGCGGTATCGAGCAACGGCATTTCGATGCGCGTCGATGCACTGGTCGCGCGGCCTGGCACTGAGTTCACGGTCGTACGCTGGAACGCGGTGGACGCCATCAAGCGTTTCGACGCGCTCATCAAGGTCGGCGACAAAGTGAAAGACTCGGGTCTTGTGCAGATCGAGTACACGGACAAGAGTGCGGCAAAGGCTGCCGAAGTCGCCAATGCGTTGGGTCAACAGTACCTGGCGACGGCAATCGCGAGCCGCCAGCTCAACGATACGACGACGCTTGCGTTCATCAACGGAGAACTTCCGCGTCTGCTCGGTGACCTGAGAAAGGCGGAAGAAGCACTTAAGTCATTCCGCGCCAACTCGCAATCGATGCAGCCGACGGCTGAGGCGCAAGCCTACCTGCAAGGCGGTCTCGACATCGACCGGCAGATCGCGACACTGCAATTGCAGCGCACACAGCTTCTCGAACGCTATACGCCGCAGAGCCGCTGGGTGCAGAGCGTCGACACGCAACTCGCGCAGCTCAATAGCGCGAAAGCGAATTTCAGCGGCCACTTCAACGGTATGCCCGCTTCGGAACGCCAGAGCGTCGATCTTCTGCGCGCGCAGAAAGTCGCGGAGACGATCTATCTGGGCATGGTGCAAAAGGCCGAGCAATTGCAGGTGCGTCGCGCAAGTACTACCGGCGGCGCGCATATCGTCGACCAGGCAATCACGCCGCATCGTCCGGTGAAACCTCAGCCGATTCTCGTGCTGCCAGGCGGTCTCGCACTCGGCATCGTCTCGGGCATCGTGCTGGTGTTCATGCGCCGCCATGTGCTGACGGGCGTTACCGATCCGCGTTATGTCGAACGCAGAATGAGTGTGCCGGTGTTCGGCGAGATCCTGTTCAGTCAGCAGCAGTCGTTGCTCGACAGAACCAGTCCAGGCGCCAAGTCATTGCCCGGTGCCGCGGCGCGGGCCGGATTGCCGCAGCCGGTGGCGGGCGGTGCGTCCGAAATACAGGTGGCGGCCGGCGGCAACAGGGTACTGGCCGAACGCTTCCCCAACGATAACTCCGTCGAGGCGCTGCGAGCAGTGCGCACTTCGCTGGCGCGCGATCTGGCGCATGCACGCAACAACATCCTCATGGTGATTGGACCGACGCCGTCGGCAGGAAAGAGCTTTGTCGCGGCCAATATCGCGACCTTGCAGGCAGAGATCGGCGCACGCGTTCTTCTTATCGATGCGGATATGCGCCGCGGTCATCTCGCATCGCTCTTCAATCAGAGCAATCGTGGCGGGCTTTCCGAAGTGCTTTCCGACCGGATGCCGCTGCGCAATGCGCTCCGTCACACGGGTATTGAAGGCTTGTCGTTCCTCTCATGCGGATCGCGTCCGGACAACCCCGCCGCATTGCTCGCAAGGCCGCGTTTCAAGGAAGTACTCGAACGCCTTAGCGCGCAATTCGATCTGGTGATCTTCGATACGCCGCCGTTCCTCGCAGTCACCGACGCGTCGATCATTGCAAGCGAAGCCGGTGCATCGCTGCTGGTTCTGCGCTCGGGTATGCAGAGCGAGGAAGAGATCGAAGACACGATCAAGAAGATGGAGCGCGCCGAGGGACGTATTGCAGGCGCTGTGTTCAACGGCATTCCGCTTCGGCGCAGTACTCGCACCTATGGATATGCGACGAACTACGCCAGCGATTACGGCGATGCCGATCCGACCAGCGCACCTCTCCGGACGTGAGCGAGTTGCCACTGTCGTCGATGAATTCGCAAAACGGAGAAGCAGATGGCGTTTGCAATTAACGGGAAATTTACTTCGCAACCCGTCACGGGTGTTCAGAGAGTCGCGTATGAATTGACGAGAGCGATGCAAATGCGGGTTCCCGCAGGCGAGCAGCTGGAGATCTACGTCCCGCGCAATGCGAGAGAGCCGGGGGCGCTGTTGAAATGGCAACGGCGCTTTTCGTGGCTGCGCGGCACGCTATGGGAGCAGATCACGCTGCCCATCGCCGCGAGAGGCGTCACGCTTCTGAATCTGTGCAACATGAGTCCGCTGTTCAAGCGCCGCCAGGTCGTCATGGTCCACGACATGGCGGTGTACGACGTACCTGGCGGATTCTCGAAGAAGTTCTTGCTGTGGTATCGCCTGTGCTTTTTCATGTTGCCGCGCATGGCGCCAACGATCCTGACCGTGTCGAAGTTCTCCCGATCGCGTATTTGCCATCACCTGAAAATCGATGAGTCGCGAGTCGCAGTCGTGCATCCGGCAGCGGATCATCTCGACCGCGTGACGTCGGAGCCCGCGGTACTGGAGCGCCTGAGTCTCGTCAAGGACGCGTATTGCGTAGTGGTCGGCAGTCTCGATCCGCGCAAGAACCTGCAACGCGTGCTGGAAGCAATTGAGAAGCTCGGCCATCTCGACCATGTGAAGTTCGTCGTGGTCGGCGGAAAGAATGCGCGCATTTTCAACAGCGAACTGGCTGAGGAAAAGCCGCAGTCGGAGAAAGTGGTGTGGGCCGGTTTCGTGACTGACGGCGAACTCAAGGCGCTCTATGAAAACGCGGGCTGTCTGGTGTTTCCGTCGCTATACGAAGGATTCGGCTTGCCGCCGCTCGAGGCCATGTACTGCGGATGTCCGGTCGTCGCTTCTTCGCGGACGTCGATACCCGAAGTGTGCGGAGATGCGGCGCTGTATTGCGACGCGACGTCCGCAGACGACATTGCAAAAAAGATCTCGCTCATGATGACCGACGACGCACTTCGCCAACGCTACAAGACAATGGGATTCGCGCGGGCGCGCGAATTCCGCTGGGATGTGACGGCGCAGACGGTGCTCGAGATCCTCAAGGGGCAGGCGGGCGTTCGGTTGTCGGGCGTGCCGGCCCGCGCGTCGGCGAGCTAACGCATGTCGGTAGGCAGGCCAATGTATCGCATTCGAAAGAGTGCCGGCAGACGTCGGGCGTTGCGAACCATTGCGGGCCTCCTTGGCGCCGCGATACCGCTCGCGTACGGCAAGACATCGCCGTCAGGAAGCGCCGCGCCGCAAACGGGCAGCAGCGGTGGTCGCCGGATCACAGATCTGATCGGCGCTAACGGATGGGCAGGCGCAAGCCGTGACGTCGAAATGTGGCGTCAAATGGGTATCACATGGGGGCGCGATTCGGTGGGCCCAGGGCAGCCGGAATCGCCGAGAGCACCCATGCGTGTCGACAAGACCGGGTCGCAATTCGACGCCGATCTTCCGACAGCGCTGCTCTTGAACAATCGCAACGGCATCAAGTCGCTGCTGTTGCTCGGCTATACGGCGCCGTGGAACGCCACTGTTCCCGGCGACAGCAATTCCGCGCCGATGGATGTCGGCGCGTGGACGCGCTATGTCGAGGCTGCCGTGCGCAAGTACTCCGCTCCGCCGTTCAACCTGCGCTACTTCCAGATCTGGAATGAGGCGGCCGGAACGTTGTCTGGCGGCGCGCAGCAGGCGACGTTCTGGCACGGTCCGACCTTCAGCAAGGACGGCAAGCACGAGAAGCCGTACGAGCGTGCCATGCAGGATTACGTGGAGCGAGTGCATCTGCCCGCTGCACGCATTATCCGCAAGTACAACGCCTATATCGTCTACGGCGGGTGGCCCGATCAGGGTGGTCTGTCCAATTACTGTAAGTGGCTCGAGTACAGAAGTCCTGCATCGAACGAACGCATGCTGGACTGGGTCGACTATCTCGACACTCACTACCTGGGTGTGCGCGATCTCGACGAGCTGTATCAGCGGTATGTGAAGAACGGACCGGCGAGAGGCATTTGGCAAACCGAGATCGGCGATGCGTATATGAAGGACCCGCATTACCTGCCGGAGTACTTCTTCGACTTCGCGGTGTGGGCGCTCGATCACAACTGGGACGATCCAAACAAATACGTCTCAATGATCTATCACTGGGACGGCTATGAGCCATTCCGTCTGACTCATCGGGGGCCGCCGGTACGTACTTACAACGTGTCGGGCAGGAGCCTCATCGTGCTTCATCAGACTGTTTCAGGGCCGCTGGCAAGTTTGTCGAACTCTTTGCAATTTGGTCCAGGCGCTTCGGGCAGCGGATTGCGTTCGGGCAATGACATCGTGCTGCAGGTGAGCGCGTCGGCGGGTTGGCGAAGGGTGACAGTAGCGGGACTCAAGCGACCCGCGTCGCGCGAAGTAAAGGTTGAGTTCATAGATGCGTTGACGGGCACAGTAAGTGCACAGGACGCGATGACGACCACCTGGAGTAACGACGGTTTGCAATTGAGCTTCAAGGTACCCGATCGGGTCAACGGTGCAGGAAACGATCCGCCGACCCACCTTGCGTATATCGCGGTCCGTTCCCTTGCGTAGCCATTCCGATTCACCGAAACATCAGACAGCGTCGAATGCCATGAACCAGGTCACAGTTGTCATCTGCAACTACAACTACGAACGCTATTTAGCGGACGCGATCGACTCCGCGCTCAATCAGGACTATCCCGGCACGCGCGTCGTCGTGCTCGACGACGGCTCGACGGATGGCTCGCGCGCGATCATCGAGAAGTACGGCAGCCGCATCACTGCGATTTTCCAGGAGAACGGCGGCCAGGTGTCCGCCTACAACCATGCGATCAGCGCGCTCGAAACGGAATACGCGATCCTGCTCGATTCGGACGACATTCTGTATCCGAGCGCCGTATCGGAAGTCATGAAGCTTTTCTCCAGCGGCGCGTGGGCCAAGGTGCAGTTCAGGCTCGACGTGATGGACGCAAACGGCGCAACGACAGGCGCTTATGTGCCGAACACCGAGCCGCCGCCCAATTGCGGAGAGCTGTTGCAAGCGGGCTGGCTGTACCCGTCGCCGCCCGCCTCGGGCAATGCGTATCGGGTGAGTGCGCTCAAGCAGGTCTTTCCGGTTCCCGCACCGGGCATCAATCGCTACGGCGCCGACTTCTTCGCGATCTATGGCGCCGCGCTCGTCGGCCCCGTCGCGACGCTGCGCAAATCGCTCGGCGGCTATCGCGTGCATAACGCCGATGGCGGCACGGTGTCGTTCGCCAATTCCGAGCAGATTTCCAAGGCGCCCAAAGCGTTGGGTATGCGCTGGGCAATTCTGCGCAACATCGCGCGGTCGCGTCTCGGTATCGAGTTGTCGCCGACGTTTCATGATTTCGGCCACGAGAAGGCGATCTTCTGCTCGAGCGTCTATCGCGCGACGTTCGCGCACCGCTGGCGCTGGATGATGCGCGATTCGCGGGGCTATTTCCACGCGATCCTGGCCAATCCATTCTGGAGTGTGAAGAAGAAATTCGGAACTGTGGTTCTTTCCGGCTTGTGCCTCGTGCCGTACTCGCCGCTTTCTGACTTTGTGGTTCGCTACATATCGAACCCGCTTGCGCGTCGGCGCATGGCGCAGCGTTAAGCCCGGGAGCAGGCATTTGGAGAACGGAATGGAAAGACGAGACAACGCAAGCGTCATTGCGTTTGTTTACGGCGGATATCTGATGAGGTACGTATACCTCATCATCGTGGTGCCGTTCTACGGAAGAATTCTCGGCGTCGCCGAGTATGGGCGAGTGCTCGCGTCGATGTCGCTCATGAACGTCATCTGGATGCTCGTGAGTTACGGCTTCACCTTCGTCGGCATGCGGGAAGTCGCGAAAGCCCATTCGGTGAAGGAGTGCAATGCAATCTATTCGCTCCATGTGAGCGCGCGGCTCATGCTCGCCGTGATTGGCGGAAGCATCGGTCTGATTGCGACGATGTGCTCGCCCACCTTGTCCGAGCGGCCGCTGATCGGCGTGCTGGGTACGCTGCTCGGCATCGTGTCGGCAATGAATCTCGGCTGGCTATTCCAGGGCCGTCAGCGTTTTCGCACGCCGATCATGATCGAAGTATTCGGCTTTGCCGTGAGCCTCGTTCTGGTGCTGAGTCTCGTGAGAAAGCCCGAGGATTCCGTGTGGGTGCTGGCGAGTCTGCTGGTTGCCGGCGTGGCGTCGTCGATCATTTCCTATGGCATCACCACGTCGCAATTGGGACTGCCCCGACTGAAAGTGGAAGGCGTGATGCCGCTCATTCGCAGCTCGACGATGCTCTTCTGCTACTCGTCAGGCTCGGTTGTATTGACGGCGTCTTCCACCTATCTGCTGACGCTATTGTCGACGCCCGCGCAAGTCGGCTATTTCGGTGCGGCGGAGCGTTTCGCCACCATTGCACTGAGCCTGATGGGCCCGGCGTCGCAGGTATTCGTGCCGACTATTTCGCGGCAGCTCGCACACGGCGACAAAGAGGGCGCGCACGCGACCACGCGCCGTGGCGCGGCGCTTCTGCTCGGTTATGGACTGCTCGTATTCTGCGGCGCAATGACGTTGTCGCCGTTCCTGTTGCCGTTGATTCTCGGCGCCGAGTTCGAGCCTGCCGCGCGCATTCTTCAATGTTTCGCATGGATGTTCCCGTTCGTCGCGTTCAACGAATTCGTCGCGTTTTACGTATTCGTTCCGCGCAAGAAAGACCGGCTGCTCGCGTTTGCCGGGCTCGCCTCCGGCCTCGCCAACCTGGCCGCGGCACTGATTCTTGCGCCGCGCTTTGGAGCAATGGGCATGGCCATGGCTCGTGTATTCGGTGAAGCAACGCTCGCCGTGATCCTGCTGGTCATCATGGTCCGCCTCGAGCTGATCGGGCTGGTGCCGGGCGCGCGGCGCGCCGCTGGAATGCTGGGGCTGGCGTGGGGTGTAAGAGCCCAAACAAGCGCGGCCAAAGACAAGTGAAACGGATTGCCGCCGGTGAAGCGTCCGGCGCGTCATCTCACAGGAGAGAGAAGTGAAAGTCGCTATTGTTCACGATTGGCTGGTGGTTTCGGGCGGCGCAGAGAAGGTTTTGAAGAACATTATCGAATGCTTTCCGAAAGCGGACGTCTTTTCGATTGTCGACTTTCTCGAAGATCGCGATTGCGTGAAAGGGAAACCCGTCAACACGTCGTTCATTCAGAAGATGCCGTTTGCGCGCAAGCGCTACAGAGCTTATCTCCCGTTGATGCCGATTGCGATCGAGCAACTGGACCTGTCCGCGTACGATCTGGTCATTTCGAGTTCGCACGCGGTGGCCAAGGGTGTACTGACCGGACCCAATCAGATTCACATCAGCTATGTGCATTCGCCGATCCGCTATGCGTGGGATCTGCAGCATCAGTACTTGCGCGAATCGCATCTGAACAAGGGCGTCAAATCGATCATGGCGCGCGCGCTGCTGCATTACATTCGCGGCTGGGATTCGCGTTCGGCGAATGGCGTCGATCATCTGCTGGCGAATTCGCACTTCATCGCGCGGCGGATCAAGAAGGCTTATCAGCGCGACGCGACGGTTATCTATCCGCCTGTCGATCTCGACAACATGGTGATGTGCACGCAGAAAGAAAACTTCTACGTGACGGCCTCGCGGATGGTGCCTTATAAGCGCATCGACTTGATCGTGCGGGCCTTCTCGCAGACACCCGAGCGCCGGCTGGTCGTGATCGGCGACGGCCCGGAAATGAAGCGGATCAAAGCGACTGCGGGGCCGAATGTGACGATACTCGGTCACCAGCCTCTCGAAGTACTCGTCGATCATTTGCGACGCGCCCGCGCATTCGTTTTCGCGGCGGAAGAGGACTTCGGCATTTCCGTTGTGGAAGCACAGGCTTGCGGCACACCCGTGATTGCTTTCGGCAGGGGCGGTGCGCTCGAGTCGGTTATCGGCTTGCCTCTGGAGCAGCCCACAGGTGTCTTCTTCGGCGAGCAGACGGCGGAGTCATTGCTCGAAGCGGTGACACGTTTCGAGCGCAATGCCTCTTTATTCGATCCGGTGAATTGCCGTCAGAATGCCGAGCGGTTCTCAACCGAGAACTTCAAGACGGCATTGACGGACTTTATCGACGCGCGGCTTTTGCGCAGCTCGATCGAACAGCTTCGCCCCTACCTGGTGCGCGAGCGCACGGCAGAGGAGCGTCACCTTGCGAGTATGCCCTCGTAAGACTGAATGCGGTATTTGACGCGGCCGGCGAGAGCCATGATCGAATGAGCATGGCTATGTATTTGCGGCGAGCGCGTTTCAATGAGCCGCTGAAGCGGCGCCTGATGCCCATAGGCGAGCACGCAGACGCACAGAAAGCTCGCCGCCGACCATGCGGGCCGTGGGCGTTCGAACTCCACGGAAAGCGCCTTTCTCAAGAAGAGCAGCGCGACGATTGCGCCCAGAATCCAGCCTGAAATGACTTCCGGCACGGAATGCGAAAGGTCCATCAGGCGCGACACGCCAGTCAACGCACCGATAACCAGACCGGCCGCAATACCCAGAAACGCCGGCAGACGCCACCATCTGAGCTGCAATGCGAGGGCCACCATCCACACGGAGGTGGAGAGCATCGCATGGCCGCTAATCACGCGGAAATCAGACGCCGGAAACGATATGCCCCAGCCCGCATAGAAGATCTTGCTCGCGCCGACAATAGCGACGCCGGCTGCGAGCATCGCGATCCACCGGCAGGCCAGCTTGACGTCGAATAGTGCGATCCAGCAGGCGCAAACAGCGGCCACGGGCAACGTGACGGCCGCATCGCCTATGTTAGTGAATACAGTCCACATAGGGTTCTCGTTGTTGTTGGGTTCTCTACAGCGGGATCTTTATGTTCCCGCTGTACCGGAGTGGGCGCAGGTACTGTCAGACGCGCGAGCGAATCAGCGAGTTCCGCCGATTGAATTCCGCCGAGATTGCATTGGCCGATTGCGAGGCCAGCAGTAGTGAGATGACGAGCGAGAGGATCAGGACATTGGAAGGCGACACGAGGCGATGTTCCGTTGCCGCCATGACCAGCAGGCAAATAGAAGAGATCTCGACGAACCGGAAGGCGGCGAAGTTCTGACCGCCTCCCACGAGCGCGCCCGCAGCCGCTCCATGCTTGCTCCAATCAACGAGTCTCCAGAAGAAGCTCAGCAGCAGGAAAAGACCGACGACACCGGTTTCCGCGAGGAAATTGAGGTACGAGTTGTGAGCGTGCGAATCGCTATGTTCGACGAGGACGTTCGACGGCGCACCGAACAGGTGAAAGTATGAAGTCACATTGCCGATGTGATCGTCGAAAGAACCGAAGCCCATACCCACGATCGGACTCTGCTCGAAATAGGCGAGCGCGCGCGGCCACAGCCACTCATACCGGATATTCAGATTGGCGACCTTCGCATCCTGGTTGTGGATACTGAACGGGTAGCCCATGTAGTCGACGGTGGCGTCCGTGTGATAGAACGCCATTGCAAGCGAACCTGCTATGAGCACGCCCATCAACGCAGCCAGCAGCCAGCGCTTGCGGCCGAAATAGAGGTACGGCAGTACCGCAGCCGCGCCGAGCAGCGAACCGCGGCTATACGTGGAGAACAGCATCAGCGCGTTCATCGCGAGTAGCCCGAGCAGTAGCTTGCTGCGCTTTTGCAGGTAGCAGCCCACGCCGAGGCAGAACAGCATGGCGAAGAATCCGCCCGCCGCATTGCGCGCGATGAAGTAGCTGCCGAAGCTCTTGTCTGGATTCGTGAAGATGCCGAGGAGTCCGGTGCTGACGATGTACACCGCGTACGGCGGGATATTGATGCCGACCGCGAAAATAAAAAACGCGCGAAGTACTTTGTTCAGATCGAGACGATGCGCGTACAGGCAACCGGCAAAAATGGGAGCATACGAAATGAAGAAGTTACCGTCGCGCCGATAGAAATCGAATTCGGCGAAAGACTGAGGATCGTAGAGCAGCGTGGAGACGACGATCACGACCGTCAGCGCGGTGAGCGGCGTAATGAACGCCGGATAGCGGCGACCGTAAAAGCGCCACGCGTACACGAAGATCGGCACAAAGCCGACCGCGCTGAGAGGCACGAAATTCGTAACCGTTAGAAACAGCGCAAGTAGCGAAATGTAAGCCATTGCGACTCCCGGAAAACAAATGGCGCATAGCTTGCAATGACAGTGCCATTACGTGCGAAGACAACCTGGTTGGAGGTGCGGTGCACCACGATGGCGGTGCACCTGAACGGAATCGGGGTCCTACGTCTCGATGAACGAACTGCCCATCTGTCATGAAGGTACTCGCGAAGGTACCACGTCTAGGCACTGATTTCCACGCGCTACCGCACACACAGCGGCCATAAGAAAGGCCACAGTGGCCGATGTGCGGGCTAATGCGACGAGGCTGGCCAAAACCTCAACTGAACGCGCCACCATTGCTGTGGTGCAGCGTGAGGTGACTATGATGGATCACATCGAGTCATGCTTGAGTGGCATCGGCTTTCTGGCGCCACGCCGATATGTGTGCCGCTAACGCTCGCCTAGTGCGAGAACTTCGGTGCGCATCCCTAGCTTTGCGCGGACAGAACGGCTCGCCGAGCCCGTTGATGCCCACACCCCGTTATTGATCACACGTGAGACCGGAGCAGTGCCGACGTGCAGCGTATTTCGTCGGCGCTTATGCGATTAATCGCGCTTTGGCTTGCCCGTCCAGGAGCAATAAAAATGGATAAAGTTTTTGCAACCGCACACGAGAACGACAACGAGACGCAAGGCGCCGCGTCGCAGGAATGCACCACGCTCGCACAGGTGATTCTCGCAGGCGGCTCAGGCACGCGTCTATGGCCCGTATCACGCGAGCAGTTCCCGAAGCAGCTTATCGACGTGATCGGCGACCAGACGCTGTTGCAGGCCACGATGGGACGCATGAATAACTTCAGTCCTCTGTGGGCGGTCGCTCCAGAACCGGTGATTGTGTGCGGTGCCGAACATTACTTTGCAACCTGCGAGCAGGCGCGCGAAAGCGGCGTGAAGGCACGGGTCGTCGTCGAGCCTGGCCGCCGCGATACGGCTCCTGCACTCACGCTTGCTGCGCTGGCTGCAGCGTCGGACGGCAACGACGTGATTCTCGTCGCGATGCCCGCAGACCACGCTATTGCAGATCTCGATGCGCTTCATAAGGCAATCGAAATAGCTGCGCGTCATGCCGACGCAGGCGCAATTGCGACGCTTGGTGTTCCGCCCACTGGCGCGGATACGGGCTTCGGCTATATCCGACTCGGCGCTGCGTTGAACGACGGCGCACGCCGCATCGAACGTTTCGTTGAAAAGCCGGCGCCCGAACTTGCAGCGCAGTATGTCGAGTCCGGCAATTACTGGTGGAATAGCGGCATGTTCGTCGTGCGTGCGTCTGTATGGCTTGCCGTCATCAAGCAATTTCAGCCGCAAATTCACGATGCCTGCGTGCGCGCTTACGAAGGCGCGAAGGTCAACGACGGCTGCATCGTTCCCGATGCCGAGGCCTTCCTGCAATCGCCGTCGGACTCGATCGACTACGCGGTGATGGAACATCTTGGCAAGCCGGAATCGCAATTCGCGGGGATCGTCGTGCCGCTGCAAGCGGGATGGTCGGACCTCGGTTCATGGGACGCCGTGTGGCAGGCAATGGAAAAGGACGAGTGCGGCAACGCGTCGAATGGACGCGTTCTTTTCGAAGGCGCGACGGCAACGTATGCGCGTTCGCAAGGCGGCCGGCTCGTCGCATGTGTCGGCACTAACGACCTGATCGTCGTCGAAACGGACGACGCGGTTCTGGTGGCCGACCGCTCGCATGTGCAGGACATCAAGGGACTCGTGTCGCGCATCAAGGCCGAAAATTCGCCGGAAGCGGATGCGCACCGCAAAGTGCGTCGTCCGTGGGGCTTTTACGATTCGATCGATCACGGCGACCGCTTTCAGGTTAAACGCATCGTGGTAATGCCGGGCGCGCGCCTGTCGTTGCAGATGCATCATCACCGCGCGGAGCACTGGATTGTGGTGAGCGGCACCGCGCTCGTCACACGCGGAGAAGAAAAATTCCTGCTTGGCGAAAACGAGTCGACGTATATCCCACTCGGTGTCACGCATCGTCTCGAGAACCCGGGTTGCGTTCCGCTTCAGATCATCGAGGTGCAGTCCGGCGCCTATCTGGGCGAAGACGACATCGTCCGGTTCGACGACAAGTATGGCCGTGCGGGTTAATCGGCCGTGGCGAACCAGAGCGTATTCGAGGGGACTGCTATGCGATTGATTACCGGTCTGCTGGCCAGAATGTTCGATGTGGCGATGATCCTCGGCGGCGCATTCGCTGCCTCTCATATCCGCTTCGACGATTTCGCGCAACGCAACTTTTATCTGGCATTCGTCGCTTTCGCGGCGGCGTTTTCGCTCGCGGTGTTTCCGGCATTAGGCGTCTATCAGTCGTGGCGCGGCCGCTCGAAACGTGTACTGGTTGGCCAGGTCGCACTCGGCTGGCTGCTGGTCCAGGCATGCGCGCTTGCTTTGATGTTCTCGTTGCATCGGATCGACTTCGTGTCGCGCCTATGGTTCGCGTACTGGACGGGAATTGCGGGTGGCGCAATGATCGCTGGCCGGATAATGACGCACGTTCTGCTCGGGCGCGTTCGCCACGCTGGCCTGGATCTGCAAAAGGTGGCTATTGCCGCATGCGGCGAACATTGCGACGAGATCCTGCGCAAAATGGAACGGGAGCCGGCAGCGGGTTTTCGCGCGAGTGCCGTCTACAACCTGCGCCCGGTCAACAAGACGACGAGTTCCGTGCCGACGTTCGAACAGCGCGCGGCTTTTGCGAAGTATGTGCGCGAACAGCAGGTGGATGAAGTGTGGCTCGCGCTGCCTTTATCGGAAGAACGCGCGATTCTCGAGCTGGTCGATGAGTTTCGCAACGATCTGATCAACGTGCGCTTCATGCCGGACGTGCGCGCATTGGCTCTCTTCGATGGAAGCGTGACCGAGTTGCTCGGCTTTCCGACGATCAATCTCGCCGCCTCGCCATTGCCGCCGAATGCAATGGTGGAAAAGGAATTGTTCGATCGCGTTTTTGCACTGCTCGCATTGATTGCCGTGTCGCCGATTCTTCTTGCGTGTGCGATAGCGGTCAAGCTGAGTTCGCCGGGGCCGGTGTTCTTCAAACAGTGCCGCAAGGGCGCGGACGGACGCATCTTCATGATCTACAAGTTCCGCAGCATGCGTCTGCATGAACAGAAACAGGGGGTGCTTGAACAGGCCACGCGTGGCGACCCGCGCATTACGCGGGTCGGGCGTTTTCTGCGGCGCACGAGCCTCGATGAATTGCCGCAGTTCTTCAACGTGCTGCGCGGCGATATGTCGGTGGTCGGTCCGAGACCGCACGCGCTCGAACACGACGACCTGTATCAGGGCATCGTCTCCGGCTATATTCACCGTTACCGGATCAAGCCAGGCATTACCGGCTGGGCGCAGATCAATGGCTTTCGCGGAGAGACCGATCGCATCGAAAAGATGGAAGGCCGGGTCGCACACGATTTGTACTACCTTCGAAACTGGTCGTTCGCACTCGACGTCAAGATCATTTGCGCGACCATTTTCAAGGGACTGCATCATCCTAACGCTTACTGATCCCCGCGTCGGATCGAGTCGTTGATTGTGCGGTATGGGAGTGGGTCAACAAGAACCTGATCACGAGGGGACAATGAAACTACACGGCGTAGAGAAAGTAGTCAGACGTTCAATCAAGAAGGTGGGGCAATACACGTTCCACCAGGTTCATCGCGCACAGGCGAGACAGGTTCTTCGGCTATTGCAGAAGAAATACGGTCCTCCCGATCCGGCCAACCTGAAGCTCGCCGACACCTATGCGCGGGACGTGTTTGGCGACGCAAAGTATGCGCCGTGGCTGCGTGTCTACGCGGCGTTTAGCGGGACCTTCAAGGAAGGCTGGATTCCCGACAACTACTACGGCGGCGTGGTTGTGCCCAGCATGAAAGGCGGATATGGACGAATCTCGAATCTGAAGCCGATGTCGCGGGTTATCTTCGGCTGTGACACGTTCCCGGACCTGGCCTACTTCGCGAACGGTCTCTTCTTCACGGACCGCAATCTGGTGGTGCGCGAGCAGGAGATCGAGCACGTCGTCTTCCGCGAATGCGACAAGATCGTTTTCAAACTCGACGGCTCGGCGCAAGGCAAAGGTATTCATTTCTTCGACCGGGAATCGTTTGACTGCGGCCTGATCAAATCGCTTGGCAATGGCGTCATTCAGAAGTTCATCGTTCAGCATCCGCTTCTCAGCACGTTTGCTCCAAACTCGGTTGCGACCTTGCGCCTGACGACGGCTGTCGACGATCTCGGCCGCACTTCTCTTCGTGCGGCTTTCTTGCGGCTCGGCAGAGCGCGTCATACCCACATCAGGATCGACGACGAAATCTGCGTGCCGGTGGATCTCGGCACAGGAGAACTTGCGCGCGAGGGTTTCCTGACCGATTGGGGCGCGACGGAAGAACACCCCGATTCGAAAGTCAGATTTGCCGGCCTGAAGATGCCCGCATTCAACGATTGTGTCGATACGGTGCTACAACTCCATAGCAAGGTGCCTTTTGCGCGCTGCATAGGCTGGGACGTCACAGTCGACAGCGACGGCAAAGTCCAGGTGATGGAGTGGAATGGCGAACACAACGACGTCAAATTCAGTGAGGCGACGCAGGGCCCATGCTTTTCCGACCTGAAATGGGAACTGCTGAACGCCAGTCCCTTATGACTGTACCCGGCGAGGAACGTCGCGTGAGCGAACAATTGTGGTGCGTCCATATTGAAGGACCTGACGACTTTATCGCAGCAACTTCAAAAGAGGCGGCGGAGCAGGAGGCATTGGCTATCAATGCGTATGTCGAGCGCTCGGGAGAAGGGCGGCGCGACTCGCCGGTGCGAGCAGTCGCGATGGAGTGGCCCTTCACGCCGGAAAGCCACGCGCGTGCTGTGGAAAGCGACTGGGAAGATTTGCAGCGCATGCCGCATCGCAAGCAACAACCGGCTTCGTCGCAGAACATTTTGACGAGTATCGCGCGCCGTGTGAAAGAACTCATCGAAACGGCGCGCGGTGCCTGACTCGGTTAGTGCAGATCCATTCGGGGGCTCGACGATACGACGTTGCCCGAACTGTCCACAATCACAACGGGGTCGTTCTGAGGGGCCGGCGGCTGCTCAATCACGAGAGGACTTGTGACGTTCGTGCGGCCCGTTGAGACCATGCCAATCGAGGCCGCACTACCGAGCAACGAGAAGAACGTGGACAGATAACTTTGCACGCTGTCTTGTAGAGCATCCACAAGATCATTATGCGTGTCCACTGCAATGTCCTCGACGTGCCCCCAATAGGCGCACGTCTTTTTTATTGCTGCCGGAACCTGCTGAAACTGCAGATCGATCATCTGGTTGAGAGAGCTGGATGAGAGCGCGGCATCGACCAGTGCCTGTTGCTCGGACAAAGAAGTCTTGACGGTCTGCACATTCAACTCGACAACTTTTTCAAAGCCCGCAACGGCTTTCGCTGCAAGCTCGTAGGCGGCAATTGCATGGCTTTGCTGACCGACATCGGGCTGGTTCGGGACGATTGCATTCATGAGGTGCTCCGTATCAATGCGAGTGGGGGAAATGCCTGACAACAGGCAGTGTTTAAGCAACGCCTATTCCTCCCCACGACACAGACTGCATACGCCGCGAGCTTCACCTCACACAACGCGGAGAGCGCGAAAAGCCGCTATTGGCTTGCGCCGGCAGGCGCGTCGCTTGCTGCCGTGGCGGGCGCGGAGACGGCAGGCCCACTCTGCGCGGCGCCGCTGACGGCGGCCGCGCCCGCCTGATCCGACGATGGACCGGAGCGGTTGCAACCGGAAAGTGCCACGCTCAGCGCAGTCACGCTGGCTGCAATCAACAAGGCTGTATGTTTCATGGTCGCGAATAAATCCGTTGGGCGGCGCAGGGGCGCGCCGCGTTGCATAGAATGAGCAATGCGTATGCCTCGCGCGCAGCACGTCTCGTTGCCCGACAGCCAAATGGAAGATTGCCATGACCGAACCCGATCTCTCGGACATCTACCGAAGCTATATCGCCTGCCTGAACCGGCAGGACTGGCAGAGCTTTCCGCAATTCGTTCATGACGATGTCTATTACAACGACAAGCAGATCGGCTCGGCAGGCTATCGCGCAATGCTCGAGAGAGACTTTCTCGAGATTCCCGACCTTCATTTCGACATCGATCTGCTGGTTGCCGACCCGGCTTATGTCGGGGCGCGGCTGCGCTTTAATTGCACACCGCAAGGAACGTTTCTCGGTCTCGAAGTCAATGGAAGAAAAGTGACCTTCACCGAAAATGTCTTCTACGAATTCCGCGGAGAAAAAATTGGCCGGGTCTGGTCGATTATCGATAAGGCGGCTATTGAAGCCCAACTGTAGTTCGCACACGCCGCGCGAGCCGTCATAGATTGCTGCCGAGCGCCTGGAACAACGCAGCCGTGTCGGAGAAGCGGTTTGCTTGAGCCTGGGTTCGATCTATCGCCGTTTGCAGCGAATCACGTTCCGCATCAAGAAGAGCGAGCTGACTGATTCCACCCGCCGCATATTGCCGACTTGCGATGTCCAGACTGGCTTGCGCTTGCTGCGCGGCTTCGGTGCGCGCCTGCAACTCGCGGGCGTCGTTCTGCATGGCGGTCAGCGAATCGGCGACCTGCTGCAATGCCTGGAGAACCGTTTGCCGATAGTTCTCGAATGCGGCGTCATAAGCGGCTTCTGCGGCGCGTTTCTTCGCATGCAATTCTCCACCGCGAAAGATGGGTTGCGTCAGGTTGAGGCCGATATTCCAGACGTTCAAGCCATTCACAATATCGCCGATCCGCGTGCGCTCCGAGCCGATTCCCGCGGACAATGAAAATTGCGGGTACAGGTTAGCGGTTGCGACGCCTACGTTCGCGCTTGCCTCGTGCAGTAATGCCTCGGCCGCTTTTATATCGGGCCGCGCGCGGGCGAGTGTCGACGGCAAAGCGAGTGGAATATCCAGCGGCAAATGCAGCGCATCGAAAGTGAGTTCGTGGAAATCCGCTTGCGACGGTACTCTGCCCAGCAAAATGGCGAGTTGATGATCCGCGGCCGCAAGCTGGCTTTCAAGCGGCGGCAACGATGCGCGTGTCTGTGCAAGCAGGGTACGCTGGCGGTGCACATCCAGTTGCGATACGCCGCCGGCGGCGAAGCGCGCATCAACGATCGACAGTTGATGCGCCTGTGCGTCGGCCAGACGTTGCGTCAGCGCGATCTGCTGCTGTAACGACGCGCGCCGCACCGCGGTAGCCACGATATTGCCGGCGAGACTCAAGCGCGCTGCATCGAGTTCATACGACTCGTAATCGACTTGCGCCATGCTTGCCTCGAGCGCGCGCCGATTGCCGCCGAAAATATCAAACACGTAAGAGACGCTGACCGATGCACTGAACAGCGAGAACGGTCCGGGACTCTCGACGTGCGGAATGCCGAACGCAGCGGGATCGACTTTCTGCCTTGAGCCGGAAAGCGTTGCGTCTATGCTCGGGAATTGCGTTGCGCCCGCGAGCGCGGTGTAGTTTTCGCGCGCCTCGATCAGTCTTGCGCGCGCTTGACCGAGTGTTGGATTCTGGAGCAATGCTTCATCCACGAGACGGTTTAGCGCGTGGGACTGGAATTGACGCCACCACATGGGTATGGGACCAGGCGCCGCGTTGAACGTCTGTGCGGCTCCCGCTGGCCCTTCGGACGAGGCCGTCTGCTCAGGTAATGCGCGTTGCGTGTAGTTTTGAGTGTCGGGCGCGGCCGGTGCGTGAAAGTCGGGTCCTACCGCGCAGCCGGTCAAAGAAAGTGCGCACACAACAAGAAGTGTTTTCATGAACGTTCTTCCTAGTCGAGTGTGCGCCGATAAAAACGCAGCGCAATCGCCATCACAACGGCGGTGAAAAGAGCCATGGGCCACACTGAGGGCCAGAGATCCGCCCATCCGTCGCCCTTGAGCATGATTCCGCGAATGAGCCGGTTGAAATACGTCAACGGCAAAAAGTTGCCGATGAACTGCGCCCATTTCGGCATGCCCGCGAACGGGAACATGAAGCCGGACAGAAGAATATTCGGCAGAAAATAGAACATGGTCAGTTGCATCGCCTGCAACTGGTTCTGTGCAAGCGAGGACAGCGTAATGCCCACAGTCAGGTTCGCGGCAATGAACAGCAGCGCGGCCAGATAGATTGCGATGGGACTGCCGACAAACGGCACATGAAATACGAAGCGTGTGGCAATCAATATGATCGACGCCTGAATCAGGCCAATAGCCACATAAGGAATGATCTTGCCGGTCATCACTTCGACGGGAAGAACTGGCGTCGCGAGCAGATTTTCCATCGTGCCGCGTTCGCGTTCGCGCGTGACGGCGAGGCCTGTCATCATCACGAGCGTCATGGTGAGAATGACGCCCATGAGCCCGGGAACGACGTTGTACTGCGTAATTCCTTCGGGGTTGTACAGATTGTGGACTTGCACGCCGAAAGCGCCTGGCGTGCCGTTAAGATGCGCGAGCGGTCCGGTGATGTCCTTGTCGGCGACGGGCTGTACGAGATTGGGCAGTGCGGCAACGGCGGTGTGAGTCGCGGTCGGGTCGGTGGCGTCAGCCTCGACAAGCAGTGAAGGGTGCTCGCCGCGCAGCAGCTTCCGCGAGAAATCGACCGGTATGTTCAGCACGAACTGCACGCGGCCCTGGGCGAGCGCACGGCGTCCGGCTTCTTCGTCGGGCAGCGTTTCTACGATGTCGAAATACGCGGAGTTCCTCATCGCCGCAATGAAGCTGCGCGAGAACTCGCTTTGGTCGTGAACGATAACGGCAGTCGGCAGATGCTTCGGGTCGGTGTTGATCGCGAAACCGAACAACGCGAGCTGAACGATCGGTATGCCGACGATCATCGCGAACGTGACGCGGTCGCGCCGCAATTGAAGAAACTCCTTCAGCACCACGCTCCACCAGCGCATCAACGAAAAGCCCGTACCTGTGCTCACGATCGCGCTCCGAAGTTATCCCGCGAATGACTCATCAGATAGATGAACACGTCTTCGAGTCCGGTTTCGATCGGCTCCATGCGCAAACGCGTGTCCGCGGTGGCCTGTTTGAGCGCGTGTTCCAATGCCGCGTGATCGCGCCCGCTGGCATGCAGCGCGGCGCCGAATACGACGGTTTGATCGACACCAGGCATCTCGCGCAGCTTCTCGGACAATTCGCTCAGATGCTCGCCTTGAATCGACCATGTAGCGAGATTCTGCGACTCGATCACCTCTCGCGACGTGCCTTGCGCGAGCAGCTTTCCATACGCGATATAGGCGAGTTTGTGACAGCGTTCGGCTTCGTCCATGTAATGCGTGCTGACGAGGACGGAAATGCCGCGCGCCGCGAGCCGGTGCAGTTCTTCCCAGAAGTCGCGGCGCGCAGTTGGGTCGACGCCGGCAGTCGGTTCGTCGAGCAGCAGCAACCTGGGTTCGTGCAGCATGCATGCTGCGAGCGCGAGGCGTTGCTTCCAGCCTCCGGATAGCGACCCTGTGAGCTGATTCGCGCGGCTTTGCAGTCCGAGCGATTCGAGCGATTTGTCGACGGCCTCGCGACGGTTGCGCATCTGGTAGATACGCGCGACGAACTCGAGGTTCTCGCGAATGGTCAGATCTTCCCAATACGAGAAGCGCTGCGTCATATAGCCGACATTGCGCTTGATCTGCGCACTCTCGCTGCGGATGTCGTAGCCAAGGCATGTGCCGGTGCCCGAGTCGGGCGTCAGCAGTCCGCACATCAAGCGGATCGACGTCGTCTTGCCGCTGCCGTTAGGACCGAGAAAGCCGAAGATCTCGCCGCGCGCGACCTGCAACGAAACGTCGTTGACCACGTGCTTGTCGCCGAAATGCTTGTTCAGGCCGTGCACGTCGATCACATACTCTAGCGCGGGTGTACTCATTTGAGCGCCACCGTCACCGGCTGGCCCGGATGAAGCTTCGTTGCATCTGCAACCGACGTGTGTGCTTCGATCATGAAAACGAGCTTCGCGCGGCTCTCGTTGCTATAGATAACCGGCGGCGTGTACTCGGCTTTATTCGCAACGTAGGTAATCTTCGCGGTCAAATCCACTGCGCATCCGTCGCAATGGATCGACACTTCGCGGCCCGGCGCCAGTGCGCCGACTCGCGTTTCCGGCACGAAAAAACGCACCTTGATGTTCTGCGGCGGCAGCAATTGCACAACGGGACTGCCGGCCGGCACCCACTCGCCGAGGCGATAGAGCGTGTCGTAGACGAGCCCGTCGGCGGGCGCGTTCGCGCGCTTCTGATCGAGCTTCCACTGCGCCTGTGCGACGACCGCTTCGGCCGCCGCGACCTGAGCCTGCTGCGCAGCGATTTGTTGCGAGCGGCCCGGCAAACGCGCTACTTCCACCTGATTCGTAAGCTGCCGCACTTGTGCCGACGTCGCCTCTGCATTCGCGCGCGAATCGTCGAGCTGCGCTTTTGCAATGCCGCCCGCGCTGTACTGCGCTTCGTCGCGTGTGAGTTGCAGCGCCGCCTTGCGCGCGTTCGCCGCGGCCTCGGCGAGTTGCGCGCGATTGACGTTGACTTCGGGCACGCGCTTGCCGGTTTGAATGTCGGCGAGTTGCGAGCGGGCCGCCGCGAGTTGCTGCTGCGCGTGCCGCAGCGCGGCCGTTTCGTCCACTGAATCAAGCGCGAAAAGAGACGCGCCCGCTTTTACGGTTTGACCGCGTGCGACCTGCAACTGCGTGAGCGTGCCGGCCTGCGATGAGCCCAGGTACACATATTCGCCCTCTGCATAGCCCTGGTAGGCGTTCTCGTCGCGATGCTCGCATCCTGCAAGCAGTACGCCGATAAAGAGTGCCAATGCGGGGCGCCAGAGCCGGGTAATGAAGTTCCTCATGGGGTGTCGTCCGCACGGATGAAGTACAATGAATATATGCGAATTTGAATTCGAATTCAAACTATTTCCGGAGCCTGCACTTTCCCATGCCGACGAAACGAGCGACGACTCCTGCAAAGCAGAAAGAGCGGACCAAGCAGGCAGGCGCAACGAAAACACCCACGAGGGCGGCGCGCAAATCCCGCACGGAACAGGGAAAGCAGCCTCGGCCGGTCAATCGCGCGAGCCGTCCCGACGGTGCGGCGACACGCCAGCATCTGCTCGATATTGCAGGCCAGGTTTTCGCCGCGCGCGGTTTCGCCGATGCCACCAGCAAGGAAATATGCGAGCGCGCGGGCACGCCGATGGCGTCCGTGAACTATCACTTCGGCAGTCGCGAGGCGCTATACGAAGCGGCGCTTGTCGAAGCGCATCGCCAGGTCGTGAGTCTCGATGAATTGTCCGCGCTGACAGAAGGGCCGGGCGATGCGCGCGACAAGTTGCGCGCGGTAATCTCGCGATTCGTGGGTTTGTCGACCAGCAGCGGCGCGCCGTGGGGATTCATGCTGATGCTGCGCGAAGTACTGTCTCCGTCGCCCGCCATTCCTGCGCTGATTGAAAAAGCGGTGCGGCCAAAGGCGACGGTGCTACTGGGATTGATCGGCGAGGTATTGCAATTGAATCCGCAAGAGCCGGCGGTGCAACGAGCGCTGATGTTCGCGGTGCTGCCTTGCATCGCGCTGATGATCGCGCCCAGGCAAATGCAGGCAGCGTTGCTGCCCGCCGTTGCAAAAGACAAAAATGCGCTGGTGGAGGACTTTATTCGCTTCGTGATGGCGGGACTCGATGCAGTCGCCGCCGCGCATCGAACGCGCAAATAGTTCTATTGATCGAATGCGATGCCGCGCCTGCGCAATTCGCGCATTGCGCTTTGCAAATGCGCGTGCGCGCTTTCCTTGTCGCCGGCGCGCATCTGTTCATAAGTACGCTGCGCCACTTCGTGCGGTATGGGTTTCAGCGGACGATTACTGCTCATTGCCTTTAACTGGACTTCAGCCGCACGCTCCAGGTAATAGAGATCATCCCACGCTTCGGCAATACTCTCGCCCGCCACCATCACGCCGTGATTCTTGAGGAACAGGATATCGGCGTCGCCGATGGTCGCGGCAATGCGGTCGCCTTCCGAGTCGTCGAGCGCGAGGCCGTTGTAGTTCTCATCGACGGCGGTGCGGCCGTAGAACTTCAGTGCCGTTTGCCCGAGCCACAACAGCGGCGGACCGTCGAGCAAACATAACGCCGTGGCGTTCGGCATATGCGTATGAAAAGCGGCCTTCACGCGCGGCTTTAACCGATGCAATCGTGCGTGGATATAAAACGCCGTTGCTTCAGGTTTGCCTTCGCCCGACACGACGTGCCCGTCGAAATCGCAGATTAGAAGCCGCGATGCGGTGATCTCCGAGAACGCATAGCCATACGGATTGACGAAGAACAGATGGTCGTGTCCGGGCACGACCGCCGAGAAATGGTTGCAGATTCCCTCTTCAAAACCGTATTGCGCCGCTAGTTGAAAGCATGCCGCGAGTTCGATGCGCGCCTCCATGACGGCGTCGGAATCGAGTCGCAATGTCGGCGACGATTTCGCCGAGCCAATGGATGAAAGCGTATGCGCCATGTTCGTCGTTCCTCAAAGTCACCAGCCGAGCGATGAAAAAAGCACCGGCACCTGGTCGAGCGTGGAGAGTGTTGCATCGGGCGTGTAATCGGGCAGTAGCGTGCGGCCCGTTGCACGATCGATCCATACGCAACGAAAGCCGATGTCGCGCGCGGCCGCGTGATCGAGATGCGGACTCGCGCAAATATGCACGACTTCATCGCGCGTCACGCCGAGTTGTTCATGCGCGTAATCGAATAGCCGCCGGTTCGGTTTGTACGCGCCCGCTTGCTGTGCAGTGATCACACGGTCGATAAAGCCGCCCAGTTGCGCGACGTTGCCGGCAATGATGTCGTCGTCGGTATTCGACACGATGCACAGGCTATAACCATCCCGCTTGAGTTGCCGCAATGTGTCGACTACTTCCGGAAACGGCGGCATCGCGGAAATGCGGTCCGTCAAAGTACGTATGTCGCGCTCGTCGCGCTCGTCGCTTTCGTCGCCGGGCAAGCCGAATTCGGCGAGCGCAATACGCAGCGCCGTGCCCGCGACTTCGCGAAACGTGCGATAAGGCGGAGTCTGCTCGAGTGCGTGTTCGTGCCGGTCGTAGACGGCGAGCAGCTTCGCGGGGTCCACGTCGTGGCCGCGCTTGCTCTGAAGAATCTCGCGTACTGCGGCTTGCAAACCTTCGTCCCACTGGATCAGTGTGCCGTAGCAGTCGAACGTCAGCCAGCGCGGGCGTGCGGTGTTTTGCAGTGACATGGAATGTGTTCCCGAAGTGATGGACCTGTGAATGGCGTTTAGCTTAGGCGCATTGACACTTATTGGAAAATTAAATTAACCTCTCGACGTCAGTTGCATCGCAAATAACGAAGCGAGTCCATCATGCTTGATCTCGACCTGTTGAATACGCTCATCTGCGTTGTCGATGAAGGCAGCTTCACGCGTGCCGGCGAGCGCGTGCATCGCACGCAATCCACGGTGAGCCAACAGGTTCGGCGGCTCGAAGAACTGGTCGGCCGCACGCTGCTGATGCGTGACCGCACCGGCAATCAGGTGACGCCA
The DNA here is from genome assembly GCF_046054045.1 of Paraburkholderia sp. RL17-368-BIF-A. NCBI lineage: Bacteria > Pseudomonadati > Pseudomonadota > Betaproteobacteria > Burkholderiales > Burkholderiaceae > Paraburkholderia > Paraburkholderia sp. RL17-368-BIF-A. The sequence goes on from NZ_JARESN010000014.1 coordinate 142,771, forward strand.
ACCGAGCATGGCGAACTGCTCGCGCAATATGCGCGACGGCTGCTCGCGCTGGCGCAGGAAGCACAAGATGCGTTGACGAGCGACGTTGCGGTTACGCCGCTTCGCATAGGCGTTCCGGAAGATTTCGACGCGCGCCGCATGTCGGCCATGCTGTCGGGCTTTGTCAAAACGCGGCCAGGCGTCAGGCTCGAAACAGTGGCCGGCATGAGTGCCGATTTGCAGCGCAGGCTCACGAATGGCGAAATAGAAATCGCGCTGATCAAGCGCGAGCCGGCAAGCGGCGAGTGTCTCGCGTCGTGGCCGGAGTCGCTCGTGTGGGTGCAGGGCGCAAATGCACAAGCGCTGGAACCTTCTTCCGACGAACCCATTCCTCTCGCGCTATTTCCGCAAGGCTGCGTGTACCGGCAGCGCGCGATTCGCGGTCTCGACAAGGCGCATCGGCGCTGGCGCATTGCATTCGGAAGCCATAGTCTCACTGGCATTCAGGCCGCGGTGTCGTCGGGATTGGGCATTTCGGTTCTGCCCACTACAGCGGTACTGCCGGAGCATCGCTTATGCAACGGCTTACCGCCTTTACCGCCGACAGAGCTTGCGCTTGTCAGCTCCGGCGGCGTGCTCAATGCGCATCAACGCGCGCTCGTCGACTTTCTTCTCACGGAAATGAGTGGATAGAAAGAGTGCATAGAGCGGCCGGCTCGAAGCAAAAGCCGGCCGCCATGCTTTCACATCTACGAAAGGTGATGCACTTCCTGCAATCCGAACACGGGTGTCGGAATGCCTTCCATGCGAGCCTTGAGTTGCAGTGACAGATACTGCGAGTAATGCCGCGACTGATGCAGATTGCCGCCATGAAACCAGAGTGCTTCTTGCTGAGTGGGCTTCCACATGTTGCGCTGTTCGCCTTCCCACGGCCCTGGATCTTTTGTCGTGTTCGAGCCGAGGCCCCACACTTTGCCGACTTTATCGGCCACTTCGCGTGAGATGAGATCCGCGGCCCAACCGTTCATCGAACCATAGCCCGTTGCGTACACGACGAGATCCGCTTCGAGTTCGCTGCCGTCGCTCAGCAGCACAGAGTGCTCTTTCAGTTCGACTACATCGACGCCGCTTTTCAGCTTGATCTTGCCGTCGGCGACGAGTTGCGATGCGCCCACGTCGATGTAATAGCCGGAACCTCGCCGCAGGTACTTCATGAAAAGGCCGGAGTCGTCGTCGCCGAAATCGAGCATGAAGCCGCTCTTTTCCAGGCGCGCATAGAACTCCGCATCGCGCTCGCGAATCGCGTTGAAAACCGGGATCTGAAACTCGTGAAGCATCGCATATGGTATCGATGCGAAGGTCAGATCCGCTTTCGCGGTCGTCATGCCGGAGGCCACCGCGCGTTCCGAATAGAGATCGCCGAGCGCCAACTCCATTAGCGAATCGGACTTCACGATATGCGTGGACGACCGCTGCACCATCGTCACGTCGACGCCTGCTTCCCACAGCGCCGCGCAGATGTCGTGAGCCGAATTGTTCGCGCCGATCACGACGACCTTCTTGCCGTGATACGCGTCCGGCCCCGGATGCTGCGACGAATGATGCTGCTCGCCCTTGAATACATCCATGCCCTTGAAGCTCGGAATATTCGGCTTGCCGGACATGCCGGTCGCGAGCACGAGTTGCTTCGGGCGCAATGTGATGGGCTCTCCGCCTCGCTCGACTTCGACGATCCATTCGCCTTTCGCTTCGTCGTAGCGCGCCGATTTGCAGACGGTCGATCCCCAGTAGTTCAGCTCCATGACCTTCGTGTACATCTCGAGCCAGTCGCCGATCTTGTCCTTCGGCGTGAAGACGGGCCAGTTGTCGGGGAAGGGCAAGTAGGGCATATGGTCGTACCAGACCGGGTCATGCAGACACAGCGTTTTATAGCGCTTGCGCCATGCATCGCCAGGCCTTTCGTTCTTATCGACGATGATGGTCGGCACGCCGAGTTGCCGCAGCCGCGCACCGAGTCCGATGCCGCCTTGCCCGCCGCCGACAATCAGGCAATACGGTTGCTCCGCCGTGCCGAGCGTGTCGAGCTCGGCCTCGCGCCGCTCTTTCCAGCTCGTGCGATCGCGGCGTGCGCCGTGCTCGGCGCCCATCGGCCGAAGCGGCCCTTTGGGCTCTTCATGGCCCTTCAATTCGGCCATCGTGGTGAGCAGCGTCCAGATGCGGCCTTGCTTAAGTCGAATGAAGCCGGTGCCGCGCGCGACGCCGGTTTCGAACGCGATCCAGCCTTGCGCGACGCCGTCCGCTTCCGTTGCGGGCTCGTTATCCGCAAGCCGCAGCCTGGACGGTTTGATTGCGGCCAACTGCGTATTCAGCATCTCCGCGATCTGCTCACGGCCTTCGAGCGTCTTGATGTTCCAAGTGAATGCGACGAGATCGCGCCAGTAGCAGTCGGGCTGAAACAGGTCGACGGCGGCTTGTGTGTCGCCGCGTTTGAGCGCGGCTTCGAGGCTTTCCAGCACAGCGGAGATAGCCTGATTTGCAGTGTTTTCGGACATGGTTGCTCCTCCATATGAAACGGATAGTCGAACTTCGGTGAGAACGCGGGTTCTATGCCCGCTAAGGGAATCTGTGCAGCGCCGCTAACACTTGTGCGGCGGCAGAATATGCAGCTTCGCGATGCGTCGATACAAAGTCGCGCGCGATATGCCGAGTGCTTGCGCGGCCAGGTCCGTGCGCCACTTGGCGTCGTTCATCGCGTCGACGATGCGCCTGCGCTCGAGCGCTTCGCTCTCCGACATGAGCGGCATATCGTGCGGCGCGGTGTTTGCGTTGTTGGTGCTTGCTTCTGGCGATGCGGCGTGCGTGCGTCGGGAGATTCGCGCGGCGGCCGGTGCGCGCACACGCGCATAGAGCGGCGAGCCGGTATCGTTGAGCCTCAGCGATACGAGACCGCGGCTTGTCTTGGCGTCGAACAGACGCTCGGGCGGAACGTCGAAGATCTCCGACACATGGCGCGGCAACTGATTGAGCGCCGGCAGACATTCGCGTGCGCGCCGGTTCGCGGCGACTGCGTGGCCGCGTGCGTCGATGGCAATCAGAATCTCGGGCTGCGCCTCGACGTAATGGCGGTTGCGATGTGCGAGCAATACCCAGCAATCCGTTGCGGCATTCAGGAAGTAAGCGTCCTCGATCAGCAGCGCGCTTTGCCGCACGATGTGATTGACGAGCCGCTGGCTTTCGCGATCGTCGGGCGAACGTACGGCCGATGCATCGAGCACGCCGAGCAGTTCGCCGTGCAAACCGAAAATCGGCGACGCGCTGCACGTGAGCGTGGTGAAGGCCGCGCGAAAATGATCGCTGCGATGAACGGTAATCGGCTCCGCGTCGAGCAGCACGGTCGCGACGCCGCACGTGCCTTCCTCGCTTTCGGACCAGCATGAGCCGAGATAGAGTCCCGCGCGCTTGAAGTCGTGGCGGCGGTCCTTGTCGACGCGATAGTCGATCGTCACGCCTTTCGCGTCGGTGAGCATCACGCAGTAGTCGGCTTCGCGCACCATCTCGTGCAGCCGCGACAGACACTGGCCCGACGCGCGCAGAAACGATTCCTCGCGATGCTGCACGTCGCGCAATTCGGGCACCGTCAGAATGCGCGGCCCGGCGGTCGCGCCGGGATCGAGATGGTATTGCTCGAGCGAGCGCCTATACGACGAGGCAAGCCGTTTGCCGTCGGCGCCCGGACGCTGGGTCCGTCCTTCTATGACGTTGCATATGCGGTCGATATGTCTCGTGGACGGAACGTAGGGCATGACGAGCCTCCGGGCGAACTCAGCGCGAACTGGGTGCTGGAGACATTCTGCGCTACGCCGCACCGCGTGTCTCCGAAGCCTGAAACGTACGGTACGTTTGTAGCACGCGCGAATCGGGAGATCACACTGCAGTGCACCATCGGGGGCGGTGAGAATTTTTTCTCAAGGGCGAAGACGCACGCGACATGGCGCGTGCGCTGGCTTGCTGCAACAAAAACCGGCGCTCGTGCGCCGGTTCTTGCGGGAAGGGACGGACTTAGAACGTTTCCCAGTTTTCCGCGCCGGCGGTCTGGAGTTCGCGTTCCTTGAAGTGCGAGGACGATGAAGACGACGAGGAAGACGACGAGGAAGACGACGAGGAAGACGCCGGCAACGCCTTGCGCGCCGTGGCGCTAATAGCCTTCGACTTCGACGCCGGCACAACCGCCTTTTTCGGCGGCGTGGCGCCGCGCGCGGACATGGCTACACCCGTGCGCATTGCCCCTTGCCCACTATGCCCGGCCGCATCCACCCGGAAAACCGATACCGCCGAACGCAGGCTTTCGGCCTGATCCGCCATGGCCTGCGCGGCGGCGGTTGCCTGCTCGACGAGCGCCGCGTTTTGCTGAGTGACTTCGTCCATCTGCGTGACGGCCACGTTGACCTGCTCGATGCCCTTCGTTTGCTCCGACGACGCCGACGCGATCTCGCCCATGATGTCGGTCACCTGCTGCACCGAGCGCACGACTTCGCTCATCGTCTGACCTGCGTTTTCGACGAGTTGCGAGCCGCTCGCCACATGCGACGCGGAGGCTTCGATCAGTTCCTTGATCTCCTTCGCCGCTGTCGCGCTGCGCTGGGCGAGCGTGCGGACTTCGCCCGCGACGACCGCGAAGCCGCGGCCGTCTTCGCCTGCCCGAGCGGCTTCGACCGCTGCGTTCAGTGCGAGGATATTGGTCTGAAATGCAATTGCTTCGATCACCGAAATGATTTCGGTCACCTTCGTCGAACTCGATGAAATGTCGCGCATGGTCGACACGACCTGGTGAACCACTTCGCCGCCGGATGCCGCGGTCGTGGAAGCCGCCGCGGCGAGCGTGCTGCCCTGACGCGCGTTATCGGTGTTATTGCGCACCGTCGACGTCAACTCTTCCATGCTCGCCGCGGTCTGCTGGAGCGACGCGGCCTGTTCCTCGGTGCGTTGCGACAGGTCCTGGTTGCCTTGCGCGATCTCGCCGGCCGCCACCGAGATCGATTCCGCCGACGTCTTGATGCCCGACACGATCGTGGTGAGCTTCTCGCGCATTGCTTCGAGCGATGCCATCAGACTGCTCCGGTCGCCGGCTGCAACCTGCACGCGCACGGTCAGGTTGCCTTCTGCGATCTGCGCGGCCATTTCCTGCGCGGCGCGCGGCTCGCCGCCCAACTGCCGCAGAATGCTGCGCGAGATGAGCGCGGCAGTCGCGACGCCCAGCAGGAATGCGATCGCGGCAATGACCGAGATCATGGTGCGGACCGTCGAGTAGGTCGCGAAGGCGCTGAGCTGCGCTTCCTTGTTCTGCTCATCTTCGACGCGCGCGAGTTCCGTCGCGCGGGCAAGCCATGCTCGCTGCGGCGGCCGCGCGTTTTGCAGCAGCTCCTGCGTCGCAAGCGCGGCGTTCTGCGACAGTGCGAGATCCATCGCCTTGCGCAGCGGCGGCATCGCCGCGGCTTCGTCCTGCTTGAGCTGTTCGATCAGCGAGCGCTCCACCGAAGTCGTGGCCGGCTCCTGCGCGAACAGGCGAGTGAGTTGCTGGTAGGCGTCCGCATAATTCTGATCCTGCTTCTTGATGCGGTCCGCTTCCTGGGCAAGGTCGCGCGGCTCGGTGATCAACGCCAGGTTGCGTATCGCGATGGCGCGATCCTGAATCGACGCGCGCAATTCGTTCGCGAGACGGGTCTCCTCGTTATTCACGCGGGCAATACCGTCGAGACTATCGTTCAGCTCCGACAAGCCGAACAGCGCGATGCCGGCCAGCACGAGAAGCAACGCCGTCAGCAGGCCGAAGCCGGTTTGCAGGCGCGTGGAGACCTTCATGTTTTTCATTTCCGTTCCTGTATCCAGAAGAGGCGTACATCTGGTTTACGTCTGCCTGCCGGAATACTGAAGGGTGTTTGTAATTGAGGGTTTCACTGCGCGGGGCAAGGTGGCGCGGCTTGCCCACGCACGAGGCGATGCGCACGCGCCGCGGCGTCGAGGGCGCGAATGCCGTCGGCGACATTGGCGGCAATCTGCTGAAGCGCCTGCCGATGACCGGCCACGAGCGCGTCGTTGCCCGCACCGACCGGCTCGCTGACGACGCTGCGGCACGTCAGCACCGCTTCTTCGGACAACGCCCGCACGCTCCACACCGCGTCGATCAGCGCATGCGAGCCCGGCCACGATTCGAAGCGCTGCACACTCAATTTCACGCGATAAACCGACACGCCGGCCGGGCGCGGAGAACGCGAGACGTCGATCGCATCGAGCCGTTGCGCGAGTTCCTGCGAGAGCGCGAGACGGATTTCGTCGGCGGGCAACGACGCCCAACGGGCTTGCTCGAGCACGTCCACGCGAGTCGCGCTGGTCTGCACGACGAGCGCCGACCGCGCGACTTGCGCGGGCACGTCGACGGCCGCGACGTCGATCATCAGCAGAGGCGGCGCGGCACTGCGCACTTCGCTCGATGCGAGCCCGCCGGCGAGCGTATAAAAGCGGCTCGGCGGCGACGAACAGGCACTGAGCGCGCCGAGTGCGACGAATGCCACCGATGCGATCAATGCCGCGCATGGCGCGAGCGCGGCCAACCCGGCGAGCGGACGACGCGAATAGCGGCTCATGGCTTGTCCTCCGATTTGCCGCGCACGAGCGATTCCGGATGACGCTCCAGATAATCGGCCAACGCGTTCAGCGATTGCAGCGTGCGCGTCAGTTCCTGCAACGCCTGATGCATGTCGGCCTGCACCGGCGAATCCTGCCTGAGCGTGGCCTCCGCGGAACCGAAAGTCTGCTTCGCCGCCGCGAGCGTGTCGCGCGCCTGCGGCATGATCTCGGTGCTCAACTGCGTGAATAGCTTGTCGGCGTTCTTCAGCGAATTGTTCAGGTTCACGCCGATCTGATCGAAGGGCATGCGCTCCAGCTTCTTCGCGATCTCGGCGACCTGCGTTTGCAATGCGTCGAGCGAGTTCGGAATGGTCGGCAGTTCGAGCGGATCGCGCGCGGGATCGAAGCTCACGGGCGCGGCCTTCGGGAAAATATCGAGCGCCACATATAACTGACCCGTCAGCAGGTTGCCGGTGCGCAATTGTCCGCGCAGCCCGCGCTCGACGAGATGTTGCAGCAGCCGCTGATTTTCCACCGTCCCGGCTTTGGGGACCTCCGTGCCGTGCACCCGGCGCCTCAGCCGGTCGGGATACAGTTCCAGCGTGACGGGCATCGTGAAGCTGCGCGTCTTGGGATCGTAGTCGACGCCGATGTCCGTGACCTGGCCGAGCACGATGCCGCGGAAGTCGACCACCGCGCCCACCGACAATCCGCGCAGCGACTGGTTGAACTTCATCACGGTACGCACCGGCGTGGTGTCCGGCGCGCGCATCGCATCGGCTTCGTCGGACGCGAGATGGAAGCTCGAGTAGTCCGCGGCCTGCGGCCCCGGCGTCTGGCCCGGCGGCGCGCGGAACGACAGACCGCCGATCAGGATCGACGTAAGCGACTGCGTGTTCACGACAAAGCCGTTCGAATCGAGCCGCACATTGACGCCGCTTGCATGCCACCAGCGCGAATTCGTGCCGACGTACTGATCGTACGGCGCCGCCACGAATACCTGCATCGTCACGCCCGTGCCGTCCTTGTCGAGCGAAAGGCCGTACACCTGGCCGACCTGCACGCGCCGGTAAAAAATCGGCGAGCCAATGTCGATCGAGCCGAGCGAATCGCCGTGCAGCGTGAAGCGCCGGCCTTTCTGATCGCCGGTGACGGGCGGAGGCGCCTCGAGCCCGACGAACTCGCTGCGCGCCTCTTTCGAGCGGCCCGCGTCCACGCCGATATACGCTCCCGAGAGCAGCGTGCCGATGCCGGTTACGCCGCTCGCGCCGATTCGCGGACGCACCACCCAGAAGCGCGTGTCCTTCACCGCGAAGTCGTCGGCCTGGTTGCTCAATTGCACTGCCACCTGCACCTGCGAATGATCCTTCGACAGCGTGATGCTCTTCACCGAGCCGATCACGACGTCCTTGTACTTGACCTGCGTCTTGCCCGGCTCGAGACCTTCCGCGTTGTTGAAACTGATGGTGACCGCGGGGCCGCGTTCGGTGATCGACTTCACGACGAGCGCGATGCCGATGAGCGCCGCGATCAGCGGCACCACCCAGACGAGAGAGGGCAGCCAGCCGCGGCGCGGCTCGATGCCGGGATCGGGCGCGTCCGGCAGATCGGGCGGCGCGGCGGGGCCTTGCGGGCTATTCATGAGGCGGCTCCGTAACGGGGCGGGACATCGGCGGGCTGCCGCCTTCGAGGTTGTCCCAGATCAGTCGCGGGTCGAATTGCATCGACGCCAACATTGTCAGGATCACTACGCAACCGAACGCGAGCGCGCCGGGCCCGGCGGTGATGACGGCAAACGATTCGAAGCGCACGAGTGCGACGGTCAGCGTGATCACGAACACGTCGAGCATCGACCAGCGGCCGATGCGCTCGACAAGCCGGAACAGCTTCACGCGCTCCATCGGACGCCATGCCGAGCGGCGTTGCGCGGTTGCGGCGAGCAGCACGAGCACCCCGAGCTTGAGCATCGGCACGAGAATGCTCGCGACGAATACGACGATCGCTAGCGGCCACGACCCCGAGGTCCAGAAATAGATGACGCCGCTGATGATCGTGTCGTCTTCCGAGCCGACCAGCGACGACGTATGCATGACCGGCAGCAGATTGGCCGGGATATACAGAATCGCGGCCGAAATCAGCAGCGCCCACGTGCGTGCGAGGCTGTTCGGATTGCGCCGATGCAGGGCCGCGCCGCAACGCGGGCAAGACTGAGCAGCATGAGCGGCATGAGCGGCATGAGCGGTTGCGCGCCGCGCGACGCGTCCGCATGCGTGGCACGTGAGCAGGCCGGCTTTCGATGCGGTGAGTGTGTTCATCGCGTGACCCGGTGTTTGTGCCACGGACCGCGCGGAGCCGCGACCGGCAGCCAGTTGCCGCGCGTGCGTTCTGGCTGCGCTGCGCGGCGCGCGCGGATGTCGTCGGCGAAGTCCCAGAGCGTGCGCGGATCGAACATGACGACGAGCACCAGCATCAGCGTGAGCGCACCGAAGGCGAACAGCGCTGCGCCCGGAACCACGCGCGCGAGGCTCACCATCTTTACGATCGTGACCAGCACGCCGAGCATGAATACTTCGATCATGCCCCACGGCCGCACGAACTGAATGGCGCGTAGCACGCGATTAAAGCCCGGCGGCACGTAGCCCTGGCGAATGGAAGTCAGCACATATAGCAGTGCGGCCAGTTCGGTCAGCGGGAACAGCACCGTCGAGCAGAACACCATTGCCGCGACCAGTTGCATGTCCTCGTTCCATAGCGCGACGAGTGCGCCGAACAGGCTCGTGTGCGAAGTAACGCCGCCCGTTTCGAGTTCGAGGAGCGGCGTGCCGAGCGCGATGACGAACGTGAACAGCGACGCGAGCGTCAGCGCACAAATGCCGTCGAGGTTCGTCGACATGCCGCGATACAGGATCGCGCCGCAGCGCAGGCAATGGGCGGACGACTTTCCGCGCAACCGGCGCTTGCGGAACAGCGCGTCGCACTCGTGGCAGGCAACCAGGTTTTCTTCGTTCATACGGGCATCGGCGTCGGTATCGGCATTCACGGCGCTACCGGTTCCCACGACGGATCGGGATCGAACGATCGGAGCGCCGCCGCTTTTCTTGCCGACTGCGGCCCGAGGTTCTTCTGATAAACCTGGCCATCCTGATTAACGATGAAGCTCATCACGCCGGTCTTGCCGTATTCGGCGGGCCACGCAACGAGGCCATAGCCCTTCGTCAGCGCGCCGTTCTCGACATAGTCGAGCGCGCCGCCCTTCGCGTGCGAACCCTGCGCGCTCAGAATGCGAAAGCGATAACCGTGATAGCCCTCCTTGCTCACCGATCCGGTGTTCGGCATCGCGGCTGCGAGTGGGCCGAGCGGACTTTCCGCTTCGCCGGGAGCAGTGGGCCAATAGAGGCCGTCGTGCTGACCCGGTGTGCTGAGGAGGCGCTGCGCGTAATGGCCGGCCGATGCGCGATAGTCGCGCTGCGCATCGAGATAGGCAAGCGACGTCATGATCGCCGCGCGTTCGTTGCGGCCGATTCTGCGCGTGAGGATTTCATCGCTGCCCGCCGCGGGATCGAAACGCCAGCCGCTTGATGCCTGCACGAGCGGAATCGGCAGCGTCCAGCCGCCGGTGCCGACCGACAGATGCTTGCTTGGGCGGCCATGAAGCGGCGCGGCGTCGTCGACGATGCGATGGCCCGCAGCCCACGCGCCCAGGAACTCGTAGATGTCCTCGTCGCCGACGTCCTTCGACGGAATGAAGCGGTCGTAGTGCTGGCCGAGCACGTGCTGCATGGCCGCGTGGTCGTTGATGGCGAGCGCGTCGGCGAATGCATCGGCGGCGGCTTCCGGTGTCGGATAGACGGCTTGCGCATGCGCCGGTGCCGCGCAGACGAGTAGCGACGAGATCGCAATCGTCGTGTGTGCAAGATGGCGGGACAGCGGCAGTGTGGTGAATCTCGCGAGGCAAGCGCGAATCGATTGAATGTGGTTCATGAGCGGCTCCTGGGTATCGTTCAACGTTGCCGGCCGAGGTGGCGTTGTCCACCGCCGCCCGCGCCGAAGCCGCCGCGTTCATGTCCACCGCCGCCTGCACCGAAGCCGCCGCGTTCCTGTCCACCGCCGCCTGCGCCGAGGCCGCCGCGCTCCTGTCCGCCGCCGCCTGCGCCGAGGCCGCCGCGCTCCTGTCCGCCGCCGCCTGCGCCGAGTCCGCCGCGTTCCTGTCCACCACCGCCTGCACCGAGGCGGTTGTGCGAGCCGGCTTGCGCCTGGCGGCTCGCTTGGCCGCGCTCGATGTCCTGCCGTGCGGCCGGGCCGTTGCCCGCGCCGCGCAGCGCGTTGTCGCGATTGACGTTCTGCGCGCTCGCGCGAATGTTGCCGGCGTTCGTACCGCCATGCTGAATGCCTTGCAGACGCTCGCTCGCGCTGCCGCCGAGATTTTGACCAGTGCGGTTCTGCAGCGCCTGCTGCGCTTGTGCGCGTGACGCGGAGACGTCGCGCCCGCGGTAAGCGTCGCGCTGCACGCCGCCGCCGAGATTCGCCGATGCGTTGCGGTTGAACGTCGTGTCGCGATTCCATCGCGTGGTGTTGCTGTTCACGTCGAGGCGCCGGTTCACGTTGATGTTGTTGTATCGGTTCACATTGATGTTGACGTTGTGGTTGTTCCAGTTGACGTCGCTCCACAACGCGCTCGTGATCGCGATGCCCACGCCGAACGCGAGACCCGCGGCGAGCCCGCTCGCGACCGCATAGCCGGGCGGCGGCGGCACATACACGGGCGGATAGGCAGGGTAGGGCCACACGCCGTACACCACCGTCGGGTTATACGTCGGCACATAAACGACCTCCGGATTGACCGGCACGATCTGAATCGTGCTCTGTTCGACGATGACCTTCTGCTGTTCGGTCGTCTTCAGATTGCCGGCTGTTTGCGCCTGTTTGCGCAGACGTTGCACGGAGTCCATCACGTCGTTCGGCTGCGCGAGAAACGCGTTGCCGAGTTGCGCGACCCAGTCGGGCTTCGACGCCATCGTCGCGAGCACCTGTGGAAACGCCACCAGCGATTGCACGCTCGGGTCCCACGGTTCTGCGGCGACGGCTCTGACCGCGTCGTCGCCCTTGCTGTTCGGATTCGCCTTCGACCATGCCGCCGCGGACGTGACTTCCTGCGGAAAGGTCGTGGCCATCAGCACCTGGGCGAGCAATGCGTCGGGATAGAGCGCGATCGGCGCGGTCAGCGAATCGAGTTGCTGACTGGATATCTTCGCCGAGGTTTGCGCGTGGGCCGCGGGAGTCGCGACATCGAGCATGACCGGCAAGCCGGCCAGTATGGCAATCGCGATTAGCGTTGCCCCCTGGATTGCGCTTGAGCGTTTCACGATGGAATCTCCGTGTGTCGAAGTTGCATGTCTCGTTGTGATGTGGATGAGGGCGGGCTCGTGGTGTGCGCTCGTGCTTGCACATGAATCGACGGGCACGGCGTGACGAACATTGGACTGCGAAATGCGGGAATGGAATGGGCGTGTGCGGCAAGCGTGTCAGGCATTCGTGTCGGTATATCCCCGTTTCGATGGCGAGATTATTAGCTCTATTCCATATGGAATTGCAATGCTCGAGCCAAATAAATTCGGGTTGAACTTGGCGAAAGGATGATCTATGACACGCCGTATTCAATTAGCACTTGGACAGGTTAATGCAGGTCCGAAAAAACGTAGGCATATCTAAGCATAGCCTTGCATTTGCTAATGGACTTTTCTATCTTCCAAGCAGGAAGAATCATTCGGTGAAGAGAATCGTAGCGCATGAATCGGTGCGCACGGTGTTAAGCAAAGCTGTTCACGTTTAGCTGCATTGCTCTCGGCTGCCGCGAGCCTGCCACGTAAGATGCGTTGAGCTGTGCGCCTCGCAGACTGCCCTTGTTCAGCAGATGCATGAGCCGTCAGTGTTCCTCACTAGAAGGTTTCAAATGAAGCGAATCGCCGCATTGATTCTGGCAAGCGCGAGCGCGCTTGCTTATGCCCAGAAACCGGCAACCTATCCCGCGCATGGACAAAGCCAACAGCAGCAGATGTCGGATGACGGCGCGTGCTATGCCTGGGCGAACCAAAGCACCGGCATCGATCCGGCTGTCGTCGCGCAGACGCCCGCGCCACCAGCGGGCCCGACCGGCGCGCGCGTCAGAGGGGCGGCGCGAGGCGCGGCCGCGGGTGCGATCGTCGGGGACGTGAGCGGCAATGATGCGGGACACGGCGCCGCGGTGGGCGCGACCGCGGGCGTGCTCGCCGGCGGAGTGCGCAGCCGTCAGCAGCATGCGGCGCAGGCGCAGTCCGCTACAGCGTCGCAGCAATCTTCGATGACGACTTATTGGCATGCATACGGCGCGTGCATGCAAGGCAAGGGCTACACCGTTCAATAGCGATAGCGGGCAACGGGCGACAGGCTCGCATCGCATTTCATCGCATCTCATCCGCGCGGCCTGACGCCGGTCATTCTCCCGCAGCGGCGAGCAGCGATACGGGCACGCCGCGGCAGCTCACTGTCGCTAGTACCGCGACGCCTTCTTTGCCATTGAGCTTCACGCCTGTCTCGTCCCGAGATAACTGCCTGTCGACCCGCACGAGGTTAAGCGGCCACGATGCACGCGACAACCGTTCATGCGCGATCGAGCCGATCCACAGCGGCACGGCGGACGTGCCGTTATCGACCGCATAGCCGCTCGGCCAGAAGCGCAGCACGTCGCGTCGATTGCGCGTGTCGCCGGGACGCATGAACACGAGCGACGACGGCACGCCGTTGTTCAGCTTCGGCAACACGGGCAACGCGGTCGCGGGCACATCGGGCGAGGCGAGCGAAAGCAGGCTATGCACGGAGAGCGTCGTGCCCTCGATCCATCCCTGCTCGCGCAATTGCCGGCGCAGCGTATCGCCGTCGGACACCCATTGCAGCGTGAGCGGCTCCTTGCGGTCGCCGCCCATATCCGAGCGATAGCAGGGAAGTTGCTTCCACACCGAATCCGTCCATTGCTGCTGCGTCACGTGCGTGAGCGGCAGCGGCACCAGCGTCAGGCCGCCCGCCGGCGCGCCGCTCATGCCGACGCCGGACTGGACGCCCACGCTCGCGAGCACCGTCACGAGCATGACGGCCGGCATCCAGCGGCGCGCGGGCGGCGGCTGCGGATGCCGCAATATCGCGGTGAGCGCGACAATCGCCACCCACACATAGGCGAGCGCCGCGCCGCCGATCGCGTCCGACACCCAGTAGCGGCCGAAGTACACGCCCGCCAGCGCGACGACGATGACGACAAGCGTGCTCGCGGTGACGACGAGCAGACCCTCGAGCATGCCGACCCGCCGCGCGAGCAGGAACGCAAGAAAGCCATACACGATGACGGTCGCCGCCACGTGATTGCTCGGGAATACGTAGGCGTCGGTCATCAGCGCGTTCGGCGCGGCGCGTTGCATCGCGAGTTGCAACGCGAAGATCAGCAACTGCGAAAAGAGCACGGCCGCGAGCCAGTAGCCGACGGTGCGCCAGCGCCGCTCCCATGCCATCCACAGCGTGACGGCGACGATCAGCGCGGCGAGCGTGCCGGTGCTGCCGAGCGTCGCGAGGCCGGCGAGCAGCGAGTCGCCCCACGGCGTGCGCACCGATTGCATGAAGCGATAGACGGACTGGTCGACGTGCGTCAGCGGGTCGCCGCTGATCACGTCTTCGAGGATGCCGAAGAACAGTGCGCCGCATACCAGCACGATCAGCGACGCAGCGAGGATGCTGGTCGCATCCGGCGCTTCGGGATCGAGCAGTCTGCGCGCGACGCGGCCGACCGGCCCCGGATGACGGCAAGCCCAACTGCCGAGGTGGCGGCCGGCTGCATTCGACCATGCGTGAGCGTGCGACAGCAGAAAAGCCGCCGCGCGATAGCTGAGCCAGATGCTCGCGACGAGCAACGCGAGAATCACGACGAGCCGGAACGACACCGCGCCGGCAAGCAGCACCGACGCGCCGAACACGACGCCCGGCAGGATATGCGCGGGCGCCCACAGCAGCGCGGACAGCACGTTCATCGCGTAAAAGCGCACGGGCGACATGCCGAGCATGCCGGCGACGACCGGCACGATTGCGCGCAACGGTCCGGCGAAGCGCGCGAGCACGACGCTCTTCGCGCCGTGCTTGCCGAAGAAGCGGTAACCGGCTTCCAGCACTTCGGGATGACGGGAGAACGGCCAGAGCTTGACGATCCGGCTCTTGTAGCGGCTGCCGATCCAGAAGCTGAGGCCGTCGCCGGCGATGGCGCCCGCGATCGCCCACGCGAGCACCCAGCCGAGGCTCAGCGAGCCGGTGCCTGTGAGCGCGCCCGCGAGAAACATCGCGGTGCTGCCGGGAACGAATGTGCCGATGACGGCAACCGACTCGAGAAAGGCCGCGAGGAATACGACCGTGAGCAGCCATTCCGGATGACCGGCCAGCAGGTGCAGGAGGTGGACGTACGCTTGCTCCATCGTGCGCGATCAGCCGTTTGGGCCGTTTGGGCGTGACGGTCGATCATAACGCGCGCGGAGGGTTTGTATCGTCGGCGGTGGGTGTGCGGTGGGGTTTGGGCGGGGTGCGGCCGGTGCGTGCCCGATGATGCTGGGGGTGCCGATCGCTACAAACCGTGGCCGCGGGTGCCGGTCATGCCCGCGGGTGCGCGTCGATGCCACTAGTGCGTGCTTGCCAGTGCCGGTCGTCCTGGTTTCTGCACGCGCTTTCCTCACGCGCCGGCACGCGCGAGGAAAGCCCGTCAAACGCTAAGCGTCACGCTCACGAAGCCGAAAGCTGGTCGCCCGAAACATGCACGCGTTCGCCGACCTGGACCGGCGGCTGCGTCTGATAGTCGAAGTTGCGGTAGCTGCCGTCCTGCATGCGCACCTGCACCTGATAGCTCGTCTGCTTGCGCACCGCATGCTCGATGCCGTTGCCCGCCAGCCCGCCGCCCACGGCGCCGGCGATCGTCGTCAGGATCTTGCCGCGTCCGCCGCCGATCTGATTGCCGACAAGCCCGCCCGCGACCGCGCCGCCGAGTGCGCCGAGGCCGGTCGTCGGCTCGGGCGACTGCACGGTGTTGATCGCGACCACTTCGCCGGCGTACGGATCGGCGGGAACCGGGCGTGTCGCGGGTTCGTTGGCCGTCTGGTAGCCGTTGTTGTTCGCGTAGCGGGGCGCAGTCGCGCCGCCGCTATGCGTGCGATGCACCGGCGGTTTCGCGGGCGCGACATGCTGCGCCGGCTCTTGCGCCGTTTGCGCGGCGGGTTGCTGTACGGCTTGCGGCACGGCCTGCTGCGTCGTTTGCTGCGCCGCCGACGGCTGCTGCGCGTTGAGCGTGCCGTTCGCGCTTTGCGCGGCGAGCGCCGCGGGCGAAACCGCGGGTTCGGTCACTGCATGCGACGTGGGCAGCAAGCCGGTCATCGCGGCGATCCCCGTCGCGCTTGCGACGATGACGGCCACCGCTGCGCCGGCGATCAACGGATGGATACGGCTGCGCGGTGAAGTGCTGGTCGTGACGTTCGTGTTCATTGCGGTCTCCGCGGGGTAGGTGCCTGCAATAACGGTTGCGCGACGCGTCCGGTGCACGTTCCGCCCGCGCTGCTTTGTAAGGATTTGTACGACTTTGTACAGCGGCAGGCGGCCGGAGGCGAAACGCGGACATAAGCTGTTACGAGCGTGAACGAAGCAGGCTGCGGTTCGTCATACAGGTTGAGCGGCGCGTTATCGCGCGCAGTCGAACGGACGGAAATGACGGAGTGGAGCAATGAAAATCGTAATGGGCCGTATGGCAGCAACAGTGGTGATCGCGGCGTCCCTGTGCGGCGCGGTCGGAACGGCGTGCGCGCAGTCGGGCGGCACGCGCGCGGTGCCGTCTACCGGAAACGTGGCTGGCGGCGGCGGAACGGTCGGCTCGACGCTCACGCCTTCGCCGGGACTTGCGACGCCTGGCGGCTCTATTGGCACAGGCCTCAGCGCAGGCGGCGTCGGCACGGGTCTGAACTCAGGCCACGTCCCTAACACGATGCGAGCGAACGGCACGAGCCTGAATCAGAACCCCGATCCGCGAGTGCCGAGTCTCAGCGGCAGGCCGGCGGCGCCGCGCTAGATCGACGCGCGCGAGCGGTGGTTTGCAGCGCATAAGCGGCTTTAAAATGAACGCTTCATCCACCGGTTCACCCCATCACAGGAAGCGCGCATGGCATACGGCGAGCACAACTACCAGGTCTCCGTTCAATGGACGGGCAATCGCGGCAGCGGCACATCCGGCTATCGTGACTACAGCCGCGACCACGTGATCGCTTCGGGAAGCAAGCCGGACATTCCGGGCTCGTCCGACGCCGCGTTTCTCGGCGACGCAAAGCGGTGGAACCCCGAGGATTTGCTGGTCGCGGCGGCCTCGGCGTGTCACAAGCTGTGGTATCTGCACCTTTGCTCGGACGCGGGCATTGTCGTCGTCGACTATCGCGACGACGCCGAAGGGACCATGCTCGACAGTCCGCAGCAGGGCCGCTTTTCGCAGATCGTGCTGCGTCCGCGCGTCGTCATTCAGGCGGGCGGCAACGCCGAACTGGCGCAGCAGCTGCACCACGCGGCGCATGAGAAGTGCTATATCGCGAACTCGGTCAATTTTCCGATTCTGTGCGAGCCGGCGATCGAAACGCGTGCGGGCTGAGCACTAACGCGCGCCTTTACCGGACGTTCAACGCGCTTTACCGATTGCCGTCGAGCAACTCGCCCAGCAGTTCGTCGAAGGCGGCCTGCGCGTCTTCCAGTTCCTGCAGCGCGGCGTCGAAAGTTTGCAGCGCGAATTGCGAGGGATTGCCGCTGCCGGCCGGCGGAAACTGCGACTGCAACGAAGCGAACGCGGTCTTGACCCGCTGGGTCGCCGTCAATACGCGCTCCATTGCGGCGGCTTCTTCCGCCCGCGCTTTCTCGTGATCGATGTTGTCCATGAAAACTCCGTGTTCGCCGACGCGTTGCCGGCGTCAGATTGATGCCACCTGCGATGCAACGTTGATGCAACGCGCACCCCGTGAAAAGGCGTGACTATGCCACGTTCGCACTCACGATAGCGGCAAGCCGCTGTCCGCCTTCACCTCGCGCAACGATAGCGCCGATTCCACCGACGTCACGCCAGGCAGGCTACGCATCTGGTCGCGCATGAAAGTGCCGTAGTCGTCGAGATCGCGCGCGACCACTTGCAGGATATAGTCCGCGCTGCCCGACACGTTGTGGCACGCGATGATGCGCGGTATCGCCTGCACCTCGCGCTCGAAGCGGTTGGCGAGATTCTTGTCGTGCACGGCAAAGCGCACGAGAACGAAAGCGACCACGCCGAAGCCGAGCGCCGGACGCGCGAGCACGGCGCGATAGTGGCCAATATAGCCTTCGTTTTCCAGGCGCTTGAGCCGCCGCGCGCAAGGCGTCTCGCTCAGCCCGACGAGTTCGGCGAGCTTCGCATTCGACATGCGGCCGTCTTTTTGCAGCGCCGCGAGAATCGCGCGGTCGGTCTTGTCGAGGTCGGTTGTCATGGTCGGGCGGCCGATGTTTTGTGCTGGGGGAAAGCTGATGTAGATGACGCGATGTTAGCGTATTCCACCAAACCTCACGCCGCCGCGCCGGAAATTCGCCAACAAACCCTCCTTCGACGATAGCAAGATAGAGCCATCGAATCCACGAGGCTCTCATGATTTCCGCACATCTTCTCGCCGTCTATATCGCCGCGCTGCTGGTCGTCTACGCGGTGCCTGGCCCGGACATGGCGCTGATCCTGCAAACCAGTATTGGGCGCGGCGTGCGCAGCGGTTTCGCGGCGGCTTGCGGGCTCGGCGTCGCGCGTGCGACGCATGTCACGCTGTCCGCTTGCGGCGCGGCCGCGCTGCTTCGCAACGCGCCGTGGCTATACGACGTCGTGCGCTATGGCGGCGCGGTTTATCTCGCCTGGGTCGGCATCCAGATTTTTCGCTCGCCGGTGTTCGCGTTGCCCGAGGGCGGCGCCGCGCGCGACGGGACCGGCGGCGTGCAGCAGCAGGCTTCGCAGGCGGGCATGCCGCAGTTGCGGGCTTCGTTCGTCAAGGGCTTGCTGACCAACCTGCTGAATCCGAAGGCGCTGCTGTTCTGTTCGGTGCTGTTGCCGCAGTTCGTGCGTCCCGAAGCGGGACCGGTCGTATTGCAGATGATCGAGCTGGGTTCGGTGCTGCTCGCCGTCGGCTTCTGCTTCGACCTGGCGTACGCAGTCGGCGCGGCGCGGATCGCCCAATGGATGCGCGCGCATCCGCTTGCTCAAACGCTGCAGCGCTGGACTTTTTCGGCGGCGCTGATCGGCTTCGCGGTGCGGCTGTCGCTCGATTGACGCGGCTTTGGCGGACGCCTGCGAGTTAACGCTGCCGACGCTACGACCCACAGCCGGCGTCGCGACGACGCCGGCCGGGGGGGGGGGGGGCCGGAAAAAGGGCCCCCGCCCCCCCGCCGGGGGGGTATTGA
>NZ_JARESN010000036.1:0-5438 GCF_046054045.1 Paraburkholderia sp. RL17-368-BIF-A
ACACTTCGTCAGTACGTTGAGTGAGCGACCGGGTTCGAAAGAGCCCGAAAACAGTAACAGGTTTGAACTGAAGAGTTTGATCCTGGCTCAGATTGAACGCTGGCGGCATGCCTTACACATGCAAGTCGAACGGCAGCACGGGAGCAATCCTGGTGGCGAGTGGCGAACGGGTGAGTAATACATCGGAACGTGTCCTGTAGTGGGGGATAGCCCGGCGAAAGCCGGATTAATACCGCATACGCTCTGCGGAGGAAAGCGGGGGATCCTTCGGGACCTCGCGCTACAGGGGCGGCCGATGGCAGATTAGCTAGTTGGTGGGGTAAAGGCCTACCAAGGCGACGATCTGTAGCTGGTCTGAGAGGACGACCAGCCACACTGGGACTGAGACACGGCCCAGACTCCTACGGGAGGCAGCAGTGGGGAATTTTGGACAATGGGCGCAAGCCTGATCCAGCAATGCCGCGTGTGTGAAGAAGGCCTTCGGGTTGTAAAGCACTTTTGTCCGGAAAGAAAACCGCCTGGCTAATATCCGGGCGGGATGACGGTACCGGAAGAATAAGCACCGGCTAACTACGTGCCAGCAGCCGCGGTAATACGTAGGGTGCAAGCGTTAATCGGAATTACTGGGCGTAAAGCGTGCGCAGGCGGTTCGCTAAGACAGATGTGAAATCCCCGGGCTTAACCTGGGAACTGCATTTGTGACTGGCGGGCTAGAGTATGGCAGAGGGGGGTAGAATTCCACGTGTAGCAGTGAAATGCGTAGAGATGTGGAGGAATACCGATGGCGAAGGCAGCCCCCTGGGCCAATACTGACGCTCATGCACGAAAGCGTGGGGAGCAAACAGGATTAGATACCCTGGTAGTCCACGCCCTAAACGATGTCAACTGGTTGTCGGGCCTTCATTGGCTTGGTAACGTAGCTAACGCGTGAAGTTGACCGCCTGGGGAGTACGGTCGCAAGATTAAAACTCAAAGGAATTGACGGGGACCCGCACAAGCGGTGGATGATGTGGATTAATTCGATGCAACGCGAAAAACCTTACCTACCCTTGACATGTACGGAAGTCCGCTGAGAGGTGGATGTGCCCGAAAGGGAGCCGTAACACAGGTGCTGCATGGCTGTCGTCAGCTCGTGTCGTGAGATGTTGGGTTAAGTCCCGCAACGAGCGCAACCCTTGTCCCTAGTTGCTACGCAAGAGCACTCCAGGGAGACTGCCGGTGACAAACCGGAGGAAGGTGGGGATGACGTCAAGTCCTCATGGCCCTTATGGGTAGGGCTTCACACGTCATACAATGGTCGGAACAGAGGGTCGCCAAGCCGCGAGGTGGAGCCAATCCCAGAAAACCGATCGTAGTCCGGATCGCACTCTGCAACTCGAGTGCGTGAAGCTGGAATCGCTAGTAATCGCGGATCAGCATGCCGCGGTGAATACGTTCCCGGGTCTTGTACACACCGCCCGTCACACCATGGGAGTGGGTTTTACCAGAAGTGGCTAGTCTAACCGCAAGGAGGACGGTCACCACGGTAGGATTCATGACTGGGGTGAAGTCGTAACAAGGTAGCCGTATCGGAAGGTGCGGCTGGATCACCTCCTTTCCAGAGCTGAACGTGTCAAACGTTGAGCGCTCACGCTTATCGGCTGTAGTGAAGAAACGCAGACAGACTCAGGGGTCTGTAGCTCAGTCGGTTAGAGCACCGTCTTGATAAGGCGGGGGTCGATGGTTCGAATCCATCCAGACCCACCATGTCATGTCTGGTGAGCTGGTCGGCTGTGACTCCTGCGATCTCTGTATGACCGGGGGATTAGCTCAGCTGGGAGAGCACCTGCTTTGCAAGCAGGGGGTCGTCGGTTCGATCCCGTCATCCTCCACCAATCCTCAATGCGTAGCGTTCTGTGAAACAGGCAGAGCGTTGTGCATTGGCGATTGAGCCAGTCAGCAAGTGGTATGAAGCAGAGCTTTATATCGGCTGTCGTTCTTTAACAATCAGGAAGAAGTAGTAAAGAGATTCACGAAAGCATGCTTAGAGATGGGTGTGCGAGTAGGTGAATCAGGGTTGTGATTGTATCGATGTATTTTAAAGGTAATCGAAAGATTGCTCTTGGAATACGGCGCAACACGAATACTCAACCTGTAGCGAGTGATCGGATCGCTGGTCCCCTTCGGGGATCGGGCCAGAGTAAGTGCTAAAGCACCAACACTGGCCGAGAAGACACACCCGTTATAGGGTCAAGCGAACAAGTGCATGTGGTGGATGCCTTGGCGATCACAGGCGATGAAGGACGCGGTAGCCTGCGAAAAGCTACGGGGAGCTGGCAAACGAGCTTTGATCCGTAGATGTCCGAATGGGGAAACCCACCTCTTTTGAGGTATCCGTGGCTGAATACATAGGCCATGTGAAGCGAACGCGGTGAACTGAAACATCTAAGTAACCGCAGGAAAAGAAATCAACCGAGATTCCCAGAGTAGTGGCGAGCGAAATGGGACCAGCCTGTACTCTTTATCTTCATTGTTAGTCGAAGGCTCTGGAAAGTGCCGCCATAGCAGGTGATAGCCCTGTAGACGAAAACAGCGAGGAAGAACTAGGTGTACGACAAGTAGGGCGGGACACGTGAAATCCTGTCTGAAGATGGGGGGACCATCCTCCAAGGCTAAATACTCGTGATCGACCGATAGTGAACCAGTACCGTGAGGGAAAGGCGAAAAGAACCCCGGGAGGGGAGTGAAACAGATCCTGAAACCGCATGCATACAAACAGTCGGAGCCTTTGAAAGAGGGTGACGGCGTACCTTTTGTATAATGGGTCAGCGACTTACATTCAGTGGCAAGCTTAACCGATTAGGGCAGGCGTAGCGAAAGCGAGTCCGAACAGGGCGTTCAGTCGCTGGGTGTAGACCCGAAACCAGGTGATCTATCCATGGCCAGGATGAAGGTGCGGTAACACGTACTGGAGGTCCGAACCCACTAACGTTGAAAAGTTAGGGGATGAGCTGTGGATAGGGGTGAAAGGCTAAACAAACCTGGAAATAGCTGGTTCTCTCCGAAAACTATTTAGGTAGTGCCTCGTGTATCACCTTCGGGGGTAGAGCACTGTCATGGTTGTGGGGTCCATTGCGGATTACTACGCCATAGCAAACTCCGAATACCGAAGAGTGCAATCACGGGAGACAGACATCGGGTGCTAACGTCCGGTGTCAAGAGGGAAACAACCCAGACCGCCAGCTAAGGTCCCCAAATATGGCTAAGTGGGAAACGAAGTGGGAAGGCTAAAACAGTCAGGAGGTTGGCTTAGAAGCAGCCATCCTTTAAAGAAAGCGTAATAGCTCACTGATCGAGTCGTCCTGCGCGGAAGATGTAACGGGGCTAAGCCATATACCGAAGCTGCGGATGCACATTTATGTGCATGGTAGGAGAGCGTTCCGTAAGCCTGCGAAGGTGCACTGGAAAGTGTGCTGGAGGTATCGGAAGTGCGAATGCTGACATGAGTAGCGATAAAGGGGGTGAAAGGCCCCCTCGCCGTAAGCCCAAGGTTTCCTACGCAACGTTCATCGGCGTAGGGTGAGTCGGCCCCTAAGGCGAGGCAGAAATGCGTAGCTGATGGGAAGCAGGTTAATATTCCTGCACCAGTGTTGAATGCGATGGGGGGACGGATCGCGGAA
Source organism: Paraburkholderia sp. RL17-368-BIF-A (assembly GCF_046054045.1). NCBI lineage: Bacteria > Pseudomonadati > Pseudomonadota > Betaproteobacteria > Burkholderiales > Burkholderiaceae > Paraburkholderia > Paraburkholderia sp. RL17-368-BIF-A. Next base: position 3,660 of record NZ_JARESN010000036.1, read on the forward strand.
GGTTGTCCGGGTGTTGGAAGTCCCGGTCCTTGCATTGGAGAAGGCGCTTTGGCAAATCCGGGCGCGGAATTCAAGGGTGCGAGGCCAGTCTCTTCGGAGACGAAGCAATCGGAAGTGGTTCCAGGAAAAGCCTCTAAGCTTCAGTTCAACAGTGACCGTACCGCAAACCGACACAGGTGGGCGAGATGAGTATTCTAAGGCGCTTGAGAGAACTCGGGAGAAGGAACTCGGCAAATTGGTACCGTAACTTCGGGATAAGGTACGCCCCTGTAGCCTGACTGGCCTGCGCCAGAAGGGTGAAGGGGTTGCAATAAACTGGTGGCTGCGACTGTTTAATAAAAACACAGCACTCTGCAAACACGAAAGTGGACGTATAGGGTGTGACGCCTGCCCGGTGCCGGAAGATTAAATGATGGGGTGCAAGCTCCTGATTGAAGTCCCGGTAAACGGCGGCCGTAACTATAACGGTCCTAAGGTAGCGAAATTCCTTGTCGGGTAAGTTCCGACCTGCACGAATGGCGTAACGATGGCCACACTGTCTCCTCCCGAGACTCAGCGAAGTTGAAGTGTTTGTGATGATGCAATCTCCCCGCGGCTAGACGGAAAGACCCCATGAACCTTTACTGTAGCTTTGCATTGGACTTTGAACCGGTCTGTGTAGGATAGGTGGGAGGCTGTGAAGCGTGAACGCCAGTTTGCGTGGAGCCATCCTTGAAATACCACCCTGATCTGTTTGAGGTTCTAACCCTGGTCCGTGAATCCGGATCGGGGACAGTGCATGGTAGGCAGTTTGACTGGGGCGGTCTCCTCCCAAAGTGTAACGGAGGAGTACGAAGGTACGCTAGGTACGGTCGGAAATCGTGCTGATAGTGCAATGGCATAAGCGTGCTTAACTGCGAGACCGACAAGTCGAGCAGGTGCGAAAGCAGGTCATAGTGATCCGGTGGTTCTGTATGGAAGGGCCATCGCTCAACGGATAAAAGGTACTCTGGGGATAACAGGCTGATACCGCCCAAGAGTTCATATCGACGGCGGTGTTTGGCACCTCGATGTCGGCTCATCTCATCCTGGGGCTGTAGCCGGTCCCAAGGGTATGGCTGTTCGCCATTTAAAGAGGTACGTGAGCTGGGTTTAAAACGTCGTGAGACAGTTTGGTCCCTATCTGCCGTGGGCGCTGGATATTTGAAGGGGGCTGCTCCTAGTACGAGAGGACCGGAGTGGACGAACCTCTGGTGTACCGGTTGTCACGCCAGTGGCATCGCCGGGTAGCTATGTTCGGAAGAGATAACCGCTGAAAGCATCTAAGCGGGAAACTCGCCTTAAGATGAGATATCCCCGGGGCTTCGAGCCCCTTGAAGGGTCGTTCAAGACCAGGACGTTGATAGGTCAGGTGTGTAAGCGCAGTAATGCGTTCAGCTAACTGATACTAATTGCCCGTAAGGCTTGATCCTATAACAGGTGTGTGTCGGCAGCCGTTAGTGCTTCAGCACTTATGGATGCCCCACCCTGCGCCACGCGCAGGGTCTTATGCAGACCACACACGGTTGAGTGATCGATGTTGTGCCAGAAACAGCACAGCCCGCACGCATAAACGTGCAAAACGAGAGGCATCCTCTCAGCTACTTCTTCCAGATTGGCTGTACTGCTCCCTGAGCGCTACAGCAACCCGTCAAAGCCTGATGACCATAGCGAGTCGGTCCCACCCCTTCCCATCCCGAACAGGACCGTGAAACGACTCCACGCCGATGATAGTGCGGATTACCCGTGTGAAAGTAGGTA
>NZ_JARESN010000015.1:0-157308 GCF_046054045.1 Paraburkholderia sp. RL17-368-BIF-A
TGACGAGCCTATTAACGGTGCTTGAAAACCGGTTTGCGCTTTTCCACGAACGCCGCCATGCCCTCTTTCTGATCCTCCGTTGCGAACAGCGAATGAAAGAGACGGCGCTCGAAATGCACGCCCTCGGCGAGCGTCGTTTCGTACGCCCGGTTGACGGACTCCTTCACCATCATGACTGCCGGCAGCGGGAACTCCGCTATCGTCGCTGCCGCGGCAATCGCCTCCTCTATCAGCGAGCCCGCCGGAATCACACGCGACACCAACCCGGCCCGCTCCGCTTCCGCCGCATCCATGAAACGCGCGGTCAGGCACAAGTCCATCGCTTTGGCCTTCGACACAGCGCGCGGGAGGCGCTGTGTGCCGCCAGCGCCCGGCATGATGCCGAGCTTGATTTCCGGCTGGCCGAACTTCGCCGTGTCCGCGGCGAAGATCATGTCGCACATCATCGCCAGTTCGCAGCCGCCGCCGAGCGCGAAGCCCGCTACCGCCGCAATGATCGGCTTGCGGATGGAACGCACCGTCTCCCAGTTACGCGTGATGTAGTCGCCCTTGTAGACGTCCATATAGGAATAGGTCGCCATCATGCCGATGTCGGCACCGGCCGCGAACGCTTTTTCGCTGCCCGTCACCACGATTGCGCCGATGCCGTCGTCGGCGTCAAACTCGCGCAGCGCCGCGCCTAGCTCGTCCATCAAGGCATCGTTCAGCGCGTTCAGCGCCTTGGGACGATTCAACGTAACGAGTCCGACCCGTCCCCGCGTTTCAACCAGAATGTTCTCGTAAACCATGCCGCCTCCTTGTGATTGACCGAGCGCGAAAAACGCTTCGCGCGCCCATCTTAATAATGCTAACATTCACCAACCAACCGGTCGGTCAATTATTAGACGGGCTTCCCCCCAACGTACAGCCAAGCCTCTGCCATGACACATCCGTTATTCACCAAGCACGAAGACACGCTGCAAAAGGCGCTCGCCGCGGCCGAGACGCGCGGTTACTGGAGCCCGTTCGTCGAAATGCCCAGTCCGAAAGTGTACGGGGAAACCGCCAACGCGGACGGCGAAGCCGCCTTCAAAGCGCATCTTGACGCCGCCTTCGAACTCGACCAGCCCTCTACTGGAGAAACCGTTGGCGCCGAAGTGTCGCCATTTGGCTTCCCGCTCGCTATCCGTTATCCCAGATCCGATCCCGACGCACTGATCGCCGCCGCCGCGATCGCACAACAGGGCTGGCGCGCCGCGGGTCGCGAGGCCTGGGTTGGCGTATCGCTCGAAATCCTGGCACGGCTTAATCGCGCGAGCTTCGAGATCGGTTACAGCGTAATGCACACGACCGGCCAGGCCTTCATGATGGCCTTCCAGGCAGGCGGGCCACACGCGCAAGACCGGGCACTGGAAGCCGTCGTGTATGCGTGGGACCAGTTGCGCCGCATTCCCGCCGACGCTCACTGGGAAAAACCGCAAGGCAAGAACCCGCCGCTCGCCATGCACAAGCGCTACACCATCGTGCCCCGCGGCACTGGTCTGGTACTCGGCTGCTGCACGTTTCCGACATGGAACGGCTATCCGGGCCTTTTCGCCGACCTCGCGACGGGCAACGCCGTGATCGTCAAGCCGCATCCGGGCGCGATTCTGCCGCTCGCCATAACGGTGCGAATTGCGCGCGACGTTCTACGCGAGGCCGGCTTCGACCCGAACGTCGTCACGCTGCTCGCCACTGAGCCGAACGACGGCGCGATTGTCCAAAGCCTCGCCGTGCGCCCCGAGATCAAGCTGATCGACTTCACAGGCAGCACGCAAAACGGCACCTGGCTCGAGCGCAACGCGCACCAGGCGCAGGTCTACACCGAAAAAGCCGGCGTGAACCAGATCGTGATCGACTCGGTGGACGACATCAAAGCCGCCGCCCGCAACATCGCGTTCTCGCTCGCGCTCTACTCCGGGCAGATGTGCACAGCGCCACAAAACATCTACGTGCCGCGCGGCGGCATCCGTACTGCAGAAGGTGCGCTCACGTTTGACGAAGTCGCGCAGGCAATCGCCGGCGCCGTGCAAAAACTCGTCGCGGACCCCGCTCGCGCAGTCGAACTCCTCGGCGCCATTCAAAACGAAGGCGTCACCCAGCGCATCGACGAAGCGACGAAACTCGGCCGTGTTCTGGTCGAAAGCCAAGCGCTCGAGCATCCGGCCTTTCCGGTTGCCCGCGTGCGCACGCCGCTGCTCGTGCAGTTCGACGCCGCAACCGACCGCGCGCAGTTCACGAGGGAATGGTTCGGTCCGATCTCGTTCGTGATCGCTACCGACTCGACTGCGCAGTCTCTCGAACTTGCTGGCGCGATCGCGGCCGACCACGGTGCACTAACGCTGTCCGTCTACAGCACCGACGACGCCGTGCTCGACGACGCGCACGAGGCGTCGCTCCGCGGCGGCGTCGCTTTGTCGATCAACCTGACGGGCGGTGTGTTCGTGAATCAGTCGGCAGCGTTCTCCGACTTCCACGGCACGGGCGCCAACCCCGCGGCCAACGCGGCGCTCACCGACGCGGCCTTCGTCGCCAATCGCTTCCGCGTAGTCCAAAGCCGCGTTCATGTTGAACCGAAAGCGGCCCCAGCGGTAGCTGGCTGAAAGTCATAAGACGAAAGCACGTCGATCGTCCTATGCCTTTTGGCCGAATGGACCACGCCGTGCGCGCCAACTAACATGACATCGGATCGGCATTGAACGCCGGTCCGCCTCAGCAGGAACGGATATGAACGACGCCTTTATCTGCGACGCGATTCGCACCCCCATCGGCCGTTACGGCGGCGCCCTGAAAGACGTGCGGGCCGACGACCTCGGCGCCGTGCCGATCAAGGCACTGATCGAGCGCAATGCCGGCGTGGACTGGCGCGCCGTGGACGACGTGATCTACGGTTGCGCCAATCAGGCCGGCGAAGACAATCGCAACGTAGCGCGCATGTCGGCATTGCTCGCGGGGTTGCCTACCGACGTCCCCGGTTCCACGATCAACCGTCTGTGCGGCTCGGGCATGGACGCCGTCGGAACAGCAGCGCGCGCCATCAAGGCAGGCGAAGCCCGCCTGATGATCGCTGGCGGCGTCGAAAGCATGACTCGCGCGCCGTTCGTGATGGGCAAGGCGGCGAGCGCGTTTGCTCGGCAAGCGGATATCTACGACACGACGATTGGCTGGCGCTTCGTCAATCCGCTAATGAAGCGACAGTACGGCGTCGATTCGATGCCGGAAACCGCGGAGAACGTGGCCGTCGAGTTCGGAATCAGCCGCGCCGATCAGGACGCGTTCGCGTTGGCGAGCCAGCAGAAGGCCGCGCGCGCGCAGCAGGACGGCACGCTGGCGCAGGAAATTGTCGGTGTGGAAATCGCGCAGAAAAAAGGCGATCCGATTCGTGTGACGCTTGACGAGCATCCGCGCGAGACGTCGCTCGAAAGCCTGGCGAGGCTCAAGGGTGTCGTTCGTCCGGACGGCAGTGTGACTGCCGGCAATGCATCGGGTGTGAACGACGGCGCCTGCGCCCTACTGCTCGCGAACCAGCAGGCGGCCGACCAGTACGGTCTGCGTCGCCGCGCGCGCGTGGTGAGCATGGCGACGGCGGGCGTCGAGCCGCGCATCATGGGTATCGGTCCCGCGCCGGCCACGCAAAAGCTGCTCAGGCAACTCGGCATGAAGCTCGAGCAGTTCGACGTGATCGAGCTGAACGAGGCGTTCGCGTCGCAAGGACTCGCGGTTTTGCGCACGCTCGGCCTGCGCGACGACGATCCGCGCGTCAATCCCAACGGCGGAGCGATCGCACTCGGACATCCGCTCGGCGCATCCGGTGCGCGCCTTATCACGACTGCGCTGTACCAACTGGAACGCTGCAACGGACGCTTCGCGCTTTGCACGATGTGCATCGGCGTGGGCCAAGGCATCGCACTCGTCATCGAAAGGCTGTGAAATAGGCACTGCAGTTCCGCGAACGAGACTTTGAGGAGACACCCAATGTCGTATGAAGCGATCCGCCTCGACATCGACACGTCGAGCCGCGTAGCCACCATCACGCTGAGCCGCCCCGACAAGCTGAACAGCTTCACCCGCGCGATGCATGAGGAACTGGCGGCGGCGCTCGGCGAAGTAGAAAAGTCCGGCGCGCGCGCGCTCATTCTGACCGGCTCGGGCCGCGGTTTCTGTGCAGGACAGGACCTCGCCGATCTGGATTTCACGCCCGGCGCGATGACAGATCTCGGCGACCTGATCGACGCGCATTTCAATCCTCTGATTCGCCGCCTGCAAGCATTGCCGTTGCCGGTGATTGCGGCTGTCAACGGCACGGCTGCGGGCGCCGGCGCGAATCTCGCGCTCGCGTGCGACATCGTGCTCGCGGCGCGTTCCGCCAGCTTTATTCAGGCTTTCGTGAAGATCGGCCTCGTGCCGGATTCGGGCGGCACGTGGTTCTTGCCGCAGCGCGTCGGCATGGCGCGCGCGTTGGGACTTGCCATCACCGGCGACAAACTCAGCGCGGAGAAAGCCGAAAGCTGGGGCCTCATCTGGCAAGCGGTCGACGATCAGGAACTCGCGGCAGCCGCGGCCACCCTGGCGGCACAACTCGCGCAGCAACCCACGCGCGCGATCGCCGGGATCAAGCGCGCCATGCGTGCCGGCGCCACACAAACGGTCGATCAGCAACTCGACCTTGAACGCGACCTGCAACGCGAGCTGGGTGCGTCACACGACTATGCGGAAGGCGTTCGCGCCTTCGTCGAAAAGCGCGCGCCGCGCTTCGAGGGCCGCTGATATGTCGACGCAACCTCTCTATCCCGCGGAAATGACGCCCGACGAACTGGCCCGCGCAACCGCCGCCGCGATGTATGAAAACGATGCGTGCAGCCGCGCGCTCGGCCTCGAGATCGTGGAAGTGCGCGCCGGGTATGCGCGTCTGCGAATGGCTGTGCGCGAAGACTTTCTGAACGGCCATCAGATTTGTCATGGCGGCCTGATATTCACGCTCGCTGATTCGAGCTTTGCGTTTGCGTGCAACTCGCGCAACGTCAATACGGTGGCATCCGGCTGCTCGATCGAGTTCCTGCGTCCTGTGCATGGCGGCGATGTGCTCACCGCAGAAGCGGTCGAACAGACATTGAACGGCCGAACCGGCATCTACGATATTCGCGTGACCAATCGCGCCGGCGATACGGTGGCAATGTTTCGCGGCAAATCGGCGCAAATCAAGGGCAGCGTGATTCCGCAGACACCATCGCACACGGGACCGGAGTAACGCGAAGCGCTACAGCATCCGCAGCGCAGAGCGAAAAGACCAGCCAAAACAAAAGGCACACGGCAAGCGCTCCACGCGAGAGTCGCCAGTCCGTGACAGTCGTGAGCGGTGAGACCGGCCAGCAATTCACCGCAATGGCGGCCGTCCGCAGTTTCAGCGCCGCCGTTCGAAGTTTTACGCGCGAGCGCAATCTATAACAGACCCAGCATTGAGGCAGTAAGGAGACATTCGATGAGCCCCGCCCTTCCGCTCGATCCTATCGAGACCGCCAGCCGCGACGAACTTGCGGCGCTCCAGCTTGAACGGCTCAAGTGGTCCCTGAACCACGCTTACGAAAACTCGCCGGTCTATCGTCGCAAGTTCGACGAAGCGGGCATTCATCCGAACGACCTGACGACGCTTGCGGACCTTGCACGCTTCCCGTTCACGACCAAGAAGGACTTGCGCGACAACTACCCGTTCGGGATGTTCGCCGTGCCGCAGGAACGAATCTCGCGGATTCACGCTTCGTCGGGTACGACGGGCAAGCCGACTGTGGTGGGCTACACCGCTCGCGATATCGACACGTGGGCGAATCTCGTCGCGCGCTCGATCCGCGCGGCCGGCGCCAAGCCTGGCGACAAGGTGCATGTGAGCTATGGTTACGGCCTCTTCACTGGCGGTCTCGGCGCGCACTACGGCGCGGAGCGTGCGGGCCTCACCGTTATTCCGTTCGGCGGCGGCCAGACAGAAAAGCAGGTGCAATTGATCCAGGACTTCCGGCCCGACATCATCATGGTGACGCCGAGCTACATGCTGTCGATCGCCGACGAGTTGGAGCGCCAGGGCATCGACCCTGCCGGTTGCTCGCTGCGCATCGGCATCTTCGGCGCGGAGCCGTGGACCAACGACATGCGTCAGGCGATCGAAAAGCGCATGGGCATCGACGCGGTCGACATTTACGGTCTGTCGGAAGTGATGGGACCAGGCGTGGCGTCGGAATGCGTTGAAACGAAAGACGGCCCGACGATCTGGGAAGACCATTTCTACCCCGAGATCATCGACCCGGAAACGGGCGAAGTTCTTCCGGACGGAGAACTCGGTGAGCTGGTGTTTACGTCGCTCACCAAGGAAGCGTTGCCGATCATTCGTTACCGCACGCGCGACCTCACGCGCCTGCTGCCAGGCAGCGCCCGCACGATGCGCCGCATGGAAAAAATCACCGGCCGCTCGGACGACATGATGATCGTGCGCGGCGTTAACGTGTTCCCGACGCAGATCGAGGAACTGCTGCTCAAGCAGCACACTCTCGCGCCTCACTATCAGATCGTGCTGACCAGGGAAGGTCCGCTCGACGTGTTGACGCTAAACGTCGAACCGTGTCCCGAAACCGCGCCCGACACTGCCGCGCTCAATCTGGCGAAGCAGGCGCTGGCCTATGACATCAAGGCGCTGATCGGCGTTAGCGCGGTGGTGAATGTGCTGGCGGTGAATGGAATCGAACGTTCGGTGGGGAAGGCGAGGCGCGTAGTCGACAAGCGCAAGTCGGGGTTGTAAGGCCGGAAGAAGTTGCAGGCGCCCTGCAAATGGGCGCGCGAAAATTTGGCGCTAACGCCGCTGGTGGCCTTAGTGGCTCCAGTGGCTCTCATGCCACCAATACCGCGCCGCCCAAGACGAACAGCCCCACAAACGCCGGCAACGGTTTCAGCACCAGCGCTTGTGCGTGCGTCTGCGGTAAACCGGCCACAAGCCACACCCAATGCCCCGCAGCGACACTCACGGCCGCCAGAAGCCCCAGACGCGCCCGAGACCACCTTCAAGAATTCGGCAACAGCACCCACATCCGACCGCCCTGCTTCATCTTGCCAGCGAGATCCCCTGCGTCATCGCCGAGACCCCAGAAGTAGTCGGCGCGCACACCACCCTTGATCGCCGAGCCCGTGTCCTGCGCAAACACCAGACGGTTCATCGGCGAATTCGTCAGCGGCCTCGTGGTCTGCAAAAACACCGGCGTGCCGAGCGGAATCGAGGTGGGATCGACGGCGATCGAGCGCTCCGGCGTCAACGGCACGCCGAGCGCGCCGATCGGACCATCGGCGGTGCCCTTCGCCATGCTTTCCACCGACGGCATTTCGCGGAAAAACACGAAGCGCGGATTGGTATCGAGCAGCGCATCCACACGATTCGGGTTCGCGCGCGCCCAGGCCTTGATGCCTTGCATCGTGGCTTGCGCAGGCGTGAGCTCGCCGCGATCCAGCAGCCACCGTCCGATGGATTTGTACGGCTGGTTGTTCGTGCCGCCGAAGCCGACGCGCATCACGCTGCCGTCTTCCATCACGATCCGGCCCGAGCCTTGCACTTGCAGGAAAAATGCTTCGATGGGGTCGTCGACCCAGACAAGCTCGTTGCCGTTCAGCACGCCCGTCCGTTCGAGTTGCGCGCGCGGCGGCAACGCGGCGCCAGGGCGATAACTCGACGGCCAACGATACAGCGCCGTCTGATAAACACCATGCCGCGTGCGCGAGCCGCGCAATAACGGCTCGTAGTAACCGGTGACGAGACCGTCGAGCGTGCCGTCGTTGTTCGCGAGCTGGAAGGGCGTGAAATAGGCTTCAAAAAAAGCCCGGGCGCCGGTCACGTCGAGATCGTCAAGCTGCGCCGCTGCCGCACAGGCGCGTGCCCAGTTCGCCTGACGCGCGAGCCTCAGACAATTTTGCCGCAAGGCGGCTGTCGCGCCGATCAGCGAATCGTCCTGCCAGCCCGGAACCTGCTGCCACGCTACCGCCGTAAGCCGCGTCGCCGCGATCTGGCCGGGGATGATCGCGGCCCCCGTGGGTGGCGAAGCGACTGGCCGCACCGCGCCGCCGCCGCCGCAGGCGGCGAGTATGGCCGCCATCGAAAGCGCGCCGAGCCAGGCTCCGGCCGCGCCGACAAAACGCATACAATGTTCGTTCTTGATGGAAACCGCCATGTCTGATCTATTCGACGAATACCCAATGCTTGTCTTCGCGCTGGAATCGCTTCTGGCGCTGTTCCTGCTCGTGTTCATCGTCGTGTGGACGTCGTCCGGTAAAAAGAAAGCAGCGCGCGCCGACAGCCGGGAAACGAAGACGCCACAAAAACCGCACTGACGCGGCGCCGATTCACGCATTGCACCGCGCGCATCGATCGTTATCGAACCGCTTATCGAACCTGCTATATCGAACCGTTAAAGACCGCGCGAGGCGCTCACGGTTCAATGCAACGTACGCGGCATGCGCAGAATGAACTCCGGCACGGGCGCGTCGAAACGCTCGCCGTCCTCAGCCACGCAGAAGTACTCGCCCCGCATCGTGCCGACCGGTGTGGCGATAACCGCCCAACTCGTATATTCGAACTGCTCGCCGGGTTTGAGCAGCGGCTGGTGCCCCACCACGCCGAGGCCCTTCACTTCCTGCACGGTCTTTTCGCTGTCCGTGATCACCCAATGCCGCGCGATCAATTGCGCGGGCACCTGACCGGTGTTGCGGATGGTCAGCGTATAAGCGAACGCGTACTGGCGGCGCTCCGGGTCCGATTCTTCGGGCAGGAACTGCACCTGCGCCGACACGCTGAATTCATACTGGCTCATCCTGATTCCAATCTGCTGAAACGGGGGCGACAAGATCGCTGGAAGGCCCGAGCGCCAACGGCTTCACGGCCCATTGGCGACGCAGCGCCATGGTTTGGCATTCTGCGTCATGCGCGAGGCGCCCGCAACCGGACATATCTTCTGGACAAGCACGCTTAGGGCGCGAAGGGCGCAGGCGCCACACCCGTTTCGCGCCTGGAAGCCGAAAAAGCGCGACGGCTGCCTGTTCCAGGGACCACGACGCGCAGCGGCACACCAGAGCACCGACGCAACGCCACGCCGCCGTCCAGCCGCTGGCCACGCGCACAAAACGGTAAAATGGCGCTTTTCCGCTTGCCTCCGCCCGCCGCCATGACGCAATTCCGCATCGCTCCCAGCATTCTCTCCGCCGACTTCGCCCGCCTCGGCGAAGAAGTCCGCAATGTCGTCGCCGCCGGCGCCGACTGGATCCATTTCGACGTCATGGACAACCACTACGTGCCGAACCTGACCATCGGTCCGCTCGTGTGCGAAGCCATTCGTCCGCATGTCGGCGTGCCCATCGACGTGCATCTGATGGTGCGTCCGGTCGACCGCATCGTGCCGGACTTCGCGAAGGCGGGCGCGAATCTGATCAGCTTTCACCCGGAAGGCTCGGACCACATCGACCGCACGCTGTCGCTGATCCGCGATCACGGCTGCAAGGCCGGCCTCGTGTTCAACCCGGCCACCTCGCTGAATTATCTCGATCACGTGATGGACAAGCTCGATCTCGTGCTGATCATGTCGGTGAATCCGGGCTTCGGCGGCCAGTCGTTCATTCCCGAAGCGCTTAACAAGCTGCGCGAGGCGCGCAAACGGATCGACGCGTACAAGGAGCGCACCGGCCGCGAGATTCATCTGGAAGTGGACGGCGGCGTGAAGGTCGACAACATCGCGGAAATCGCCGCCGCCGGCGCCGATACATTCGTCGCGGGCTCGGCGATCTTCGGCCAGCCGGACCACAAGGTCGTGATCGACAAGATGCGCGCCGCGCTCGCCAACATTCAGCACTGAAACCGCGCCCGATGACGTCCACCTTCCCCGCCCCGACCTTCACCGGCTCCCGCCTGCAAGCCGCGATCATCGACCTCGACGGCACGATGATCGACACCGCCGACGACTTCACCGCGGGCCTGAACGGCATGCTCGCGCAACTCGACGCCGAGGAGACCTCGCGCGAGGAAGTGGTCGGCTATGTCGGCAAGGGCTCTGAGCATCTGATCCGCAGCGTGCTCGCGCCGCGCTTCGAAGCGGAGCACGCGCAAGACCGTTTCGACGAAGCGCTCGCCATCTATCAGGCGGAGTACGCAAAAATCAACGGCTTGCACACGCGTCTTTATCCCGACGTCGAAGCCGGCCTCGCGGCCCTGCGCGACGCGGGCCTCAAGCTCGCGTGCGTCACCAACAAGCCGCATCGCTTCGCGGTCGAACTGCTGGAACAATACAGGCTCGCGCAATATTTCAGCGTCGTGCTCGGCGGCGACAGTCTGCCAAAAAAGAAGCCGGACCCGCTGCCCATGCTCACGGCCGCCGCGCAACTGGGCGTCGAACCGCGCGCCACGGTGGCCATCGGCGATTCGGAAAACGACGCGCTGGCGGGCCGCGCGGCGGGCATGTCGACGCTCACGGTGCCCTACGGCTACAACCACGGCCAAGCTATACAAACAATAAAATCCGATGGTATAGTTGCCTCGCTGCTGGACGCCGCCAAGGCGATCGCAGCGCACCATTCCACGACTTGAAAAGTCCTTCATCCTCATGTTTCTGAATAAAAAACGGAGTCTGATTAGCATCGACCGGGGAGCTTGGCCCTGGCGTCGCTGGTCGCGCTAACCTCGCCTGAGGTACGCTGAAGCTCGTCTTCGGCAACCGTTTTTTACTTCGCTGCGCTCACGCGTTTTTCCATCGTCTCGTTTCGCTGCATCGCCTGATTCGGCCCGCGTGTACTTGCAAAGTACAACTGCGCGCCGGAACTCCGTGCTTGCGTCGATGGGAAAATCGCGCCGGTCGGTTCATCATCGTCAATGTCGAATGAACGGCTGACCGGCTGCGCATGCCCCGCTTTGTCCGACGCACGCTGCCGCCGGACCTACGAACAGGATCGGAACATGACCGAACTCGAATTCCAGTCCCTCGCCAACGAGGGCTTCAACCGCATTCCGCTGATCGCCGAGGCGCTCGCCGATCTCGAAACGCCGCTCTCGCTGTATCTGAAACTGGCGCAGACCGAGCGCAACGGCGCTAACTCGTTCCTGCTGGAATCCGTGGTGGGCGGCGAGCGCTTCGGGCGCTATTCGTTCATCGGCCTGCCGGCGCGTACGTTGTTGCGCACTCGCAATGGCGTGTCGGAAGTCGTGCGCGACGGCAAGGTCGTCGAAACGCACGAAGGCGATCCGCTCGAGTTCATCCAGCAATTCCAGGGCCGTTTCAAGGTCGCGCAGCGTCCGGGTTTGCCGCGTTTTGCCGGTGGACTCGCCGGTTATTTCGGCTACGACGCGGTGCGTTACATCGAGAAAAAGCTCGCGCACACCGCACCGAAAGACGATCTGAATCTGCCGGACATTCAGTTGCTTCTGACAGAAGAAGTCGCTGTGATCGACAATCTCGCGGGCAAGCTGTACCTCGTGATCTACGCCGATCCGACGCAACCCGAGGCATACACGAAAGCAAAGCAGCGTCTGCGCGAATTGCGCCAGCGTTTGCGCTCGACGGTCGAGCCGCCGGTCACGTCGGCGAGCGTGCGCACCGAGACGTATCGCGAGTTCGCTAAAGACGATTACCTTGCCGCCGTGCGCAAGGCCAAGGAGTACATTGCCGCAGGCGAACTGATGCAGGTGCAGGTCGGCCAGCGTCTGACGAAGCCGTATCGCGACAATCCGCTGTCGCTGTATCGCGCGCTGCGGTCGCTGAATCCGTCGCCGTACATGTACTACTACAACTTCGGCGAGTTTCATGTGGTCGGTGCATCGCCGGAAATTCTGGTGCGCCAGGAAAAGCGCGGCGAAGATCGTATCGTGACGATTCGGCCGCTCGCCGGCACGCGTCCGCGCGGCAATACGCCCGAGCGCGACGCCGAACTCGCCACCGAACTGCTGAACGACCCGAAGGAAATCGCCGAACACGTGATGCTGATCGACCTCGCGCGCAACGACGTGGGCCGCATCGCGCAGATCGGCTCGGTGATCGTGACCGACAAGATGGTCATCGAAAAGTACTCGCATGTGCAGCACATCGTGAGTTCGGTGGAAGGCAAGCTCAAGCCCGGCACGACCAATTTCGACGTGCTGCGCGCCACCTTCCCGGCCGGCACGCTGTCGGGTGCGCCGAAAGTTCGCGCGATGGAACTGATCGACGAACTCGAACCCGTGAAGCGCGGCCTGTACGGCGGCGCCGTGGGCTACCTGTCGTTCACCGGCGAAATGGATCTCGCCATCACGATCCGCACCGGCGTGATCGCGAACGGCAATCTGTATGTGCAGGCGGCAGCGGGTGTCGTCGCGGATTCGGTGCCCGAATCCGAATGGCAAGAGACCGAGAACAAGGCGCGCGCCGTGTTGCGCGCGGCCGAACAGGTTCAAGACGGCCTCGATAGCGACTTCTGACCGGAGACACACCATGCTGCTCATGATCGACAACTACGACTCGTTCACCTACAACCTGGTGCAGTACTTCGGCGAACTCGGCGAAGACGTCCGCACCTATCGGAACGACGAAATCACACTCGACGAAATCGCGAAGCTCAACCCCGAGCGCATCTGCCTGTCGCCCGGCCCGAGCAATCCGCAACACGCGGGCATCACGCTCGACGTGCTGCGCGAGTTCTCCGGCAAGACGCCGATTCTCGGCGTGTGCCTCGGCCATCAGGCGATTGGCGAAGCATTCGGCGGACGCGTGGTGCGCGCGCAAACCATCATGCACGGCAAGGTCAGCACGATCGAAACCGACTGCAAAGGCGTATTCGCCGACCTGCCGAAGCATTTCGTCGTGACGCGCTATCACTCGCTCGCGATCGAACGCGAGTCGCTGCCCGATTGCCTCGAAGTGTCCGCATGGACCGACGACGGCGAGATCATGGGCGTGCGTCACAAGGAGCTTGCCGTCGAAGGCGTGCAGTTCCATCCGGAATCGATCTTGTCGGAACACGGTCACGCATTGCTCGAAAACTTCGTGAAGCAGTCGAAAGCGAAGACGGCCCAACGCACCGCCTGATGAAGCGAGACAACATCATGACCATCACGCCGCAGGAAGCGCTGCAACGAACCATCGAGCACCGCGAGATTTTCCACGACGAAATGCTGCATTTGATGCGGCTCATCATGCGCGGCGAGCTGTCGCCCGTGATGTCGGCCGCGATCATCACCGGCTTGCGCGTCAAAAAAGAGACCATCGGCGAAATCACCGCAGCCGCCACGGTGATGCGTGAATTTGCCCGGCACGTCGAGGTGCAGGACAACTCGAACTTCGTCGATATCGTCGGCACCGGCGGCGACGGTTCGCACACCTTCAACATTTCCACGGCGACCATGTTCGTGTCGGCGGCGGCGGGCGCGAAAGTCGCGAAGCACGGCAATCGCGGCGTGTCGAGCAAGTCGGGCAGCGCAGACGTGCTCGAAGCGCTCGGCGTGAATATCGACTTGCAGCCGGAACAAGTGGCCGCGTCGATTGCCGAAACCGGCATGGGCTTCATGTTCGCGCCGAATCATCACCCTGCGATGAAGAACATCGCGCCGGTGCGCCGCGAACTCGGCGTGCGGACCATCTTCAACATTCTCGGTCCGTTGACGAACCCGGCCAGCGCGCCGAATCAACTGATGGGCGTGTTCCATGCGGACCTCGTCGGCATTCAGGTTCGCGTGATGCAGCGCCTCGGCGCAAAGCACGTGCTCGTGGTGTACGGTATGGACGGCATGGACGAAGTCTCGCTCGGCGCAGCGACGCAAGTCGGCGAGTTGCGCGACGGCGAAGTGCACGAGTACGAGATTCATCCGGAAGACTTCGGCATGCAGATGGTGTCGAACCGCACGCTGAAAGTGGCGGATGCCGCTGAGTCAAAAGCGATGCTGCTCGAGGCGCTCGACAACAAGCCGGGCGTCGCGCGCGAGATCGTCACGCTGAACGCGGGCACGGCGCTCTATTCGGCGAACGTGGCATCGTCGATTGCGGACGGTATTCAGCTTGCGCGCGAAGCCATTGCAAGCGGCAAGGCGCGCGCGAAAGTCGACGAACTCATTCGCTTCACGCAGCAATTCAAGCACTGAATTCAAGCACTGATTAGCAGCAACCAACGTAACGAGACACTTATGAGCGACATCCTCGACCGCATCATCGCGGTCAAACGCGAAGAAGTCCGCGCGGCCGAACAAAGCGCGCCGCTGGAAGAGCTGCGCCTCGAAGCGTCGTCGCGCGACCTTCGCGATTTCGTCGGCGCATTGCGTGCGAAGCATGCGGCGGGTCTCGCCGCGGTGATCGCGGAAGTGAAGAAAGCGAGCCCGTCGAAAGGCGTGTTGCGCGAAGACTTCGTGCCGGCGCAAATCGCGCGTTCGTATGAAAAGCATGGCGCGGCTTGCCTGTCCGTGCTGACCGACGTGCAGTTCTTCCAGGGCAGCGTCGCGTATCTCGAGCAGGCGCGCGCCGCCTGTCAGTTGCCGGTGCTGCGCAAGGATTTCATCGTCGATCCGTATCAGATCGTCGAGGCACGCGCGATGGGCGCCGACGCGATCCTGCTGATCGCCGCCGCGCTCGACACTTCGGAAATGCAGGATCTCGAAGCGCTCGCGCATTCGCTCGGTCTTGCAGTGTTGGTCGAAGTACACGACGACAAAGAGTTGACGCAGGCGCTCACGCTAAAAACGCCGCTGATCGGCATCAACAATCGCAATTTGCGCACGTTCGAGACGTCGATCGAAACGACAATCGGCATGCTCGACGCGATTCCCGACGACCGCATCGTCGTCACCGAATCGGGCATTCTGTCGCGCGCCGATGTCGAGCGGCTACGCGCGGTGGACGTGAACACGTTCCTCGTCGGCGAGGCGTTCATGCGCGCCGCCGAACCGGGCGTGGAGCTTGCGCGCATGTTCTTTCCAGGCGCGGCGTGACGACAACGCGTCGCGTTTAACGGCATCTGGCGGAACATAGCGGAGCAGATCATGGGCATGGAACGCGAAATCAAGTTGCTGCTGCCGGTGGCGCAAGTCGAGGCGGCGTCGGCGTGGTTCGTCGCGCGCACCGGCGACGAAGGCCGCGCGATCAAGCTGTCGAATATTTATTTCGACACGCCGCAACTTGCGCTCGCAGCGTCGAAGAGCGCGCTGCGTTTGCGTCACACGCCCGACGGCTGGCTGCAAACCTTCAAGACGGTGGGCAACGCGAGCAATGGTTTGCATAGCCGTCACGAATGGGAAATGCCGGTCGCGGGCGAAGCGCTTGAAATCGATGCGCTGCTGCGTGAGTGCGACGAGCCGGCCGCTGCCGAAGCGTTGCGCGAAGCGGCGCCGCGGTTGATCGAACTGTTTCGCACGGATTTCACGCGCACGCTGTGGAATGTGAGCGTCGACGGTTCGCAAGTGGAAGCCGCGATCGATCAAGGCAACGTGCTCGCCGAAGTGAACAGCGAACTGCGCCGCGCGCCGATTTCGGAGATCGAGCTTGAGCTGAAATCCGGCGACGAAGCCGCGCTGCATGCGCTTTCTGTCGAGCTCGGCAAGCAGGTCGCGGGGCTTGCGCCGGAAAATGTGAGCAAGGCGCAGCGCGGGTATCGGTTGCGGGCGGGGTGAGGGGTTGAATACGTCGCCGGCCAAGCGGGCCTTGACGTAGCCAACGCTGGCATCCGCCTCAACTTGAGTCACACCGCATTTGCTGCGACACTTCTGCGCCATGACTTCCTCATCACGTACCCGCTCGACGCCGTCGCAGGCCTCGCTATTCGGCGACGCTGCCGCGCCCGCGAGCGACACATCCGGCGCAACCGAAACGCCATCGCCGTCGTCATCGCAGCAACACGCCCACGGCACGCTCACGCTCGAAGCGCAGTTCGCCGCATTGCCGGCTGCCTGGCGCGTGCACCTGAAACCCTTCATTGAAAGCGATGCCTACGCGCCGCTTTGCCGTTTCGTCGACGGTGAGCGCGCGGCCGGTAAAACCGTTTATCCCACCGACGTCTTCCGCGCGTTGCGTCTCACGAGTCCCGATGATGTGAAGGTCGTCATCCTCGGCCAGGACCCGTATCACGGCGAAGATCGCGGCACGCCGCAAGCGCACGGGCTCGCGTTTTCAGTGGCGCCGAATGTACGCACGCCGCCGTCGCTGCGCAACATCTTCAAGGAAATCGCGACGAGCCTCGGCCACGAGCCGCCGCGCCACGGTTGCCTCGACACCTGGGCCAAGCAAGGCGTGCTGCTGCTGAACACCGTGCTGACGGTCGAGCGCAATTCGGCGGCCAGCCACGCGAAACGCGGCTGGGAAAAATGCACCGATACGCTGATTCACGAACTGGCCATGCGCCACGAGCATCTCGTGTTCATGCTGTGGGGGGCGCACGCGCAAGCCAAGCGCGCGCTGCTCGGCGGCAAATCGCATTACGTGCTGGAGGCGCCGCATCCTTCGCCGTTGTCGGCGCATCGCGGTTTTCTCGGCTGCGGGCATTTCGCGAAGGCCAACGAGTATCTCGTGCAGCACGGCCGCACACCGATCGACTGGCGTTTGCCCGATCAGGCGCAGATGCTGGCGTAGGCGCGGCTTCGGGCTTCGGCATTACCGTCGCTCTCACGCCCCACGCCGCCCAAAACAAAAACGCCACGTGGCTCACACCCCGTGGCGTTTCCAATTGCATCGAGAAACCAGGCGCCGCAGTCAAGCGGCGTCACCAGCCCCGAACAGTCGGCCCGAAGCCGACATCTCAACCTCAAGCAACAGCAATCGCTTCGCGCGCGGCGGCCAGCGCGGCGCTCGCTGCGTCCGGGCCCATGTTCAGGCCTTCAGCGTAGATGAAGTTCACGTCGGTCATGCCGAGGAAGCCGAGGAAGCTCTTCAGATACGGGGTCTGGCTGTCGTTCGGCGTGCCGACATACTTGCCGCCGCGAGCCGACACGACGTAGACCTTCTTGCCCGTCACCAGACCTTGCGGACCGTTCGCGGTATAGCTGAACGTGATGCCGGCGCGCGCGATGAAGTCGAAGTACGTCTTCAGTTGCGACGAGATGCCGAAGTTGTACATCGGCGCACCGATCACGACGATGTCGGCGGCTTGCAGTTCAGCGATCAGCGCTTCGCTGCGGGCGGCGATGGCCGCTTGCTCGGCGGTCCGCTGGTCGGCCGGCGTGAAGAACGCGCCGAGGACAGCGTCGTCCAGGTGCGGCAGCGGTTCGGCTTGCAGGTTGCGGACGACGACTTGTGCGCCCGGATTCGACTGTTGCAGCTTTTCGGTCAGTTCGTTGACGAGCAACGTGGAATTCGCGCCTTGCGAGCGGGCTGCCGAGTTGATTTGCAGGATCGTGGTCATGGTGACTCCAGTAGTGGGCGCGCAGTTTTGCGCGAGTGGAGTCATTGTGTTTTTTTACCGACTGCGGAAAAAGCCATCCCGCGGCGACGGATTGTTGCACTGGTAGAACAATCCGCCGCTGAGCACGTCAATTAAACCCGGCGACAATTACAATCAGCTTGCGAGCCAGCGTTCGCGCGCCTTGCGGGCAGCGGGCCGCTTGTCGGTGGCGGCGAGCTTGTAGCGCGACACTTCCGGCCCGTCCAGCTTGAGTTGCGCGGTGCGCAGCTCGTCGCGGCGAAACGCGTGCACTTCGACCTTCGCGCCCGGCTGATAGCGCGCGAGCAGCGCGTCCAGATTCGTGCCCGTCACGCGCAGGCCGTCGAGCGCGATCAGCACGTCGCCGGCCGAGAGCCCGGCTTTCTGCGCTGCGCTGCCTTCGTGGACCGCGGCCAGCGTGCAATCGGCGCCGCCGCGCACACGCGCGCCGAGCGACGGCTTGCCGTTCTTGTCAGGCTCCGGCGCGATCGTCACACCGAACGGTTCGAGCAACGTCTCCAGCGGCAGATCGCGCGTGCCGTGCACGGCTTGCGCGAACAGCTCACCGAGTTGCACACCGGTCGCCTCGGCGATGAGCGCCTCGACTTCGCCCTCCTCCACGCCAACCGGCTTGCCGCGATAGAAGTCGCGGCCAAAGCGCTGCCACAGCAGACGCATCACATCATCGAGCGACTTGCGATGACCGGTTTGCGCACGAATCGCCAGGTCGAAGGAAAGCGCGACGAGCGAGCCCTTTGTGTAATAGCTGACGATCGCGTTCGGCGCGTTCTCGTCCTGCCGATAGTATTTGACCCACGCGTCGAACGAGCTTTCGGCGACGGTCTGCTTCGTGCGCCCGCTGCCGCGCTGCACGCCGCCGATCACCTTGCCGAGCATGCCGAAGTAATCGTCGGCGGAAATCAGGCCGCTGCGCACGAGAATCAGGTCGTCGTAATAAGAGGTGAAGCCTTCGAACAGCCACAGCAGCGACGTGTAGTTTTCGACGGAAAGGTCATACGGCGCGAACACCGCCGGCTTGATGCGCTTCACGTTCCACGTGTGGAAATATTCGTGGCTGCACAGGCCGAGGTAAGTCCGATAGCCTTCGGTGAGCGCATCGCGGCCCTGCACCGGCAGATCGCCGCGATTGCAGATGAGCGCCGTCGACGCGCGATGTTCGAGCCCGCCATAACCGTCGGTGACGGCTTGCGTCATGAACACATAGCGATCCACCGGCGCTTTTTTCGACTTCGGCTCGAACAGCGCGATCTGCGCTTCGCAGATGCGCTTGAGGTCCGCGCAAAGCCGCGCCATGTCGAGCGCGATCACGCGCCCAGCGATCACGACGTCGTGCGGCACGCCGTGCGCGTTGAATGTCGCGAGTTCGAATTCGCCGAGCGTCACCGGATGGTCGATCAGCTCATCGTAATTCTGCGCGCGATATTCGCCGAAGCCATAGCGCTTGGTGCCGCGCGCTTCCGGCAGCGCGGTCGCGACGCGCCAGCCGCGATACGCCGCGCCCTGCGGCTTCTGAATGTCGACGACGCATTGCGCGTCCTCGTGACCGAGCGGCGCCAGGAACACGCTCGTGCCGTTGAAAAAACCCGTCGTGTCATCGAGATGCGCGGCGCGCACCGACAGATCCCACGCATAGACCTCGTAGCGCAGCGTCAGCGCGCCCTTCACCGGCGCGGCCTGCCACGTGTGCTTGTCGGTTTTCTCGACGCGCACCTTGCGGCCCGCGTCGTTGAAAGCGCGCAGCGTGACGATGTTGCGCGCGAACTCGCGGACCATGTAGCTGCCCGGAATCCACACGGGCAGCATGAAACGCTGGCCGGCTGGATCGGGATCGGCGACGGTCACGGTGACTTCGAACAGATGGGCGGCGGGCTGCTTGGGAACGATGGTGTAGCGGATCGGCTTCATCGGCGGCGAGTGGATTTTTCTGTGTGATTGTTTGGGAGCTTGATGCGAAAGGAGGCGCCTCTCGCGCCTCCTTTGTCAGGTGTGAGCCGCGTGCTCAGTGCACCGCGGCCATTTCCTTGTCGAGCCGGTCGGCCGGCACGGCGCCGGGCAGGCGGCGGCCGTCGGCGAGGAACACGGTCGGCGTGCCTTCCACGTTCATCGCGTGGCCGAGCGCGAGATTCTTGTCGATCGCGGCGGTGTCGCAGGTGCCGGCGGCGGTGGGCGCCTGATGGTTCTGCATCCACGATTCCCATGCTTTCGCGCGGTCCGCCGAACACCAGATCGACTTCGACTTGGCGGTCGAATCCGGCGACAAAACCGGATACAGGAAGGTGTAGACGGTCACGTTGTCGATCGACTTCAGCGTGGTTTCGAGCTGCTTGCAGTACGGGCAGTTCGGATCGGAGAACACGGCGATCTTGCGCGCGCCGTTGCCCTTCACCACTTTGACCGCGTTCGCAAACGGCAGGCTCGCGAAGTCGATGCGATTGGTCTCCGACAGACGCGCGTCCGTCAGATTCTTGCGCGTCTTCGTATCGACCATGTCGCCAAGCAGCACATAGTCGCCGTTGGCGTCGCTATAGACGATCTGGCTGCCGAGGTTCACTTCGTAAAGGCCGGCGATCGGCGACTTCGTCACGCTCTTGATCGTCACGTCGGCAAGACGCGTTTGCAGCGTGGCCTTGAGTTTGTCGGTGGTCTGGTCGGCCTGCGCGGAGCAGCCGATCGTGACAGCGGCAATCGCGAGCACGGCAGCCGCCATGCGGAAGGTTTTTTTCATGCTGAATTCCTGGTTCAATCGTGCGCATTGGGCACGCGTTGGCGTTTTGCGAGGTTGCCGGTTTGACGCGAACCGCCTCTGTGCGTTCATGATACCCGTGTCATCGGCCGCAAATGCCGCGCGGTATTTCAGCGGGCGTTTTCGCGGGCATTTTGAAGGGAGTTCGACGGCCGCTTCAGCCAAGCGCGGCCGACACCAGCCAGCGCTTGATGAACGGCTGCGCGCCGACGAAAGCCATCCCGCTATTGCGCACGATCTTCGCCAACGGTCCGGGCACCGAGAAGAGTTTTTGCAGGCCGTCGGTGGCGATCATCAGCGCGCGAATGTCTTCGCGGCGCGCGCGTTCGTAGCGCCGCAGCAGCACCATGTCGCCGAGATCGCGGAACGACTCCTTGCCTGCGACCGTATCGGCCAGCGCCGCGACGTCGCGCAGGCCCAGGTTCATGCCCTGGCCCGCGAGCGGATGGATCAGATGCGCGGCGTCGCCGACCAGCGCCACGCGCGGCGCGACGAGGCGGTCCACGGTCTGCAGCGCGAGCGGAAAACCCTGCGCCGGCGTCACGCAATCGAGTCCGCCGAGCTGCCCGCCCGTCACGCGCTCCACTTCAGCCGCGAGTTGCGCGGGATCGAGCGCGATCAGTTGCTCGGCGTGCTCGGTGCGCGCCGACCAGACGAGCGACACGTGGCCGTCCGGCATAGGCAGCAGCGCAATGATTTCGCCGTCTTTAAACCATTGGAACGCGGTTTCGCCGTGCGGCTTTTCCGCCTTGAAATTGGCGACGACGCCCGTCTGCCGATAGTCGCGCCGGTTCATCTTCGAGCCGATCTGCGCGCGCACCCACGAATGCGCGCCGTCCGCTCCGACGACGAGATCCGCCACCAGCACGTTGCCGTTCGCGAGACCGACGCTCGCGCTTTCGGCGGTGAAATCGAGCGCCTGGGCGCGGCTGTCGATCCACGTGAGATTCGGCTGAAAGCGCAACGCCGCGTCGAGCGCGCGCTCGATCACCGACGACTCCACGATCCACGCCAGTTGCGGCACCGACGCCTGAAACGCGGAGAAATGCAGCTCCGCGTGAGCGTCGCCATAGACCCGCATGTCGTAGACGGGGCCAAGCCGCGACAGATCCAGCGCCTGCCACACGCGCAAACGCTCGAGCAGCGCCTGCGAACTGGACGACAACGCGTACACCCGCGAGTCGAACGAAGCGCCGGCGGCCAGCGGCGCGCAGGCTTGCGCGAGCAGCGCGACGCGCAGTCCGCCTTGCGTGAGCGCGAGCGCGGCGGTCTTGCCGACCAGCCCGCCGCCGATCACCGCGGCATCGAAAGTCTGATGGTGTGCGTTCATCCGCGCATTATAGCCGTGGGGGTTGTGGGGGACGGACCGGGCGCGCAGCTTCCTGAAGCCACGTCAAGGAGCCGGTGGGACGGGTTACAAGACGGGTTACAATTACGCTTTCCGTGACAAAACCGCCCAGAACCGTCGAGCCAACGCCCGCTCTGGTGTCGTGTCCCGCTCCGCTGCGTTTTTCTTGCCGGCCCAAGCCGAAGGCTCACGAATCCTGCAATACGGCGTCGAGCGCATCACGCAATTTACTGAATCACTGAAGGATTTCCATGAGCCTCAAATGCGGCATCGTCGGCTTGCCTAACGTCGGCAAGTCCACTCTGTTCAATGCGCTGACCAAGGCGGGCATCGCCGCCGAAAACTATCCGTTCTGCACGATCGAGCCGAACGTCGGCATCGTGGAAGTGCCGGACGCGCGCCTGAAGGCGCTCGCGGAAATCGTCAAGCCCGAGCGCATCCTTCCGGCGGTCGTGGAATTCGTCGACATCGCCGGTCTGGTGGCGGGCGCAAGCAAGGGCGAAGGTCTCGGCAACCAGTTCCTCGCCAACATCCGCGAAACGGACGCGATCACGCACGTCGTGCGCTGCTTCGAAGACGAGAACGTGATTCACGTCGCGAACAAGATCGATCCGCTGTCGGACATCGAAGTCATCAACACCGAACTCGCGCTGGCCGACCTGGCAACGGTTGAAAAAGCGCTCGCGCGTTATTCGAAGGCCGCCAAGTCGGGCAACGACAAGGAAGCCATCAAGAACGCCGCCGTGCTGGAAAAGGTGCGCGCTCAACTGGATCAGGCCAAGCCCGTGCGCGCGCTCGATCTGTCGGACGAAGAGAAGGCGACGCTTAAGCCGTTCTGCCTGATCACCGCGAAACCGACCATGTATGTGGCGAACGTCAAGGAAGACGGCTTCCAGAATAATCCGCATCTGGACGCGGTCGCGAAGTTCGCGGCGTCGGAAAATGCGCCGGTCGTCGCGGTGTGCGCAGCAATTGAAGCGGAAATCGCCGACCTCGACGAAGCCGACATGGAAGTGTTCCTCGCCGACATGGGCATGGAAGAGCCGGGCCTGAACCGCGTGATTCGCGCGGGCTTCAAGCTACTCGGCCTGCAAACCTACTTCACCGCAGGCGTGAAGGAAGTGCGCGCGTGGACCATTCATGTCGGCGATACCGCGCCGCAAGCCGCGGGCGCGATTCACACCGACTTCGAGCGCGGCTTTATCCGCGCGCAGACCATTTCGTTTAACGACTACATCACCTACAAGGGTGAGCAAGGCGCGAAAGAAGCCGGCAAGATGCGCGCGGAAGGCAAGGAATATGTGGTGCACGACGGGGATGTGATGAACTTCCTGTTCAACGTGTAAGGCCTTTAAAGCCGCAATATTCGCAGCACCGCCTGGCGGCTCACGCCGGCGTTTTGAAAAGCCCGCCTCGCGCGGGCTTTTTGCATTAGAGAACCCAGCTATTCCAGTTTCCTCACAGCCGATGTTAAATTGCGGCATCCGCCGGCCGACGCCGGACTGTCATCGAACACAAATAGAATCGCGCGATTCGCATTCGCGCACCTTCCGATGAGGAGACAAATCGATGAGTTTCAAGCCGCTGTTCCGTTCGCTTTCCGTCGCCGCTGTACTGAGTGTGGGCACCGTCGGCATGAGCCAGACGGCCCAGGCCGCCACTGAAATCCAGTTCTGGCACGCCATGGAAGCCGCGTTGGGCGAACGTCTGAACGACATCGCCAACGCGTTCAACGCGTCGCAGTCGGACTACAAGATCGTGCCGGTGTTCAAGGGCACTTACGACCAGACGCTCGCGGCCGGCATCGCCGCTTATCGCAGCGGCAACGCGCCGTCCATCCTGCAAGTGTACGAAGTCGGCACCGCGACGATGATGCAGGCCAAAAAAGCCGTCGTTCCCGTCTCGGACGTATTCAAGCAAGCCGGCGTGCCGCTCGACGAAAAGGCGTTTGTGCCGACCATCGCAAGCTATTACAGCGACGCGAAAACGGGCCATCTGATTTCGATGCCCTTCAACAGCTCGACGCCCGTCCTCTATTACAACAAGGACGCGTTCAAGAAAGCCGGTCTCGATCCGAACCAGCCGCCGAAAACCTGGGCCGAGCTTCAGGCCGACGCGCAGAAGCTGAAAGCGTCGGGCATGGCGTGCGGTTATTCGTCGGGCTGGCAAAGCTGGATTCAGTTGGAGAACTACAGCGCGTGGCACGGCGCGCCGTTCGCATCGAAGAACAACGGTTTTGACGGCGCCGATGCGCAACTCGAATTCAACAAGCCGCTGCAGGTCGCGCACATCCAGTTCCTGCAGAGCATGCAGAAAGACGGCACGTTCACGTACGTTGGCCGCAAGGACGAACCGATCTCGAAGTTCTATAGCGGCGACTGCGGCATCATCACGAACTCGTCGGGCTCGCTTGCCACGATCAAGAAGTACGCGAAGTTCAACTTCGGCACGGGCATGATGCCTTACGACGCGAACGTGAAGGGCGCGCCGCAGAACGCGATTATCGGCGGAGCGAGCTTGTGGGTGCTGGCGGGCAAGGACCCGGCCGTCTACAAGGGCGTGGCGAAATTCCTGTCGTATCTGAGCTCGCCCGAAGTCGCCGCGAAGTGGCATCAGGACACCGGCTATTTGCCGGTCACGACCGCCGCGTATCAGTTGACGCAGCAACAGGGCTTCTACGACAAGAATCCCGGCAGCGATACGGCGATCAAGCAGATGCTCAACAAGCCGCCGCTGCCGTACACGAAGGGCTTGCGCCTTGGCAATATGCCGCAGATCCGCACGATCATCGACGAAGAGCTCGAGCAGGTGTGGGGTGAAAAGAAGACGCCGCAACAGGCGCTCGACTCGGCGGTCTCGCGCGGCGACGAACTGCTGCGGCGTTTCGAGAAAGCGGGCAGTTAATTCCCGCGTCGGCATCGTCGGTTCCGGCGCACTCGCGCCGGAACCCGCTTGCAGCAAAACTCTTGAGATTCCTCGATGGAAAAGCGCTCCCGCTTCGGCACCAGCCTGCTGCCCTATCTGCTCGTCGCGCCGCAACTCGCGATCACGGCGCTCTTCTTTCTGTGGCCCGCCGGCGAAGCGCTGTGGCAATCCACGCAAAGTCAGGACGCGTTCGGCACGTCGAGCGAATTTGTCGGGCTCGCGAACTTCAAGCAGCTCTTCGCCGATCCGCTCTACCTGTCGTCGTTCAACACGACGATTATTTTCTGCGCGCTCGTCACCGTATCGGGCCTCGTGATTTCGCTGCTGCTCGCGGTGTGCGCGGACCGCGTGACGCGCGGCGCAAAGGCGTATCAGACGCTGCTGATCTGGCCGTATGCAGTCGCGCCGGCCATCGCCGCCGTGCTGTGGTCGTTTCTGTTCAACCCGAGCATCGGCCTCGTGACGTTCGCGCTCGCGAAGCAAGGCATTGTGTGGAATCACGCTTTGAACGCGGGACAAGCGATGTTTCTTGTCGTGCTTGCGTCGGTGTGGAAGCAGGTCAGCTATAACTTCCTGTTCTTCTACGCGGGCTTGCAGGCGATTCCGCGCTCGCTGATCGAAGCCGCGGCCATCGACGGCGCCGGTCCCGTGCGACGCTTCTTCGGCATCGCGCTACCGCTGCTGTCGCCGACGAGCTTTTTCCTGCTGGTCATCAACATCACTTACGCGTTCTTCGACACCTTCCCGGTGATCGACGCAGCGACGGGCGGCGGCCCCGCTCAATCGACGCGCACGCTGATCTACAAGATTTTCGCCGAAGGTTTCCAGGGACTCGACATTGGCAGCTCGGGCGCGCAATCCGTCGTGCTGATGGTGATCGTCGTCGCGTTGACGGTCGTGCAATTCCGCTTCATCGAACGCAGGGTTCAATACTCATGATCGAGAACCGCCGCGGTTTCGACCTCTTCTGCCACGCGGTGCTGATACTCGGCGTCGTGCTGGTCGTGTTTCCGGTGTACGTCGCGTTCTGCGCGGCGACCATGAACGAACAGCAGATCTTCACCGTGCCGCTGTCGCTGGTGCCGAGCTCGCATCTGTTCGACAACATCGCGACCGTGTGGGCGCACGGCAGCGGCAACGCGGCAGCGCCGTTCGGCCGCATGCTGTTCAACAGCCTCGTGATGGCGCTCGCCATTTCGATCGGCAAGATCGCCGTGTCGATGATCTCCGCGTATGCGATCGTGTTCTTCCGCTTTCCGTTTCGCAACCTGTCGTTCTGGCTGATCTTCATCACGCTGATGCTGCCGGTCGAAGTGCGTATCTTCCCGACCGTGCAAGTCGTGTCGTCGATGAATCTGAGCAATACGTATAGCGGTTTGACGTTGCCGCTGATTGCGTCCGCAACGGCCACGTTCCTGTTTCGCCAGTTCTTCATGACGCTGCCCGACGAGTTGATGGAAGCGGCGCGCATCGACGGCGCGGGTGCGATGCGTTTCTTCTGGGACGTCGTGTTGCCGCTGTCGAAAACGAACATGGCGGCGCTCTTCGTCATCACGTTTATTTACGGCTGGAACCAGTATTTGTGGCCGATTCTGATCACGAGCCAGCAGTCGCTGACAACCGCCGTCGTCGGTATCAAGAGCATGATCGCTTCGGGCGACACGGCCACCGAATGGCATCTCGTGATGACGGCCACGCTGCTCGCGATGCTGCCGCCGCTCGCCGTCGTGCTGACCATGCAGCGCTGGTTCGTGCGCGGTCTCGTGGATGCCGAGAAATGATCCGCGCGGCGCAAACCGCGCACGAGGCAAGCACGCACGAATGACAAAAGACACGCAAACGAAGGGCTAAAACCGCATGGCTGCATTGACACTGCAAGGCGTTAAAAAAACCTACGACGGCAAACAGTTCGTGTTGCACGGCATCGACGTCGATGTGAACGACGGCGAATTCGTCGTGATGGTCGGGCCGTCCGGTTGCGGCAAATCGACGTTGCTGCGGATGGTGGCAGGACTCGAGCGCATCTCCGAGGGCAGCATTTCGATCGCCGGCAAAGTGGTGAACGAACTCGAGCCGAAGGACCGCAACATCGCGATGGTGTTTCAGAACTACGCGCTCTATCCGCATATGAGCGTGGCTGAAAACATGGGCTATGCGCTGAAGATCGCGGGCGTCGAGCGGGCGCAGATCGCGCAGCGCGTGAACGCCGCCGCGCAGATTCTCGAACTGGAAGCGCTGTTGCAGCGCAAGCCGCGCGAACTGTCGGGCGGGCAGCGTCAGCGCGTGGCAATGGGCCGCGCGATCGTGCGAGAACCGGCCGTGTTTCTCTTCGACGAACCGTTGTCGAATCTCGACGCACGTCTGCGCGTGCAAATGCGGCTCGAGATTCAGCGTCTGCATGCGCGGCTCTCTACGACGAGCCTGTACGTCACGCACGATCAGATCGAAGCGATGACGCTCGCGCAACGCGTGATCGTGATGAACAAGGGCCACGCCGAGCAGATCGGCGCACCGACCGAAGTCTATGAACGGCCGGCGACGGTGTTCGTCGCGGGCTTCATCGGCTCGCCGGGAATGAATCTGCTGCAAGGCCGCGTGTCGGACGACGGCTCCACGTTCGACATCGCCGGCAACGGGCCGCAACTGCCGCTCACGGGCGTGGCGTCGATCGGCGGCGAAATCGCCAAGGGGCGTGAATACACGCTAGGTATTCGTCCGGAGCATATGAGTCCGGGGCAAGCGGATGCGCCGCACGCAACGCTCACCGTCGATTCATGCGAGCTGCTCGGTGCCGACAATCTCGCGCACGGACGATGGGGCAAGCATGACGTGACCGTGCGTTTGCCGCACGCGCATCGGCCCGCGGCTGGCGAGGCATTGCAGGTCGCGTTGCCCGCGCGTCATCTGCATTTCTTCGATTCGACGAGTGGCCGGCGGGTGAACTAAGTTGAGCGCCTCATAACAATACTCACAACTACAAGAACGATCTCTAACGCCATGCAAGGTATTGGTCTTAGAACCGCCCGTGGCGCATCGGTTGCGCTGTTGCTGACGCTATCGTTGAGCATCTCGCCGGCATTCGCGTACGTCGCGCCAGGCACAACGCCCGACGAAGCCGACCTCAGCAATCACAACACCTACACGAATCGCGACGGCAACACGGTACACGCGCCGGCCCGCTCACTCTCAGGCAAGGCGCCCGACGGCGCGACCGCCCGCTGCCGCGACGGCACCTACAGCTTCAGCCGGCACCACAGCGGCACCTGCTCGCGGCACGGCGGCGTAGCAAGCTGGCTGTGATTTCACCGCCGCTGCGCGCGAACTGACACAAGCCGCAAGCCGCGCTACCGCCCGCACTCCCCTGCCGAAGTACAATGCGATTTGCACCCGGCGTGCTCGCGTCGTTGCGCTGACAGCGTGTTCGACGCCGCCCCGGCACACACCGATTACCGATCCACCCACGGCTGCCCGCCCGAACGCGGCCGGCGTCGTCAACGTCTATCAAGCACACAAGCAAATGGCCCAATACGTCTTCACCATGAACCGGGTTGGCAAGATCGTGCCGCCCAAGCGTCAAATCCTGAAAGACATCTCGCTGTCGTTTTTCCCCGGCGCGAAGATCGGCCTGCTCGGCCTGAACGGCTCGGGCAAGTCGACGCTGATCCGCATCATGGCCGGCGTGGACAAGGACATCGAAGGCGAAGCCACGCCGATGCCGAATCTGAACATCGGCTATCTGCCGCAGGAACCGCAGCTCGATCCGAACAAGACGGTGCGCGAAACCGTCGAAGAAGGTCTCGGCGACGTGTTCAACGCGCAGAAGAAACTCGATGAAATCTACGCGGCCTACGCGGAACCCGACGCGGACTTCGACGCGCTCGCCGCCGAGCAGGCGAAGTACGAAGCGATTCTCGCGACCACCGACGGCGGCAGCGCCGAACAGCAGATCGAGATCGCCGCCGACGCGCTGCGTCTGCCGGCCTGGGACGCGAAAATCGAACATCTGTCGGGCGGCGAAAAGCGCCGCGTCGCGCTGTGCAAGCTGCTGCTCGAAAAGCCCGACATGCTGCTGCTCGACGAGCCGACCAACCACCTCGACGCGGAATCGGTCGATTGGCTCGAACAGTTCCTCACGCGCTTTCCGGGCACCGTCGTCGCGGTCACGCACGATCGCTACTTCCTCGATAACGCGGCCGAGTGGATTCTCGAACTCGACCGCGGCCACGGCATTCCGTGGAAGGGCAACTACAGCAGTTGGCTCGATCAGAAGGAAGAGCGCCTGAAGCAGGAAGAAGCGTCGGAATCCGCGCGTCAGAAGGCGATCAAGAAAGAACTGGAATGGGTGCGCCAGAATCCGAAGGGCCGTCAGGCGAAGTCGAAGGCGCGTATTGCGCGCTTCGAGGAACTGAACAGCCAGGATTATCAGAAGCGCAATGAAACGCAGGAAATCTTCATTCCGGTCGGCGACCGCCTCGGCAATGAAGTGATCGAGTTCAGGAACGTCAGCAAGTCGTATGGCGACCGTCTGCTGCTCGACAACGTGAGCTTCAAGGTGCCGGCGGGCGCGATTGTCGGCATCATCGGTCCGAACGGCGCGGGTAAGTCGACGCTGTTCCGCATGCTGACCGGCCGCGAACAACCGGATTCGGGCGAGATCGTCATGGGACCGACGGTGAAGCTCGCTTACGTCGACCAGAGCCGCGACGCGCTCGATTCGACGAAGACTGTGTTCGAAGAGATTTCCGGCGGCGCCGATGTGCTGACGGTCGGCAAGTACGAGACGCCGTCGCGTGCCTACATTGGCCGCTTCAACTTCAAGGGCGGCGATCAGCAGAAGACGGTCGGCAATCTGTCGGGCGGCGAGCGCGGCCGTCTGCATCTCGCGAAGACGTTGATTGCGGGCGGCAATGTGCTGCTGCTCGACGAACCGTCGAACGATCTCGACGTCGAAACGCTGCGCGCGCTCGAAGACGCATTGCTCGAATTCGCCGGCTCGGTGATGGTGATTTCGCACGACCGCTGGTTCCTCGACCGGATCGCGACGCACATTCTCGCGTTCGAAGGCGATTCGCAAATCACGTTCTTCGACGGTAATTACCAGGAGTATGAAGCGGACAAGCGCGCACGCCTGGGTGAAGAAGCGGCGCGTCCGAAGCGTCTGCGGTATAAGCCGATCACGCGTTAAGGTTCACGCGGCGTTAAAGGTACACGGCGTTAAAGGTTCACCGCGTCAGAAGCTGCGCGAAAAGCGGCCTGCTTGTCGGAAGACGAGCAGGCCGCACTTGGCGCAGTTATCCCCTCTGTTTTGCAAACGGTCAGCGTGCGTGCGCCGCACGCTCAACCGTTCTTCGCAGCAACTCCCTACCCTCCTTCGATACCCTTCACCTACGCCAGACATCGGCGACATGCGACACGGCACACGCATTGCTCCGTTGCGCGTGCTATATGTCGTCCGCGCGACTTGTATTGGCTGGCGCGCGTTCATCGGGAACAAAACCGTTGCGGTGACGAGGGAACAAGCATGGCAATGTCGAAGAGCCAACGCTGGATCGTTGCCGCGAGCAGCGTGCTGGTCGTGCTCGTCGTTATTGCATTCGGCCTGCTGCAATACGCGCAGCGCGAAGTGAAGGCGCGCGTGGTCGCGGCGCTCGGTCCGCTTGGCAGCGCGCAAAGCATCGACGTCGGCTTGACCTCCGTGCATCTCAGCAACGTTCTGTTGAAGCCGCCGCCTGGCTGGCCCGCCGGCGATCCGTTGAGAGCGGACGAGATCATCCTGACGCCGGACATCCGCGATCTACTCCAGCACCGCATGCATATCCGCAGCGTGACGGTGCGCGGTTTCGACATGGCGGTGCTGCGCACGCAAAACGGCACGATCCGTCTGCTGCCGAATCTGCGTCAATCGGTCAACAGCACTAACGACGACGCAGGTGCCGCATCAGCGAGTTCGATGCCGCGCGACAAGCAGGTCGATCACATCAGTTTCGAGCAGGGCCGCTTTCATTTCTACGACATGACGGTCGGGTCGCCGGCCTACAAGGTGACGGTGAGCGACGCGAACGCGACCGTCGACAACATTCGTCTGCCCGCGCTCACGGAGCCGACCAACGTCAATGTCAGAGGCTCGATCAAAGGGCCGTCGCACACCGGCACGGTGACGTTCAGCGGCTGGATCAAAATCGCCAGCAAGGATTCGCAGACGACCAGCACACTGCGCGGCGTCGACGTCGTCATGCTCGATCCGTATCTCGTGAAGAAAGCCGGCGCGAAGGCGCAAGTGACAAGCGGCACGATCGACATGAGCATCGAGTCGTCGGTGCGCAATTATCAGTTGCACGCGCCCGGCACGATCACGGTTCATCAGTTGCAACTCGCGGACACCGGCAATCCGCTCGACACGTTCATGTCCATTCCGACGAAGGCCGCGGTTGCCGCGCTCAAGGCGCACAACGGCGACATCACGCTGCACTTCGTGCTCGACGGCAACTTGCGCGACCCGAAATTTTCAGTGCAGGAAGGGCTGACGACGCGCATCGCCGCTGGCTTCGCGAAAGCGCTGGGCGTCAGCGTGGAAGGCGTGGCGAAAGGCGCGGGCGAAACGGTAAAAGGCCTGGGAAATGCGTTGAAGAATTTGCTGGGGCAGTGAGCGGATCAAACCGCGTGGCGAACACTGCGCGCGAGCGGATGCGCCCAAGCGCTCTGCGTTTGCCACGCGCGTCTAGTCAAACCGGCAACCCCAGTTCGCGCAGCCTCGCTTCGGTCTGCGCGGCGCTGATGTGATGCACGCCGTACCAGCCGAGCGCGGTGGCGGCTGCGGCGTTCTTCGGGTTGTCGTCGATAAAGACGAGTTCGGACGGCTCGATGCCCGGCATTTGCGCGTGGATTCGCTCGAGCATCGCCGCGAAAATGGCCGGATCGGGCTTCACCAGACCTACCCGCCCCGACACGATGATGTCGCGAAAGCGCCGCAGCACCGGGTAGTTTTCCCACGCATAAGGAAAGGTCTCGGCCGACCAGTTCGTCAGGCCGAAGAGCGGCACCTCGGCGGCCTCGAGCTTTTCCATGATCGCGACGCCGTCATCCAGCACGCCGGCCACCATTTCGTGCCAGCGCTCGTAAAACGCGCGGATCAGCGCTTCGTGATCGGGGAACCGCGCGATGAGTTCGGCCGTGGCCTCGGCGATCGGCTGGCCGCCGTCCTGGCGAACCACCCAATCCATCGAGCACACGTGAGTCAGAAACCAGCGGCGCTCGGCTTCGTCTGGAATCAGTTGCCGGTACAGGTACTCGGGATTCCAGTCGATCAGCACGCC
Organism: Paraburkholderia sp. RL17-368-BIF-A; assembly: GCF_046054045.1. Lineage (NCBI taxonomy): Bacteria > Pseudomonadati > Pseudomonadota > Betaproteobacteria > Burkholderiales > Burkholderiaceae > Paraburkholderia > Paraburkholderia sp. RL17-368-BIF-A. The sequence goes on from NZ_JARESN010000015.1 coordinate 31,745, forward strand.
GCCAAAATCGAACACCACTGCCTTGATGGCCATGCGCTCTCCGTGGCTATGCGTCGTTAAACGTCGTTATGCGTCGTTATACGGTTGCTGCTCAGACAGGCTGCGTGCGCAGTTCGAGCCACGTCTTCGCGTCGCCGGAAACATGCGGCGCGAGGCGCGTGCGCACCGTCTCGTGATAGCTGTTGAGCCACGCGCGTTCGTCGTCGCGCAGCAGTGACAAGTCGAGGCAACGCGTGTCGATCGGGCACAGCGTGAGCGTTTCGAACTCGAGGAAGTCACCGAATTCCGTCTGACCGGCAGGCACGTTCAGCACCAGATTCTCGATCCGCACACCCCACTTGCCTGGCCGGTAGACGCCCGGTTCGACCGACGTGATCATGCCTTCTTCCATCGCCGTCCACGGTTCGGCCGGCGCGTAGTGCGCGATTACTTGCGGGCCTTCGTGAACGTTCAGGAAATAGCCGACACCGTGGCCCGTGCCGTGACCGTAGTCGGCACCGGCTTCCCAGATCGGCGCGCGCGCGATGGCGTCGAGCATCGGCGAGCGGATGCCGCGCGGAAACTTCGCGCGCGACAGCGCCATGGTGCCCTTCAGCACGATCGTGAAATCGCGCCGCTGTGCGTCGCTGATCGTGCCGATCGGCACCACGCGCGTGATGTCGGTCGTGCCGCTCAGATATTGCGCGCCGGAGTCGATCAGCAACAGGCCGTTGCCCTCGATCACCGAATGCGATTCCCGCGTCGCGCGATAGTGCGGCATCGCGCCGTTCGCGTTGAAGCCCGCAATGGTCGCAAAGCTCAACGACACGAAACCCGGCCGACGCGCGCGCGCGGCCGTCAGACGTTCGTCGATAGTGAGCTCGGTGATCGTCTCGCGGCCGAGCGCGCTTTCGAACCACGCGAAGAATTCGGCGAGCGCCGCGCCGTCCTGCTCCATCGTCTCGCGCACGTGCTTCGCCTCGGCTTCGGTCTTGCGCGACTTGAAGAAGGTGGACGGATTGACCGCCTCGACCACCTTCACCGTCGACGGCACCGATTGCAGCGAGCCGTACGTGATGCGGCGCGGGTCGATCAACAAGGTGCTGCCGGCGGGCAGCGCGGCGAGCGCATCGGCCGCTTTCGCGTAGGGCTCGACATTGACGCCGTCGCGCGCGAGCGCTTCGGCGAGCGCGGGCGGCACCTTGCCGTCGGAGACGAAAAGCGACGCGCCGTGTTCGCCGATCAACGCGTGCGCGACGAAAACCGGGTTGAAGCTGACGTCGGCGCCGCGCAGATTGAAGAGCCACGCAAGGTCGTCGAGCGTGGAAATGAAGTGCCACTGCGCGCCCTTTTCCGCCATCGCGCGACGGACCTGTGCGAGCTTTTCCGAACGCGCGACGCTTGCATGCGGCGCGGCGTGTTCGAACACCGCCGCATCGGGCAGCGACGGGCGCTGCGGCCAGATGCCGTCGAACAGATCGACGTCGGTGCGCAGCTTCACGCCGCGCGCCGTCAGCGCCTGAGTCAGAGCCCGCGCCGCCGCCACGCCGAGCACGGCGCCGTCCACGCCGACGGTGCCGCCCGGCGCCACGTTTTCAGCGAGCCATTCGAAATGCGGCGCGGTCTGCTGACCGCCGGTCATCTTCATGAGCTGAACGCCGCTGCCGGCCAGTTGCGCATTGGCCTGCTCCCAGTAGCGGCTATCGGTCCAGACGCCCGCGAAGTCGGCCGTGACGATCAGCGTGCCCGCCGAGCCGGTGAAGCCGGACAGCCATTCGCGGCCCTGCCAACGCCCCGGCAGATATTCGGACAAATGCGGGTCCGCGGACGGCACGAGGTAAGCGGCGACGCCTTCGCGCGCCATCGCGCTGCGCAAGCCGGCGAGCCGTTCGGGGATGGAGGAAGTTTGGGGAAGTCGGGCATTCATGGAGGTCACCTGCAAGTATTCATCGACGGGAAAGCAAGCCGACCGTCACGGCGACGGCGATCATGGCGACGGCCGTGCACACAGGCCATTCCAGTATCTCGCCGTCATGGAAAAGACCGGTCACATTGCCGGCCATGCGCGCGACGATCGCGCCCAGCACGCCGGCCAGCAGCGCCACCCATAGGCGGGCGCCTTTCGAGCCGCCGGAGCGGCCGGCGTTGTTCAAGCGGCGCAGCGGATGCAACCACCAACCCGCGAAGCCGATTGCGGCTCCGAGTACGACGATTCCAGCCCAGCCCATCAGCGGATGGACTCGCGCAGTTTCGGATTTGTCTCATGGGCGCGAGGCACAACGACAGCTAGCATTTTTGTCTCTTCTCAAAAAATCAGCACGGCGCTTTCCGCACAGCGGTTGAGTTTAGGGGTCGGGGTGATGTTAGGCAAGCTGGAGGCCTTACGGAAAAGCCTGGTTCCTGGCCGTCGTCAAGTGGATTGCGCGCATGCGAATCGCCCTTATCGAGCCGGACCCGCGGCACGCCCAGTTGGTCACCCGGCTCATGTTCGCCGGCGGCCACGTGTGTCAGCACTTCGCCACGAGCGCCCCGTTCCTCGCGCAAGCCGCGGACCAATTCTTCGATCTGCTGATTACCGAAAACTGGACCGGCGACCATTCCGCCGAAGACGTGATCGCGCGTGCCCGAGCCGTTCTGCCGAGCCTGCCGGTCATCGTGATGATGACGGAGCCGCGCGAAAGCCAGATCGTCGCCGTGCTGCACGCGGGCGCCGACGACTGTCTCGCCAAGCCGGTACGCGGCCCCGAAACGCTCGCGCGCGTCGATGCGCTGCTGCGGCGCGCAGGCTTGCGCCGGCCGCCCAATCGACGGCACGACGTGATTCGCGGCTATACGTTCGACGCCGCCAACTTCGCCGTCACGTTCCGCAACCGCGTGGTCACGCTGACGCCGAAGGAGTTCCGCTTCGCGCTGCTGCTGTTCACCAATCTGTCGCGGCCCGTGTCGCGCGCGCACATCATGGAAACCGTGTGGGCACGACGCCGCGACGTAAAGTCGCGCACCGTCGACACGCACGCGTCGCGCGTGCGGTCCAAGCTCGAATTGCGCCCGGAATATGGCTATTCGCTCGCGCCGCTGTACGGCTACGGCTATCAGCTCGACGCATTTTCGGCGGAAGGCGCTACCGCATCGGCCTGATGGCCGGCATAAGCGGCGCGGGTGCGAGGCGCAGCGAGTAAGAATCGCGAAAACGCTATAATATGGGGCTAAACCATAGCTCCCCAGCATGCAGCTCTTAACGATCGGAATCAATCACCACACAGCGCCTGTCGCCTTGCGCGAACGCGTGGCGTTTCCGCTCGAACAGATCAAGCCTGCACTGGACACCTTCAAGAGCGTCTGGCTCGGCGGCACGGCCCGCTCGGCGCCTGAAGCGGCGATTCTCTCCACCTGCAATCGCACCGAACTCTATTGCGCGACCGACGACCAGGCCGCGCGCGAAGCCGCGATCCAATGGCTGTCGCGGTATCACAACCTGCCCATCGAGGAACTCGCGCCGCACGTCTACGCGCTGCCGCAGTCGGAAGCCGTGCGCCACGCGTTCCGCGTCGCCTCGGGCCTCGATTCGATGGTGCTCGGCGAAACGCAAATCGTCGGACAAATGAAGGACGCCGTGCGCACCGCGTCCGAAGCAGGCGCGCTCGGCACTTATCTGAACCAGTTGTTCCAGCGCACGTTCGCCGTCGCAAAAGAAGTGCGCAGCACGACTGAGATCGGCGCGCAGTCGGTTTCGATGGCAGCCGCTGCCGTGCGGCTCGCGCAGCGCATTTTCGACAAGGTGTCGAACCAGCGCGTGCTGTTCATCGGCGCCGGCGAAATGATCGAGCTGTGCGCCACGCACTTCGCCGCGCAGCAGCCCCGTGAACTCGTGGTCGCGAACCGCACGGCGGAGCGCGGCACGCGGCTCGCGGAGCGCTTCAACGGCCGGGCCATTCCGCTGTCGGACTTGCCGACGCGCATGCACGAGTTCGACATCATCGTATCGTGCACGGCTTCCACGTTGCCGATCATCGGCCTGGGCGCGGTCGAGCGCGCGGTCAAGGCGCGCCGCCATCGGCCGATCTTCATGGTCGATCTGGCGGTTCCGCGCGACATCGAACCGGAAGTCGGCAAGCTGGAAGACGTGTTTCTGTATACCGTCGACGACCTCGGCGCGATTGTCCGCGAAGGGAATGCGTCGCGCCAGGCCGCGGTTGCGCAGGCCGAAGCGATCATCGAAACGCGCGTGCAGAATTTCATGCAGTGGCTCGAGGCGCGCAGCATCGTGCCGGTGATCCGTCACATGCATACGCAAGCCGACGTGCTGCGCCGGGCCGAAGTCGAACGCGCGCAGAAAATGCTCGCGCGCGGCGACGATCCTGCCGCGGTGATCGAGGCGCTTTCGCAAGCGCTGACCAACAAGCTGATTCACGGTCCCACTCACGCGCTTAACCGCGCGAGCGGTGAAAACCGCGACACGCTCATCGAACTGATGGGCGGCTTCTACAAACACTCCGGTTCCTCGGAACGTTAGCGGCGCGCACCGCCTCGTCCGCGCCACCCGCCGGTGGCCTCGCAGTGGCCCGCCACATGCTTCTGTCCCGGGCATCCGCCCATTTTCCTGGTTGCTGTCCTTCCGGAGCCCGCTCCGATACCCGCCCGATGAAAACGAGCATGCAACGCAAGCTCGACCAGCTGACGACACGGCTGGCCGAACTGAACGATCTGTTAAGCCGCGAGGACATCACCTCGAACCTCGATCAATATCGCAAGCTCACGCGCGAACACGCCGAGCTTGGGCCCGTCGTCGAACAATACGCGCTGTGGCGCCAGGCCATGCACGACGCCGCCACCGCGCAGGAACTGCTGACGGACATCTCCATGCGCGAATTCGCCGAAGAGGAAATTCGCGCGGCGCGTGAGCGCATGGAACAGCTCGGCGGCGAACTGCAGAAGATGCTTTTGCCGAAAGATCCGAACGACGACCGCAACATCTTCCTCGAAATTCGCGCCGGCACCGGCGGCGACGAGTCCGCGCTTTTTGCAGGCGACCTGTTGCGCATGTATTTGCGCTACGCCGAGCGCAACCGCTGGCAGGTCGAGATGATGTCGGCGAGCGAATCCGATCTGGGCGGCTATAAGGAAGTGATCGTGCGGATCGCGGGCGAAGCCGCATATTCGAAGCTGAAGTTCGAGTCCGGCGGCCATCGCGTGCAGCGCGTGCCGGCAACCGAAACGCAGGGCCGCATTCACACGTCCGCGTGCACGGTGGCGGTCATGCCGGAAGCCGACGAGATCGGCGAAGTCGAAATCAGTCCGGCCGATCTGCGCATCGACACGTTCCGCGCGTCGGGCGCGGGCGGTCAGCACATCAACAAGACGGATTCGGCCGTGCGCGTCACGCACTTGCCGACGGGCATCGTCGTCGAATGTCAGGACGACCGCTCGCAGCACAAGAACAAGGACCGCGCGCTGAAGGTCCTTGCGGCGCGCATCAAGGACAAGCAGTCGCACGAGCAGCAGGCGAAAGAAGCGGCGACGCGCAAGAGTCTGATCGGCTCGGGCGATCGCTCGGAGCGGATTCGCACCTACAACTTCCCGCAAGGGCGTCTGACAGATCATCGGATCAATCTGACGCTGTATCGCCTCGATGCAATCATGGACGGCGATCTTGACGAACTGATCAGCGCGCTCGTCAGCGAACATCAGGCCGAGCTGCTTGCTTCGCTCGGCGACGCGGATTAAGCGCCGATGACCGCGAACGCGCCGGCCAATCGCGACCAGGCGGCCACGCCCGCGGCGTTGTTGCGCGCCTCGCCGCTGCCGCCGCTCGAAGCGCGCATTTTGCTCACGCATGTGCTCGGCTGGCGCCATACGCAGTTGATCACGCGCGCGGACGAAGCGCTCGACAGCGAGTGCGTCGAGCGTTATCTCGCGTTGCAGGCGCGGCGCGTGGCCGGCGAACCGATTGCGCAACTGGTCGGCGTCCGCGAGTTCTTCGGGCTTGAGTTCGAGGTGACGCCGCATGTGCTGATTCCGCGTCCGGAGACCGAATTGCTGGTCGAAACGGCGCTCACGGCGATGGAAAATCTTCCGCGCCCGCGCGTGCTCGATCTCGGCACCGGCACGGGCGCCATTGCACTGGCGATCGCGTCGATGCGCCCGGACGCGCAAATGACCGCGCTCGACCGTTCGGCGGAAGCGCTCGCGGTCGCGGCGCGCAACGCCGCGCGTCTGCTGGATGCGAAACGGCCAGGCGGCGCCGTGACGTTCGCGCAAAGCGACTGGTACGGCTCGCTGGATACGGCGCTGCGCTTTGACGTGATCGTGAGCAACCCGCCGTATATCGCGAGCGGCGACCCGCATCTGGAGCAAGGCGACTTGCGCTACGAGCCGCGCGGCGCGCTCACCGACGAAGCCGACGGCCTCAGCGCGATCCGCGCGATCGTCGCCGGCGCGCCCGCGCGTCTTGCCGCGCGCGGCGTTCTGTGGATGGAGCACGGCTACGATCAGGCCGAAGCCGTCCGCGAACTTCTGACAGGGCAAGGCTTCGTGGATGTCAGATCGGAGCGCGACCTTGCGGGCATCGAGCGAATCAGCGGCGGGCGGCTTGCCGGCTGAGCACGCTGACATGCTGATACGTCAGCACGCTAGCTGACGCAAGCCGCCGCAATAGCCGCAACGCGCGGATGGACAAAGCGGCCGTCGGCCGGTGCGGGCGAAATCCGCTATCATTTCAGCCTATTCCCTACACATACTCGGAACCGCAAGGTCAGTCATGGATACGCAACAACGCATCAAGCAAATCGTCGACGAAAACAACGTCGTGCTCTTCATGAAGGGCAGCGCCCAGTTCCCGATGTGCGGCTTTTCCGGCCGCGCCATCCAGATCCTGAAGGCGTGCAATGTCAACGAGTTCAAGACGGTCAACGTCCTCGAAGACGACGAAGTTCGCCAGGGCATCAAGCAGTTCTCGAACTGGCCGACCATTCCGCAGCTCTATGTGAAGGGCGAATTCGTCGGCGGCTCGGACATCATGATGGAAATGTACGAATCGGGCGAATTGCAGCAACTGTTCGCCGCGGCCTGATCGTTCAGTCCGAAGCTGTTCCTACGAGGCGCCGCCAGTCATGGAAACACGCGCTGCGGCGCCACGCCGGCTGATCGTCGCCATCACCGGCGCGACCGGCGCCATATACGGCATCCGCTTGCTTCAGACGTTGCGCAAGCTCGGCGGCGTCGAAAGTCATCTGCTGATTTCGAGCGCCGGCTGGCTCAATATCCGGCACGAATTGCAGTTGTCCAAGGAAGACGTGCATCCGCTCGCGGACGTCGTCCATTCGGTGCGCGACGTGGGCGCGAGCATCGCGTCCGGTTCGTTTGCGACGGACGGCATGGTCGTCGCGCCGTGTTCGATGAAAACGCTCGCGAGCGTCGCACATGGTTTCTCCGACAACCTGATCACCCGCGCCGCCGACGTCACCCTCAAGGAGCGCCGCCGGCTCGTGCTGCTGGTGCGCGAGACGCCGTTCAATCTCGCGCATCTGCGCAATATGACGGCGGTGACGGAGATGGGTGGCGTGATCTTTCCGCCCTTGCCTGCGTTTTACAACCAACCGGCGACGATTGACGACATGGTCGATCACACGGTTGCCCGCGTGCTGGACTTGTTTGCGTTGGGGCCGGCGCTATCGCCGGCGTGGGCCGGATTACGAGGCGGTGACCAGGAGTGATCGTCCGTCCGTCCGCCGAGATTACCAACCACCGCAAGACAATCAATTCCGCTTTCACCCGTTTATCAAACGACGGTGCGGCTCTATATTGACAGCAACCGAACTTCGTCCGCGCCTCGCAGCGCGTCGCTGCCATGAACCGCTTGCCTTCGCTTTTTCTTTCCCACGGCGCGCCGACGCTGCCGATCGATCCGTCGCTGCCGTCCGCCGAGTTTGCGACGCTGAGCGCGCAATTGCCGCGTCCCGAGTCCGTGTTGATGCTATCCGCGCATTGGGGCACCGCGCAGCCTGTCGCGAGCACCGCCACAAAGCCGGAAACCATCCACGATTTCTACGGGTTTCCGCGCCAGTTATATGAGATCCAGTATCCGGCGCCCGGCGCGGCCGATCTCGCGCGACGCGCCGCCGCGCTGCTTCGCGACAGCGGCATGCACGCCGGCGAAGAGCCGCACGGGCTCGACCACGGCGCATGGGTGCCGATGCTGCTGATGTTTCCGGATGCGGACGTGCCCGTCGCGCAGTTGTCGATCCAACCGCGCCTCGACGCCGCGCATCACTTTCGCGTCGGCCGCGCGCTGCGCGCGTTGAGGGACGACGGCGTGATGGTGATCGGCTCGGGCCAGATCACGCACAATCTGCGCGCCGCCGATTTTTCCGCGCGGCCGGAAGATGCCGACCCGCGCGTCGCCGAATTCACCGACTGGTTCGAAGCACGGCTCGCCGCGCGCGACATCGACGCGTTGCTGGACTATCGCCACAAAGCGCCGCATGCGGTGCTGATGCACCCGACCGACGAGCATCTGCTGCCGGTCTTCGCAGCGCTCGGTGCCGCCGACGACGATTACTCGCTGGCAATTCAATCGCTCGGCACCTATCAGCGCTCGCTCGCCATGACGAACTACGTGTTCGGCACGGCCTGAGCGCCGGACCCGACAAAGAACGACTCGCGGCGTCCGCGGCAAAAGCAAAAAGCAAAAACAAAAGCCCGCCTGAGCAAAAACTCAGACGGGCTTTTTTAGCATGCAGCCGGATCATCAACCGCCCGGCGCGGCGCGGCACCTCAATGCGCGCCCATTCCTTCGAGCACTTCGTCGTGCGTCTGACGCTCTTCCAGATACTCCGAGCGATAGCCGCTATTCACGCCCCAGTAATAGAAGACGAGCGAGAACGCGATCACGACCAGCATGTCCCAGCCGTACGGCAGGACGCCACGACCGCCGAACTCCTTGCTGCCGATCAGCGAGAGGATCGCCATCACCGGCAAATAAGCGACCAGCCACCACGCCGCCTTCAGGTCGCGGCCCCAGCCGCCGAAGCCCGACTTCGCCTGGAAGTAGAAGTACACCGGCAGCGCGACGACCATCAGCAGAATGATTTCGCCCGTCAGCGGCCACTTTGCCCAGTACAGGATCAGCGACGCGCATACGAACGCGAACGGCGCGATCACGTGCATGCCGGGGATGTGCAGCGGGCGCTCGAGGTCCGTCGCCGCGCGGCGCAGCGCCATCAGGCTGATCGGGCCGGTCAGGTACGAGATCACGGTCGCAACCGAAATCACCGCCGCGAGGGAGCTCCATCCGCGGAAAAAGAACAGGAAGATGAACGAGACCAGCAGGTTGAACCACATCGCCGGACGCGGCACACCGTAGAACGGATGCACGCTGCCGAAAATCTTCGGCATCGTGTTGTTGCGCTCCATCGCGTAGATCATGCGCGTGGTGGTCGCCATGTAGGTCGTGCCGGTGCCGCTCGGGCTGACGAAGGCGTCGACGTACAGCAGAATCGCGAGCCAGTTCAGGTTCAGCGCGATCGCCAGTTCCGCGAACGGCGAAGCGAAATTGAAGTGGCTCCAGCCCTTCATCACGTCAGTCGGGCTGACGGCGCCGATATACGCGACCTGCAGCAACACGTAGATGACGAGCGCGAGCAGGATCGAGCCGATCACTGCGAACGGCACGCTTTTGGCCGGATTGCGCGCTTCACCCGCCAGGTTGATCGGGCTTTGGAAACCGTTGAATGCGAACACGATGCCGCTTGTCGCGACCGCCGTCAGCACCGCCGACCAGCCATACGGCGCAAACGTGCTCACTTCGCCGAAGTTTTCCTTGTGGAAGCCCGTCAGCATCAGTCCGAGGATGGTCGCGCCCGGAATCAGAAACTTGAAGATCGTGATGGCCGAATTGGCGCGCGCGAACAGCTTCACGCCCCAGTAGTTCAGCAGGAAATAGATAACTACGAGGACCGCCGAGAGTAGCAGCCCGGTCGTAGTCAACGAGCCATCGACGAATAACGCATGCGCCCACGGATACGGCCACGTGCTCATGTATTGAATGGATGCTTCGGCCTCGATCGGAATCACGGAAACAATGGCGATCCAGTTGGCCCACGCGCTGATGAAGCCAACCAGCGCGCCGTGCGAATAGCGCGCGTAGCGCACCATGCCGCCCGATTCCGGGAACATCGCGCCCAGCTCGGCGTAGGTCAGCGCGATCGCGAGAATCACGACGGCGCCGATGATCCACGCGCAGATCGACGCCGGGCCCGCGATTTTCGCGGCCTTCCACGCGCCGAACAGCCAGCCCGAGCCGATGATCGAACCCAGGCCGGTCAGCATGAGTGCGAAGGGCCCGATGTTCCGTTGTATAGAACTTTTCACGTCTTCTCCTGTTTCAGAACCACGTCGGCACCCCATGAATCGCGCTTATGACGCAGAAAACGGGTGACGCGCATGTATGCGCGACGGTTATCCCAATGGTGCAACCGGCGCGGGCGCGTAGTTTAACGGTTGCACCCGGCGCCTGCAGTGAAACTAAGGGTTCTCCCTAGCAAAAAATCCGCCGACTCCGCAAGCTTTGTAAGCAACTTTTCGGGCGGTATCGCGAATTTTTGTAAAGTTGGGGGCCGAGTGTTGACCTTCTCTCGAAATCGCCGTATAACGTTCGGGCAGGATTTCAAGCGGCGAGTGAATTGGTCTTTCGTAGTTCGCCCATCAACGGTACTCCGGTTGGTCCCATTACCCCCTTCCTTGATTTTCATGCACTCAACGGGCTTCGGCCTTATTCACCATCTTTAGGAACAAGTAATATGGAAACCGGTACCGTCAAGTGGTTCAATGACGCAAAGGGCTTTGGCTTCATCACCCCGGACGGCGGCGGCGAAGATCTGTTCGCGCATTTCTCGGAAATCCGCACGGAAGGCTTCAAGACGCTGCAAGAAAACCAAAAGGTTACGTTTGAAGTGAAGACGGGCCCGAAGGGCAAGCAAGCAGCTAACATCAAGCCGGTGTAAGCGCTACGCTGCTTCCTTCTGGACGCAAAAAAACCCCGCCTCGGCGGGGTTTTTTATTGCGCCGGCAATTCGCCGAGTTCGCGCGCGGCGATTATCTTCGCAATATAAAGCAGCGGTTCGCAGTTACGCGAACACGCGCCGCGCGTGAATGCCGAGTCCCGTTGCGACACTCGCGAGACGGTCGCCGAATACCGCTTCCGCATCGGGGAATGCCGCCGCCAACGCGCCGGACAGAAACGCGAGGCCGGTCGAGCCGCCCGTGAAGTAAATCGCGCTCACGTCGCGAATCGACACGCCGGCTGTCTGCACGGTGTCGCGCGCCGCCGCCACGATGCGGCGCGTTTCGTCCTCTCCCGCTTCGATGAGTTGCGCCTCGTCGAATGCAAGGCGCAGATCGTCTTCGACTTCGTCGAGGTCGATCACCGTCTCGCCGCCCGCGGCGACGCCGATTTTCGCCTCTTCCGCATGCGCGGCCAGCGCGTGACCAAGGCGCCGCTCGACCACGCGCATCAGCCGATCATGGTGTTTAACTTCCGTGAACAGGTGCCGCATGAGCGCCAGTTCGCTGACGCGCTTCGGTGCATAAACGGTATTGATCAGGTGCCACGTCGCCAGATCGAAATACACGCGGTTCGGAAGCTCGCGGCCTTCGGGGTCGAGCGACTGATAGCCAAGCTCGCGCAGAATCGTCGCCAGTTCGACGCGGCGGTCGAAGTCCGTGCCCGCGACGTGGACGCCGTGATGCGCCAGCACGTCGTCCTTGCGCTCAACGCGGTTCATCCGCTCGGGTCCGACGCGCACCAGCGAAAAGTCCGACGTACCGCCGCCGATGTCGGCCACCAGCACGAGCCCTTCCTGCGTGAGGCGCGATTCGTAGTCGAATGCGGCCGCGATCGGCTCATACTGGAAGTGAATGTCGCGCAGGCCCACCGCGCGTGCCGCCGCTTCGAGCTGCTTTTGCGCCATCTGATCGGCGCGCGGATCGTCGTCGACGAAGAATACCGGGCGGCCCAGCACCGCGCGCTCGATCGGCGCGCCCGTGGCTTTCTCCGCCGAGCGCTTCAGATGGTCGAGGAAGATCGCGATGATATCGGTGTACTTGATTGCCGTGCCGTCGCCGAGATCGGTTGAATGGTCGGCAAGCGGCGAGCCGAGGATGCTTTTCATCGAGCGCATCAGCCGGCCGTCGAAACCGTCGATGTACGCCGCGAGCGCCGCGCGTCCGAACTCGCGGGTGTCTTCGTCGGTATTGAAGAACACCGACGTAGGCAGCGTCGTATAGGCGCCTTCGACGGCTGCGAGCCTGAGCGCCGCGCCGTCAGGAACGGCTACGGCCGAGTTGGAAGTACCGAAGTCAATCGCGCAATAGTTCATGGCAGGAATGGCCGCTCACGGCTGGCGCGCACAGGTAGGAGCGGCTTTGTATCACGAAAGCCGGATCAGCATCAACTTGCCAAAAGCGCGAAGGTGCCCAACGGTGCACAGGAGGCGCGGAATAGAAGTTGCTGCATAGGCCAGTTCGAGCCGCCGCATTTCAACGATTCAGGAGACCACCAGCAATGAGCGCGCCGCCTGCCGCCGACGTCCAGCGAAAAACCGCCGGCATCATCGAAACGGATTTGCCGTCCCGGCTCGACCGCCTGCCGTGGGGGCGCTTTCACACGTTGATCGTCGTCGCGCTGGGCGTGACGTGGCTTCTCGACGGACTCGAAGTGACGCTCGCCGGAGCGGTCGCGAGCGCGCTGAAGTCGAGCCCGTCGCTGCATTTCACCAACGCGGACGTGGGGCTCGCCGGCAGCGCCTACATTGCCGGCGCGGTGCTCGGCGCACTCGGCTTCGGCTGGCTCACGGACCGGCTTGGCCGGCGCAAGCTCTTCTTCATCACGCTCGCGGTCTATCTGACGGCGACTGCGGCGACCGCGGTGTCGTGGAATCTCGCCAGTTTCCTGCTGTTCCGCTTTCTGACGGGCGCGGGCATCGGCGGCGAATACACCGCGATCAATTCGACGATTCAGGAGTTCACGCCGCCTCGCGTGCGCGGCTGGATCGATCTCGCCATCAACGGCACGTTCTGGGTCGGCGCGGGTCTCGGCGCCGCTGGTTCGCTGATCCTGCTCGATCCGAATCTGCTGCCGGGCGACTGGGGCTGGCGCGCGTGCTTTCTGATCGGCGCCGTGCTTGCATTAACCATCTTGCCCATGCGCATCTGGGTGCCCGAAAGCCCGCGCTGGCTGCTCACGCACGGGCACGAGCGCGATGCGCGCGCGATCGTCGAAGGAATCGAAACGCGTTTTCGCAGCGAAGGTCACGCGCTGGCCGCCGACGGCCTCACGCGCCTGCGTCTGCGTGCGCGCGGCCACACGCCGCTGCGCGAGGTGTTCCACACGCTTTTCAATCTGCACCGACGGCGCGCGCTGGTCGGCCTTTCGCTGATGACCGCGCAGGCGTTCTTCTACAACGCGATTTTTTTCACCTACGCGCTCGTGCTGACGGATTTCTACGGCGTGCCGGGCGACCATATCGGCTGGTATCTGCTGCCCTTCGCGCTCGGCAATTTTCTCGGGCCGCTGATGCTCGGCCGGCTGTTCGACGTGATCGGGCGGCGCAAGATGATTGCGTCGACCTACGGCATTTCGGCGATTTTGCTGACGGTAAGCGGCTACCTGTTCCAGCAGCATGTGCTGACGGTCGTCACGCAGACCGCCTCGTGGATGGTGATTTTCTTCTTCGCGTCGGCTGCGGCGAGTTCGGCTTATCTCACCGTGAGCGAATCGTTTCCGCTGGAGATCCGCGCGCTCGCCATCGCCGTGTTTTACGCGTTCGGCACGGCGCTCGGCGGGATCGCCGGCCCGGCTTTCTTCGGACGGCTGATCGACACGCATCAGCGCAGCGAGGTGTTCTCGGGTTACCTGGTCGGTTCCGCGCTGATGCTCGCGGCCGCCGTGATCGCGGCGATCTGGGGCGTGGATGCGGAGCGCAAGTCTCTCGAGCATGTGGCCACGCCGCTTTCGAGCGTGAGCGATGACGAGGCGCTTTAACGCAGCCACCCGAAAGAAGCCGCTTTAACGCACCCATAAAAAACGCGCGGTCGGCGCCGCGCGTTTCTTCCCGACGTATCCAGCAACGTAAGCTAGCTCAGAACGGCTTCTTCCAGCCGCCGCTGTAGGCGATTTCCGCAAGCGGCAAACGCTGGCGCACCGACTTCTCGCGTTCGCGCAGAACCGGGTCGAGCTTGTCGACTTCGCCGTAATGACCAAGCGAAATCATCGCAATCGGTTCGACGTCGTTCGGCAGATCGAAAGCGGTGCGGAACGCGTTCTGGTCGAAGCCGCTCATCTGATGCGCGGCGAGGCCGAGCGCATGCGCCTGCAGCACGAGCGCCATCGCGGCTGCGCCGGCGTCGTATTGCGCGCAGCGATTCACTTCGCCCTTGGCGGTGCGCGTTTGCGCGGTCACGGCGATCAGCACGGGCGCGGGCGCGTTCCAGCCCTGGTTGAACGGCACCAGCGTGGCGAACGCCTGCTTGAACGCCACTTCGTCGGCGCTGCGGTCGAACACCAGAAAACGCCAGGGCTGCGCGTTATACGACGAAGGCGCCCAGCGAGCCGCTTCGAGCACTGCGCGCAGATTGTCGCGGCTCACCGGTTCGCTCGAATACGCGCGCGGGCTCCAGCGACCGGCAATCAACTCGTGAATGGCAACTTCGGTAGGGGCGGGTTTGTGGGTCATGCGCTTCTCTCAATAGAAATTCATGATCGCGGGCGGCTGCCCGAGGCCACATAGCATACCCAAGGTTCGACGCGCGCGCTGCCCGATGCACGCGGTTCTTTTTGCTCAGATGGCAAGACGCGGGTGCGCCGCAGCGCCGCCCGCGTTACGCCATGTGTGGCGTCAGATCGGCTGCGGCTCCGGCGCCTTGGCGGGCCGGTTGATCCGCAACACGATGACCGCGGCCACGAGACACAAACCGCCCGAAATCATCGACGCCACCGTGTACGTGCCGAGGCTCGCGCGCAGCATGCCCGCGCCGAGCGCCGCGAACGCCGCGCCGAGCTGATGCCCGGCCACGACCCAGCCGAACACCACGGGCGCCGCCTCCTTGCCGTAGACGTCCGTGGCGAGACGCACGGTCGGCGGCACGGTCGCGATCCAGTCGAGCCCGTAGAACACGGCGAAAAGCGGCAAACCGAAAAAGTCGATGCCGAAAGCGTGCGGCAGATACATCAGCGACAAGCCGCGCAGCCCGTAATACCAGAACAGCAGCACACGGCTATTGAAGCGGTCGGACAGCCAGCCGGACAGCGTCGTGCCGAACAGATCGAAGATGCCCATCGCGGCCAGCAGCGACGCGCCCTGCACTTCGGTCATCCCGTAGTCGCCGCACATCGCGATCAGGTGAGTGCCGACGTAACCGTTCGTGCTCGCGCCGCAAATGAAGAAGCTGAAGAACAGCAGCCAGAAATCGCGCGTCTTGCTCGCCATGGCAAGCGTGCCGAACGCGATCGCGAGCGGATTCTGCTTCGTGGCCGTAGCGGCCGCGGGTGCGTCGTGCGGCTCGCCGTAGGGACGCAGCGCGACATCCGACGGACGCTCCGGCAGCAAAAAGGCGACGAGCGGCAGCACGATCGCCGCAGCCGCCGCGACGACCCACACGACCTGGCGCCAGCCGTAATGCTCGGCGATGGCCGCGAGCATCGGCAGGAACACGAGTTGGCCGGTCGCCGAACTCGCCGTGAGAATACCCATCACGAGCCCGCGGTGCGTGGTGAACCAGCGCGTCACCACAGTCGCCGACAACGACAGCGCCGCCACACCCGTCGAGCCGCCGACCATCACGCCCCAGACGAGGATCATCTGCCACGGCTGGGTCATCAGCGAGGACAGCGCGACGCCCGCCGCCATCGTGCCGAGCGCGATCAGCAGCGTGGGACGCACGCCGAAGCGCTGCATGGCCGCCGCCGCGAACGGCCCCATCAACCCGTAAAGCGCGATGTTGACCGAGATCGCGAGCGAAATCGTCGCGCGGCTCCAGCCGAACTGATGCTCGAGCGGCACCATCATCACGCTCGGCGTGGCGCGCGTGCCGGCGGCCGCGAGCAACACCAGAAACACCACCGCGACCGTCAACCAGCCGTAGTGAAAACGCCTGCCTATCAGTCTTGCTGCCCAGTTCATCGGCTCTCCTATCGCGCGGATTCGAGTTGCCCGCACGGGTCGTGTTCCTACTATTACGGTTTCCGTAAGGGACTTGTGACAGATCAGTCACAATCAGTGTTGCGATCTTAGTTACCGGTCGGTAACATGTCAAGGCGTCGATTGAATCAAGGGGCCGTCCATGTCTGAAAGCCATACTTCCAAACGAGCCGGTTCGCGGGCTGCGTCTACGACTGCGCCCGCCTCACGGCGCGTGCGCGCAACGCAGACGACCGGCCCCGAAGCGCAGCAGCATTTACTGCGCGCCGCGGACGAACTGTTCTATCGCGACGGCGTGCGGGCGGTCGGCGTCGATGCGGTTGTCGAGCGGGCCGGCGTGAACAAGATGAGTTTGTACCGCCAATTTTCGTCGAAAGACGAACTCGTGATGGCCTATCTCGAGCGCAAGGACGCGCAATTCTTCGGTTACGTGGAGAAGAGCTTCGCGAAACATCCCGGCGAGCCGGCGAAGCAGTTGCAGCAATATTTCGACGACCTCGCGGCGCGGGCGTCGCTCGAAGACTATCGCGGCTGTCCGTTCGTGAACGTCGCCGTCGAGTTTTCCGATACCGAACACGCGGCCCGCCAGTTCGTGTTTCGCAACAAGGAGCGCCTGCTCGCGCGCCTGACGGAACTGGCGACGGCCGCCGGCGCCGACGATCCGGAGATGCTGGCGAACGCGCTCGCTTTGCTGATCGAGGGCGTGTACGCGGCGAGCCAGACGTATCGCGCGGGATCGGGCCCGGTACTCGCCGCACCGAAAGCGGCGGCGCTGTTGATCGCGGCGGCTTGCGGTGCGAAGCCAGCGTCTTAGGCTTTGTTTGCTGGTCCAATTTCTTGCGGCAGTGGCGCAACGCAGACACACGCGCGCCCGTTAAAATGGCGCTTTGCCTCTCCCGCCGCTTGCCGCCTGCCATGCCGTTGCCCGCCGAATCGCACGATGCTGTCGTTGCCGCCACCCGTCACTGGCTGACTGAGGCCGTCATCGGGCTCAACTTGTGCCCGTTCGCCAAGGCCGTGCATGTGAAAGGGCAAATCCGCTACGCCGTGAGCGATGCGATAAGCCTGGAAGGCGTGCTGGCCGATCTGGAAAACGAACTGAACACGCTAGTCGCCGCGGACGCGGCGGCCTTGGACACGACGCTGTTAATCCTGCCTCAAGCGCTAGGCGATTTTCTCGATTACAACGACGCGCTATTCTTCGCCGAAAGAATGCTGAAGCAGCTTCGGCTCGAAGGCATTATCCAGATTGCGAGTTTTCACCCGTTGTATCAGTTCGAAGGCGCCGATCCCGACGACATTGAGAATTACACGAATCGCGCGCCGTATCCGATTCTGCATTTACTCAGAGAAGACAGTATTGAGCGCGCGGTTCAGGCGTTTCCCGATGCCGAACAAATCTACGAGCGGAATCAGGAAACACTGCGGCGAATCGGATTGGCCGGCTGGAATAAATTGATGAAAATCTGATTCAGGCGGAAACGAAAAACCGCTCTTTCAATTCTTCGATACCCAGTGTCTGCATCACTTCGCTGAGCCGCTCGGCCGGGCGCCGGCGCGGCAAGTCCTTGAACTGGGCGATGATCAGTTCGTTTTTCATCGAATGCTCCCAGCCCACCAGTTCGGTTACGCTGACCTGATAACCGTGCGCCTCCAATTGCAGGCAGCGCAGCACGTTGGTAATCTGGCTGCCGAATTCGCGCGTATGCAACGGATGCCGCCAGATTTCCGTTAATGCGTGACCCAGCGATTTACTTTTGTTTTGACGTAAAACGCCCGCCACTTCGGCCTGGCAACACGGCACCACCACGATGTATTTAGCCTTCTTTTCGAGGGCGAAGCGAATGGCGTCGTCGGTTGCGGTATTGCACGCGTGAAGCGCCGTGACAATGTCGATTTGCGCCGGCAGTTTGTCCGACGTAATGGATTCCGCCACCGACAGATTCAAAAACGACATGCCCTTGAAGCCGAGCCGAGCCGCCAGTTCCTGCGAGCGGGTCACGAGTTCCTCGCGCGTTTCGATGCCGTAAATGTGCGACGCCCCACCCGCGGCATCCTGAAACTCCTTGAAGAACAGGTCATACAGGATAAAACCTAGATATGACTTGCCGGCGCCGTGGTCGACGAGCGTGACCGCGCCCTTCTGGTCCTTCACGTCCTTGAGCAGAGGCTCGATGAACTGGAACAGATGGTAGACCTGCTTCAGCTTGCGGCGGCTGTCCTGGTTCATCTTGCCGTCGCGCGTCAGGATATGCAGTTCCTTGAGCAGCTCGATGGACTGGTTGGGGCGGATTTCGTGGGTTTTGCTGGACATCGTGGGGGACCGTCGGCAAATGCAGCGTGAACGTGCGTCAGGTGACGGAAAAGAGCATAAGTTGCTGCCAGTTTACCCAAACGGCGGCCCTTTCACCGGCGAGCGTGCAAAAGTTGCAGGAAACGCTGCGTTCCTGGAACGCTTCCTGCTCTTTCCGGCGCGACCTGGGTCGTTTGGCGCCTGACGCGGATTCTCGCAGAACCGTTCAGCGCCGCCGTGGTCCCAAAGGCATAAGCCGTGGTGCCTATAACAACAAGCTGTCGGCCGTCGTCACGAACGCATGGCCCAAATGCATGTGGGGAGGACGGTCCGGTAACACGGGCCGAACGTTACGTAACCGACGGCGCGCCGCGAGCTCAACTGGACGCGCGCCCGGACAATAGAAGAGGCAGCAATGGATACGGTACCCAACGGAAACGTCGAACAGAAGTTCCAGGAAATGATGGCGAAGCTCACCGCCATGCCCGCCTGGACGGAGAAACAGCAGCTCGAACTGGAGATGGCGCGCGACATCTCGACGGAAATGCTTCGCCTCGCTGAAGTGATGCGCGACGGCAGCGTCGACATGGAAACATGCCTGACGCTTCTCAAGTACGCGAAAGTGCTGGACTTCGTGATGACGACGCTCGCTTCGCGGCGCGACATCAAACCACAAACGCTGCGCGTGATCTTCAAGCTGGCCGGGCTCAAGGTCGACGAGGCTTATCCGAGCTGAAAGCTCGTGAATCGCGCGTGCAGCGCGTGTGCAGACGACGCGCGTTCCACGCCGCGACTCGCGCGAGCGGCCAAAGCGCCGCTCGCCTCTGCCGCGAGTCGGCGCTTCGTTCTCTCGTGCCTGACTTCAGATCCGACGCTCGAATCCGCGATTCACATGCGCGGCGCCTCTACCGGCGGCGTGCCTTCATGAAAGAGCGTCCTCAGTTGCGAGCGCAATTCCGGTGAGTCCGCATGTTTGTGCACGCTGACGGCGTGCTGTACGGCCGCGTCGAGCAATTCGTTCTCGTTATCGGCCGATAGCGCGACCGTGCAGTTCATTTCGCTCGGGAACTCGCGGCAGTCGATGTAATGGCGGGTCATGGCAGTCTCCTTGATCGACATATGTGAACCTCCACGCGGGCCGTAAGGCGCGAACCCGCAGCTCACCCGTCACGCCACGGCATGCGGTGCGGCAACGAAGATCAGTGGAATCGACGCGGGAACGACGCGAATTGCGCCCGATGGAAGGTGTCCAAAAATTATAGTTCGCGATGCTGAATAACAAAGCGGCGCGCCGGCATGCGCTGCGGTATCGACGCGCCGAAATGTAGCGTTCTGGCGTCCGTGGCGGCGGTGCACGCGTTTGCTCCGGCCCGCGTGCAATGTGAAAATAGCGCCCTTCGCAGCGCGGACACGGCAGCTTGATTTTCTAGTCAGCGCTTTGCGCGGCCGTTCGGCTTCAGCCGTGAGTTACAGCGGCGGCGCGCCGCCTTTTCCCCTCTCCACAGGCCCGCATGTCATCTTCATTCGATTCCGCCCGGGTCGCCGTGATCGGCGGCGGACCCGCCGGCTTGATGGCCGCCGAGGCGCTTTGCCTGGAAGGCGTGCAGGTCGACGTCTACGACGCGATGCCCTCCGTCGGCCGCAAATTCCTGATGGCGGGCAAAGGCGGCATGAACATCACGCATTCGGAGCCGCTCGAGCCGTTTCTCGATCGCTATGGCGCGCGCCGCCCGTGGATCGCGCCGCTCTTCGACGCGTTCGGTCCCGACGCGTTGCGCGCCTGGCTGCATGATCTTGGCGTCGAGACGTTCGTCGGCAGTTCGGGGCGTGTGTTCCCAACCGACATGAAAGCCGCGCCGATGCTGCGTGCGTGGCTGCATCGGTTGAAGGAAAGCGGTGTGCGCTTTCACATGCGGCACAAGTGGAGCGGCTGGAACGGCTCGCAAACGGGCGGTGTAGCCAGCGCGTCCGCGCACGCGGCGGCCCGCTTGCGGTTCGAGACGCCTGACGGCGAACGGCTCGTCGACAGCGACGCCGTCGTGCTGGCACTGGGCGGTGCAAGCTGGCCGCGGCTCGGCTCCGACGCGGCGTGGGTGCCGTTCATCACCTCGCAAGGCGTCGATGTGCGCCCTCTGCAACCCGCGAACTGCGGCTTCGACGCCGACTGGAGCCCTTATCTGCGCGAGCGTTTCGCCGGTCAGCCGGTGAAGTCCGTGGCCATTTCACTGACCGATGTAGACGGAAAAGTCCACAATCGACAAGGTGAAATACTTCTGACCGAAACGGGCCTCGAAGGCAGTCTGATCTATGCGCTTTCGGCGCCGATTCGCGAGCGGATTCTCGCTGGCGGTGAACTCACGATCTCGCTGGACCTGGCGCCAGGCTTGGCTCTCGAGCGGGTGATCGCGGAAGTGACGAGGCCGCGCGGCTCACGTTCGATGTCGAGCCATCTACAGGGACGGGTCGGCATTAGCGGTGTAAAACTGGCCCTGCTGCACGAAATTCTGCCGAAGGACGTTTTCGCCGATTCAACCCGTCTCGCGCACGCAATCAAGGCGCTGCCGGTGCGGCTGTTGCGCGCACGGCCAATTGCGGAAGCGATCAGCAGCGCCGGCGGCATTCCGTTCGAGGCGCTGGATCGGCATCTGATGATCGAAAGTTTGCCGGGCGTTTTCTGCGCCGGGGAAATGCTGGATTGGGAAGCGCCGACGGGCGGTTATCTGCTGACGGCCTGCTTCGCGAGCGGGCTGGTGGCGGGGCGTGGGGCAGCGGCGTTTGTTGGAGCGCGGGACAGGTTGTCGTGAGGTGTGTGGCACGGCTGAGTGCCGCGGTGGCGAAGAGTGCGGAAGCCCGGCCGAATGGCGGGCGCTCCGCAGGAGTAGAGCCCAACGGGCGTTGGGCGTTGGGCGTTGGGCGTTGGGCGTTGGGCGTTGGGCGTCGGGCGTTGGGCGTCGGGCGTTGGGCGTCGGGCGTCGGGCGTCGGGCGTTGGGCGTCGGGCGTCGGGCGTCGGGCGTCGGACATTGAGGCGACTGATAGGCCAAACGGCCGCCACCGCCCCAAACTGCGCCTCTAAGCCCGCGCCCTCAAGCAATCGTCAACCCCGCGCCTTGAGTCGCCAAAGCGACGTCATCTCCGCCGCCCGCGCCTTGTGCAGCGGGTCACTCTCGTCGGTCGACTTGGGATGCCGCGGACGAATATCCTCGCGCGCCACCACCGTCAGCCCCGCATCCGCGATCGCGGCAAGCAACCAGTCGCGCGTGCGCAACCCGAGATGCTCGGCAAAATCCGACAGAATCAGCCAGCCCTCCCCGCCCGGTGACAGATGTTCCGACAAGCCCTTGAGGAAACCGAGCAGCATGCGGCTGTCCGGATCGTAGACCGCGTATTCGATCGGCGAAGCGGGCCGCGCCGGCACCCACGGCGGATTGCACACGACGAGTGGCGCGCGCCCTTCCGGAAACAGATCGGCTTGCACCACATCGACTTGCTGCTCGTATCCGAGCCGCGCCAGATTCTCGCGCGCGCATGCAAGCGCTCGCGGGTCCTGGTCGGTCGCGACGATCTTCTTCACGCCGCGTTTCGCGAGCAGCGCCGCCAGCACGCCCGTTCCCGTGCCAACGTCGAACGCCTTGTTCAGCGAAGGCAACGGCGTGCGCGCGACGAGATCCACATATTCACCGCGCACCGGCGAAAAGACGCCGTAATGCGGATGAATCCGGTCACCGAGCGCGGGAATCTCCACGCCCTTCTTGCGCCACTCGTGCGCGCCGATCATGCCGAGCAGCTCGCGCAGCGACACGACCGACGCCTCATCGGTCGGCGGGCCGTACGTTTCGATGCACGCCTGCCGCACGTCGGGCGCGCGGCGCAGCGGAATCGCGTACTCGGCGTTGAGCGGAATCAGGATCATGCCGAGCGTGCGCGCGCGCTGCGACTGCGTCTGCCGATGCAGATTAAACGCGTCGAGCGGCGTCTCACCCTGCTTGCGCGGTTTGCGCTCGAGCCGCCGCGTGACCGCCTGCAGCAATTGGCGCGCGTTCTGAAAGTCGCCGTTCCACAACAGCGCGGTGCCTTCACAGGCGAGCCGGTAGGCCGAGTCCGCGGTGGTCCGGTCGTCGGCGACGATCACGCGTTTCGGCGGCGGCACCGCCGCTTCGGAGCGCCAACGTGCGGTGCGGGGGCCGTCGGCTTCCGGCCAGGTGATGCTTGCAGGGCTGTTCATGATGAAGTGGGTCGTTTTGCGAAAGGCGCGTCGCGGCGCGCGGCGGGTGGCGAGACCTCATCGAATGTAGACAGTTTTGTCCACTATCGACAAGGTGAAAGAGATATGGCAATTTTAGCCCTCACCCGCGCTCACCTCGACCCGTTCCGAAGCCGGTGACAAAGCGCCGATTGGCCAATAAAAAACGGGGTTCCTGACTGAACAGAAACCCCGTTTCGCACAACTGGTGCCGGCTGCAGGACTCGAACCCGCCACCTCATGATTACAAGGCTTTGCGGTGATCTAGACAAATCAACGGGTTGGCGCGAATTCTATTCTACTAACCTGCTTGCGAAAAGTACCTGAATGCCCCTTAGTTGATGGTGGCCGTTAAGTTTTGTAGATCGGTCATTCGCGTGGGCGGGGTCGGGACTTGATGTAATCGGCACAGTTCTCTAATGCGTCGCGGATCGGTATGCAGTCGACGTCGGGCCGACTGCGTAAGCAATGAACGATTTGCTCCACTTCGATCTCGCGCAGCCAATAGACTGGATCACCAAATCCCCACAGCACTATGTCGACAAGGTCCCTTGCTTCATTGGCAGGCATGGTCCCGAGGGCGTTCAACTGCCCAGGTCCGCTGGCGGGTTTATTTCGCGGTGTCACGATCGTCATTCTTCTGCCCGAGAGTCGCGCTCGCGCGTCGATGCCGAACGATCATCTCGTCAATGTGGGCGATTTTGCGCTGGACCGACTCAAACTCCTCGCCCATTGTGTGCGCAGAGGCGCGTTCTGCGAGCTTGGACATCGCGCGCTTAATCGACCGGAGGACCGTTTCTGTTTCGTCGTAGTCCATCTCTGGCATGTCGTCGTGCATGTCGATTTCTGCGCGCCGGATCTCTTCGGACGTGCGGACACGGGCCATCGCTTGGTTAAGAGCACCATTTTCCTCGTTGGTCAGTTTTGGCATGGCTCGGAGTAGACGGTCAGCCTTGCTCAGCTCGGCTTCGATTGGATCGTCGATTCCAAACTTCTCTTGTATCCACGCGTCCAGCGCTGCATAGGCAGCGTCTCGCGCGCTGACAGATTCTTTGAAATAGCGCGTGCTCGCCGGCTGTTCCTCGCCGCGATCAGGGAACCCCTCGTTTTCCGGTGCTACATGCCCGTATTTCGGGTCGGTAAGCCCCGTCGACAGCCAGAACGCGTACTGCGGCATCAACCGGGCGAGCGCCTCGATCATGTCGGGCGCAGGACGTTGCGTACCCGAGTTCACATTCTTCCATCGTGCGGCGGAAATGCTTGTCAAGCTTTCGAGCCGCTTCCACCGACCGTAAGCATCCGCGTCAGTCGTAGCCGCACTTAGAACAATTCTCAGACGATCTTCCAAACTCCTTGACATGATCCCTCCAGGTTGTTATAAATTCAATCGACTGCAATACAGTCGATTGAATTTATTTAATGCTATTGACTTAGTTCCATCTAATTCTAGCAAAGGGAACCCAAAATCATGTCGAAACAAAAACTTACGATTCTGTCGATCAACACCCGCAGCGGCGTGTCCCAAAAAACGCAACGGCCTTACACGATTCGCGAAGCGCAATGCATTCTGGAACAGACGGTCGACGGCGTGCAAAACGTCGTCGTCGGTGTCATCAACCTACCCGAAGCGTTGGCCGACCGTTCTGCCGGCGAGTACCTCGCTGAGTTTGCTCTCGCGCAAGGTAATGGGCAGGACGCTGGTCGCCTCGTGCCCCGAATTGTGTCGCTCATACCGTACGGAAATGTGCGAGCTCAACCTAAGCCTGACGCCAAAGCGGCGTAGGCAGAACATGGCTGCCGGGTCTCTTCAAACCGTGCTCGTGTGTGCGCCGGGCTCGGCATCCGATCAAACGACGGCACTGGATCAGCAGGCATGTCCATCTGTGAACGGTCAGGTCTTCCGTCTCCAACAGCAGCAGGTTTATCTACTCTCGCCTAGTAGCGCGGGATACATCGACTCGATAGCTCAGCCGTTCGACTACACGGCAGCGGCTGGGTTTTGGGGTGTGGCCTTCACCACGGCTATTTCGTTATGGCTGGTGAGCCACGGAGCGGGCGCGATCGTCAATTTCTTGCGACGCGCCTAACTTTTGTTCGCGGGTGAGACCGCTTTTTAGAAGGCATAGAAATGAAAGAAAAGCAGAAGCAACTGAACAAGATGGCCGCACGTGCATCGCTGATCGCAATGGGTGTTGCTGCGGCGGAGGCTCACGCAGCTACCGCTGCGCCGGACTTCTCGACATTGACGAGTGGCATCGATTTTTCGACGGTGACGACGGGTGTACTGGCTGTTGCGGCGACGCTGATCACGGTGTACGTCGGCATCAAGGGCGCGAAGATTTTGATCGGCATGGTCCGCGGTGCTTAATCGGTTACGCGCGCTTTGAAGTGCGGGGGCCGCGGCCCCCGTTTTATCGGGGAACGGCATGGATTCAAACAGCGCTTGGTATTTGCTGATGTTCGCTTTCGGGATGCTGTGCGCATGGGCTGTGATAACCGGATTTGCGAGGGGGTAGCTATGACTGCTGTAACCGCAACGATATGCTCGTGTGTCGTTGTAGCGCTGCTACAAGCTGCGGCCTGGATCTACTTCTGGATTCGGCTGTGATAGTTCGTCCTGCTGACATCGACTCTTTCGCTCCAAAGCGGGCTGTTGCCGCAAACCGAGCGCTCAAACAGGCAGCTTTCGCAATAACCATAGTCGCACTGCTGGGGCAACAAAGCGCGTCCGCACAAGCGTTGCTTGCGCCAGCTGAAAATCTCGTCATAAATCGCGCAGAGGCCGCAATCATTTCGCGAGTCGCGATGTCTCGCGGATTCGCTGCGAACGATCCACGCATAGCCGCGACGCTCACAGGGATGAGTCAGGTTTCAACCGGACTTAATGTCGTCAGCACGGGCGCTGCCGTAGGACTCGGTTTCGCAGGCGCGCCAGTTTGGTTAACGGTTGCCGCAGGGCTCGGCATTCTCGCTGCGGGTAGTGCCCTGTACGCAGGGGCCGTAACGCTCTCTCGGTCATCTGACGGCGCAACGGTAACTGCTCAGCAGCCTGTACCAGCATTGCCCACATATACGGGCCCCGCGTATCAAGTAACGCTGCCTGCATCGGGTGTGATGCAGACCCCGTTCAACTACGGCGCTTCGATTGGAATGCAGGTGTACCGAACGAACGCATGCATGGCGAACGATTCGACGTGTGCGATCTACCCTCCTCTTCCGACCACTGGCTTGAATTTCGTGCGCAACGCGGGTTCGCTGGCCCTGGTGGCGGCCAATCTTGGCATGGTTCAGTCGCTCGACTTCTATGAACAGAAGTACAACTGCAACAGCGGGGTTGTGGGCGACCCTCCGAACGTTAACGCGTGCTCCGGCGTTCAGAGTGTGACCCTATGGTGGCAAGCGAACGCTAATGGCAATAGCCAGACGTTGATGGAGAGCCGTACGATCAGCCATGTCGAGCTGAACCCCGATGATTCGCGTCGCACAGTTACAGAAACGAGCAATTTTCCGGTGACGTGGTGGACAGCAGGCAAAGGAGTTGCACCCGTCCTCGGTAATGACTTGTCGACGATTTACCCGCAGCTCACACAAGCATCGCTCGATCAACCGCTAGATGCGAATACGCTGGCAGCCTTGACTAATCAAACATGGCAGCAGGCGGCTCAGCAGCCGTGGTATCAGGGGCTGCCGTACTCGGCGTCTCAGCCGATCGGCTATGAAGACGTGCAGCCGTGGGTGCAGGCGAATCCGACCGTTGTGCCTAACGTTGGCGATTTGTTCAGGCCCGCGTCCGACCCGGGTACGTCGATGGTCAACATCAGTCCTACTGTCCAGCCCGGCAACAACCCGTT
The DNA here is from genome assembly GCF_046054045.1 of Paraburkholderia sp. RL17-368-BIF-A. Lineage (NCBI taxonomy): Bacteria > Pseudomonadati > Pseudomonadota > Betaproteobacteria > Burkholderiales > Burkholderiaceae > Paraburkholderia > Paraburkholderia sp. RL17-368-BIF-A. The sequence goes on from NZ_JARESN010000015.1 coordinate 58,302, forward strand.
GCCGCCCATTTCGAGCAGTAGTCCGGTAGCCACTCCGGGCAACGACGTGAATGTTGTGAATACGCCGAATGTGAATGTGGTCAACAAGGTTTCAGTCGACCTTGGAACGGACCCATCCGTGCAAGCACCATCGTTGGAACAGACGCCAACCATTTCTATGATCCTCTCGCCTGTGCTGAACCTTTTTCCCGATCTGAAGGGGTGGACAGTGCCAGCCCATAGCTCGGCATGCCCGCAACCAACGTTCACTGTGCTTGGTCGTTCGTACACGATGTCCGCGCAATGCGATCTCGCTGAAGCGAATCGAACGACCATTTATGCGGCATTCGCGGCGATGTTTACCTTGGCTGCATTGATCGTTGTTTTGCGAGCGTAAGGAGTCACATGTTTGGCATCCTCGTTTCGGCGGCCAATGTTGTACTTGGCTTTATCTTGCGTTCGGTGATCGCAAAATTCTTTCTGTATTTCGCTCTGTATTTCTTCGTGACTGAAACGGTCTCCCTGCTTCAGTCTTCGCATCTGTTGCCGTCTGCAGCGTCACTCGCCGGTGCATTTGGGTCGGTTGGTAATGACGTTTGGTATTTCCTCGATCTTTGCGCGTTTAACTATGGCGCTCCGTTGGTACTTTCGGCCTACGTAACGCGCTTCATTATTCGGCGCTTGCCGATCATAGGATGAACCGTGGCAATCAACGCTTATTGCGGTGTCATGGGTTCGGGAAAATCATACGAAGTCGTGCAAGGCCCGCTGCTCGACGCGGTCGCCAGTGGTCGGCGAGTCGTGACCAATATCGATGGAATCAACGAGTCGAAGATTCACGACTATCTCGAAGCCAAAGGGAGAGGTGAGCGGAAAAGATTCGGTGCAGTCGTTCATGTGCGAACCACCGATATCACCGTACCCGCATTCTTTCCGGTTGAGACGGAGTCGGCGAGTGGCGCGACTGTGACACCCGGTTTTGTTCAACCAGGCGATCTTCTCGTGGTAGACGAGGCATGGAAACTGTGGTCTTCCGACAAGAAACTATCCGACGAGCACATGGCGTTTTTTCGCATGCATCGGCACTTCACACATGCGACAACAGGCGTTGCGTGCGACGTAGTGCTCATGATTCAAGGCATCGGTGATTTGCATCGCAAGCTCAAGGAAGTCGTCGAGCTTTCGTTTCGGATGCACAAGCTAAAGTCGCTTGGCCTTTCGTCAGGTTATCGGGTCGAGCAGTACGAGGGCTGGAAGCAGAATGCCAAGACGCGTGTCGGCACTTACGTGCGCAAATACAGCAAGGAGGTGTTTCCGCTCTACAAAAGCTATGCGGGCGTCGGCGGCAGTGAGGCCGTCGTGGACAAACGGCAGAACGTGCTGGCGAACAAACGGCTCTGGCTCGTCGCGACGTTCCTGTTATTGATGGCGTTCGCGTCGGTGCGCTTCTTGTGGTCGTTCTTCCATCGGGCCGCGAGCGTGGCTGAGTCGACGGCAACGTCGTCAACACCCGTTTCAACTTCTGGCGCAGCTGTATCGTCTGCCGACGGTGGTCCATCCGGTGCAACGTCGAAAGGTTTCTCGGAAAAGTGGCGAATCGCTGGAAGCTATAGCGGGCCAGGACGAGCATGGGTCGTAGTCACAGACGGCACCGGGCGGTTGCGAGTTGAGAGTCCGTCAATGTTTCAGAACGCGGGAATTGTACGAGTGGGGACGATTGACGGCGAACGTGTGTCCACGTTTTCCGGTAGCAAGCCAACTGTTGAGCCGGTCCCTCTTGGGTCATCGGCTGCAGGCACGGGTGGAGTGAACAAGTGAGACTTACGGCGGTTCTAGTGCTTTGCTGCTCCTGCGGCTCGGTGGCGTCCGAAGTGGGCGCTTCAACATCGATAGCTGGACTACCGCCGTTGCCAAGCGCGATGGCGGCGTCAGGGCAAGTTGGTTTGACACCTTCGCCAACGTTGGCTCCTATAAAGCTGGGGAATGCAAAAACTGTCGATCTGAGATTCGTGAACGTCGCCCAGGTCATCGACCTGATCTATGCGGACATGCTTGAAGGTCAGTATGTGATAGCGCCTGAAGTGCTTGCAGATACACGCGTGGTGTCTTTCCGATTCGACAGAACGAAAGGGGATATACGCGAGGGGATGGCGGACTTCCTTAACTCGCTGGGGTTCGCAGTGGTCACAAAAGCCGGCGTTGATTATGTATTCAAGCGCAAAGATGACGACGTTAAAAGCCCCAAAAAGCAGGTGTTTGTGTACACGCCCAAGTACCGCACCGCGGACTATCTCGCACGGCTTGTTCAGCCTCTGGTTTCAGGGCAATTTACGATGAATCGATCAATAGCCGCTCCTGCTGGATCAAGGGCTCACTCAGATGCACCGCTTACGTCGGCTGCGGCAATGATCGATCAGTCGTCTGACACAATGGTTTTTTCCGGTACGGAAAACGAAATCGCGGTGCTCAAGTCGGTGCTTCCGCAGGTAGACACCAAACCTGGCGAAGTTGCGATACGTGCTTGGGTGTATGAAGTTTCGACGGAGAACGACAAGACAACCGGCTTCCAATTGGCGGCAAGCATATTGGGAGGGCGACTAGGCATCACACTCGGAGCGGGTACTGTGGATCAAAATGCGAACGCGCTTCGGATTCACACAGGCTTCCTAGATGCCGCGATAGCCGCGCTCGACTCAGATAGCAGGTTTCACGTTGTAACGTCTCCCAATCTCCGCGTTGCGTCCGGAAAGCACGGTCGGCTTAATGTTGGTCAGTCTGTGCCGGTGGTCGGGTCGGTTTCCTACCCGGCATCGAACGGTTCGCCAGTCCAGTCTGTCGCGTATGAAGATGCCGGCGTGATTTTCGATGTATTGCCGACCGTGAAGGATGACGTGATCGACACCGACGTGACCGTCGAAATATCCGACTTTCAGAGAACGAGCACCGGGGTCAACAACTCGCCGACGAAAAACACGCGAAAGTCGGAGACGAGTATGACGCTACGAGATGGCGAGGTTGTGGTGATGGGCGGGCTGAGCCAGGGTAAGGACTCGACGGTAAGGAGCGGAATCCGCTGGCTTCCCTCGTTCATGGACGGAATAAATGCCGTCCGCGGCAGCTCTGACATTGTCTTGGTTTTGCAGGTATCCAAAATTTGATGTGCCGACAAGACGCCCTGTAGCGCGATCGCAGCTGCTGCCGTCTGCGCATGAGTCAAGGCTCGGCGAAGCCGACCGCGCAGCGGCGTGGCCTTGACTCAGGCTGCACCACCGCACGCTCTAGGGATGGGTTGTGACGACCAAGGGGCGGCGCAACCCATGCCGAACACGCGGTTGAGAGTTTGGGTGGCAAGGGAGTGCTTCGCGCGACCGCCTGCCCGCAGCGAATAGCGAGGACAGCCGGGCGCGCGAAGCGCGCCTAGATTTATATCAGGGACACTTAACGGAAAGAGCCAAGGCTATGCGCGAGAGTTTCGCCTCGAAGTTAGCGAAGAGGTTTGTCAGTAGGTGGCGGCCGAAGTTGATCAGTGCCGCAGCAGCGAAAAGCAGCTTTTATAAGCTGGTATCACAGGTGAAGGATGGGCGAAGGTTTATCGTTAGACGACGTAGGAGGCCGGTGGCGCTTCTGGGGCCGGTGAGCCTACCGATTCGAAGGCAGCATCGGCGGAGGCCCGCACATCGTCGCGGGAAGTGAGTGTGCAGTTTGATGTTTCTAGCAGGTGCCAATAAAAAAGCCTCGACCGCGGCAACGGTTCGAGGCTCGTACAACAGCATTACAAGGGCTATTTGCAATGCACGACGACAGTATAGGAAATTTCTCGGCTTTTCGCCGGGAATGGATAGTTCGTGGCCGAAATTTTGGTGACGGCCAGGTCGAAGTAACGGCTACGCGCTTTGATCGGTACATGCGTGCCCAAGGGTTAAGTCTGATGCCCCGTGCCAAGCGGGGTGAATCTGAAAACACCGACCAGAACCTTATCGACGCGGCGAAACGCGCTAAACAGCAAGTGCGGCTGCGGTGCAAGGCGATCGGCGCTGACCGAATGATCACGTTGACCTATAGAGAGAACATGGTCGACAAGGCAAGGCTGAAGAAGGATTTCGACGCTCTGCGGCGGCGGCTTGGGAAGGTTCAAGACTTTCACTATGTCGCCGTGGCTGAACGTCAAAAGCGTGGTGCGTGGCACTTGCATATTGCGGTGAAAGGTCGCCAGAACTACCGCGTGCTTCGGTCGATCTGGCGCGGCATCGTTGGACAGGATAACGGGAATATCGATGTGCGGAATCCCTTCAGGGAGAAGGGCCTACGTCACAAGCTGGCGTCTTACATTGGGAAATACATTACTAAGGACTTTTCCGAGCATGCGCTGAACGAGAAGCGATATTGGACGAGTCGCGGGATTCCGGTGCCTGAACAGCATGCGATTGCGCATCTCTTGTCGGATGATCCGGCAGAAGCCCTCAGAACGGCTTTCGATGCTGCACTCTCAGTGGGTTCGTCGTTGGACCGATGCCAGACGTACTGGAATCAAGAGCTTGGCTGCTTTTGGCTATCAACCCGTGAGATCTAACAATGAGCGATACGTTTCTTTCGAACCAAGAATTAGTAGTGCTTACGGGCCGAAAGCTGAAATCGAAACAGGTGGAAGCGTTGCGTCGCATGGGACTTCCGTTTTTTGTTAATGCTTGTGGCCGACCAGTCGTCACGCGTACCGCTGTTGAGGGTGGTAAGGCTGTGCGTGCTGCATCCGGCTGGAGTCCAAGCATCCTCGGGGCTCAATGAGATGGGGCGAAAACCAACCAAAAACTTGCATCTGCCGCCGAGGATGCGGCTTAAGCGCACGGCACGGGGGAACGCTTATTACTACTATGACATGGGCGGAAAACCACGCATTTGGAAGCGCCTCGGCGGTGATTTTGTCGAGGCTCTCCGGTTGTATGCCGACTTCGAACAGGGCAACAGAACCCCGCTTGCGATGATGACGTTCCGCCACGTTGCGGAGCGCTATGTGAAAGAGGTCATGCCGAGCAAAGCTCCCGCCACACAGCAGACGAACATGATCCAACTCGGGCGGCTTTACTCGTTTTTCGATAATCCACCGGCTCCGCTGGACGAGATAAAACCTATCCATGTACGGAAATACTTAGATTGGAGAAAGGACTATCCGGTGGCAGGCAACCGCGAGATCGCACTGTTCTCACACATCTTCAACAAGGCGCGTGAGTGGGGTGCGACAGATCGCCCAAATCCATGTGCGGGCGTGCGGAAGCATAAGGAGACGGGGCGAGACACCTATATCGATGACCGCTTGTACCAGTCCTTGTGGGAGAAAGCCGATGTGCCATTGCGAGATGCGATGGACCTCGCTTACTTAACTGGTCAGAGGCCGGCGGACGTGCTGAAATTTGATGAGCGTGACGTTCGCGATGGCGTGCTCGAAGTGCGACAGAACAAAACGCAGGCTCAAATCCGTATCGAGGTTGTTGGCGAACTCGCCGTTCTTCTTGAAAGAATCCGACTCAGGAAGGTAACCCACAAGGTGCACTCCACCCGATTGGTGGTTGACGAGCATGGCCGGCCATTGGGCAAAGACGGCCTCCGTTTCCGGTTTAATCGCGCCCGCGAGGCCGCAGGAATCACGAAGACGGACTTCCAGTTCCGAGACCTACGAGCGAAGGCCGGCACGGACAAGGAATTGTCGGGAAGCATCCGGGAGGCGCAAGCATTGTTGGGACATGGGAGTGTGGCGATGACAGAACATTACGTTCGAAAGAGAGGCGCTCGGGTCACGCCGACCAGGTAACATGAGCGTGGTCATCGCGAGAAGGTTTATGGACAATCTGACACCGGAACAGCGGCGTAAGACGATGCAGAGGGTTCGTGCAGCGGACACCGCGCCCGAACTCAGAGTTCGCCGGTTACTGTTCGGCCTCGGGTATCGTTATCGCCTTCATGTCAAAGATTTGCCGGGCCGGCCAGACATAGTCTTTCGTGGCAGGCGGAAAGTAATTTTTGTTCACGGGTGTTTTTGGCACCGCCACGCTGGGTGTAAAGACGCGTCAATGCCGGCTAGCAAGCTCGCTTATTGGCGACCGAAGTTCGAGCGGACGGTTGCGCGCGATGCGGATGCGATCGCCAAACTTGCCGGAGACGGGTGGAAGGTGTTGGTCATTTGGACTTGTGAGATGCGGGATGAGACTGCGTTGGGGTCCAGGCTACAAAGTTTCCTGGACGAGCGATGATGCGGTGCCCGCCAGTTGCAGGCATTGATTACAATACCGGCAAAGGATTAAACGATGAATTTCTACGAGTTTTTCGCTGGTGGTGGAATGGCGCGTGCCGGGCTCGGACCGGACTGGACATGCCTTTTCGCGAACGATATCGATGCGATGAAGGGCGCAACGTATGCTGCCAATTGGGGGCGCGAACACCTTTCAGTGTGCGACATCCACGATGTCACGGTTGATCAGCTTGCCGGAGAGGCAGACTTGGCTTGGGCGTCGTTTCCCTGCCAAGATTTATCATTAGCCGGCAATGGTGCAGGTCTCGGCTATGAAACGAGGACCAAAGCAAAGACAAGATCCGGCACGTTTTGGCCGTTCTGGCAGCTAATGAGGCAGCTAGGTGCCGAGGAGCGCGGACCGAAGCTGATCGTACTTGAGAACGTCTATGGTGCCTTGCGGTCGCACGGGGGCAAAGACTTCGCACATATCGTCTCTGCCCTTTCGGGTCAGGACTACCGCTATGGTGCACTTGTCGTAGACGCCAAGGATTTTTTGCCGCAGTCCCGAGTACGAGTATTCTGGCTAGCCGTCCGTCGAGATCTGGACATCCCCGAGGATCTGCAAGCAGGCGGCCCGTTGGATGCGTGGCATCCGCCGGCATTACAAGAGGCCTATACCGGTTTGAGTGCCGAGGCTCGTCGGAAATGGATCTGGTGGAATCTTCCGCAGCCGCCACGGCGTGAGCTGCAGCTCGCGGACGTGATTGAAGGCGAACCGACTGGTGTTGAGTGGCATACGGCAGCTGAGACTCAGCGGCTTCTCGACATGATGTCTCCTGTCAACTTAGCCAAAGTCTCGGCCGTAATGCGTTCCGGGACTCCCGCTGTTGGCACTGTTTACAGACGCATGCGGACAGACGAGAACGGTGTCAAGCAGCAGCGAGCCGAAGTGCGCTTCGACGACGTCGCTGGGTGTCTGCGGACGCCCGGAGGGGGATCGTCGCGACAGACTGTCCTAATTGTTCACGGCAACTCGGTAAGATCGCGCCTGTTGTCGCCTCGCGAAGCCATGCGGCTCATGGGGCTCGATGATACTTACTTGATCCCTGCGCGATATAACGACGCGTATCACGTTGCGGGCGACGGGGTGGCCGTCCCCGTCGTGAGGCATCTCGCCGAGCATATCCTCGAGCCAATCCTCGAGTTTAACGAAGTAGCGTTCGACGGTGCGCAAGCGGTCGCTGCCTAAATCTCACGAGTCAGCGGCAGGTAGCTCGTTGTCGGTCTCGTCCCTGTCGCTCGGACCGACTTCGGGCTCCGCGTGCAACGCGTCCGCTCGGTCTTGCGCCAACGCGACCAGACGCTTCGCCTGAGTCACCAGTGACCGACGTAACCCGCCCTGAACTTCACGTTCCGCAATTACTTGTGATAGTCGAGCGATTGTTGATGCCCGACGTGCAATGCGGGTATCAGGGTGTCCCCGGAGCTTCATCACTTCGTCGCTCACGATTGTCGCTTCGTATGGCTTCGGAAGCGGGTCGAAAATGGGGGCCTCTACGGGCTGCTTCTCGTTGAGAATCGCCTTGAATTTCGATTTCTCAATCGCTTGCTTATAGACCGTGTATTCGAGCGAGTTCAGTGCTGCCTGCGCTTCCCCAAATTTAGGGTCACCTTTCTTCGCCTTGACGCCCTGATATTCGGTCAGCGGGTATACGACGATCTTGCGGACCTCGAAAGGGTCCAGCACGTTCATCGCGACAGCGTCCGAACGCTGGTTCGTTAAATGCCTTGAGATGCGCTGGCTCAGCGACTCACGGGTCTGGCCGACATAGATCGGTTCGTCGTCGTAGTCGTAGAAGGCATAGACACCGTATTTCACGCTGCCCACAGACTTCTCATAGCCAGGTATCGGCGTGCTCCGGTGAAATTTCGATAATTCGGCTCGCAGCTCCCTCGTTTCGAACGCTGCGTTGGAGGTCGATTTGGCCGGCGCTGCAGCCGGCTTTGGGCTCGACTTGCGCTTCGGTTTGCCCGCCGAGGCCTTGGCCGCGGCAGGAGACTCAGCGTCCTCCGGGAACTCAATTTCCTCTTGTTCTGGTTTGGTTTCCATCTGTTTGTAGAACAGCCCGCGATTTGTAGACCCAAAAAAAGCGGGTCCCATCTCTGGAACCCGCATGGGTATTGGTGCCGGCTGCAGGACTCGAACCCGCCACCTCATGATTACAAGTCAAGCGCTCTACCTGATGAGCTAAGCCGGCATGAGGCCGTGATTCTACTTCATTTTACGATCTTGAGGCGAGCCCTCCCGCCACCTTTCGAGCCGTCGTCGTCGGGCTGATCGCCCTGCGGCGCGCGCTCGGCTTTGGCGGCGGCATCCTCTGCTGCTGGCGCCTTGTTGACCGCACGCGGCGCGCTCGACACGCTCGGCGCATTCGGCGCACTCGGCGCACTCGGCGCGGTGGACGGCTCGACCGTTTCGGCGTCGGCGCCCGAATCCTGCGCCTCGCCGCCTGTCGACTCGACCGGGAACGCCATGCCCTGCCCGTTTTCGCGCGCGTAGATGGCGAGGATATTGGCGATAGGCACTTCGATCTTGTGCGACTTGCCGGAGAAACGGGCGCTGAACTCGACCCACTCGTTGCCCATCTGCAGTTGGCTCGTGGCCTCGAAGCTGATGTTCAACACGATCTCGTTGTCGCGCACAAACTGCCGCGGCACACGCGTCTGATTGTCGACGCGCACTGCAATGTGCGGCGTGTAGCCGTTATCCGTGCACCATTCGTACAGCGCGCGCAACAGATAAGGCTTGGTGGAAATCTCTTGCATCAGCAGTCCTCTTACCGGGCGCGGGCACCGCGCGCGCGTGGCCGCGCGGCGCCCTTGCCCAAAGCCAAACTCAACGACGCATCACCTTTTCCGACGGCGTCAGCGCCTCGATATAAGCCGGACGGCTGAAAATGCGCTCGGCGTACTTCATGAGCGGCGCCGCGTTCTTCGACAGTTCGATGCCGTAGTGATCCAGACGCCACAAGAGCGGCGCAATGGCGACGTCAAGCATCGAAAACTCTTCGCCGAGCATGTACTTGTTCTTCAGGAAGATCGGCGCGAGTTGCGTCAGACGGTCGCGAATCGCGAGGCGCGCCTTCTCGTGGTTCTTCTCCGCAGCCTTGCCCTTTTCGTTCTCGAGCGTGCCGACGTGGACGAACAGCTCTTTCTCGAAGTTCAGCAGGAACAGGCGCGCGCGCGCACGCTGGACCGGATCGGCCGGCATGAGCTGCGGGTGCGGGAAGCGCTCGTCGATATACTCGTTGATGATGTTCGATTCGTACAGAATCAGGTCCCGTTCGACGAGAATCGGCACTTGACCATACGGATTCATCACGGCGATGTCTTCCGGCTTGTTAAACAGGTCGACGTCGCGGATCTCGAAGTCCATGCCCTTTTCGAACAACACCAGCCGGCAGCGCTGGGAGAACGGGCAAGTTGTGCCGGAATACAGAACCATCATGATTTACGTTTCCTCAAAAAGCTGAAAGGCCAGCGCGCGGAAAAACCGTTCAGCAGGTTTTTCCTGGCGCCGGCCCCACGCCGTATAGCGGCGTGATTATTTGATATGTTTCCAGTACGCGGCGTTCAGTCGCCAGGCGAAAAAGCTCAGAATACCGAGGAACAGCAGCACCCACACGCCAAGCTGCTTGCGGGTTTTCTGAGTCGGCTCGGACATCCAGGACATATACGACACAAGGTCGGCCACAGCAGAATCATAATCTACCGGCGACATCGTCCCCGGCGTGACCTGCTGGAAGCCCACAAATTTGTGCACCGTCTCGCCCGTTTTTTCGTCGACTTCGTCACCGAATTTCGCAGTACGTTGCCCCTGAAGCTGCCACAGCACGTGAGGCATGCTCACGTTTTCATACACCAGATTATTCCAGCCGGTCGGCCGCGTATTGTCGCGATAAAAACTGCGCAGATACGTGTACAGCCAGTCCTTGCCGCGCGCCCGCGCTTCCACCGACAAATCCGGCGGACTCGCGCCGAACCACGCTTTCGCGTCGTCCGGGCGCATGGCCACGGTCATCGTGTTGCCGATTTTGTCGGTGGTGAAAAGCAGGTTCGACTGGATTTCGCTCGGCGCGATGCCGAGGTCGGTCAGCCGGTTGTAGCGCATCAGGTTCGCGCTGTGGCAATTCAGGCAGTAGTTTACAAACAATTGCGCGCCGTGCTGCAAAGAAGCGAAATTGTCTGCGTTATCCGGCGCGCGGTCGAGATGAACATTCTCGTCCGCATACGCCGGGCCGCTCAGCACCGCGAGCAGTGTCGCGCCGATCAGCGCGCACGTCGAAAGCAGTTTTTTCATCTTCGTGTTCTCCTCGCTCTCGATTAGTGGGGCTTGTAGCGCACGCGCTCAGGCGGCTGCCTGAACGTGCCAAGCCGCGTCCAGAACGGCATGCCGAGGAAAAACGCGAAGTAGATCAGCGCGCACACCTGCGCAATCAACGTAGCGACCGGCGACGGCGGTTTGGTGCCGAGGAACGCCAACGTCAGGAAAGCGAGCACGAAAATCCCGTAGAACACCTTGTGGAAGAACGGCCGGTAACGGATCGACTTCACCGGCGAGCGGTCGAGCCAAGGCAGGAAGAACAGCGAAACCACCGCGCCGCCCATCACCACGACGCCCCAGAACTTCGATTCGGTGAACGCCATGGCCAGAATCACGAGCACGGCGAGCACCGGCAAGCCGAGCTTCCACTTGCCGCGCGCGCGCACCAGCGCGAGCAGGCCGAGCAGCGCAATGACGATCATCAGGACGATCTTGAACGGATCGGTCGTGGCGCGCAGCATCGCGTAGAAGGCCGTGAAGTACCAGACCGGCGCGATTTCCGGCGGTGTCTGCAGCGGGTTGGCCGGCACGAAGTTGTTCGCTTCGAGGAAGTAGCCGCCCATTTCAGGCGCGAAGAAGATGATCGCCGCGAAGATCATCAGGAAGATGCACACGCCGTAGAAATCGTGCACCGAGTAATACGGGTGGAACGGAATGCCGTCGAGCGGAATGCCATCCGGGTCCTTCTTCGCCTTGATCTCGATGCCGTCAGGGTTGTTCGAGCCGACTTCGTGCAGCGCGACCAGATGCGCGACGACCAGCCCGAGCAGCACCAGCGGAATCGCGATCACGTGAAACGCGAAGAAGCGGTTCAGCGTCACATCCGACACCACGTAGTCGCCGCGAATCCACAGCGACAGGTCCGGCCCGATGAACGGAATCGCCGAGAACAGGTTCACGATCACCTGCGCGCCCCAGAACGACATCTGGCCCCACGGCAGCAGGTAGCCGAAAAACGCCTCGGCCATCAGGCACAGAAAGATCGCGCAGCCGAAGATCCACACGAGCTCGCGCGGCTTGCGATACGAGCCGTACATCAGCCCGCGGAACATATGCAGATACACGACGACGAAGAACATCGACGCGCCCGTTGAGTGCATGTAGCGGATCAGCCAGCCCCACGGCACCTCGCGCATGATGTACTCGACCGAGCCGAACGCGAGCGTCGCGTCGGGCTTGTAGTTCATCGTGAGGAAGATGCCGGTGACGATCTGGTTCACCAGCACGAGCAGCGCGAGCGAGCCGAAGAAGTACCAGAAGTTGAAGTTCTTCGGTGCGTAGTATTCGGAGACGTGCTTCTTCCAGGTGGACGTGAACGGAAAGCGCCGGTCGATCCAGCCGACGAGCCCGGTCGTCTCCACTTCGTGTTCGATCGCCATTACGCTTCTCCTTTCTCGTCCTTGCCGATCACGAGCCCATTGGCCGACGTGAACATATAAGGCGGGATGTCGAGGTTCTGCGGCGCAGGTTTGTTCTTGAAGACGCGGCCGGCCATGTCATAGGTCGAGCCGTGGCACGGGCACAGGAAGCCGCCAGGCCAGTCGTCCGGAAGATTGGGCTGCGCGCCCTCCTGGAAGCGCGGCGTCGGCGTGCAGCCCAGATGGGTGCACACGGCGACGGCGACAAAAACGTTCTTGTGGTCGGCGCGTGAACGGAATTCGTTGTTGCAGTACTCCGGCAGCGGCAACGAAAAGGGATTCTTGCTCGCGGGATCGGCGACTTCGTTATCGGCCTTCTTGACGTCGGCGAGCATCTTCTCGGTGCGGTTGATGATCCACACGGGCTTGCCGCGCCAGGCCACGGTCTTCATGTCGCCGGGCTTGAGATCGCTGATGTCGACTTCGACCGGGGCTCCTGCTGCCTTGGCCTTTTCAGATGGTGCAAACGAACTAACAAAGGGTACGACAGTGGCAACGCCTCCAATGCCACCTGCTACGGTCGTCGCTATCAGCCAGGTACGGCGGCTGCCGTCGACGCGTTCATCTTCCTTGTCTCGCATTACACGCCCCACTTCTGAGTTGGATTTTTCCTTCACGTCGCTTCTACCGCCGCTAGTTTGCTCGAATGGAGTCGCCATTTACAAGGGCCGATTGCCAAAAACCGTGCGAAGCCCTTGATAACTCAGGGTTTCTCCGTACGCATCACAAACTTTTTTGCAGCAGCTTTTAAGTGCCCCCTCCGTTATTCGTGCCTTTTGCTTCGCTAATGCCCATTTGATATTTCAACGACTCAAACGGGATTCGGAATATCGATAAAGAGATGCTCGATGTCGAACTGCTCCGACAGATGCTTGCCCACCGCCTGCACGCCGAAGCGCTCGGTCGCATGATGGCCGGCCGCGAGAAACGCTACGCCGCTTTCCGCCGACGTGTGCATGACCGACTCCGACACCTCGCCCGTCAGATAGACGTCGGCGCCGGCGTTGATCGCCGCGTCGAACATGCCTTGCGCGGCGCCCGTGCACCACGCGACGCGGCGCAGACTGCGATCCGGGTCGCCGAACACGAGCGGCGTGCGGCCGAGCGTCTGCTCGATCTCGGCGGTGAAGTGCGCGAGCGTGATCGGCATCGCAAACGTGGCGAGCCAGCCGAGGTCGTTCTCGCCGAAGCGCGCGTCGCTGATCCAGCCCATCTTCGCACCGATCTGCGCGTTGTTGCCGAACTCGGGATGGTCGTCGAGCGGCAGGTGATAGGCGAACAAGTTCAGGTCGTTGGCGAGCAGCAGCTTCAGGCGCCCGTATTTGCGGCCGGTGATCTGCGGCGCCTCGTTGCGCCAGAAGTAGCCGTGATGGACCAGCACGGCGTCCGCGCCCCAATCGAGCGCGGCTTCGAGAAACGCAACTGACGCGGTCACGCCGGTCGCGAGTTTGCCGATCTTGCGGCGCCCCTCGACTTGCAGACCGTTCGGGCAATAGTCCTTGAACCGCGCGGTTTCAAGGAGATTGTTCAAGTACAATTCAAGTTCGATCCGATCCATATAAACCTCTAGTCTTCAGATGCTTAGACGCTTCTGGCTGTTCTTTGCCCAAGCGGTGACTGTGCTGTTGGCGCTGATGTTCATCATCGCGACCCTCAAACCGCAGTGGCTTCAGCGTCAAGGGCAATTCGGCAAGCAACTTGCCGAACCGATCGTCGCACTGCGCGAAGTCGCGCCTGGCATGGGCAGCGGGCCCGCAACGGCGTCTTATGCCGACGCCGCGCAAAAGGCCATGCCCGCGGTCGTAAACGTCTTTTCCAGCAAAGATGGCTCACTGCCGCCGGACCCGCGCGCGAAAGACCCGCTGTTCCGCTACTTCTTCGGCGACAAGAACAATCGCAGGCAGCGCGAACAACCGGCCGCGAACCTGGGCTCCGGAGTGATCGTGAGTTCGGAAGGGTACATTCTAACGAACCAGCACGTCGTCGACGGTGCGGATCAGATTGAAATCGCGCTCGCCGACGGACGCACCACGAACGCCAAGGTGATCGGCATCGATCCGGAAACGGATCTGGCCGTGCTCAAGGTCAACATGACCAACCTGCCCACCATCACGCTCGGCCGCATGGAGCAGACGCGCGTGGGCGACGTGGTGCTGGCCATCGGCAATCCGTTCGGCGTCGGGCAGACGGTCACCATGGGCATTGTCAGCGCGCTCGGCCGCAATCACCTCGGCATCAATACGTTCGAAAACTTCATCCAGACCGATGCGGCGATCAATCCCGGCAACTCGGGTGGCGCGCTCGTCGACGTGAACGGCAATCTGCTCGGCATCAACACCGCTATTTACTCGCGCTCGGGCGGCTCGCTCGGCATCGGCTTCGCGATTCCGGTGTCGACTGCGCGCAGCGTGCTCGAAAGCATCATCACGACGGGTTCGGTCACGCGCGGCTGGATCGGCGTCGAGCCGCAAGACGTGACGCCGGAAATCGCCGAGTCGTTCGGGCTCGACCAGAAGTCAGGCGCAATCGTCGCGGGCGTGCTGAAGAACGGTCCCGCGGACCGCGCGGGAATCAAGCCAGGCGACATTCTGATGAGCGTCAACGGTCAGGAAATCACCGACACCACGCGCCTGCTGAACGTGATCGCGCAGATCAAGCCGGGCACGGCCGCCAAGGTGCATCTGGTGCGCAAGAACCGCGAGCTGGATGTCGACGTGGTCATCGGCAAGCGGCCGCCTCCGCCGAAACAGCCCGCCGACGACAGCGAGCAGCAGGACGACGAAGGCGGTTGAGCGCAAGCGGTGTGCGGGTAGTAGCGCCCGTGCCGAATCCGCTGGTAGAACGCGTAGAACGAAAAAAGGGCAGCCCGTTGCGGACTGCCCTTTTGCTTTGTTTGCTTACGCGTTGCAGCCGCGCCACGCGGCGTGCATTGCATCAGCCCGGCGGACTCGCGTCCTCGACCACCGCCGGCTGCTTGCCGACAATCAACCGCGCCGCGATGATCCCCGCCTCGTACAGCACGACCAGCGGAATGGCCAGAATCAGCTGCGAGAAGACGTCCGGCGGCGTGACCACGGCCGAAATCACGAACGCGCCGACGATCACATACGGCCGGATTTCCTTCAGCTTCTTCAGCGTCACCACGTTCATGCGCACGAGCAGCACGACGACGATCGGCACTTCGAACGTCACGCCGAACGCAATGAACATGGTCAGCACGAAGCTCAGGTAATTGTCGATGTCCGTCGTCATCTCCGCGCCGAGCGGCGCGTTGTAATGCGCCATCACGCGAAAGATGGTGGGAAACACAACGAAATACGCGAACGCCATGCCGCAGAGAAACAGCGTATAGCTGCTGCCGACGAGCGGCCCGACCAGCTTCTTCTCATGCTGATAAAGACCCGGCGCGACGAACGCCCAGATCTGATACAGCACGATAGGCAGCGCGATCACGAAAGCGACCAGCATGGTCACTTTCATCGGCACGAAGAACGAGCCGGTGACGTCGGTCACGATCATCTTGCCGTCTTTGGGCAGGTTCTGCATCAGCGGGCGCGCCAGCAGCCGGAAGATGTCCGGCGCCCAATACACGAGTCCGACAAACACCACGATGACGGCAAGGCCCGCGCGGATGATGCGGTCGCGCAATTCAACGAGGTGGGAAATGAAGGTCTCTTCAGTGCCTTCGTCCTGGCTTTTCTGGGGGTCGCTCACACCGGCCCTCGGTTAGAGATTGTCGTTCTGATCATCAGAAAAACCGCGTCGGACGACGCATGCTGGCAGGCGTATGCCGCGCGACGCGTGCCGCGCCAGACTGCACACGCGTGCGGCGCGTGGTGGCGCGCTTGTACCAGGTGGGCATTGCCGTTTGCTTGACGCGCCAGTTCTTGCGCTTGGCCGCCGCGGCGGGCGTGCTGTTCTGCCACGAAGTGCTGCCGGCATTGCCGGCGTCTTCGAGCGCCCCGCCGGCGATGCTCGGCGACACGGACGTCCCGCTGTTCCACGCGTCGTTCAGTTCGCTCTCATGCTTGCGCAGGTTTTCCTGAACGGCCGTTTCGACGTTGCTCGCCGCCGTCTCGAACTCGGTTTTCATGCGACGCAATTCGTCGAGTTCGATTTCCCGCGTGACTTCCGACTTGACGTCGTTGATGTAGCGCTGCGCGCGGCCGAACAGCGCGCCCGCCGTGCGGGCGACGCGCGGCAGCCGCTCAGGGCCGAGCACGACCAGTGCGACGACGCCGATGAGCGCCATCTTGGTTAGACCGAGGTCCAGCATGGAGGGAAATGTCCGTCAGTAACGCGGTTGGCCCGCGGCTTAGCGGTAATCGCCCGAACGCGGGGTCTTTTCCTTGGCTTCCACATCCACCGCGCCGTTGCGCGGCAGTTCGCGCTGCTGCTGCGCGTCCGCCGAAGGCGTTTCGTTCTCGCGCATGCCTTCCTTGAAGCCCTTCACAGCGCCACCCAGATCGCCGCCGATGTTGCGCAGCTTCTTCGTGCCGAACACGAGCGCCACGATCAGCAACACGATCAACCAATGCCAAATACTCAACGAACCCATGACTACTCTCCTTAACCCCGACGCCGCACGTAATGCGGCAAAAACTCGTCTGCCTTGCGGCGTGAATCGAAGCGCTTGCGCTTCATCTATACGTTACAGCAGCGTTGCCGCGCGTGCCGCTGTTTCGCCAGGACCTCGCACGCCGGACCTCGCCCGTATTGTGGCCAGAGAATCGCGTCGCCAAAATTACAGCGCGGCAAAAACAGCGAGGCAAAAATGCTATGCACCCGGCAACGTCTCCGCGGCCCGGCCAAGCCAGGCTGCGCCAGGCCCATTAACCCATGCGCTGCCACGGACGCGGCCCCGCCAGAATGTGCGCGTGCAGGTGATACACCTCTTGCCCGCCGCCCGGGCCGGTATTGATGACCGTGCGGAAGCCGGTTTCGCCACCGGTGTACGCCACGCCCAACTGATCGGCCAAACGCGCGGTCAAAACAAGCATTCTACCAAGCATGGGCGCATCGCTTTCGGTGCAGTCCGTAAGCGTGGCGATGTGCTTGCGCGGAATGACCAGCACATGCGTTTCGGCCGCCGGACGGATGTCGCGGAAGGCAAGAAACTCTTCGTCTTCATGGACTTTGGTCGACGGGATCTCGCCGGCGGCGATCTTGCAGAAGAGGCAATTCGGGTCGTGACTCATCGTATTCCTGACGCGGTAGGGCTAAAGCGCGAAGCGTGGCTCGATGCGGCAGAGCGGCTTTGCGCCGACGCCGCACGACGTGACACCAATTCAGAACCACGCCCGCGGATTCGCAAGCGGCTTGTTATCGTACAGATACAGCCAGCCCTTGATAATACGGTACAACATCCAGATGCTGACGGCCCACAGCACCGCAAAGCCGATGAAGACGAACACCAGCAGCCCGCCTATCGCGTAACCCAGCAGGCCGATCCAGAAGGTGCGGATCTGCCACTCGAAGTGCGGTTCATACGGCGTGCCCGCCGCGTCGCCGCGCTTCACGTAATTGATGATGATCGCGATCAGGATCGTCAGGCCGCCCGTCAGCCAGTGAACCGCATACAGCGCGTACAGCACATGCGTCAGCGTGCGCAGGCTGCGTTCCCGCTCCGGCTCGATCGCGTGGCGGTAAGCCGGCGGCGGATAACTCTGGTGCGACTGTTCCATGCTGCGTCCTCCGGACGATGGGTTTGCGATGCGTTCACTGCAATGTGGGCGCCGGCGCTCGCCACTTCAAGGCAAACCGCGCGAAGAAACAGCAGAAATCGCACTCGGGAAAATCGCGCGCTCAATCGCCGTTCTGCTCGCGCTCGCGGCTCTTGCGCAGCGCTTTTTCCTCAATGCCCGACATGCCTTCGCGGCGCTCCAGCTCGGCGAGCACGTCCGCGGGGCTCAGATCGTAGTGCGACAGCATGACGAGGCAATGGAACCACAGATCCGCGACCTCGCCGACGAGCGCCTTCGTCTCGCCGCCGTGGCGCGTGTCCTTGGCGGCCAGCACGACTTCGGTGGCTTCTTCGCCGATTTTCTTCAGCACCGCGTCGTCGCCCTTATGGAACAGGCGCGACACATACGACACGTCCGGGTCGCCGCCCTTGCGGCTGTCGATGATCGCCGCGAGGCGCATCAACGTATCGGTCGTGGATGGATTGGCGGATGCGGCTTGGGTGGTCTGCGTCATTTGTAGATGTGTTCGGGGTCTTTCAGCACGGGATCGACGGCAATCCAGTCGCCGTCATCTGTCGAGCCTTCGAATTTCTGGAAAAAACACGAGTGGCGGCCGGTGTGGCACGCAATGCCGGACACCTGCTCCACCTTCAGCAGCACGACGTCTTCGTCGCAATCGAGCCGCACTTCATGCACGTGCTGAACGTGGCCGGACTCCTCGCCCTTGAACCACAGGCGCTGGCGCGAGCGGGAGAAGTACACCGCGCGGCCGAGTTCGACGGTTTTCGCCAACGCCTCGCGGTTCATCCACGCGAACATCAGCACGTCGTTCGTCGACGCTTCCTGCGCGATCACCGGCACAAGGCCGTTCGCGTCCCACTTGACCTTGTCGAGCCAATTGACTGCCGTTGGATTCACCACGTCACAACCTCACCGAAATGCCCTGCCCGGCCATGAAGCGCTTGGCCTCGCCCACCGTGTGCTCGCCGTAGTGGAAGATGCTGGCGGCGAGTACCGCGTCGGCGTGGCCGTTCTTGATGCCGTCGGCGAGATGCTGCAGATTGCCGACGCCGCCCGAGGCGATCACCGGAATCGGCACCGCGTCGGAGACCGCACGCGTGAGCGCGAGGTCAAAGCCGCTTTTCGTGCCGTCGCGGTCCATGCTGGTCAGCAGGATTTCGCCCGCGCCGAGCTCGGCCATCTTGCGCGCCCATTCGACGGCTTCGAGGCCGGTCGCCTTGCGTCCGCCGTGCGTGAAGACTTCCCAGCGCGGCGGCTCACCGTCCGCGGAAACGCGCTTGGCGTCGATCGCGACCACGATGCATTGCGAGCCGTATTTGTCCGTGGCGTCCTTGACGAGCTGCGGATTCGCCACCGCCGACGAGTTCATGCTGATCTTGTCCGCGCCCGCGTTGAGCAGGCGCCGCACGTCTTCGACGGCGCGCACGCCGCCGCCGACCGTCAGCGGAATGAACACTTGCGAGGCGACTGCTTCGATGATCGGCAGGATCAGGTCGCGCTGGTCGGAAGTCGCGGTGATGTCGAGGAAAGTCAGTTCGTCCGCGCCCTGATCGTCGTAACGGCGCGCGATTTCCACGGGATCGCCCGCGTCGCGCAGTTCGACGAAGTTGACGCCCTTGACCACGCGGCCGGCGGTGACGTCGAGACAGGGAATGATGCGTTTAGCTAGAGCCATGATCTTGCAATTCTGCCAATACCGCTGATGGGGCCGCTCGCCTGGACCGCAGGCGAGCGGTGATGGGCCGGGGTGCCGGGCCGAGTTGCTCGCGGCGGGTTCGGCGCGTGGCGCTTGGGGCGCTTGTTTAGAAAGCCACCGCCAACTGCGGCTCGGATTGCGCCGCATGCAGGCGAGCAGGTGAGCAGGCATGCAGCGCGTGCTTGCGTGCCGCGGGCGTTGTCCTCAGACGCGAGGCTGACCACGCCGCCGCGCTCATCCGTTCAACCGCTCGCCCACTCGCCCGCTGCGCAGCCGAGCAGCCGCTCAGGCGTCGTCCGATTCCCGCAGCCGGTCCGCCAAAGTCTGCGCAGCCGTGAAGTCGAGATCGCCCGAGTAGATCGCCCGGCCGCAGATCACGCCTTCAATGCCTTCGCCCTCGACTTCGCACAGCGATTCGATGTCGGCGAGATTCGACAGCCCGCCGCTTGCGATCACCGGAATCTTCACGGCGCGCGCAAGGCGCACCGTCGCCTCGATGTTGATGCCCTGGAGCATGCCGTCGCGGCCGATGTCCGTGTAGATGATCGACTCGCAGCCGTAGTCCTCGAACTTGCGCGCCAGATCGGCCACTTCGTGACCCGTCAGCTTGCTCCAGCCGTCGGTCGCGACCTTGCCGTCTTTCGCATCCAGCCCGACGATGATATGGCCGCCGAACGCGGTACACGCGTCCTGCAGGAAGCCCGGATTTTTCACCGCGGCCGTGCCGATGATCACGTACTCGAGACCGTCGTCGAGATAGCGCTCGATGGTGTTCAGGTCGCGGATGCCGCCGCCGAGCTGCACGGGAATCTCGCCGCCCACTTCCTCGATGATCGCGCGAATCGCGTCTTCGTTCCTCGGCTTGCCGGCGAACGCGCCGTTCAGGTCGACGAGGTGCAGACGGCGCGCGCCGCGCTCGACCCAATGTCGGGCCATCGCCGCCGGTTCCTCGGAGAATATCGTCGCCTGGTCCATATCGCCCTGTTTGAGGCGTACACACTGACCGTCTTTCAGGTCGATGGCGGGGATCAGCAGCATAGCAATCGGGTGTTGAGTGGGAATGGGTTGAAGGTCGGCGGCGGCGGCTGGTCGGCCAGCCCGCCCAAACGCCGTCTCGCTAGTTTAGTACAACTCTTTCGACGCTCTTGCGCACCGGCGGCGCAAAGCGAAATCAGGATGCGGCCGCCGCAGCGCGCGGCGAATGCCCCGCCGGCGGCAAAACAGCGCACCGCCGCAGCAGGAAGCGAGGCGCTCACGGGTTCCAGTGCACGAAGTTGCGATACACGCGCAGCCCGGCTTCGGCGCTCTTTTCCGGGTGAAACTGGGTCGCGAAGATGTTGTCCCGCGCGACCGCCGACGTAAAAGGCACGCCGTACACCGTCTCGCCCGACGTGTGCGCGGCATTATCCGGCACCACGTAATAGCTATGCACGAAGTAGAAGAACGCATTGTCGGCCACGCCGTCCCACAGCGGATGCGGCTGCGCCTGGCGCACGCGGTTCCAGCCCATCTGCGGGACCTTGAAGCGCGAGCCGTCGTCCTGCACCTGACCTTCCAGGTCGAAGCGCAGCACCTTGCCCGGCAGGAGCCCGAGGCCGGGCGTGCCGCCCTCGGCGCTCCAGTCGAACAGCATCTGCTCGCCCACGCACACGCCCATCAGCGGCTTCGTGCGCGACGCTTCCACGACCGCTTCCTGCAGGCCGGACTCAGCGAGACTGCGCATGCAGTCGGGCATCGCGCCCTGGCCGGGCAGCACGACGCGGTCGGCCGCGCGGATCGCTTCCGGCTGGTCGACGATCGCCACGTCCGCTTCCGGCGCGGCCTTGCGCAACGCCTGCGCCACCGAGCGCAGGTTGCCCATTCCGTAATCCACAATCGCTATCGAAGTTTTCATTTCAAAGTAGGCAGCAAAGCCTTCAGTCCATCGACGATGAATTCCACCGCCAGCGCCGATAACATCAAACCCATGAGCCGCGTGCCGATGTTGATACCGGTGCGACCGACCCAGCGTGCAATCGGTTCAGCGAGGCGCAGCGAAAAAAAGCAGATCGCCGCCAGCACCGCGCCGATCGCGATCAGACCGATGCGGTCGTACCAATGCGGCGAGCTGGCCGCATAGATGATCGTCGTGCTGATCGCGCCGGGGCCGGTCAACAGCGGAATGGCCAGCGGCACGACCGCGATGTTGTCCTTCTGCTCGGCTTCGTCGCGCTCTTCGGGCGTCGAACGACTGTTGCCGATCTGCGCGTTCAGCATGTTGATCGCCATCAGCAGCATGATGATGCCGCCGCCCACTTCGAGCGAACCGACCGAAATGCCGAAGAAGCTGATGATCTGCTGCCCGAGCAGCGTCGTCACCGCGATCACGCAGAACACCGAAATAGCCGCGATCCGAATGGTCCTGCGCCGTTCGACGTCGCTCTGATTCGCCGTCAGGCTCATGAAAAACGGAATCGCGCCGACCGGATTGATCAGCGCGAGCAGCGAGATAAACGACTTCAGAATATCCATTGAACACCGGGCGCGCGCACGGCGCGGTTCCGGTCCCGGTAAATAAGTCGCTTAAAGACTGCCTTTGGTCGACGGAATCTGCCCCGCCGCGCGCTCGTCCAGTTCGACGGCCATGCGCAGCGCGCGGCCGAACGCCTTGAACACCGTTTCCATTTGATGGTGAGCATTCAGGCCGCGCAGATTGTCGATATGCAACGTCACGCCCGCATGGTTCACGAAGCCGCGGAAGAATTCGATCGACAGATCGACGTCGAACGTGCCGATGCGCGCACGCGTGAACGGCACATGAAACTCGAGGCCCGGACGGCCCGAAAAGTCGATCACGACGCGCGACAGCGCTTCGTCGAGCGGCACATACGAATGACCGTAGCGGCGAATGCCCTTGCGGTCGCCGATTGCTTTCGCGACGGCCTGGCCGAGCGTGATGCCGGTGTCTTCGACCGTATGATGGTCGTCGATATGCAGGTCGCCATGCGCTTCAATGTCGAGATCGAACAGGCCATGCCGCGCGATCTGGTCGAGCATGTGGTCCAGGAACGGCACGCCGGTGGCCAGCTTCTGCTGACCGGTGCCGTCCAGGTTGATCTTGACACGGATCTGCGTTTCGCTGGTGTTGCGAACGACTTCCGCAAGGCGCATGGTAATTCCTCGAATCTGGCTAGAAAGCGCTAGTAGTGTGGGAGGGGAGCGGCGAGCCGCCGCTTAATGCACGCTTATTGCACGCTCAGTGCAATACGAGCTTCAGCGCGGCAAGCAACTGGGCGTTTTCGTCGGGAGAACCAACGGTCAAACGCACGCAATTCGCCAGCAATGGGTGCATTTTACTCACGTTTTTGACCAGAACCCGCGACGTGAGCAGGGTTTCGAACAGAATCGACGCGTCGGGCACGCGCACCAGCAGAAAATTGCCGGCGCTCGGAAACACTTCGGCACCGGGCAATTGAGCGACGGCATCTGCCAGTTTCGTACGCTCGTCGCGCAATTTCGCCGCTTGCGAGTCGAGCACGTCGACGTGATCGAGCAGGAAATCCGCGGCCGCCTGGGTCAGCACGTTCGTGTTGTACGGCGGGCGCACCTTGTCGAGTTCGTTAAGCCACGCGGGCTTGCCAACCAGATAGCCGAGGCGGATGCCGGCGAGACCCAGCTTCGACACCGTGCGCATCACCACCACGTTGTCGAACGCGTCGGCGCGCGGCAGCCAGCTTCGCTGCGCAAACGGCTGATAAGCCTCGTCGATTACGACCAGGCTCTTCGTCGCCGCGGCGATGATGCGCTCCATGTCGGCGTCGTTAAAGAGCGTGCCGGTCGGATTGTTCGGATACGCGAGATACACAACCGCGGGCTGGTGTTCGGCGATGGCCGCGAGCATCGCTTCGGTGTCGAGCGTGAAGTCGCTGTTCAGCGGCACGCCGACGAATTCGAGGTTCGCCAGCTTCGCCGACATCTGATACATGACGAAGCCCGGCACGGGCGCGAGCACCTTGGCGCCCGGCTTCGCGCAGGCAATCGAGAGCATGCTGATGATCTCGTCCGAGCCGTTGCCGAGCAGCACATCGCAACCGGCCGGCACGCCCATCGTGCGTTTGATCTTCTCGATGAGCGCTTCCGGACGCGGCGCCGGATAGCGGTTCAGCGCGACGCCCGCCAGATGCTCGCCGAGGTGCGCGGCCAGCGTCGGCGGCAGCGAAAACGGGTTCTCCATTGCGTCGAGCTTGATGTAGCCGGTGGCGTCGGGTACCGGATAGCTCGTCATCGCGAGCACGTCGTGGCGGATGATGTCTTGAGGTGTCGTCATAAGTCAGTGGGCCGGGCCGCGCGCGTCGCATGCAAGGCGCATGGGACGCTGCGGACACGCCTCGTTGCGCGGCAGGCTCGCCGCGCCGGGTTGGTCTGTGTTGTGCGTTTGTTGTTCGTTCTTGTTATGGGGCGGCGATTCGTCGAACGGCTTATGCGGGGCAAGGCGCGCAGCAGTGGAGCGCCTGAGCCCCGATCCGCTCAACCGCCTTGCCGCATCCGGTACTCGGCGCTGCGGGCGTGGGCCTGCAAGCCTTCGCCGTAAGCGAGTTCGGCGGCAATTTCGCCAAGCGTCTGCGCGCCTTCCGCGCTCACTTCGATCACGCTCGAACGCTTGAAGAAATCATAGACGCCGAGCGGCGACGAGAACCGTGCGGTACGCGACGTAGGCAGAACGTGGTTCGGTCCCGCGCAGTAGTCGCCGAGGCTCTCGCTCGTATAGCGGCCGAGGAAGATCGCGCCCGCATGGCGGATCAGTTGCCCCCATTGATGCGGCTCCAGCGCCGAGATCTCAAGGTGTTCCGGCGCGATGTCGTTGGCAATCGCGCAGGCTTCGGCCATGTCGCGCACCTTGACGAGCGCGCCGCGCCCTTCCAGCGACGCCTGAATCACGTCGCGGCGCGGCATGGTGGGCAGCAGTTCGTCGATGGCGTCCTTCACGCGGCCAATGAACGCGTCGTCCGGACACAGCAGAATGGACTGCGCGAGTTCGTCGTGCTCGGCTTGCGAGAACAGGTCCATCGCGACCCAGCGCGGATCGGTCGTCCCGTCGCACAGCACGAGAATCTCCGACGGCCCGGCGATCATGTCGATGCCGACCGTGCCGAACACACGCCGCTTGGCCGACGCGACATACGCGTTGCCGGGGCCGCAAATCTTGTCGACGGCCGGCACGGTTTCGGTGCCGTACGCGAGCGCGCCGACAGCCTGCGCGCCGCCGATCGTGAACACGCGATCCACGCCGCCGAGCAACGCCGCCGCCAGCACGAGCGGATTCTTCACGCCGTCCGGCGTGGGCACCACCATGACGATCTCGCGCACGCCGGCCACGCGCGCCGGAATCGCATTCATCAGCACCGACGACGGATACGCCGCCTTGCCGCCCGGCACATAGATGCCCGCGCGATCGAGCGGCGTGACCTTCTGGCCGAGCACGGTGCCGTCGGCTTCGGTGTACTGCCAGCTATGGCTGCCGCACTCGATCTTCTGCTTCTCGTGATAGCCGCGCACGCGCGCCGCCGCCGCTTCGAGCGCCGCGCGGCGCTTCGGCTCGAGACTTTCGAGCGCCGCTTCCAGTTCGGAGATAGGCAGCTCCAGCGCCGCGACGCTCTTCGCGTCGAGCCGGTCGAAGCGGTTCGTGTATTCCAGCACCGCCGCGTCGCCGCGCGCCTTCACGTCGTTCAGGATCTGCGCGACCGAGCGCTCGATTGCTTCGTCTTCGCTCGCCTCGAACGCGAGCACCGCGTGCAGCGACTTCTGGAAGTCGCGAGCCGTGGAATCGAGTTTTCGAATCTTGATAGACATACGGGTATCCGTTTCGGTAAGGCGCGCTTTAAAGCGAGGTCAGACTGATTCGATGCGGATATCAGGCCGCCGCAACGCCGGCTTTGGTCGCGCGTTCGAACGCGTCGAGAATCGGCCGCAATGCAGCGCGCTTGAGCTTCAGCGCCGCCTGGTTCACCACGAGGCGCGATGAAATCTGCATGACTTCCTCCACCTCCACCAGATGGTTGGCGCGCAGCGTATTGCCCGAACTCACCAGATCGACGATCGCATCCGCGAGACCGACGAGCGGCGCGAGCTCCATCGAACCATACAGCTTGATCAGGTCGACGTGCACACCCTTGGCGGCGAAATGCTCGCGTGCGGTCTCGACGTACTTGGTCGCGACGCGCAAGCGCGCGCCCTGGCGCACCGCGTTCGCATAATCGAAACCCGCCGCAACGGCGACCGACATGCGGCAACGCGCGATGTCCAGGTCCACCGGCTGATACAGCCCGCTGCCGCCGTGTTCGAGCAGCACGTCCTTGCCCGCCACGCCGAAGTCCGCCGCGCCGTATTCGACGTAGGTCGGCACGTCGGTCGCGCGCACGATGATCACGCGCAGATTTGCGTCGGTGGTCGGCAGGATCAGCTTGCGCGAGCTTTCCGGATCTTCGGCGACTTCGATGCCGGCCGCGGCGAGCAGCGGCAGCGTTTCTTCAAAGATACGCCCCTTCGACAAAGCCAGCGTCAACGGCGCGCTGACCGCCGGCGAACTCGACGTTTGCGGCATCGAACTCATGCCTGGCTCCCGGCAATGCGCCGCACCTTCGCGCCGATCGCGTTGAGCTTGGTTTCCATCCGGTCGTAGCCGCGATCCAGGTGATAGATACGGTCGATCAGCGTCTCGCCTTCCGCGCGCAACGCGGCAATCACGAGGCTCGCCGACGCGCGCAGATCCGTCGCCATGACCTTCGCGCCCGACAGGTTTTCGACGCCCGTCACGAGCGCGGTCTTGCCGTCGGTCGTGATGTTGGCGCCGAGGCGGTTCAGCTCCTGCACGTGCATGAAGCGGTTCTCGAAGATCGTCTCGACGACCTGCGCCTTGCCGTCCGCGACCGTGTTCAGCGCCATGAACTGCGCCTGCATGTCGGTCGGAAACGCCGGGTATTCGGACGTGCGGAACGACACCGCGCTCGGACGCTTGTCCATGCGCACGCGCATCCAGTCGTCGCCTTCGTCGATCGTCACGCCCGCTTCGCGCAGCTTGGCGGTCACCGCGTCCAGAGTCTGCGGACGCACGTTCTTCAGCGTGACGTCGCCGCCGGCCGCCGCCACCGCGCACAGGAACGTGCCGGCTTCGATGCGGTCCGGAATCACCGTGTGCTTTGCGCCGTGCAGCTTGTCCACGCCCTGGATCACGAGACGGTCGGTGCCGATGCCTTCGATCTTCGCGCCCATCTGCACGAGCAGGTGCGCGAGGTCGCCCACTTCCGGTTCGCGCGCCGCGTTCTCGATGACCGTCTCGCCTTCGGCGAGCACGGCTGCCATCAGCAGGTTCTCGGTGCCGGTCACGGTGATCATGTCGGTGATGATGCGCGCGCCCTTCAGCCGCTCCGCACGCGCTTCGATGAAGCCGTGATCGATCGTGATCTCGGCGCCCATCGCCTGCAGGCCTTTGATGTGCTGATCGACCGGACGCGCGCCGATCGCGCAACCACCCGGCAGCGACACGCGCGCGTGCCCAAAGCGTGCGACGAGCGGCCCGAGCACGAGGATCGACGCGCGCATGGTCTTGACCATTTCGTACGGCGCGACGAGGTTGTCGACCTTCGACGCGTCGAGCGACACGCGCCCTTCAGCACTTTCGATGCGCACGCCCATTTGCCCGAGCAGCTTGAGCATGGTGCGCACGTCCTGCAAATCGGGCACGTTGTCGAGCTGCACCGGCTCCGCGCTCAGCAAACTCGCGCACAGAATTGGCAACGCCGCGTTCTTCGCACCCGAGACAACGACCTCACCCGACAGCGGGTAGCCACCTTCAATGACGAGTTTGTCCATGCCTGTGTGTTCCTGATCGATCCGGACTTCAGCCGGAACTGCCTTGATTGTGTTCGACGCGCCGCTGCCGGCGTCGCGTCCTTCCTGAGTAATTCGCACTAAATTTCCAGATTACGCGTTCTGCCATTCGGCGGGCGTCAGCGTTTTCATGCTGAGCGCGTGGATTTCTTCGCGCATGCGGTCGCCGAGCGCCGCATACACGAGTTGATGACGCTGGATCAGACGCTTGCCCTCGAAGCTCGGAGAAACGATGGTCGCAAAGAAATGCTGACCGTCGCCTTCGACTTCGAGATGCTGGCAAGCGAGCCCAGCGGCGATGTATTGCTTGACCTGTTCGGGAGTCGGCAACATGTGAGAAGCTCCTCGTCAGTGGCGCAGCTTGTAGCCGGACGCGAGCATGCGCATCGCCACCACGGCCAGCACCACGAAGAAACCGGCGACGATCGCAAGGCTCACGAGCGGATTGATATCCGACATCCCGAAGAAGCCATAGCGAAAGCCGTCGATCATGTAGAAAAAAGGATTGAGCCGCGATATTTCCCGCCACACCGGCGGCAGCGTATGCGTCGAGTAGAACACGCCTGAGAGAAACGTGAGCGGCATGATCAGAAAATTCTGGAATGCGGCGAGCTGGTCGAACTTCTCGGCCCAGATGCCCGCGATCAAACCGAGCGTGCCGAGAATCGCGGCGCCGAAAATCGCAAACAGAATGATGTAGAGCGGCGCGGTGAAGCTGACGGGCACAAACCAGATCGTCACGATGAACACTCCGAAACCGACCGCGAGACCGCGCGCGACCGCCGCGAGAACATACGCGGCGAACATCTCGTAGTGCGACAGCGGCGGCAGCAGCACGAATACCAGATTACCGGTGATTTTCGACTGGATCAGCGACGACGAACTGTTCGCAAACGCATTCTGCAACACGCTCATCATCACGAGGCCCGGCACCAGAAAACTTGTGTATTCGACGCCCGGATAAACCTGCACATGATTGCGCAGCGCGTGGCCGAAAATGGTCAGATACAGCAGCGCCGTGATGATGGGCGCAAGCACGGTCTGGAACGACACTTTCCAGAAGCGCAGGATTTCTTTATAGAACAGCGTGCCGAAACCGCTATAGCCGCTCATGCGAGCCCCTCGATCACTTCCGGACCGTTCATCACCTGAACGAAAACATCTTCGAGGTCGGCTTTGCGGACCTCGATTTCTTCGAATGTGCAGCCCGCCGCGCGGCATTGCGCGAGAATCTTCTCGACGTCGTCATAGCTCGCGAGGCGCAGCAGATGCTGGCGGCCATTGCCGTTGCCCGCGCCGCCCTCGGCTTCGAGCGGGCGCAGTTCGGCGGGCAGCACGCCTTGCGCGAAACGCACGAACAGTTGCATGCCGGCGAAGCGCTGCAGCAGCGTGCTGGTACGGTCCAGCGCCACCACTTCGCCGCGACGCAGCATCGCGATGCGGTCGCACAGCGATTCGGCTTCCTCGAGATAGTGCGTGGTCAGCACGATCGTGTGGCCTTCGCGGTTCAGGCGCGAGATGAATTTCCACAGCGTCTGGCGCAACTCGACGTCGACGCCCGCGGTCGGCTCGTCGAGCACGATCACCGGCGGCCGATGCACCAATGCCTGCGCGACCAGCACGCGGCGCTTCATGCCGCCCGACAGCGCGCGCATGTTGGCGTCGGCTTTCTCGGTGAGGTCGAGATTGGCCATGATTTCGTCGATCCACGCGTCGTTGTTGCGCAGACCGTAGTAGCCGGACTGGATGCGCAAGGTTTCGCGCACCGTGAAGAACGGATCGAACACGAGTTCCTGCGGCACCACGCCCAACGCGCGGCGCGCCGCGCGGAAGTCGCCCACGACGTCGTGGCCGCGCACCGCGATGCTGCCTTCGTCCGCGCGCGCGAGTCCCGCGAGAATGCTGATGAGCGTTGTCTTGCCCGCGCCGTTCGGACCGAGCAGCCCGAAGAACTCGCCTTCTTCCACCGTGAGGCTGACGCCCTTGAGCGCCTGCAAGTCCTTGTAGCGCTTTTTGACGTTACGAATTTCTATGGCTGACATGACAGTGCGCCGCGTGCGTCGCGGCGCTTAAAGGAGCCCTGGGCGGGCGCAAAGTGCTGGAAAAAACGGAATTGGGGCCGGTGGGATTGCCCTAACCGTGGCCCAAAAAACGTTTGATTATAGGGCAAAACCTGGCGGCCCTATCTCAGTCGGGGGATAGCGGGAAGCGTGATGAACGCGTCAGGTGCGCGCGCGTGTGGCGCTGACGGCAAGCTGGCGAACGACGTGAGCAGAATCGCGTGAAGCCGGCGCTGAAACGCGCCGGACCGCTCACGCGGGACGACCGCCTTCGATGGAACCGGCGATCAGCGTATCGACGCCGTAGGCTTGCGCGAGACTCGCGAGCCCGGCCGGCAGATTGAGAACTTCGAATGCGCCGCCGCGCGCCTGAGCGGCCCGCCGCCATGCGAGAAGCACGGCCAGCGCCGATGAATCGAAGTGCGTGAGCGGCGCGCAATCGACGCCGCCCGCGCCCGCTGCGATTCGCTCGAGACCCGCCGCGAGCGCGGCCTTTGCGCTCGCGTGGGTCAGCGTCGCGCCGCTCGCGAACCGTTGAGCGACGGGGCTCAGCACTTCGCTCACGACTGCTTGCCCGCGGCGAGTTGCTGATTGCGCTGCGTGAGGAACTGGATCAGTCCGTCGACGCCCTTCTGCTGGATCTGCTCGCTGAACTGCTGCTGATAAGCCTGGATCAGCCACGCGCCGAGCACGTTGATGTCATACACGCGCCAGCCTTGCGGCGTCTTGTACAGACGGTAGTCGAGCTCGATCGGCGAACCGTTGTTCATCACGACCGAACGGACCACCGTGTCCGTGTCGTCGGGATTCATGCGGAACGGCTTGTACTGGATCTGCTGGTCGCGCACCTGCGCGAGCGCGCCCGAATACGTGCGGATCAGCAGCATCTTGAACTGTTCGACGACCTGGCTCTGCTGCTCGGGCGTCGCCGTGCGCCAGTTGCGGCCCATCGCCAGTTGCGTGGTGCGGCGGAAGTCCGTGTACGGCAGGATCTTTTCGTTGACGAGACGCGTGATGTGCGAAATGTCGCCCTGCTGGATCGACTTGTCGGCGCGCACCGCGTCGATCACCTGCTGGGTGACGGTCTTGACGAGCACGTCGGGCGCGCTGCTGTCGACGGCTTGCGCCGATGCTCCAACACTCACGAAAGAGAACAACGCAGCAAACAACGGAATCAGAAAGAATTTTTTCATATCGAGCCTTGCTTAAAAAATAGTGCAACCGTTTGAGGCGACATTAACACGCGAGTTCAGCGGCAATCCATGCGCAAACTGCGAGAGTCGTATCGATCTGTTACGGCCGCGCCCGCACGCTCAACGCAACTTGAACGACGGCAAGTTGAAGCGCGTGGGCGGCACCAGTTGACCCGCCGGAATCTGCGTGGTTTCCGGACCGCCGTTGAGGTCGAGCGGCGGCGTTTCCGCGCCCGAAGCCGCTTCGGGCGCCGAGGCGCCGTTCGCCGTTGCAGCGGCTGACGCGGCTTGCGGCGGCGTCACGGCGCTCACACCGGATGCACCGGATGCAGCCGACGCCTTGGCGGCAGCACCGCTCGTTCCCGCCGCGCCCGCGGTTCCGGTCACTGCACCGGCCGGCGCGCCGGCGGGCGTGCCGTCGACGTCTTCGTACTTCGGCAGCGGCGCTTCATCGCCATAGTTCGGCAGCGCCTGCGACTGCTTGCCGTCCGACAGCAGATACTCGCGGCGTTGCAGATATGCGTTGCGCACGAACGAATACTTGTCGAGCGCGGCGCCTTCCAGCACGTCGCTCGCATTCAGCAGATTCGCACGCGTATTGACGATGTTCAGACCGTACAGCGCCCAGCTCAAGCCCGCCGGATCGACGTAGCTGAGCGGGTTGATATAGTAATTGCCGATCGAGCCGACCGCGTCGCGCGCGGTGCTCGGCCCGAACAGCGGCAGCACCAGATACGGACCGGCAGGCACGCCGTAGTGGCCGAGCGTCAGGCCGAGGTCGTTGTCGTGCTTGGGCAGCTTCGCGAGCGTCGCCACGTCGAACAATCCGCCGACACCGAAGATCGTATTGATCACGATCCGCATGATGTCCTGCACGCCGTCGGTGATCTTCAGTTGCAGCAGGTTGTTCGCCGCAATGTAGACGTCGCCGATGTTCGAGAAGAAGTTCGTCACGCTGTCGCGCACCGGCTGCGGCGTGATGAACACATAGCCCTTCGCGACGGGCTTCAGCGCGTACTGGTCGAGCTTGTCGTTGACCGTGAAGATGGTGCGGTTCAGGCCTTCGAGCGGATCGCCCTTGGTCGGCGTCTGCACCGTCGTGCAACCGGCCAGGATCGCGGCCGCAACCGCCAGTCTACCCATCCGGAAGACGCGCGCGCCCCCGGCCTGTAAGGTCTGCATTGTTGTTCTCCTTATTGACCGGCCGAGCCGGAAGCGGGCACCGCCGCCGCGGGTGCCGGAGCGGGTGCTGCCGCCGGTGCCACCGATGCGGCGCCCGGCTTCGATGCGCCCGAATCGGCCGCTTTGCTGTAGAGGAACTGTCCGATCAGGTTTTCAAGCACGATTGCCGATTGCGTCATCGAAATGGTGTCGCCGGCTTTGAGCATCTCGGTATCGCCGCCCGGTTCGAGGCCGATGTATTGCTCGCCGAGCAGCCCCGACGTCAGGATTTTCGCCGACGTGTCTTTCGGAAACTGATACTGCTTGTCGATGTCGATCGTCACCTGCGCCTGATAGGCGTTGCTGTCGAAGCCGATCGACGCGACCCGGCCCACCGTCACGCCCGCGCTTTTGACGGGCGCGCGCGCCTTCAATCCGCCGATATTGTCGAACTTCAGCTTGACCGGATAGGTCGCCTGGAACGACAGCGAGCTCATGTTGCCGGCCTTCAGCGCGAGAAACAGCAGCGCCACGAAACCCAACACCACGAACAGGCCGACCCAGAAGTCGAGAGCAGTCTTTTTCATCGTCATCCCAAAGTGAATCGCCGCGCCGCCGTCGCGCCGCCGCGCGCGCTCAGTGACGCGCCGCAGCGGCAAAACAGGCAACGCAGTCTTAACTGAACATCAGCGCGGTCAGCAGAAAATCGAGGCCGAGCACCGCGAGCGACGCATACACGACCGTCTTCGTCGTGGCGCGCGACACGCCCTCGGGCGTCGGCCGCGCTTCGTAGCCCTGGAAGAGCGCCACGAACGTCACCGCAAGGCCGAACACCACGCTTTTGACGACGCCCGCGCCGACATCGCGCCAGACGTCCACGCCGCCTTGCATCTGCGACCAGAACGCGCCGGCATCGACGCCGATCAGCAGCACGCCGACCACATAGCCGCCCGCGATACCGACCGCGCTGAAAATCGCCGCGAGAATCGGCATCGCGATAATGCCGGCCCACAGACGCGGCGCGACCACGACCTTGACCGGGTCGACCGCCATCATTTCCATCGCGGTGAGCTGCTCGCCCGCTTTCATCAAGCCGATTTCGGCGGTGAGCGAGGTGCCCGCGCGGCCGGCGAACAGCAGCGCCGTGACGACCGGCCCGAGTTCGCGCACGAGCGAGAGCGCGACCAGCAGCCCGAGCGCCTGCTCGGAACCATAGCGATTGAGCGTGTAATAGCCCTGCAAGCCCAGCACGAAGCCGACGAACAGCCCCGACACTGCAATGATCACCAGCGAATAATTACCTACGAAGTGGATCTGCTTCGTGACAAGCCGCGGACGGCGCAGCAGCGGGAAGAATTCAACCAGCAGCCGGAGAAAAAAACGCGTCGCGTAGCCGGCCGTGCCGAGCCCGTCGAGCACCACGCGGCCGACCGAGGAGATCAATGTGCCGATCATGACCGCCCTCCGCCGACGCCGAAGTCCGCCGCGAGCGGCGTTCTGCTCGGATAGTGGAATTTGAACGGACCGTCCGGCGCGCCGTCGATGAACTGCCGCACCGTCGGATCAGTCGACGCGCGCAGTTGCGCCGGCGTGCCCTCGGCATGAACGCCGCCGTTGGCGAGGAAATACACGTAGTCCGCGATCGCGAACGACTCCGGCACGTCGTGCGTGACCAGAATCGACGTCGCGCCGAGCGCCCGGTTGAGCGCGCGAATCAGGTTCGCGGTGATGCCGAGCGAGATCGGGTCGAGGCCGGCGAACGGCTCGTCGTACATCATCAGTTCGGGGTCGAGGGCGATGGCGCGCGCGAGCGCCACGCGCCGCGCCATGCCGCCGGAAATCTCCGACGGCAGCAGGTCGCGCGCGCCGCGCAGGCCGACCGCGTTGAGCTTCATCAGCACGAGGTCGCGGATCAGTTCCTCCGGGAGATCGGTGTGCTCGCGCAGCGCAAACGCCACGTTTTCGAACACCGACATGTCCGTGAACAGCGCGCCGAACTGGAACAGCATGCCCATCTTGCGGCGCAGCGCGTACAGGCCGTCGCGCGTTTGCGCGCCGACGTTTTCGCCGTGGAACAGAATCTCGCCGCGCTGCGCGCGAACCAGACCGCCGATCAGCCGCAGCACCGTTGTTTTGCCGCAACCCGAACCGCCCATGACCGCGACGACCTGGCCGCGCGGAAAGCGCAGGTTCAGGTTCGACAGGACGAGCCGGTCGCCGTAACCGAAGTCGACGTCGCGCAGCTCGAGTAAGGTCTCGGATGGGGAAGACACTGAGTGACAATCCTTTTGCACGGAAGGCCGAATTATAGGGCCATCATGCAAATGTTGCCGTGAGGCGCCCTGTCCCTTAACCAATCATGACGATTATTGCGTAAAAGCTTGTTGCAGTGCGGCAACGGCGGCCGCCGGATCAGACGCTTCGGTGACTGCGCGCACCACGGCCGCGCACCCGACGCCCGTCGCGAGAACCTCGGGCAGCACCTGCAAATCGATTCCGCCGATCGCCACCAGCGGCACGACGCCGTCCAGCAGCCGGACGTAGCGCGCGAGGCGCTTCAGACCCTGCGGCGCGGTCGGCATCACTTTCGTCGTGGTCGGGAACACCGCGCCGAGCGCGATGTAGCTCGGACGGAAGTGCAGCGCCTTCAGGATTTCGTAGAAACCGTGCGTCGACAGACCGAGCCGGATGCCAGCCGCGGCCAGCGCCGCCAGATCCGCCGTGTGCACGTCTTCCTGGCCGAGGTGCACGCCGTAGGCGCCCGCATCGAGCGCGGCCTGCCAGTGATCGTTGATGAAAACCTGCGCGTCGTGCCGCTTTCCCGCCGCCACGCAGCGGGCAATCTCGCGCTGAAGCTCGTCGGCGGGATGGGCGGACTTGCGGCGCAGTTGCACCGTTTTCACGCCGTAGCCGACCACGCGTTCGACCCACTCGGCGCTCGGCAGCACCGGATAGAGTCCGAGCCGCTCGGGGCAGCGCAGGAACGGCTGCGCCGGCGCTTGCGGCAAACCGGCAAGACGCGGAAAGGCAGCCAGATCGCAGGGGAAGGAGTCGCCCGCGGCGTTGGTCCGCGTTTCGTCGCCGTCGCGCCACGCGAGCGCCAGCACGAGCGCGTCGTGCGGATCGAAACCGCAGTCGAGGAACGCGGCGAGCGCGGGAATCCAGTCTTCCGCGAGATGACCTTCCAGACGGTACTTTTCACCGCCGAGATGCAGCGTCGCCTTGTTCTCGGCGGCCTCGACCACCGCGGCGCCCTGCACGAGCCAGCGCGCCATCTGTTCGCCGTGCCGCGCGGCATCGGCGAGCACGATCAGATCGCCGCCATTCGGCTGATCCGGCGCGGTCAGGCAGATGCGCCACGGCGCGTGCGTCGGCGGCCAGTCGCCGAGACGGGCGCGGATGCGTTCGGTCGCTTCGGTGAGTTCGTCGGCGGGCGGCCAGAACAGGTCGCGGTCTTTCAGGGCCAGGGTCTGCGTCATGCGGCGCTCCCGTCCTGATGCCAGAACGGCATGCCGACCACCGGCGTGCTCGCGTGCGCACTTTCGCGCTCTGCCATCGGTCCGGCGAGAAACGCCTGACGGCCCGCTTCGACGCCCAGCGCAAACGCGCGCGCCATCGCGTCGGGATGCGTGGCCTGCGACACCGCCGTGTTCAGCAGCACGCCGTCGAAACCCCACTCCATCACCTGGGCCGCGTGCGACGGCACGCCGAGCCCTGCGTCGACGATCAGCGGCACGTCAGGCAGCCGCTCGCGCAACACTCGCAAGCCATACGGATTGATCACGCCCTTGCCGGTGCCGATCGGCGCGCCCCACGGCATCAGCGCCTCACAGCCGGCGTCCAGCAGACGGCGGCCGATCACCAGGTCTTCGGTGCAATACGGCAGCACCTTGAAGCCGTCCTTGACGAGCTTCGCCGCCGCCTCGATCAGGCCGACCGGATCGGGCTGCAGCGTGTAGTCGTCGCCGATCAGTTCGAGCTTGATCCACTCGGTTTCGAAGATTTCGCGCGCCATGTGCGCGGTCGCTACCGCCTCGCCGACGGTCAGGCAACCGGCCGTGTTCGGCAAAAGCGGCACGCCGTGGCGCTTGAGCAGATCGAAGAAGCCGGCTTCGGCGCCGCCTTCGTTCATCTGCCGGCGCAGCGCGACGGTCACCATGCCGGGGCGCGCGGCGTCGATCGAATCGGACAGCGATTGCAGCGACGGATAGCGCGACGTGCCAAGTAGCACCCGGCTCGCGAAGGGTTGGCCGTAGAGCGTGAGCGCGTCGGCGGTTTGGGGGGAAGTCATTTGCATCATCTGGTCTCCGGCAAGGCGGGGCGGGCGGCGATTCTCGTGATCGTGCGTGGTCGTGCGTGGTCGTGTTCGCTCGTCTGCGATTGCGTGAACGGCTGGCTTGGCTTGGCGCGGCAACGCGCTCAACCGCCGGCCACGGGCTGCACGACGTCCAGCTTGTCGCCCGGCTGCAATGCACGCGCCGCATGCTGCGTGCGCGCGACGAAATCGCCGTTCAGCGCGACGGCGAACGGCGGCCGCGCGCCGTACGCGGCGAGCGCATCGGCGACAGTCGCGCCCTCGGGCAGCGACAACGGCTTCTGATTGATATGAATGTCCATGGTGTTCGAATACGGTTCAGTCGATGGCAATTGCGCAGGCGTTCGCAGCGTCGCGCCGGCAACCGGTGCTCACGCGGGCTCCCGCGCGCGCTGCTCGTGGAACAGTTCGCTCCAGCGCGCGGCGCGCCGCCAGTCCGCGAACGCGTCGGCGTCGCCGATGCGTCCGTCCAGCAGCGCCGCCGCGAAGCGCGCGGCTTCGTCGGCGACCTCGGGCACGATCATGTAGCCATGCCGGTACAGCCCGTTCACGCGCAGCGTCTGCGCGCCGTCCCACAATAGCGCCGGCCGATGATCGGGCAAGGTCGGACGGCACTGCGAATTCAGTTCGAGAATGCGCGCCTCGCCGAAGCCCGGATGCACGGAAAACGCCGCGCTCAGCAGCTCCAGCGCGGATCGCACGCTGACGGGCGACATGTCCTCGCCTTCCACCTCGGTGGCGCCGATCACATACAAATCGTCCTGCTTCGGCGCGATGTAGAGCGGATAGCGCGGATGCAGCAGCCGCACCGGCCGCGTCAGATTAATGCCGGGCGCGTGCACGCGCGCGACTTCGCCGCGGATGCCGCGCAGCGTCGGCAGCACGGGTTTCGCGCCGAGACCGCGGCAGTCGATGGTGATGCGCGCAGGCGGCAGCGCCCCATCGAGCACGGGCGTATTCCAATGCGTTTGTACGCCGCGTTGCCCGAGACCCGCCGCCAACGCGCGCAGCACCTGGCGATTGTCCAGTTGACCTTCGCGCGGCAGCAGCCAGCCCTGATTGAAGCGCCCCGCGAGCGCAGGTTCGGCGGCACCGAGTTGCGCGCCGGCCAGCGTGACGAAGCCGCCGTCCAGCAGTTCGGCCGGCGCGTTCGAGCGCACCCGTCTTTCGAACAACGGCGCCTCGGTCCGATCCGCGTGATGCCAGACGACGAGCGTGCCATTGCGCTGGAAAAACACCGGCTCGGGCAGCCCGGCCAGCACTTGCGGCCAGGTTTCGAGCGATGCGGCGCCGAGACGCGTAATCAGAAGTTCGGCGCTGGCGGCTTCGGCAAGCGGCGCGAGCATGGCGGCCGCGACCCACGCGGCAGCCTGCGAGCCGTCGGCGTCGCCGCGCTCATAAAGCGCCACGCGATGTCCTTCTCCGGCGAGCCGCCACGCGACGAGGCGCCCGCACAGACCGCCGCCGAGCACAGCGAAATCGGGTTGTGCGGCGCGGCTCATCGTGCGCGCTCCGCTTCGATACGACGGACAAAAGCAATGCAGCGCGCGTCAAGAACGGCGCGACAAGGAGCAAAACACATAACTGAACAATAGGCGGTCATCGAGTCCTTTCCGTACGGCCGACAAAAAGCGCGTACCCAGGACGAAACCGGCGGGCAAGGCCGGCCAGGCAACATGCGTACTCCAATGAAGTACGCCGCCCGGCGGGGAATGGAAGACTGGCTGCTTCCGGAAACTTCCCGCGCCGGTATTACCCGGATCGGGTGCAAAGGGTCTCTCTCAGCCTCGCAGCCGCAGCGTGAGAATCACGCCGCTCAAGTGCAAAGCACCCCTGTTTCGTCGAAGGTCATTAGACCATAAAAGGCGCGGCGCTCGCAAACGAGCGGCGCATCGCGCCGCGCGCGGCTTGATCCGGCACCACCTTTTGCGCCTTACGCTTTAGCCGGATGAGCGGCCCACCGCTCTGGCACAATGCCACGAGAGATGACGCGGAAAACGCGGCATCGCGCGAACGGTCGGCGGTTATGTCGCGGCGGCGCTCGCGCAGAGGCGGCAGCAATGACTGCCGGCTTCGCGCCGGCGCCGCGAATTAATTTTCGCTTAAGGGCTTCGCGCCAGAATCGGCAGTCGCCGCGGCGCCCGGCCGTCAGCCGCCGTGACCGCGCAGATACGCACAGACAAGACACGACAGATACGAAGACCCGCGAGGGGTCGGCCCGCGTGGACCGGCCCGAATCGAACAGCACTCCCAGGACGCTCATGACAACGAATACTTCTGTCAGCCCCGCGCTGCCGCCCGACGAGAAAGTCTCCGCATGGAGCCTCATCAAGCCTTACTGGGTGTCGGAAGAAAAAAAGACGGCGTGGGGCATGCTCATCGCGATCATTGCGATGAACCTCGCGGTGGTGTGGATCAACGTCCGCCTGAACCGCTGGAGCGCCGACTTCTATAACGCGCTGCAAACCAAGAACGTACGCGACTTCCCGCATCTGCTGATGATCTTTTCCGGGCTCGCGTTCGGCTACATCATCCTCGCGGTGTACGGACGCTATATGCGCCAGATGCTCGGCTTTCGCTGGCGTCAGTGGCTGACCACGCGCTATCTGAACGAGTGGCTGCACGACAGCGCGTTTTACCGGATCGAGCGCGACCGCCTCGCCGACAACCCCGACCAGCGGATCAGCGACGACCTGCAGTCGTTCGCCACCACCACGCTGTCGCTAACACTCGATCTGCTGTCCACGGTCGTCACGCTCGTCTCGTTCATCACGATCCTGTGGGCGCTGGCCGGCGCGCTGACCATCACGCTCGGCGGCGTGCCGCTGCACATTCCCGGCTATATGGTGTGGGCAGCCGCGCTGTACGCAGTGGTCGGCTCGCTCGTGATCCAGAAAGTCGGTCATCCGCTCGTGCCGATCAACTATCAGGCGCAGAAAGTCGAGGCCGATTTCCGTTTCGGCCTGATCCGTCTGCGCGAGAACGCCGAGCAGATCGCGTTCTACAACGGCATGGACACGGAGAAGACCAACGCCCATTCGCTGTTCGGCCGCATCCGCGATAACTGGTGGCAGGTCATGAAGTACACGAAGCGGCTCACCTTCGTGCTGAGCTTCTACGGTCAGATCGCGATCATCTTTCCGCTCGTCGTCGCCGCGCCGCGTTATTTCGCGGGCGCCTTCACGTTCGGTGTGCTGATGCAAATCTCCAGCGCATTCAACACGGTCAGCGATTCGTTCTCGTGGTTCATCAACAGTTACTCGACGCTGGTCGAATGGCGCGCCACGGTCAACCGTCTGCGCGAATTCAAGCGGGTCGTGCATGCGCCGCGTCTGAAGGAATCCGTCTCGCCGGCCACCGCGCACGGCGGCATCAACCTGCATTTCGTCGACGCCGACAAGCTCTCCACCGACGGCCTCCAGCTCGCGCTTCCGAACGGCAGCCCGCTCTCGCGCATCCGCGACATCGTGATTCATCCGGGCTCGCGCTGGCTCGTGCGCGGGCCGTCCGGCTCGGGCAAGAGCACGCTGATGCGCGCGCTCGCCGGCTTGTGGCCGTTCGGCGATGGCGCGATCGACGCGCCGGTCAACGCCCGCATGATGTTCATTCCGCAAGTGAGCTACATGCCGATCGGCACGCTGAAGGCGGCGCTCGCGTATCCGTCGGCGGCCGACACGTATACCGACGAGGAATGCCGCGAGGCGCTCGTCGTTTGCCACTTGTCGCAATACGCGGACCGTTTGCAGGAATCCGCGCACTGGACGCGCGTGCTCTCGCCGGGCGAGCAACAGCGCCTCGCCGCCGCGCGCGTGCTGCTGCACAAGCCCGACTATCTGTTCCTCGACGAAGCGACGAGCGCGCTCGACGCCGAGAACGAAGCGCGTCTCTATCGCCTCTTCACCGAGCGGCTGCCGAAGGCGGCCATCGTCAGCGTCGCGCATCGCGAATCGCTGGCGGCGTTCCATGACGAAACGCTCGAAGTCGAGCGCGCCGGCGAAGCGGTCGCGGCATGAACCCGGAGAGCGCCGCAGCGAGCGAAGCCAGTGCGGGCTTTGACCGCGTCGTGCTGATCACCGGCGCGGGCTCCGGCATCGGCGCGGCGCTGGCCCGGCGGATCGCCGCGCCGCGCACCGCGCTGATGCTGCACGCACGCGGCGCCGAGCGCGAGTCGCGCGAGCGTCTCACGCAGGTTGCCGCCGACTGCAGCGCGAACGGCGCGGCCTGCGCAACGGTGACGGGCGACCTCGCCGAGCGCGGCGCCGCGGAACACGTGGTGCATCAAACGCTCGCGAACTTCGGCGCACTCGATCAACTGGTCGCGAACGCGGGCCATGCGCAGCGCCAGACGCTCCAGGCGCTCGATTCCGATGTGCTCGGCGCCGCATTCGCCGCGATGCCCGCCGCCTTCGCGGCGCTCGTGAAGCGCGCAACGCCTGCGTTGGAAACCTCGAAGCGAGGCCGAGTGATCGCGTTGAGTTCGTTCGTCGCGCATCGTTATCGCGCGGATACGCCGTTTGCCGCGACCGCCGCGGCCAAGGCGGCGCTCGAGTCGCTCGCGAAAACCGCAGCCGCCGAACTCGCGCCGCATGGCGTGACCGTGAATTGCGTCGCGCCCGGCTATACGCGCAAGGACCGCGGACCGAGCGCCGATAACGCCGCCGTGTGGACGCGTGCCGCGGAATCGACACCGCTCGGCCACATCGCCGAGCCCGCCGACATTGCCGCGCTGATCGCCTTCCTGCTTTCCGACGAGGCGCGTCACATCACCGGCCAGGTGATCCACGTCGACGGCGGACTGACGCTCGGCTGATTCACACCGCCGCGCGCAATTCGCCAACGCACTCGCACCCGTACTCACATTCGCGCGAGCCGCGGCAAGATCCCGAAACGCGCGAGAACACCTCGAAAGCATTTGCGAAGCGGGCAAGCTTTTCAGCCCTTTGAAACGAGCCCGAAACAGCGACGATAGTCGTGCGCGCCGTCCCCTGCGGCCCGCACGCCATCCACTGCTAACGGACTCTCGCTCATGTCATTCGATCGCCGCTCTTATCCTTCGATTCACCGGCTCGGCCTCGCTCTCTCCGCAGCGGTGCTGCTCGGAAGTGCCGCTCATCTTGCTCACGCCGCGCAAACCACGCCGCCGAACGAACCCGCCGACGTGTGCCCCGCGCTCAGGCACATCGTCGAAGCATCCGACTACAAGCAATTGCACACGCAACCGGCCGCGCAACTGCCGGGCGTCGCGAGCGCCGAAGACTGCCGCGCCAACGCGCACGCGTACGACTGCCACTGGCGCGCGCACTGGCAAGCCGACGGTGTCGTCAACGATCCGCTCGAGGAAATCGGCGCCGACATCGCCGCGTGCTTTCCGAACGTCGTGCATGACGTGAACACGCCGACGCGCCAGCATTTCATCGTGACGACCGCCGAGCGGCGCGTGAATGTCACTGCGAGCGTGCAAGGGCAAAACGAGTTGCGGCTGCGCGTCGCGCGCTGAATGCAGACGCGTCGAGGACGATGCGCGTTCCGCCGCATTTCGCTTCGCTCGGTCGATCTCCATGATCGACTTAATCGCCCTGGCTCCGCCTCATGACCTTCCTGACCACCACACGCGCTAACGCTTTGACGCGAGCCCCTCGCGCGGCCTGGGTCAGGTTGCGGCGGCCGAGCGCGCGGTTCGTCGCCTGTACGACGCTGACGGTCGGACTGAACGGCTGCGCGTGGACGCTGATCCAGGCAGCCGACGCCACTGGCTCCGTGATCCAGGCCGGCTACGCGATCGCCGCGAACTATTCGTCGCCGACCTTCGTGAGCGGCCGTCCCGCGGATGTGCGGCACGTTTGCATCGAAGTGAACACTGCTGTGTCGGTCGGCGATTTCGTGCCGGCGCTGCAACTCGCGCTCGATCGCCGCGGCATTCGTTCGGATGTCTACAATCCCGGCACCTCGCCCGCCGGCTGCGAGGCGCGCCTCGTCTACAACGCGGCGATCGACTACGGCCGCCGCTCGTTCAGCGACGACGCGATCCAGTATCTGTCGGTCATCGACCTGACGCTCGTGCAGAGTGGCCGCATTCTCGTCACCGCGCGCTACCAGACGGGCGGCCTGAACAGCGACCGCTTCTCGTCGGCGTCGACCAAGCTCAATGGGTTGATCGACAAGATGGTGATCGACCGGACCGATTTCGGCCGCGAAACACGGCAGACCATTCAGACCTCGCAGGTCAACTAGCCGCATGCCGGTTGCTTTCTCTTACGCGAGAAAGGATTGGAAAGCGTTAGCCGCTTTGCTGCGCGCGCGCGGATCACTAAGATGACCTGAATGAACCAATCCATTCTGGTCGTCGACGACGACCCCGTCGTACGTGAGCTCGTCAGCCAGTATCTCGAAGGGCGCGGCTTCAAGGTTGCCACGCTCGAACATGGCATGGCGCTGCAGCGCAAACTTCAGGACGAGCGTCCCGCGCTGGTCGTGCTCGACATCATGATGCCCGAGCTCGACGGCATCAGTGCGCTGCGCGCGCTGCGCGTGGCGGGCGACGACATTCCCGTGATTCTGCTGACCGCGCGCGCCGATCCGATCGACCGTGTGATCGGTCTCGAACTCGGCGCGGACGATTATCTCGGCAAGCCCTTCGAACCGAGTGAACTCGTCGCGCGGATTCGCACGGTGCTGCGCCGGCGCGGCTCGATTGCGCCGAGCGCGCCCGAGCAACGCGCGCCGTATCGCTTCGGCCGCTTCGAGGTGAATTTCCCGGCGCGTGAATTGCGCCGCGACGGCGAACGCATCACGCTGCGCTCAAGCGAATTCGCAATGCTGAAAGTGTTCGTCACTCACGCGATGACCGTCCTCACTCGCGCGCAACTGCTCGAAAAACTGCACGGCAATAGCGAGACGCATCGCAACCGCAGTCTCGATGTGTCGATCTGGCGTTTGCGTCGGCTGATCGAAGTCGATCCGTCCGAGCCGCGCTATGTGCAAACGGTGTGGGGACGCGGCTATGTGTTCGTGCCGGACGGCGAGATCGGCGCGGCCGAGCGCGGAGCGGGCGCGGCTGCGCAGTGAGCGCGTTCGTTGACGCCGCCTCAGAAAGTCAGCACGCTCAAAAACATTCTCTGCAGCCAGCCCATCGTCGTCGCGTCGGAGATCATGCCGGAGCCGGCCTGCTCGATGCGCGCATTCGCGACCTTGCTCGACGCGACGTAGTTGCCTGTTTCGATATCCTTAGGATTCACCACGCCTGACAACCGCAAGCGGTCGCGGTTGCCGCCCATCGAAATCACCTTTTCGCCCGACACGACCAGGTTGCCGGTCGGCATCGTGCCGATCACGGTCACGGCGAGCGTGCCGGTCATCGCGCTCGCGTCGGTGAGACTGCCTTGTCCTTTGAATTCCGTGCTGGCCGAGCCGATGTTGAAGAGCCTCGCGAGCCGCGCGGCGGCGCCCGTCGATTTATCGGCGGCATCGGCGGTGATGCTGCTCGCCCGGCTCGCGGCCGCCGTCGAACTGTTGTTCCCGCTATACGACTCGGACAGACGGATCGTCAGCACGTCGCCGATGTGTTGCGCGCGCGGCGTCTCGTACAGCACCATCAGCGTGCCCGCCTGATAGATCGCGCCCTGCGTGTTGACGTTCAGCGGCGCGGACACGAGCGGCGGCGCCATCGGTGTTTCGACAATCGACCTCTGTCCGCTCGCGCAAGCGGACACACATGCCGCCGCGCATAGCGCGACGGAAAAACGTAGCGTAGGCATCGGGTTTACTCCCTCGCTGAATGGTGCTGATCCGCGCATCGGCGCCGCTGCATCAACCGGCTTCTGCATCGCTCGCCTGCCACTGCCGCACGACGGACTTCACCCACGCGTCCGAACCCTTCAGCAGATAAGTGAGCGTGCCGTTGCGCGTGCCCGGCAGGAAACACAACGTGATCGAACTGACCGCGTTTTCCCACACGTAGACCGGCAACGCGCCCGGCGACGACACGTTCCGCGTCGCATGACGCGGCGGGCCGTAGCGGTCCGCGAGCGCGTCGCGCAGATCTTCGGCGGTGACTTCGTCGATCACGAAGGAAATCTCGTAGAGCCGCAGCGCGCTTTGCCCTTCGATGCGCGCGAAACGCAGCACATGCTCGGCCGCCGGCGCACCGTCGACGACCGCTTGCGACAGCGCCCAACCGTTGTCGTCGCGATGCGCCCACCGGCACGCGACGGTCAGACTCTCGTGCGACTTCAGCCGCATGCCGAGCGCGCCCGCCTGCACGTCCGTCTC
Source organism: Paraburkholderia sp. RL17-368-BIF-A (assembly GCF_046054045.1). Lineage (NCBI taxonomy): Bacteria > Pseudomonadati > Pseudomonadota > Betaproteobacteria > Burkholderiales > Burkholderiaceae > Paraburkholderia > Paraburkholderia sp. RL17-368-BIF-A. Next base: position 102,570 of record NZ_JARESN010000015.1, read on the forward strand.
GCAGACCGGCACGCTGCCGACCGGCGTCGCACGCACTTTCGAACCGGCGCGGAATTCATCGAGCGTGATGCCGAGCGCGATGCCGCGGAAAGCGAATGGCGTGTCCTGCGCGCGTCGGCGGGCGTCGGCGAATGCGTCCTTCGATGCCGGCGCCGAAGCTGCGGCGCCCGCGTCGCGCGCCGCCGGCTGCGCCGGCACGGTCAGGGAGAATGTGCCGCACAGCAGCGCCAGCGCGCAGGCAATCCGTTGTGGTCTCATGTTTCAATCGATCGCGGATGAACAGATGTCGAACGGCGTGGCCGCCGCATGGCCGACGACCGGGATGATCTTCAGCGTCGCCGACGTGAGCCGGCAAGGCAGCGCCGCAACGGCGCAGCCGTCGAGCGGCAACAGCGCCGCGCCGAGCGCGAGCCACGCAGCGGCGCGCACGAGGCGCCCGGAAATTATTGATGTCGACACGCGCGCCTCGGTACGTCAGGCGGTCGTGTTGACGTGATGGCCGACGAGGCCCGCGGGCACCGACGGCTGCGGCTGCGGCTGAGTCGCCGAGCCCTTGGCTTGCGCGTTGCCGCTGCCGCTCCCGCTTGTCGCTGCGGAACTGCCGTTGGACGCCGGTTTTTCCGTCGCCTTGGTGGGCGCAATCGAAGAAAAATGGGTGGAATTGAGGTTACTGGGAACAGTCATGATGAGCCTCGCATGGCGCTGGTTGGGCTGGGTTTGGCAAGATGTCGGTCGCGCACCGCGTGCGCCGGATCAGAGCCCGAAGCTCTGCCGCATGCGGCGCGACGTATCGCAGGACGAATCATCTCGCCGCCCACGCCTCGCCGATGCACGAAGAAAAGCGCGCTTTTCGACGGTGCTTACGACGCGTTGCGAGTGCTTTCCGGCACTTCCCGTTGTGCGCAAACTGTTTCGAGAAATACCGCGTGCGCACATCGAATGCGAGGCCCGCACGCGCGCCCGCGTTGCCAGAAGCGGCAGTGCTGAAATATGCTGTGAACCTTGGTTGACGGGCCTTACGCTCGCGTGTGCGAACATTGCGCCCAATTGCGCCAGAATCGCGCCGAAAAACTCGCACCGCATCGGGTAAGCATTGGTAAGAAAACAGTCGGCCGCGCGTCGCGCGCGCCGGTCTAGAATTTCGCCATGAATCCACAGGTCCTTATCGTCGACGACGATCCGGTCGTACGCGATCTGCTTTGCAAGTTCTTGCAGTCGAACGGCTTCGATGTGTCGGTGCTGCATGACGGCACCCATCTCCAGCGCCGGCTCGAGCGCGAACGGCCGTCGGTCGTCGTGCTCGACATCATGATGCCGAACACCGACGGCCTGCGCGCGCTCACCGCGCTGCGCGCCGCCGGCGACGACATTCCGGTGATCTTCGTGACGGCGCGCGGCACGGTGGCCGACCGCATCGTCGGGCTGTCGCTCGGCGCGGACGACTATCTGACCAAGCCCTTCGATCCGCGCGAACTGCTCGCGCGCATCCACACGGTGCTGCGCCGTCGCGGGCCGTCGACCACGAGCGCGCCGGAAGCCCGCAAGCCGTACAGGTTCGGCCCGTTCGAACTGGACTTCGCCACACGCTCGCTGTCGCGCGCCGATACGAAGCTGCCGTTGCGCGACAGTGAGTTCGCGCTACTGAAGATCTTCGTCAACAACCCGTACAAGGTGTTGTCGCGTGTGCTGATTCACGACCTCGTGCATCGCGACAACCTCGCCTTCCGCGATCGCAGCCTCGACGTGCCGATCTGGCGTCTGCGGCGCGTGATCGAGGACGATCCGTCCAATCCGTGCTACGTGCAAACGGTGCGCGGCAAGGGCTATGTTTTCGTCCCCGACGCCGACGGCACACCTTTCTCCGACGAGGCCGCCTCGAACGCATGAGAAACCCGCTGAACACGCTGTTCGGCAGAATGGCGTTGCTTTCGACGGCGGTGCTGTTGGCGATTCAGGCCGGCTGGTTCGTGCTGGTGGTGATGCAGCCGCCGCGCCATGAGATCGACGGCTTTGCGCGCGGCGTCGTGCTGGCGCTTCAGGCCATCAACGGCGAGCCGATCAAGGGCGCCGCGCTCGCGCCGGCCATGCGCGTGCATCTGGTTCCGACCTGGAACATGCCGCCGAGCGTCCATCTGCGCGAACCCACCGAGCACCTGGTTGTTCAGTTGACGCAGCATCTGCGTGAGACGCTTCCGCCAGGCACCCAGATTGCCGTCGACGATCTGCGTCCGCCGCAACTGTGGGTGCTGTTTCCGGGCAAGTCGAACTGGGTCGTGCTGCCGGTCGATCTGCCGCCGCCGCCGCGCTTTCTGATCGAAGCCATTTCGATGCTGGCCGCCGCGCTGATCCTGTCGCTGTTCGCGGTGTGGCAGATGCAGCGTCCGCTGTCGCGCGTCGCCGACGCCGCGCGCGTCTTCGGTTCGGGCGGCCGGCCGGAACCGGTGACGGTGCAAGGCCCGCGCGAACTGCGCGAGCTGATCGGCTCGTTCAACGACATGATGCGGCGCCTGAACGAGGCCGGCGACGACCAGGCGGTCATGCTCGCCGGCGTCGCGCACGACCTGAAAGCGCCGCTCACGCGCCTGAAGCTGCGCGCGAGCGTGCTGGTGGCGGAAAGCGAACGTGCCGGCCTGATTCGCGATGTCGATTCGCTGACTAACATCGTCCAGCAGTTTCTGGAGTTCGCCGGTCAATCCGCCGATGCCGGTCCGCCGGTTCAGGTCGATGAATTCCTGCGCGAGCAGTTTTCGGATAGTGATGGTGTGGGTGACAGTGTGATTGACAGCGCCGTCGATGGCTCGGGCTCGCAGGACGCGGCCGGCGAAGCCCGGCTGTTCGCGCTGGATCTGCGTGCCGGCGCGTCGTTCACGCTGCCGCGCACGCTGCTCGACCGGCTGGCGACCAACCTCGTCGATAACGCACTCGAGCATGGCGCGCCGCCCGTCGATATCCGCACCGCACGCAGCGACGGACATTGGGTCATCAGCGTGCGGGACCACGGCGCGGGCATTTCCGACGACCGCATCGCAGCCGCGATGAAGCCGTTCGTGAGGCTCGACGCCGCGCGCGGCGGCGAAGGCCATTGCGGTCTCGGTCTCGCGATCGTCGCACGGCTCGCGCACGATCGCGGCGGACGTTGCCACGTGCGCAATCACGCCGAGGGCGGTCTGGAAGTGTGTATTGAGTTGCCGGTGGGGGTGGTGGCGGCGCCTGCGTCGACATCGACATGACAGGTGGGCTCGTGGTAGCGGTAGCGGTCGTGATCGCACTGCGCGGCGCGGCGCAAGGCACGCGCTTACGCTGCCTTACCGCATCGGCTAACGCATGACCGCGGGCCTTATAGTCGACCCCGGCAACCTCGATGCCGCCCTTCTCAGTCCGCCCGCGTATCCGGGGCGGATTTTTTTTGACTGCGTGTTCGGCCTGCGTGTTCGGCCTGCGTGTTCGGCCTGCGTGTTTGACCTGCGTGTTCGGCCTGCGCGTTCGGCCTGCGTGTTCGGCCCGCGCGTTTGGCGCGCATCTTCAGCCGCTGTTTTCAGCTAGCCCGTTCAGCCCACGCGCCTAACCCGCTCCCTCGCCGCCACATCAAACAACCAACCGGCTCCGCAAGCTCTCGATAGCCGCCTCCGATACGCCAAGCCCGTCAGTCAGATAGCGCGTCATCGTGCCGTAGCTCGTCTGCACCTGATCGAAGCCAGCCTGCAGAAAACTCTCCCGCACGCCGAGCAACGGTTCCTGAATCGCGGCGAGCGCGTCGCCGTCCTGCGCGCGCAATGTTTCCTTCAGCGACCTGATGGCCTGCGCGCGGTAGACGTTGCTCAGCAGATAGTCCTGCATGATCACATCGAGCGGCACATTCGCGATGCTCTGCAGCAGCGCCGCAACCCAGCCGGCGCGATCCTTACCCGCGTTGGAATGAAAGAGCTGCGGGCCCGTGCCGTCCGCGAGCTGGCGCAGCAGCGCGCCGAAGTTCGCCCGCTGCGCCGCGCCGGTCACATAGCCGCGCGCCTGCGACTCCATGAACGCGGTCGCGCCAGCGGCTGAATCGAAAGGCGGCGGCGTGAAGTCGCGCACACCGAGCACATCGAGCGTTTGCGAAACCGCGCCGCGAGGAACGATGTCGGCGGTTCGTTCGACCTCGCCCGGCGTGCGCAAATCGTAGACGCTCGCAATGCCGAGCCGCTCCATTTCCGTCTGATCGGCCACGCTCAGCGTCAGCACATTCGCGCGGAAAAAGAGGCCGCGCCGCATCTTCTTGCCGTCGACGGTCGGATAGCCGGCCGCAGCGCCCGCGACATCGCGGAAATTGTCCACCGATGCAAGCCGCGGCGTGTCGCCCTGCTCGTCGCCGAGGCCGCCGCCGCATGCGGAGAGCAGCGAGCTGCCCACGCCGGACACCAGCAGCACGCTGGCGGAGCGCTTCAGGAACGTCCGTCGCGACGCGCATGCCGCCAGCGAGTGCGCGGGCATGGCCGGGGGAACAAGGTGGCGGCGAGTTGCCGGACAGTTTTTCGCGGTGGCGGGCATTAGGCGATCTGATGTGTCATGCGCGAGGTGAGTAAAAAAAGTGCAGCCTGAGCGCTGCGGGCGCAGTTTAACGTTTCCAATATTTTTTTGGTTACGACGTATTAGTTCGTAAGCAACGGTCAGCTTGGTCTTTGCCCGTGCCGCGCGCGCTTCCGATATGCCCGCTGCAATCACGCGCGAAAAAGCGCTTCTTAAGCCATTCTCTTAGGCATTTCGTCTCCTGTCGGCTGCTTACTCCCTGCTTACCGTCTGCTGCCAATTTTGACCACAAGTGGCCGCACGACGCCTCGCCCCGTAGAATACAAAGACCTCCCCTCGAGCCGCACGCACACAAGAAAAGCCCAGGAGAACACAACAAACATGCCTTCTCTCCAATGGTTCACCGAATTGACGCAGCGGGAACGCCGCACGCTCTACGCGGGTTTCGGCGGCTACGCGGTCGACGCGTTCGACTTCATGATCTACTCGTTCCTGATTCCAACGCTGATCGCGACGTGGGGCATGAGCAAAAGCGAAGCGGGCATGATCGCGACGAGTTCGCTGATTTCATCGGCGCTCGGCGGATGGCTCGCCGGCATTCTGGCCGACCGCTACGGCCGCATCCGCGTGCTGCAATGGACCATCGCGACCTTCGCGCTCTTCACGTTTCTGTCCGGCTTCACGCATTCGTTCTGGCAACTGCTCGCGACACGCACGCTGCAAGGCATCGGCTTCGGCGGTGAGTGGTCGGTCGTGACGATCATGATGGCCGAGACGATACGCTCGCCGCAGCATCGAGCGAAAGCCGTCGGGACCGTGCAGAGCAGCTGGTCGTTCGGCTGGGCGGCCGCGGCCATCGTCTATTGGGCGTTCTTTGCGTTGCTGCCGGAGCAAGTCGCGTGGCGCGCCTGTTTCTGGATCGGCCTCCTGCCCGCGGCGTGGATCATCTACATTCGCCGCAACGTCAGCGACCCGGACATTTATCTCGAGACGCGCCGCGCGCGCGACAGCGGCCTGGAGACCGCGCATTTCCTGCAGATTTTCTCGCTGCCTCATCTGCGCACCACGCTGCTCGGCAGCGCCTTATGCACCGGCATGCTCGGCGGCTATTACGCGATTACCACCTGGCTGCCGACCTATCTGAAGACTGTGCGCCATCTGTCGGTGTTCAACACGAGCGGCTATCTGATCGTGCTGATCGTCGGCTCGTTCACCGGTTATATCGTCGGCGCGATTCTGTGCGACAAGATCGGCCGGCGCGCGTCGTTCATCCTGTTCGCGATCGGCTCGTTCGTGCTCGGCATGATCTACACGATGCTGCCGATCACCGACGGCATGATGCTCGCGCTCGGCTTTCCGCTCGGCATCGTCGTGCAAGGGATTTTCGCCGGCGTGGGCGCGTATCTGTCGGAGCTGTATCCGAACGCGATTCGCGGATCGGGCCAGGGCTTCTGCTACAACCTGGGGCGCGGCTTCGGCTCGTTCTTTCCGATTCTCGTCGGCACGCTTTCGCAGGGCATGTCGCTCGTGAAGGCAATGGGGATTGTCGCCGGTTCGGGTTATCTGCTCGTGATCGTCGCCGCTTTGTGCCTGCCTGAGACGAAGGGCAAGGTGCTCGGCGCGGCGCATCCTGCTGCATGACATGGCGGCCTGAGTTGCGACCTGAGATCGCGACCCGACGTCGCCGCTGATTTGCCTGATAACAGCACATGAAAACGATTGTTCTCGGAGGCGGCGTGATCGGCGTCGCCACCGCCTTCTACCTGCGCCAGCAAGGCTGCGAGGTGACGCTGCTCGAACGCGAGCCGGACGTCGCGCTCGCCACGAGCTTCGGCAACGCGGGCGTGATCGCGCCCGGCTATGTGACGCCGTGGGCCGCGCCCGGCATGCCGGCCAAGATTCTCAAATACCTGTTCAAGCCCGCTTCGCCACTGATTTTCCGGCCGACGCTGGACCCGGCTCAATGGCGCTGGATCGCGCGCTGGCTGCGCGAATGCGAGCTCGAGCGCTTTCGCGTCAACAAGCAGCGGATGCAGCGCATCGCTTACTACAGCCGCGAGTGTCTGCGCGAATTCCGCAGCCGTCATCCGTTCGATTACGGCCGCAGCCAAGGCTACCTGCAACTCTTTCGCAGCGAGTACGACGTCGAACTCGCGCAGCCGGCGCTCGCGGTGCTGCGCGACGCGGGCATCGCCTATCGGGAAGTGAGCGCCGCGCAATGCGTCGACATCGAGCCGGGCCTGCGCTGGGCACGCGCGACGCCGGTGTCGGGCGTCCATCTTCCCGACGACGAAGCCGGCGACTGCGCGCGCTTCACGCGTGAACTCCGCGCCATCTGCGAACGTCATGGCGTGCGCTTTCGCTTCGACACGCGCGTGACATCGCTCGACGTGGAAGGCGGCGTCGTGCGCGCGGTGCGTGTCGAAAGCGAGCGCGGCACGGAGGCGGTGCCGGCCGACGGCGTGGTGGTGGCGCTTGGTGTCGACAGTGCGGCGTTGCTCGCGCCGCTTGGCGTGAAGGTGCCGCTCTATCCGGTGAAAGGCTATTCGGCGACGCTGCCTGTGATCGACGACGAAAAGGCCCCGCGCGCCGCGCTCATGGACGAATCGCTGAAGACGGCGATCACGCGTTTCGGCGACAACCTGCGGGTGGCCGGCACGGCGGAACTCGGCAACCGCGACGCGACGCTGCGCGAGCAGGCGTTGCAGACGCTGATGAAAGTGCTGGCCGACTGGTTTCCGCACGCCGCGGCGCCGACGTCCGCGCATTTCTGGGTCGGCCGCCGCCCGATGACGCCCGACGGCGCACCGTTGCTCGGACCTTCGGGCATCGGCAACCTGTGGCTCAACCTCGGCCACGGCTCGACGGGCTGGGCGATGTCGATGGGCTCGGCGCGTGTGGTTGCGGATCTGATCACGCAGCGCGAACCGGAGATCGATCTGGACGGGCTGACGTTGGCGCGTTATCGGAAGTAGCTAGTCTCTGCGCAATTTAAGGCACTAAGGCACGCAGAAACCGCACGTTAAAAAGCCGGGTCACCTTCTCAGGTGCCCGGCTTTGTTCTCACTGCTCTCGGCGGTGCCGCCCGCTTAACACGAGGCAAGCACCGTCGTCGTCTCCACCTCTTCCTGCAAACCCTGGCTGGCGGCGAGACAGACGTTTAACGCGGCAGTTCCGAATGACCCATCAGGAACGCATCGACCGAACGCGCGCACTGACGACCTTCGCGGATCGCCCACACCACGAGCGACTGGCCGCGACGCATGTCGCCCGCCGTGAACACCTTGTCCACCGACGTGTAATACGCCTTGTCGCCCTCAGTGGAAGCACGCACGTTGCCGCGCGCATCCTTGTCGACGCCGAACGCCTCGAGCACCGGCGACACCGGCTGCGTGAAGCCCATCGCGAGCAGCACGAGGTCGGCCTTCATTTCGAACTCCGAACCCGGCACTTCGACCATCTTGCCGTCCTTCCATTCGACGCGTGCCGCGATCAGCTTTTCGACCTTGCCGTTCTTGCCTTCGAGGCGCTTCGTGGCGACCGCCCAATCGCGCGAGCAGCCTTCGTCATGCGACGACGACGTGCGCAGCTTGATCGGCCAGTACGGCCACACGAGCGGCTTGTTCTCTTCTTCCGGCGGTTGCGGCAGCAGTTCGAATTGCGTGACGCTCTTCGCGCCATGACGATTCGACGTGCCCACGCAGTCCGAGCCCGTATCGCCGCCGCCGATCACGACCACATGCTTGCCCTTCGCGAGCAACTGGTTCGCGACCTTGTCGCCGGCGTTGACCTTGTTCTGCTGCGGCAGGAATTCCATTGCATAGTGAATGCCTTCCAGCTCGCGTCCTGGCACCGGCAGATCGCGCGGCGTTTCCGAACCGCCGGCGATCACGACCGCGTCGAAGTCTTCCTTCAACTGCTCGGGCGTGATGGTTTCCTTCGCCGTGTTGCCGATGTACGGCGGCAGCGAGTCCGCCTTGCCGACGAACACGTTGGCGCGGAACGTCACGCCTTCCGCTTCCATCTGGCGCATGCGGCGGTCGATCAGCCACTTCTCCAGCTTGAAGTCGGGAATGCCGTAACGCAGCAGGCCGCCGATGCGGTCGTTCTTCTCGAACACGGTGACCTCGTGGCCCGCGCGCGCGAGTTGCTGCGCGACGGCCAGGCCAGCAGGGCCCGAACCGACCACGGCGACCTTCTTGCCGGTCTTGTGCTTCGGCGGCTGCGGCGCGACCCAGCCTTCGGCCCACGCTTTGTCGATGATCGCGTGTTCGAGCGACTTGATGCCGACCGGGTCGTCGTTGATGCCGAGCGTGCACGCTGCTTCGCACGGCGCCGGGCAGATGCGGCCCGTGAATTCCGGGAAGTTGTTCGTGGAGTGCAGCACTTCAATCGCGGTCTTCCAGTCCTGATGGAACACCAGGTCGTTGAAGTCCGGAATGATGTTGTTCACCGGGCAGCCGTTGTTGCAAAACGGGATGCCACAGTCCATGCAACGTGCGCCTTGAATCTTCGCTTCGTCGTCGGTGAGTGCCGCGACGAATTCCTTGTAGTGCTTCACACGCGTGAGCGGAGCTTCGTACGCCTCGTGGCGGCGCTCGAACTCGAGAAAACCGGTTGCCTTGCCCATGTGGTTCTCTTCTCTATCTGTATCTAGGGGTAATCTGGACCCGCCGCGCATCGGATTGTCGAGCGGCGGCGGGTACGGCTAAAGGTGACGTCTACTGTGCGGGAGCGGTCGGCGCTTAGTCAGCGCTTAGTCAGCGTTCAGTCAGTGCTCAATCCGCGCTCAGGCGGCGAGCACTTCCTTGTTCGCTTTCTTCGCTGCCATTTCGCCGAGCGCGCGCTTGTATTCGGTCGGGAACACCTTCACGAATTGACGGCGCGACGCGTCCCAGTTTTCGAGCAGCGCCTTTGCACGCGGCGAGCCCGTGAACTGGAAGTGACGCTCGACGAGACCCTTCAGCAGCGCTTCGTCGGTGGTGCCGGCGTGCCACAGGCCGCGGTCGACCGTGCGTTCCTGTTCGGCCTGCTGCAGAACCGGATCGAGCGCAACCATCGACTTGTTGCACTTGCCCGCGAACGTGTTGTCCGGGTCGTACACATAAGCGATGCCGCCCGACATGCCCGCTGCAAAGTTGCGCCCGGTTTCGCCGAGCACGACCACCGTGCCGCCCGTCATGTATTCGCAGCCGTGGTCGCCCGTGCCTTCGACAACCGCCGTCGCGCCCGAGTTACGCACGCAGAAACGTTCGCCCGCCACGCCGCGGAAGAAGGCTTCGCCTTCGATCGCGCCGTACATCACCGTGTTGCCGCAGATGATGTTCTCTTCCGACTTGCCGCGGAAATCGTTCGTGGGACGAATGATGATCCGCCCGCCCGACAAACCCTTGCCGACGTAGTCGTTGCCGTCGCCGACGAGATCCAGCGTGATGCCCTTCGCGAGGAACGCGCCGAAGCTCTGGCCCGCCGTGCCCTTCAACTGGATGTGGATTGTGTCGTCGGGCAAGCCGTCGTGGCCGTACTTCTTCGCGATCGTGCCGGACAGCATCGCGCCGACCGTACGATTGACGTTGCGCACCGGCTGGATGAACGACACATGCTCGCCCTTCTCGATGGCCGCCTTCGCCTTCTCGATCAGCGTGTGATCGAGCGCGCGATCGAGACCGTGATCCTGCTGTTCCACGTGCTTGCGCGCGACTTCGGCCGGCACTTGCGGCTGGTAGAACACGCGCGAGAAGTCGAGACCCTTCGCCTTCCAGTGCTCGACGCCCTTCTTCATGTCGAGCAATTCGGCGTGGCCGATCAGATCGTCGAACTTGCGGATGCCCAGTTGCGCCATGAGTTCGCGTGCTTCTTCAGCGACGAAGAAGAAGAAGTTCACGACGTGTTCCGGCTGGCCCTTGAACTTCGCACGCAGCACCGGATCTTGCGTCGCTACGCCGACCGGGCACGTGTTCAGATGGCACTTGCGCATCATGATGCAGCCTTCGACGACGAGCGGCGCCGTCGCAAAGCCGAATTCGTCGGCGCCGAGCAGCGCACCGATCACGACGTCGCGGCCGGTCTTCATCTGACCGTCGGCCTGCACGCGGATACGGCCGCGCAACTGGTTGAGCACCAGCGTCTGCTGCGTTTCGGCGAGACCGAGTTCCCACGGCGTGCCGGCGTGCTTGATCGACGACAGCGGCGACGCGCCCGTGCCGCCGTCGTGGCCCGCGATCACGACGTGATCGGCCTTCGCCTTGGCAACGCCCGCGGCAACCGTGCCGACGCCCGACTCCGACACGAGCTTCACCGAGACGCTCGCCGCCGGGTTCGCGTTCTTCAGATCGTGGATGAGCTGCGCCAGATCTTCGATCGAATAGATGTCGTGGTGCGGCGGCGGCGAAATCAGGCCGACGCCCGGCACCGAATAACGCAGCTTGCCGATGTAGTCGGACACCTTGTGGCCCGGCAACTGGCCGCCTTCGCCCGGCTTCGCGCCCTGCGCCATCTTGATCTGGATCTGATCGGCGGACGCGAGATATTCCGCCGTCACGCCGAAGCGGCCCGATGCGACCTGCTTGATCTTCGAGCGCAGCGAATCGCCGTCCTTCAACGGAATGTCGACGATCACTTCGTCGCCGATGACGGACTTCATCGTGTCGCCGTTCTTGATCGGAATGCCGCGCAGTTCGTTGCGATAGCGGTTTTCGTCCTCGCCGCCTTCGCCCGTGTTCGACTTGCCGCCGATGCGGTTCATCGCGACCGCCAGCGTGGCGTGCGCTTCGGTGCTGATCGAGCCGAGCGACATGGCGCCGGTCGCGAAACGCTTGACGATTTCCTTCGCCGGTTCGACTTCGTCGAGCGGAATTGCCTTGGCCGGATCGAGCTTGAATTCGAACAGGCCGCGGAACGTCATGTGACGCTTCGTCTGATCGTTGATCAGATGTGCGTATTCCTTGTACGTCTGATACGAGTTGCTGCGCGCCGAGTGTTGCAGCTTGGCGATCGCATCCGGCGTCCACATGTGTTCTTCGCCGCGCACGCGATACGCGTACTCGCCGCCCGCGTCGAGCATGCTCGCGAGAACCGGGTTGTCGCCGAATGCATCGCGATGCAGACGGATCGCTTCTTCGGCGACGTCGAACAAACCGATACCGCCGACCTTCGACGACGTGCCCTTGAAGTACTTCTGCACGAGGTCTTCAGCGAGGCCGACTGCTTCGAAGATTTGCGCGCCGGTGTACGACATGTAGGTCGAAATGCCCATCTTGGACATGACCTTCTGCAGGCCCTTGCCGACCGCCTTCGTGAAGTTGTAGATCGCCTTTTCCGCCGACAGGTCGCCCTTCAGGCCGGCCGCGAGTTGCGCGAGCGTTTCCATCGCGAGGTACGGATGCACGGCTTCCGCGCCATAGCCCGCGAGCAGCGCGAAGTGATGCGTCTCACGCGCGGAGCCGGTTTCGACGACCAGACCCGTGCTCGTGCGCAAACCTTGCTGCACGAGATGCGTGTGAATAGCGGCCGTGGCCAGCAGCGCCGGGATCGCGACGTTGTCGCGGTCGGTCTTGCGGTCCGACACGATCAGCATGTTGTAGCCGGACTTGACGGCGTCGACGGCTTCCGCGCACAGCGACGCGAGACGCGCCTCGATGCCTTCCTTGCCCCACGCAACCGGATAGCAGATGTTCAGTTCGTAGGAGCTGAACTTGCCGCCCGTGTACTGATCGATCGCGCGGATCTTCGCGATGTCCTTGAAGTCGAGCACGGGCTGCGACACTTCGAGACGCATCGGGGGGTTGATGTTGTTCGTGTCGAGCAGGTTCGGCTTCGGACCGACGAACGACACGAGCGACATCACCATGTTTTCGCGGATCGGGTCGATCGGCGGGTTCGTGACTTGCGCGAACAGCTGCTTGAAGTAGTGATAGAGCGTCTTGTTCTTGTTGGACATGACCGCGAGCGGCGAGTCGTTGCCCATCGAACCGACGGCTTCTTCACCGGCTTGCGCCATCGGCGCCATCAGGAACTTGAGGTCTTCCTGCGTGTAGCCGAACGCCTGCTGACGATCCAGCAACGCGGCGGCTTCGCGGCGTTCCGTCGCGACGTCTTCGGCCTTCGGCTCGATCTCGTCGAGCTTGATGCGCACGGCGTCGATCCAGCTCTTGTACGGCTTCGCGTTCGCGAGGTTGTCCTTCAGTTCCTTGTCGTCGATGATGCGGCCGTGTTCCATGTCGATCAGGAACATCTTGCCCGGCTGCAAACGCCACTTCTTGACGATCTTCGACTCGGGGATAGGCAGCGTGCCCGCTTCGGACGCCATGATGACGAGGTCGTCGTCGGTGACGATGTAGCGCGCCGGACGCAGGCCGTTACGGTCGAGCGTCGCGCCGATCTGACGGCCGTCGGTGAACGCGATTGCCGCGGGACCGTCCCACGGCTCCATCATCGCGGCGTGGTATTCGTAGAACGCGCGGCGGTTGTCGTCCATCAGCGTGTGCTGTTCCCAGGCTTCCGGGATCATCATCATCATGGCGTGGACGAGCGGATAGCCGGCCATCACGAGCAGTTCGAGGCAGTTGTCGAACGATGCCGTGTCCGATTGGCCCGGATAGATGAGCGGCCACAGCTTCGGCAGATCGTCGCCGAGCACGTGCGACGCGATCGCGCCGGTACGCGCGTTCAGCCAGTTGACGTTGCCCTTCACCGTGTTGATTTCGCCGTTGTGGGCGATCATCCGGTACGGGTGAGCCAGTTCCCACGCCGGGAACGTGTTGGTCGAGAAGCGCTGATGCACGAGCGCGAGCGCCGACACCGTGCGCTCGTCCTGCAGGTCGCGGTAGTACACGCCGACCTGACCCGCGAGCAGCAGCCCCTTGTAGACGACCGTGCGCGCCGACATGGACGGCACGAAGTATTCCTTGCCGTGCTTGAGCTTGAGCGCCTGGATGCGGTGGCTCGCGGTCTTGCGGATCACATACAGCTTCCGCTCGAGCGCGTCGGTCACCATGATGTCCTTGCCGCGGCCGATGAAGATCTGGCGGATCAGCGGCTCGCTCGCCTTCACAGTGGGCGAGATCGGCATGGTGTGATCGACCGGCACGTCGCGCCAGCCGAGCACGACCTGACCTTCGGCCTTGACCGTGCGCTCCAGTTCCTGCTCGCAGGCGAGACGCGATGCGTGTTCCTTCGGCAGGAACACCATGCCGACGCCGTATTCGCCGAACGGCGGCAAGGTCACGCCTTGCCGTGCCATTTCCTCGCGATAGAAACCGTCCGGAATCTGGATCAGAATGCCCGCGCCGTCGCCCATGAGCGGATCGGCGCCGACAGCGCCGCGGTGGTCGAGATTCTCCAGAATCTTCAGGCCCTGCTCGATGATCTCGTGACTTTTCCTGCCCTTGATATGAGCGACGAAGCCGACGCCGCAGGCGTCATGTTCGTTTTGCGGGTCGTACAACCCTTGCGCGGCGGGAACCGGGTGAACCGGTTGCTGGTGATCGTTCATGGGGACACCGTCTGTGAGGGGCCGGACAGGCCGTTAAACCGTTTTTTCTATTGCCGCACGTGCACACCCGCAACGGCGAAGGCGCTTCTGAGGCTGCATCCTGCACATATCAAAAACGCCGGAATTCGGAATATACGCGACGAATCAACGGAATAGCAAATAAAACGTTGCGTTCGATCCCCAATTATCAATTTGGTGCATTGCGGCTCGCTTTTATTGGTGCCATATCGAAAATGGGCAAAATAAAACGGCATGTCCGAATGCCGTTCAAAACCTAAACCGTTGATTCTGATTGCCTATCGAGCGTGGGCGCTCGCTGCGTTTATTGCGTCTGCGGCGTCTCGCGAACCTTGCGCGGCCGTCCGCGCGGCAACGGAGACACGCGCCGGTTCGCCGCGCGCGCCGCCCATTCGCGATACGTGTCGCTGCCGAGCACCCAGCCCTTTAAGGTGGCCTGCTGAAGCTGGCTTGCCTCGCGTTCGTCGAGTGGCTGTTCGCAGAGCTCGCGGTACGCGCGTTGCCGCTCGAATGGCGTATTGCCGAGCGACCAGTAAAGCGGATGGTCGGTGATCAGGCTGTCGAGCGTGAGACCGATGTGATGCCGGTAGCTCGACCACCGGTAGTCTTCCGGCGCGCTCACGAGCTGCATGCGCACCGGACACATTTCGACGACGCGGCTCGCCAGCAGAAAGTACCGCTCGCCCTCGATCACCGTGGCGCGATAACGCCCTTCCCACAGCGTGCCGCGCCGTGCGTAGCGACGGTTGAAGTGCGCCACATAGCGGCGCCCCACCGCCTGCATCGCCTTGGGCAGACTCGACTCCTCGGTCGGCGTGACGAGCAGTTGAACCGCGCCCGGCATCAACGCATAAGCGTGGATCGACAGGTGATGGTCGCGGGAAGCCGCTTTCAAACAGTCGATGAACAATTCATAGTCCTGGTCGTCGACGAACGCAGGCTGCTGATCGAGTCCGCGGAGGATGACGTGCTGCGGCTGGTCAGGAACATAAAGACGTGCAAGCCGTGCCATGCTGAAGTATCCGATAGTCGCGTTGGTACATACCCGAAGGTCCGAAGAGCCGCATGCGCCGGAGATTCGGCGCGGCGCGGCCAGGCCAGAAAGCGCGCGTGGCTTAGGGAGAAAACTCTAACCGCCGCGTATGGTTAGTTTCAAACGTTGTGTTCATAATGAGCGGGCCTTTTTTGGAGGAGCACATATGAAATTAAAACAGGCCGTAGTGGGGACCGCGATGCTAGCCGGCATGACAACGGCAGCATACGCACAATCGGCCGGTAGCTTTACCGTCACAACAGGCTGGTTCCATCTTGCGCCTCAATCGAGCAGCAAGCCCCTGAAAGTGACGAGCATCGGCGGTAGTCCGACCAACATCACCGAACCGAACACCGGAGCAACGCTGAGTTCGGCCGACACCATCGGCCTGGCTCTTGGCTACTTCATCACCGACCATATCGCGACCGAATTCGTGGTTGGCTATCCGCCTTCGTTCGACCTGAACGGCAGCGGCAGCCTCGAACAATTCGGCAAGATCGGGCAGGCGAAACAGTGGAGCCCGACGCTGCTGTTCAAGTACTACTTCAACGCCCCCACTGCTACGTTCCGTCCGTATCTCGGTATCGGCGTGAGCCGTATCTGGTTCACCGACGAGAAGATCACCAACGGCGCATTTCAGGCAAACGTCCTGCATGGTCCGACCAGCGTCACTACGGATAGTTCGTGGGAGCCGGTGTTTAATCTGGGTTTCACTTACGCGTTCAACGAGCACTGGTTCGCGGGCGCTTCGGTGTCGTACCTGCCGCTCAGCACGACGGCCAAACTGAACACGCAGGCGAAGACGCCGGTCGGCACGCTCAATGTGCAATCGGAAACCAAGATCAAGCTGAACCCGATCGTTACGTACGTCAATATCGGTTACCGCTTTTAACACTCGCTTTTTGCTGTCGCTCCGAACGCCCGCTTCGCACAGCGTTCAACGCGCGGGCATCGAACCATGCCGTGCGATTAGGGTAGTCGAATTTCCGGGGCTTGAACAACGCCGTCATTCATCCAATGGCGGCGTTTTTTATTTTGTGCGCGCCGCAGGCCACCGCGCCGGCTTTACCGATGCCGCGCGTCCCGTTGCCGCTGCGTTTGTAAATTTGACCCGTCGCGAAGGCAATATGTGCTGAGGAAATTCGGCGCGCGCCGCCGTGGGCGGAGCATTCGGCTGTGGCACCGAAGTTGCGTTCTGCTGGTGTTTCCTGCGTTGCGATCAGGTTTAACGCAACCGTGAACGTGGGCCTTTTTCACCCTCATCGACGGAGCGACCATGACAGCACTTCCGAATACGCGAGACGCCCTCGGCGAATCCTGGACCAGCACGAGCCGCCGCGCGCGACGCATTGCGCGACACAGCCGCCACGCGGCCGAAGACATTGCAGGCGAACTGCGCACGCTGATGTCCGAGCTTGAGTCCACCCTGGCGGACGGCACGCAGGCCGACGCCGTCGCACTGCGCGGCAAATTGCGCAAGCAGCTCGACAACGCGCGCGCCCGTTTAAGCGACACGCGCGAAGCCGTGCGCGAACGCGCCAACGTCGCGCTAGCCGATGCCGACGACTACGTGCATGAGAATCCGTGGCAGACGCTGGCGATTGTCGGCGGCGTCGCGTTGATCGTAGGCGCGCTGTTTGCCTCGCGGGTGCGCTGACAGGCGCGGCTACTGCGAACGCGCGCTTGCCAGGCGCGCGGCCACCGCGGCACGCTACGGCGTCGCCGTCGTGGCCGCTCAGTTGTCGTCGATGACGAAAAGGCGCTGATACTCCTTCAGCGCATAGCGGTCCGTCATGCCCGCGATGTAATGCGCGATCAGGCGCGGTTGCAGCGCGGCGTCGGTCGACTGATAGCCGGGCGGCAGGAGCCGCGGATCGTCGGTGAACGCGTCGAACAGACCGACGACGACGCGGCGCGCCTTGTTGGCCATCCGCATCACGCGGTAATGGCGGTACAGGTTCTTGAACAGAAAGCGCTTGAGCGCCGCCGCCTGAGCCGCGATCAGCTCGCTATGCGCGACGAGCGCCGGCGCCGCGCGCACGGCGTCGAGCGAATCGGGCGCATGATGCGCAAGGTTCAGCTTGGTCGTGTCGATAAGATCGACGATTAGCGTATTGATGATGCGCCGCACCGTCTCGTGAATCAGCCTGCGTCCTTCGATCTGCGGGAAATCGCGCCGCGCCGCTTCGAAGTGCGTTTGCCAAAGCTCGACTTCGGCGAGTTGCTCGACGGTCAGTAGACCCGAGCGCAGGCCGTCGTCGACATCGTGATTGTTGTAGGCGATTTCATCGGCGACATTCGCGATCTGCGCTTCGATGGACGGCTGACGCCCTTCGAGAAACCGCTCGCCTAAAGCGCCGAGCCGCCGCGCATTCTCACGTGAGCAATGCTTGAGAATGCCTTCGCGCGTTTCGAAACACAGGTTCAGGCCGTTGTACGCGCCATAGTGCTCCTCGAGATCGTCCACCACTGCGAGGCTTTGCAGATTGTGCTCGAAGCCGCCGTGCTCGCGCATGCACTCGTTCAGCGCGTCCTGGCCGGCATGACCGAACGGCGTGTGGCCGAGATCGTGGGCAAGAGAAATGGCTTCGACGAGGTCTTCGTTCACGCGCAGGTTACGCGCCACGGAGCGCGCGATCTGCGCGACTTCCAGACTATGCGTGAGACGCGTGCGGAACAGGTCGCCCTCATGGTTCACGAACACCTGCGTCTTGTATTCGAGGCGGCGGAACGCCGTCGAATGAACGATGCGGTCGCGGTCGCGCTGGAACTCGGTGCGCGCGCTCGGCGGGGCTTCCGGATAGCGGCGCCCGCGCGAATGCGCCGCGTGCGCGGCATATGGCGCGAGATGCGCTTCGAGCGCTTCCTGCGTGAGCGCGCCGAGCGCGGCCGCGGCTGCGGCTGCGGCGGGTTGCTGCTTTACATCGTCGCTGCGCCTGTCTGTCACCGGCTTCTCCGAAACATGGGCGGCGCCGCTCGACGCTGTGCGCGGCGCCTTGCTGGAATGTCCGCGTATCAGACGGCGGCGGCCAGCGTGGCGTGCACCTCGGCGTCGGGTGCCTGAGTGATGAGCGTCTCACCGAAACGCTTCAGCAGAATGAACTTGATCGCGCCGGCTTCCGCCTTCTTGTCGACCTGCATCAGTTCGATGTAGCGCGATTCGCCGAGCGCGGGTGCGCGGGTCGGCAAATGCGCGGCGACGATCACGTCGACGAGCCGCTTGCGCGACGCTTCGTCGAGATAGCCGAGACGCACGGACAGATCCGCCGCCATCACCATTCCGCAGCCGACGGCCTCGCCGTGCAGCCACTCGCCGTAGCCAAGGCCCGCTTCGATCGCGTGACCGAACGTGTGGCCGAAGTTGAGAATGGCGCGCAGCCCGCCTTCGCGTTCGTCCTGCGCGACCACCGACGCCTTGATCTCGCATGAGCGCTTGACCGCCTCCGCGAGCGCCGCGGGTTCGCAGCGATTGAGCGCCTCGACGTTGGCCTCGATCCAGCGGAAAAAGCCGGCGTCGGCAATCGCGCCGGTCTTGATGACCTCGGCGATACCCGCCGCCAGTTCGCGCGCGGGCAACGTACGCAATGCGCCGATGTCGGCGATCACGGCCTGCGGCTGATAAAACGCGCCGATCATGTTCTTGCCGAGCGGATGATTGATGCCCGTCTTGCCGCCCACCGACGAATCGACCTGCGAGAGCAGCGTGGTCGGCACCTGGATGAACGGCACGCCGCGCATATAGCAGGCCGCCGCAAAACCCGTCATATCGCCGATCACGCCGCCGCCCAACGCGATCAGCGTCGTCTTGCGGTCGGCGCGCGAACCGAGCAGCGCGTCGAAAATCAGGTTCAGCGTTTCGAGATTCTTGTACGCCTCGCCGTCGGGCAACACGACCGTGGACACCTGCTTGCCGAGCGGCGCAAGCGCCGCGCGCAGCGTGTCGCCATAGAGCGGATCGACGGTGGTGTTGGTGACGATCGTGACCGAATTGCCCGCAATGTGCGGCGCGAACAGCGCAGTCTGCCCGATCAGGTCGGCACCGATATGGATGGGGTAGGCGCGTTCGCCCAGTTCGACGTTGACGGTAATCATACGGCCCATTATGACGCAGGATGTTTGGCGACGCCGGCCATCTCGAGCTGCATCAGAACCATATTGACGAGTCCGTTGACCGAAGGCCGGCCTGTTTCAATCACAAAGTGCGCGCACTCGCGGTAGAGCGGATCGCGCACTTCGTAGAGCGCTTCGAGCCGCGCTTTCGGGTCTTCGGTTTGCAGCAGCGGACGATTCTTGTCGCGCCGCGTGCGCAGCCACAGATCGTGCGGATTCGCGCGCAGGTAAATCACGACGCCGCGGTTTTGCAGCGCCGCGCGGTTTTCCGGCCGAAGCACGGCGCCGCCGCCGGTTGCCAGCACGATGTTGTCGCGCTCCGTGAGTTCCGAAATGACGCTCGCTTCGCGGTCGCGAAAGCCGGCTTCGCCCTCGAGCTCGAAGATGACCGGAATGCGCGCGCCCGTACGCGCTTCGATTTCATGGTCCGAATCGAAGAACGGGCGATCGAGACGGCGCGCAATGGCCCGGCCCACGGTGGTCTTTCCTGCCCCCATGAGCCCTACAAAAAATACATTGGCGTGTGCGTCCCGCGCTTGCAACGGTGTCCTCTGGCTAATCCGGTATGGTTCGTGCCGCAGCTTACTGGCAAAGCGGCTGCCTTGTCGAGCCTGCGCGCCGCCGCTTTCGCGCGGCGGGCGCGTGCCCTCAATTCGTCTGAACGACGCGCGGCGTGATGAAAACAGCCAGTTCGCTGCGCTGGTCGCGATGAGCCCGATGGCGGAAAAGCGCGCCTAAAACCGGTATTTTGCCCAGGAGCGGCACCCGAGTCACATCGTCGCGACCGTCCGTCGCGTAGATTCCGCCGATCGACACCGTACCACCATCTTCCACTTCGACCCGGGTTTGCACGTGCTTGGTGTTGATCGCGGGACCGGCATCGGTCTGTTCGCCGACGCTGTCCTTGGCCACATCGAGGTCTAGCACGACGCGGCCGTCCGGCATGATCTGCGGCTCGACTTCGAGCTTCAGCGTGGCCCGCCGGAACTGCACGCCCGACACGCCCTGCCCGACTTTCGCCTGATACGGCAGTTCGGTGCCCTGCTCGACCACGGCCTTCATCCGGTCGGCGGTAACGACGCGCGGACTGGAAACGACCTCTCCACGCCCTTCGGCCTCGAGCGCGCTCAATTCGATGTTCAGAAGCCGCGTCGCGCCGGCCGCGAACAGCGTGAGCCCGGCCGTGGCGGCGTCGAAGCCCGCGATCGGCCGCGCTGACAGATCGGCGACCAGACCGTCCTTGCCGCCGCTGAGGCCACGCGTGGTGCCGTCGGCGCTGGTGCCCGCCATCGAAAGCCGCACGCCGAGATTGCGCGAAAAACCATGCTCGCCTTCGACGATGCGCGCCTCGATCAGCACCTGCCGCGTCGGCCGGTCGACGAAAGCAAGCAGCGCGGCTATCTGCGCGAGGCGGCCCTCCAGGTCGGTCACGAACAGCAGATTCGTGCGCGGATCGGCGGTCACGGCGCCGCGCTTCGACAGCACGCGCTGGTTGCCCGAGCCGGTCAACAGACGCCGCACGTCTTCGGCGCGTGCATAGTGCAACTGGAATGTGCGGCTCGCGAGCGGTTCGAGATCGGCGGCCCGCGCGTGGGCCTCGTAGCGCTGCCGCTCGCGCGCCGCCAGATCCGCGATGGGCGCGACCCACACGACGTTGCCGTGGCGCTCCATCGCGAGGCCGTGAACGTCGAGCAGCGTGTCGAACGCGACGCGCCACGGCACTTTGTCGAGGCGCAGCGACACGGCGCCGCGCACTCTCTCGCTCGCGACGATGTTCAAGCCGGTGAATTGCGCAAACGCATTCAGCACCGCGCCCAGCTCGGCGCGCTGGAAGTTCAGCGAGATCGGCTTGTCGTCGGCGGCTAGCGAGGCGTCGGCGGCGGTTTTCGGCGCGCCGCTCAGGCGTGCGAGCGGCGGCAACGGGACGGGCGGGCCTTCGAGCGCGGATGATGTCGCAGCGGCCTCGCGACTTAAGGCTGCCGCTTGCGGGCCAAGAGGCGCGGAGCCGTCGGCGGGGTCGGTTGCATCGCCCGTGTGGGTTCGATCGGCCAGCGCAGGCGTCGTGTGCGAGACCGCCGTGTCATCGGGAGAATCGTCGCGGAACGGGTTCGGCGTCTCGGCGATCGTGCCGCGTGGCAGCGGCGGGGCATCGTAGCGCGCGTCGGAAGGCGACGATGCCTCGTCGAGCGGCAGATAGGCAGGCAACGGTGGCAGCGATGGAATCGCGGCATGCGCGATGCCGGCACTCAGCGCCACGCCGATTGCCATGCTGACGCACACGCTAATCGGCAGCCCAGAGCCGGAGCATGCGCGGGCCGCACGGCGAAGAACAGCGCCCACAATCGACCGCGCGTCGGCACACAAGACCTTCCTGATGCTCATCACGAAGCCTCCACGAGCAGCAGCGTGCGCGCCGCATCACCTCGGGCGAGCGTGATACCCGACGCATCGAAGCGCGTGAAGCGCTCGTCGCCGATCTGCTGACCGGACGCGACAGTCGCTGCGCCGTCCGGCGTATCGACTAACGCCAGCCCGCGCGCGCGGTCATGCAGCAATCCAACGAGACGCAGTTGCGCGAGTCCCGGCGAGTCGATCGCGGCCTGCATCTGCGCAGGCGAGAACGGGTCGAAGAACACGACATCTTCTTCGTCATCCGAATCAAGGCTTGCGTCGGCGAGCTCCTGCACCGAGAGGCTCACAGGCGCCGGGCGCAAACCGCTGTACACGCGCAGCGTCGCGTTCACCGAGAGCGACGCCGCATCGCGCTTGATCGTGACGTCGACGGGAACCATCAGTACCGGCAACTCCGTCAAGCCACGCAGGAACGACATCAGATGAACGAAGTCCGTATGCGCCGCGAGCTGCAACGGTCGCTCGCTTTGTGCGCCCGTGCCGCTCGCGGCGCCGGGCTCCACGGCCAGCAACATCACGCCGTTTTGCGCGGCGAGTTCGGAGACGACGCGCACGTCATCCGCCGAAGTCCATTGCGCCCGCGACGGCCACGCGCCTCCTGTCGTTCCGCTCGCCGCATCGGCTTCGCGACGCAACGCGGGCAATTGCAAAAGCGCACGCTTTGCCTCCGCGAGACGCTGCGCGCTCGCATGCAGCGCCGCGCGGCTTGCTTCGAGGCGCCCGAGATCGGCCACGATCCAGCCATGCGCACCGAGGCCGAACACCACCAGCGCAATCAGCAACGCAACCGCCCAGCGGCGACGCCTGCTCCATGTATGCAGCGGTGCGCGCGCACGTTTGATCCAATGCGCCAGCATGGAGCCTGGCTGTTGCGCGCCGCCGAAGTCGATAAACGTCGTACTCATTTCAAACCTCCGCTGTGATCGGCGCTCGTTTTCGGCGATGCCGCCAGGCCCGCATGCTCGGCCGTATTTTTTATGGTGTGCTCCCAGCGCAGGCGGGCACCGAACTCCGTTGAGCCGGCAGTGCTCGCCGCGGCATTCGCCTTGCCCGACGCGCGATGCGATTCGCTCATCTCCGCGCTCTCTACACCGCGTATCGCACCGAGGCGCTTGAGCCACTGCGCGGAATCGATGTGCGCTCGCGAACTCGCCACGAGCTCGGTCTCATGCTCGCGCTGGCGAAGCTGCTGCAACAGCACACCGTCGCCAGGTTCGAAACTCAGCGCATCGAGCAGATCGCGCAAATAGGTGAGCGGCTCGGCGAGACGTTTTGCGCGGGCGGCTTCATCGCGTTGCCTGTCGCGCGCGCGCAGCAGCTTCGTATGCTCGGCCAGCGGAGCGGCGAGCTGCGCAAGCGCCTGCTCGGCTGACTCGCGCTGCGCATCGAGCCGCGCTTTCTCGACCATCTGATATCCGGCGAGCGCAACCACAGCAGCGCAGCCGGCCAACGCGGCGGCGGCCCATAGAAGGACGCACCGCCGACGCGCAAGCCGCGCGTCGCGTTGTCTGTGCGGCAGCAGATTGAAACCGCCGAGCCTCGGCGTGAACGAATGCGCGGCGCGCAGCCGGCGCATATCGCGCGCGACATGCGATTGCGCCGCCGCGCCGAGACGCCCTGCATCGAAAGCGGCCGCGCTCATTCGAGCACCCCGCGCAATGCAAGCCCGAATGCAACGGCGCCTGCCGGTTCGTGCAGCAGCGGATCGCTCAGCTTGCGCGCGACGCCGCCCAATGCGCCGCACTCGAACGGCAACACGGTGCAGCCGAGAACATCCGCGATATCCGCCATCGAGAAGCCGACGCCCTCGAGCAGATCGAGTTCGCCGCCCACCAGCGCACAGTCGCACTCCGGGCCATGCGCCAGATCGCGCAACGCATCGGCGAGATCGGAATGCTCAGGCGCGGGGTAGCGCATTTCGGCGGCGACGCTGTCGTCGACGAGACGCCAGCCTTGCACGCCGTCGGCGCCGATCCACAGCGCCACATACGGTTCATGTGGATCGAGCTCGCGACTCGCCGCGTAGCGCATCGCACGCAGCGCGGCATGCGGCTCGCCGTCGATCGCGGTCAGCGAAATGCCCGCGGCCGCCGCGCATTCGATGCGCGCTTCGATATGCTGACGCGCGGTCGCGGCAATCGTCACCGAACGAACCGGCGACGGCCGGTCATCGACAAACCAGTCGACGGCCAATGCATGCCGCTCGAGCCCCGCGATGCGTTCCACTTCGCTCATCACCGCCGGTTCGAGTTCGGCGAGTTCATATCCGCCGTCTTCGGCGCCACCGCTTTGCACGGCGAGGCGTGCGAGCGGGACCGTAGCGGTCAGCGTCGCGGACGCGGGCACCGCCATCGCGCATCGCAATGCGGACGTCGCGCATGAATGAGGCAGATCGGCAAACGCATCGCGCAACGCGCGCGAGACCGCTTGGCGATCCGCGATCTCGATGCCGGCCATTGCATTCGGCGGCAACGGCACCGTGCGCACATATTCGATCTGCAACGACGCGCAGGCTCGCGCACGCTGACTCACCACGACGAGCCGCACGTCCTGCGAACTCACGTCGATACCCGCAGCGAAACGCTGCATACCCGCCTGCACAGCTTCCAGCCATGAACTTCTTATTGTCATCACGCCCTCCCTGAGACTCGCGCGGCGAACGATTCGAACGCGAGCAGCGAGGAGGATTGTGCGCATCGGCGCGTCTGAGCGACACTCAGCCAAACGGCCAACGTCGTCGAAACCGACGCGCCGGCGATCGTCAAAGCAGCTACAGTGAGGCCTCATTCAACGTGGCGCGGAGACTTGTAAAGAACTGTCAGTAAGCATGCCGAAAGCTGAAAAGCGGGGCGGCTATAATCGCGGGACTGTTTTTTGGTGCCTATATGCAATCCACGTCTCCCACCTCTCCGCCGCCCGCGCCGCCTAAGCGCAAACGCCCGTTGTGGCTCAAGCTCCTGCTTGGGTTTTTTGGCCTGATCGTCGCGGGCATCGCGTGCGTGCTGCTGGTGCTCGGTTATGCGCTCGTGGTCGCGACGCCTAACCTGCCCTCGCTCGAAGCGCTCACCGACTACCGGCCGAAAGTGCCGCTGCGCATCTATACGGCCGATCACGTGCTGATCGGTGAGTTCGGCGAAGAACGCCGCGACATCGTCCGCATTCAGGACGTGCCCGACAGCCTGAAGAAGGCCGTGCTCGCCATTGAAGACGCGCGCTTTTACGATCACGGCGGCGTCGACCTGACGGGCATCGCGCGCGCCGGCTTCGTCGCGCTGACCAATGGCCACGCGACGCAAGGCGCGAGCACGATCACGATGCAGGTCGCGCGCAACTTCTTCCTGTCCAGCGAGAAGACCTATACGCGCAAGATCTACGAGATGCTGCTCGCGTACAAGATCGAGTCGAAGCTCAGCAAGGATCAGATTCTCGAGGTGTATATGAATCAGATCTATCTGGGTCAGCGCGCATATGGGTTCGCGAGCGCGGCACGCGTGTATTTCGGCAAGGATCTGAAGGACCTGACGCTCGCGGAATCTGCGATGCTGGCCGGCTTGCCGAAGGCGCCGTCCGCGTATAACCCCGTGGTGAATCCGAAGCGCGCGAAGGTGCGCCAGGAGTACATCCTTCAGCGCATGTACGAGCTGCATTACATCAACCAGCAGCAGTACGACGAAGCGAGCCGTCAGCCGCTCGTCGTCAAGGGCGCCGGCAAGGAATTCAGCGTGCACGCGGAGTATGTCGCGGAAATGGTGCGGCAGATGATGTACGCGCAGTACCGCGAGGAAGCGTACACGCGCGGCCTGAACGTCGTGACGACGATCGACTCCGCCGATCAGGACGTCGCCTATCGCGCGTTGCGCAAAGGTTTGATGGACTATGAGCGGCGCCACGGTTATCGCGGCCCGGAGGCGTTCATCGACTTGCCGTCGGACGCGGACGACCGCGAGCAGGCCATCGACGACGCGCTGCTCGAGCATCCGGATAACGGCGAAATCATTGCGGCAGTCGTGACCGCGGCGAGCCCGAAGCAGGTGCAGGCCACGTTTATCGACGGCAATGTGGCGACCATTCAGGGCGACGGCCTGCGCTTCGCGCAATCGGCGCTAAGCGCACGCGCGCAGCCGAATCAGCGGCTGCGGGCTGGCGCGATCATTCGTCTGGTGAAGAACGACGAAGGCGAGTGGGCAATCACCCAGTTGCCGCAAGTCGAAGGCGCCTTCGTTTCCGTCGTGCCGCAGGACGGCGCGATTCGTGCGCTCGTCGGCGGCTTCGACTTCAACAAGAACAAGTTCAATCACGTCACGCAGGCATGGCGTCAGCCGGGCTCGAGTTTCAAGCCGTTCATCTATTCGGCTTCGCTCAAAAAGGGACTCGGTCCGGCAACCGTCATCAACGACGCGCCGCTCTTTTTCAGCGCCGCGGAAACGGGCGGCCAGCCGTGGGAACCGAAGAACTACGGCGGCGGTTTCGACGGCCCGATGAGCATGCGCACCGCGTTGCAGAAGTCGAAAAACCTGGTGTCGATTCGTATCCTCAACCACATCGGCACGAAGTACGCGCAGCAGTACATCACGCGCTTCGGCTTCGATGCGGACCGTCATCCGGCGTATCTGCCGATGGCGCTCGGCGCGGGTCTCGTCACGCCGCTGCAGATGGCGGGCGCGTTCTCGGTGTTCGCGAACGGCGGCTATCGGATCAACCCGTACCTGATCGCCGAAGTCACCGATCCGCGCGGCGTCGTCGTCGCACACGCACAGCCGCTCGTCGCCGAGCAAAGCGCGCCGCACGCTATCGAGCCGCGCAACGCGTATGTGATGAACAGCCTGCTGCAAAGCGTCGCGCAGCGCGGCACGGGCGCGAAGTCCAACGCGCTCAAGCGCACGGATCTCGGCGGCAAGACCGGCACGACGAACGATTCGCGCGACGCCTGGTTCGCCGGCTATCAGCACACGCTCACGGCGATTGCGTGGATCGGCTACGACAACCCGCGTAGTCTCGGCGACAAGGAAACCGGCGGCGGCCTCGCGTTGCCGGTGTGGATCGAGTACATGGGACGCGCGCTCAAAGGCGTGCCGGACTACAAGATGCCGAAGCCCGATGGCGTGACCGAAATCGGCTCCGAACTGTATTTCGACGAATTCACGCCGGGGCACGGCTTTGTCTCGACGGTCGGCATCAGCCAGGCTGCGCTCGACGAAGCGAGCGCCGCATCCGCCGCGCCGGCACAGGTCGGCGAGCAGGAGAAGCAGGACATCATGAATCTGTTCCGCGGGCACTGACATAGCGTCCCGCTTGCTAAAGAAAAAAGCCGCCGCGCATGATCTGCGCGGCGGCTTTTTTTGACCTTCTTTCCGTCGACAGCCCGACTCTGCGTTCAGGCCTCGAAGCGGACCGGTTCGCCAGCCTGCTGCGTCGCGTATTCGGAGAGCGCCTCGAAAAACTCCTTGCCGCTGCGCGTGTCGCGCCACTCGCCGTCGACGAAACGGTAGTGAAAACCGCCCGCTTTCGCGGCGATCCAGATCTCGCTCATAGGCGGTTGCAGGTTGACGATGATCTTCGAGCGATTCGCGAACTCGAGGGTCAGCACGTTGCCGCTGCGCTCGAGTTCGATGTCGGCCTCGGTGTCGTCCAAAGCGCGTTCGATGACGGCTAGCGCGGCCTCCGCGCGGGTCAGGTAATCACTATCGGACATGCTAAACTCCATCGATTATTTATTCAGGGACAGTCATGCGAGTCGTATCTCGGATGCGCGCGGCGGCGCCCGGCCGCGCGATTGTAGCGGGTTTAGCCATTCTCGCAGGTTGCGCGCTCGGCGGTTCGCTCACCGGTTGCGGGCAACGCGGTTCGCTCTATTTGCCCACGGTGCCGCCGTTGCCGGCCAAGCCGATCGACCGCACGCAGCCGTCGTCGCCTGATGAAGTGAAACCGGGCGCAGAAACCGCTACCGACTCGGACTCCATTCCCGATACTTCCGGCACGCCGCTTTCGCTTGCACCGGCAGATGAGCTGTCTGCATCGCCTACGTCCGCAGCTTCCGCTGCATCGGCTGCAAAGGCAGCTTCGCAGCCGACCTCGCAGCCCGCCGCCACTCCCGCTCAATAAGACCTTCGCATGACTCGACCTGCATTTGACTACGTCGACGGCGTGCTTCACGCCGAAGGCGTGTCCGCCGTTTCGCTCGCCGAACAGTTCGGCACGCCGCTCTATGTTTATTCGCGCGCCGCGCTCACCGCCGCGTGGAACGCGTACGCCGGCGCATGCGCCGGCCGTCGCGCGAGCGTGCACGTCGCCGTCAAGGCCAACAGCAATCTAGCGGTGCTGAACGTGTTCGCGCGCCTCGGCGCGGGCTTCGACATCGTGTCGGGCGGCGAACTGGCGCGCGTGCTGGCCGCCGGCGGCAAAGCGGAAAACACGGTGTTTTCCGGCGTCGGCAAGCATGCCAACGAAATGCGCGAGGCGCTCGCGGCGGGCGTCAAGTGCTTTAACGTCGAGTCAATACCGGAGCTCGATCGGCTGAATCAGGTCGCTGCCCAAATGGGCAAGAAGGCGCCGGTCTCGCTGCGCGTGAACCCCGACGTCGACGCGAAAACGCATCCGTATATTTCCACCGGGCTCAAGTCGAACAAGTTCGGCGTCGCGTTCGAAGATGCGCGCGCGACCTATCAGGCGGCCGCGGCCATGACGAACCTCGAGGTGGTCGGCATCGACTGCCATATCGGTTCGCAGATTACCGAGATCGCGCCTTATCTCGACGCGGTCGACAAGGTTCTGGAACTGGTCGAGCAGATCGAGCAGGACGGCGTCACGATCCGTCATATCGACGTGGGCGGCGGTCTGGGCATTACCTACGACGACGAAACGCCGCCGGATATCGGCGAGTTCGTGCGCACCGTGCTCGATCGGATCGAGGCGCGCGGCCACGGCCATCGCGAGGTGTACTTCGAGCCGGGCCGTTCGCTCGTCGGCAACGCGGGCGTGCTGCTCACGCGCGTCGAGTTCCTGAAGCCGGGCGCTGAAAAGAACTTCGCCATCGTCGATGCGGCCATGAACGATCTCGCCCGCCCCGCGATGTACGACGCGTATCACGCGATCGACGCCGCGGTTAAGCGCGACGTGCCGGCGCATGTCTACGACATCGTCGGTCCCGTTTGCGAAAGCGGCGACTGGCTTGGACGCGAGCGGCTGCTGTCCGTGGAGCCGGGTGATCTGCTCGCGATTCGTTCGGCCGGCGCCTATGGCTTCGCGATGAGTTCGAACTACAACACGCGTCCGCGCGCAGCGGAGGTGATGGTCGATGGTACACAG
This sequence comes from Paraburkholderia sp. RL17-368-BIF-A, assembly GCF_046054045.1. Lineage (NCBI taxonomy): Bacteria > Pseudomonadati > Pseudomonadota > Betaproteobacteria > Burkholderiales > Burkholderiaceae > Paraburkholderia > Paraburkholderia sp. RL17-368-BIF-A. Next base: position 131,447 of record NZ_JARESN010000015.1, read on the forward strand.
GCGCATGTGGTCCGCGCGCGCGAGGAAGTCCAGCAACTGTTTGCGGGCGAAGCGATCTTGCCGGCGTAACCAGCGACGCGACGCCTCAACAGGCGATCGAATAAAAAAGGCGATGCCCTCCGTGGCATCGCCTTTTTTGTTTGCGGCGCGCGCGCTTGTCTAACGCGGCTTCAAACTGCGCGCTCGCAGCCACACGATCAGGCGCCAGCCCAGCAGCGCCAGCATGATCGCGCCGTAGATCTTCGGCAGAATCAGGTCGTGTTTGCCGGCCTTCATCCACCAGAAATGCAGAATCGCCAGCGCTCCGATCACGTAGATCGCACGATGCAAAGTCTGCCAGCGGCGGCCGAGCTTGCGCACCATTGCGCGCGGCGACGTGGCAGCCAACGCGATCAATAGCACAAAAGCGGCAAAGCCCACGGTGATGAACGGCCGCTTGCCGATGTCCTTGACGATTTCAGCGACGTCGAACCACTTGTCGAACCACAGGTACGTCGTGAAATGCAGCGTCGCGTAGAAAAACGCGTAGAGCCCAAGCATGCGGCGAAAGCGCACGAACGCCGCGACGCCTGTCAGACGACGCAACGGCGTCACGGCCAGCGTGATGCACAGAAACACGAGCGTCCAGAGACCCGTGGAACGCGTGATGAACTCGATCGGGTTGGCGCCGAGCCGGTCGGTCATGCCGAACAACACGATGCGCGCAAGCGGATACCACGCCGCGATAAACACCGCGATTTTCGCGGGCACGACCCAGCGCGCGCCGGCGCTCGGCCGTTTCGCGGCTGCGCCCGCCGTCTGCGTTGCGCGAGCCTGCGCTCGTGGCGCGTTGCGCTCTGTGCGAGCGACGGATTGAGTGTCGGAAGCCATCGTCATGTCGCTCAGAAGTTTTTCTTCAGGTCCATGCCCTGATACAGCGACGCGACCTGATCGCCGTAGCCGTTGAACATCAGCGTCTTACGCTTCGGCGTGAAAAATCCGTCTTCGCCGATGCGCCGCTCGGTCGCCTGGCTCCAGCGGGGGTGATCAACATTCGGGTTCACGTTCGAATAAAACCCGTACTCGCTCGACGCGTACGTGTTCCAGCTCGTCGGCGGCTGCTTCTCGACAAAGCGGATTTTCACGAGCGACTTCGCGCTCTTGAAGCCGTATTTCCAGGGCACCACGATGCGAACCGGCGCGCCGTTCTGATTCGGCAGCACCTGACCGTAGACGCCCATGGTGAGCAGCGTGAGCGGATTCATCGCCTCGTCCATGCGCAAGCCTTCCGAGTAAGGCCAGTCGAGTATCGGCGTGGAAAGCCCCGGCATCTGCGACGGATCCGCGAGCGTGATGAACTGTACGTATTTCGCGTTGCCGGTCGGCTGCACGCGCTTGATCAACTCCGCGAGCGGCACGCCGATCCACGGAATCACCATCGACCAACCTTCGACGCAGCGCAGCCGATACACGCGCTCCTCGAGCGGCGCGAGCTTGAGCAACTCGTCGATGTCATACACCTTCGGGTTCTTGATTTCGCCTTCGACACTCACCTTCCACGGACGCGGACGCAGCGTGCCCGCGTGCTGCGCCGGGTCGGACTTATCGGTGCCGAACTCGTAGTAGTTGTTGTAGCTGGTGATGTCCTTGAACGGCGTGATCTTGTCGAGCGCGACGAACTTCGCGTTGGTCTTCGCGCTGAGCTTCTGCGCCTTCGGATCGGTCGACGTGTACGCAGCCAGCGCTTCGCCGTTCACGCCGATCAGACCGCCGAGCGCCAACGCGCCGGCCGCCTGCAGCACGCGCCGCCGGTTTTCGAAAATGTGCTGCGGCGTGATTTCGCTGCGAGCGATATCGTCGCCGGTGAGTTGAATCTTGTCGCTTCGCTTGATCCACATCGTGCTGCTCCTTGCGGCCCTTGCGTTGGAACATCTAACGGGGCCAGGTGATGATCGCTCGTCGGGCTATCCATGCGCGCTCTATAAAACAAACACATTCGATGCGCAAATATTCCGCCAGCCATAAAAAAACCGCCGGTGTGAAACACGCGGCGGTTCTTTGTCGGTTGAGAACGGCGGATATTACAGCTTGCCGTAACTATGCAGGCCCGACAGAAACATATTCACGCCGAGGAACGCAAACGTCGTGACCAGCAGGCCGGTCAGCGCCCACCATGCGGCAACCGCGCCGCGCAGCCCCTTCATCAGACGCATATGCAGCCAGGCGGCGTAATTCAGCCAGACGATCAGCGCCCACGTTTCCTTCGGGTCCCAACTCCAGTAACCGCCCCACGCTTCGGCCGCCCACAGCGCGCCGAGAATCGTCGCGATCGTGAAGAACGCGAAACCGACGGCGATCGACTTGTACATGACGTCGTCGAGCACTTCGAGCGCCGGCAGACGATCGGCCAGCACGCCGCGCTCCTTGGCTAGATACGCGACCGCCACCATCGCCGACAACGCAAAACTGCCGTAGCCGATGAAGTTCGCGGGCACGTGGATCTTCATCCACCAGCTTTGCAGAGCCGGAACGAGCGGCTGGATCTGCTGCGCGTCGCGGGCAACCGAGTACCACATCAGGAAGCCGACGGCGGCGCTGATCACGAGCAGAACGAAGGCGCCGAGCGCGCGCGTGTTGTAGTGCTGCTCATAGTACAAATAGAAGAGCGCGGTGATCAGGCTGAACAGCACGAACACTTCGTACAGGTTCGAGATAGGGATATGGCCGACGTCCGCGCCGATCAGATACGACTCGTACCAGCGCACCATCAGGCCGACAAAACCCATCAGCACCGCAACCCACGTCATGCGCGAGCCGATCGCGCCGCCCGTCGGCGAACGGGACAGCAAGCCGATCCAGTAGAACACGGTCGCGAAGACGAAGAGCGCGCTCATCCACAGAATCGCGGACTGGCTCGACAGGAAGTATTTCAGGAAGAACGCGTTGTCGGCGCGGCTCAGATCGCCGTGATAAATCTGGATGGCCAGCAGCGACAGCGCCGCGATTCCCGCCATCAGCGGACGCACCGGTTTCCAGCGCCAGCCGAGCACAACGAACACCGGCACTGAGCACACCAGCACCAGTTTGTCGTAGTAATTCATGAACGGGTGATAGCGCGTCAGCGCGAACCCGGCGCCCGCGACCATCGCGAGGGCGAACAGCCAGTCGACAATGCCGAGCCGCCTCAGAAACGGCCGCTCGTCGTATTGAGCCGCGTTGAGCGCTTCGTCCGCGGCCGCCCTGGCAGGCCGGGAGGAGGAAGGAGAGGATGAGGAAACCTGAGTCAAGTCCATGGTATTACCGGGTCGAATCTTGTGAGCTTGCGGACTGCGCGCCCGCGTTGCGGGATGCTGGATCAGCGGGTTTCGCGCCCAGCGCGGCGCCGACCGCGTCGCGCGTCTGAGCAAATTCTTTCTCGAAGTCGAGCGTCTTGCGGGCGCTCGACATTGCCATCACGACATGCGTGCCCTGCTCACTATCTTTGAGCCAGAACCAGAGGCGCCGTTCGCGGACGTAGAACATCGAGAAGATGCCCAATACGAGGAGCAGGCTGCCAAGATACACGACTTTTTTGCCGGGCGCGCGCGTCAGCTGAAATACCGAGGCTTGCACCTGCTTGAAGGAATCGAGCTGCAAGTAGACCGGCGATCCATACAGAAAGCTGTCTGATAGCGCGTTGATCGAGCTTTGGACGAAGCGGCTCGCATCCGCGTTCGCGCCCGCCTGCGGTTCGCCGAGTTGCTGGCGCGACAGTTGCCAGAGGTCCCACATCGAGCCTTCCAGCATACGCAGCAGCAAACCCGCGGCCTTTTCCTGCTCGGCCTTCGGCACCGAATGGTCGATGAATCCGGCGATCGCCTGGAAGCCGCCCACCGGCTGCCCGTTCGGCATCTTGACGCTGGTGTCGGCGCCGGCAAAAAGGGTCAGCACGCGCAGCGCGCTTTCTTCCAGGTGCTGCTGCAATTCGGTGTTCGCTTCGGGCACCGAACGCTGCGCGAAGCGGCGAGCGGCTTGCGCGCGCGCCCCCGGATTTTCCAGCGTGGCGCGCAGGTTCATCCACTCCTTGACGGTGCCGCCGCTGTCCGCGGGAATGCGCAGGTAGCGGAACGGATCGTCGGGGTTCAGGCGCATGCCGGCGAGGAAGAACCGCTCGCCGCCCACCGTGACCGGCAGCATGTAGTTGTTGTACTCGCGCGCCTGGCCGTCCTTGTCGCGCACCTTGTACTGCACCGAAGGGCCGACGTTGTGCAGCTCGAGCGGCTTCGAAGTCTTCGCGCCGGAGCCGAGCCGCTCGTCGAACGCTTCCTTCAGCGAGCGGTGCGCGGCGACGCCGCGAGCATCCGTCTGGCCGTTGGCGTTCGAAATGTTTTCGACGTTGATCGCGCGGAAATCGGTGAACTCGACCGTCTGGCCGTCTGCAAGCGGCGTCGCGGAACTCAACGGCGCATTGCCGCCGATCGCGCCGCCGAACGGCGCGGTTGCCGCGCTTGCGCCGGTCATCGGAAACGCGGTCATCTGCATTTGCGAGCCGCCGTCCTGAAAGCTCGATTGATAGATCGACACGCCGTCGTACTCGAACGGCTTGTTCACCTCGATGCGCGCCGGCACGCGGGCGCCCGTCTTGTGATCGACCACGACGATGTCGCTCGCGAACAGCTTGGGCATGCCCGTCGAGTAATAGTCGACGATGAACTTCTGCAGCTCGATCGAGAACGGCAGGTCCTGAATCAGCGAGCCGTCCGGCTGGTTCAGAATCGCGGTCGACACGTGCTGCCCTTCCGGCACCCACGCGTAACCGCGGAACGTCGGATTGGATTGCGACAGACGGTGTTCCGGCGGAATGTCGTTGATGACCGTGTTCGCGCGGATCGGCGACTTGTCGAAGAGCCACATTTGCAGCTTGATCGGCAGATTGCTGTCGAGCAGGCCGCCCAGGCAGATCACCACGATTGCAATGTGCGCGGAAATGTAGCCGAGCTTGGTCAACGCGCCGCGTTTGGCCGCGATCAGCGTCGCGCCCTCGGACTCCCGCGTGACGAACTTATAGCCGAGTTTCGCCGATAGTTTCGCGAGGACCGCCGCGGTCTGCGCCCGCGTGCCGTGCACCGCGAATTCGCCCTTGTGATGGAACGCGCGCAGGCTCGCTTCGCGGACCTTGTCTTTCCAGCTCTTCGTGTCGGCGATCATTTTCGGCGCGTTGCGGATCACGCACAGCGACACCGACACCATCAGAAAGCCGAGAATCAGCATGAACCACCACGAGCTGTAGACCGTGTAGAGGCTCAGCGAGCGGAAGATGTCGGCCCAGAAAGGACCGAACTGATTGACGTAGTTGGGGTAAGGGTCGTCCTGCGTGAGAACGGTGCCGATGATGCTGGCGATCGACAGAATCACAAGCAGCGCAATGGCAAAACGCATCGAACTCAATACTTCGATGACGCTGCGCAAGACGCGATTGCCCGACTTCGACTGCAAACCCGACGTGGTGACGCTCATTCATACTCCGACTGAACAGCAAAAAAGGGTGAAGGGCGATCGTAGATACGACGCCCCCACCCTTTTCTTGTTTTTCACCGGCCTCGACGGGCCGGTTGCACTTGCGCGCGAACCTCTTAATGCAGGCCCGCGATGTAATCGGCTACAGCCTTTATCTCGCTGTCCGACAGACGCGTTGCGACAGCATGCATCGCCTCGTTGTTATTGCGCGCGCCCGGACCTTGCGTGAACGCGTTCAACTGCGCCACCGTGTACTCCGCCCATTGTCCTGACAAACGCGGATATTGCGACGGAATACCTTGACCCGTGGGCCCGTGACAGCTTGCACATGCCGGCACGCCCTTGTCGGCAATACCGCCACGATAGATCTTCTGCCCGAGCGGCACGGTGTTCTTGTTGTGCGCATAGCCGGGCTTCGGAGCCTGCGTCGCGAAATAGGCAGCGACGTTGACCATGTCCTGATCCGACAGCGCTGACGCCATGCCCGTCATGATCGCATTGTTGCGCACGGGCTGCTTGGCGCCGGGCTGCAGCTTGAAATCCTTGAGTTGTTTGACGAGATAGTCGGGATGCTGACCCGCGAGCTTCGGATAGGCACCGCCGGCGCTATTACCGTCTGCGCCGTGACACGACGCGCAAACCTGCACCGCGATTGCCTGCCCCCGGTTGATGTCCGGCTTTGCCGGATCTGCTGCTCGTGCCTGAATTGCCAAACCTGAAAGACCTGCCGCTACCTGAAACACCATCAGAGCCTTGCACAGTCGATTCATTCGCACACCCTGTCTCGTCTTGTGGGATTTTAGAGGTTTTGCACAATACGACGGCGACCCAAGTGACCGCCAGGAGCCGCCGAGGCACGCGGGCTGGCCCCCTCAGGTTTTCCGTAAACCATCGTATTGTACAATAACTCGCTAATCGCTAAGACGCCAGTCGGGCTTGACCCGTCCCCACTCCGGGTTCCCCGGCGTCTCGAATTCTGGCCTGCTCATGTCCTTCCTGCTCCACCAATCGCGCTTCTTCACGACCGTCAATCACCTGCGCGATCTGCCTGCCACCGCTCAGCCCGAGATCGCTTTCGCGGGGCGCTCGAACGCGGGCAAATCGACGGCTATCAACATTCTGTGCAATCAGAAGCGGCTGGCATTCGCGAGTAAAACGCCGGGGCGCACGCAGCACATCAACTACTTTTCGGTCGGCCGCGAGGACGAACCGGTCGCCCATCTGGTCGACCTGCCGGGCTACGGCTATGCGGAAGTGCCTGGCGCGGCGAAGGCTCACTGGGAGGCGCTGCTTTCCACGTACCTGCAGTCGCGCTCGCAATTGCGCGGCATGATTCTGATGATGGATTCGCGCCGTCCGTTGACCGATCTGGACCGGCGAATGATCGAGTGGTTCGCGCCGACCGGCAAGCCGATTCACGCGCTGCTGACCAAATGCGACAAATTGACGCGCCAGGAAAGTGTGAATGCGTTGCGCACAACGCAGAAGGGTTTCGCCGAGTATCGTGCCGCGGGCTACCAGGGCGAACTGACGGCGCAGCTTTTTTCGGCGCTCAAGCGTGTCGGTATCGACGAGGCGCATGAATTGGTCGAAAGCTGGCTGATCCCCGGCGCCAAGGGCGAAACGGACGCCGCGCAGTAAGCCGAGTCCCGGTTTTCGAATCGGGGAAAGCGCCGTTTTCGTCGGCGCATAAAAAAACCCGCCGCATTAACGGCGGGTCAAACAGCCTAATCGAAAAACGACAGGCACCCGCTCAGGGAGGAGAAGCGGGGAGGTCAGCGCTAGGCGCCTTGCTCGATCGGTATGATATACCATTGTCTTGAAAAGTTTCCGCGAGTGGCCGCCTGCAGTTGGTGCCGCTCGTGTCACCGCCCCACTCAAGACACTCACGTTTTCTATCCCACATGAGCTTCTACCCGCACTATCGCCCGCGCCGCATGCGCCGCGACGACTTTTCGCGCCGTCTGATGCGCGAAAACATTCTCACCACCAACGACCTGATCTATCCCGTGTTCGTGGTCGAGGGCACCAATATTCGCCAAGCGGTGCCGTCGATGCCCGGCGTCGATCGCGTTTCCGTCGACCTGCTGATGAAAGTCGCCGAGCAATGCGTCGAGCTGGGCGTGCCCGTGCTGTCGCTGTTTCCGGCGATCGAGCCGTCGCTGAAAACGCCCGATGGCCGCGAGGCGGCGAACCCCGCGGGCCTGATCCCGCGCGCGGTTCGCGAACTCAAGAAGCACTTCCCTGAGCTCGGCGTGCTGACCGACGTCGCGCTCGATCCGTACACGAGCCACGGCCAGGACGGCGTGCTCGACGAGACCGGCTACGTAATCAACGACGAAACCGTCGAAATCCTGATCGAGCAGGCGCGCGCGCAGGCCGAGGCCGGCGTCGATATCGTTGCGCCGTCGGACATGATGGACGGCCGCATTGGCGCCATCCGCGAAATGCTGGAAAGCGAGGACCATGTGCATACGCGGATCATGGCTTACGCGGCCAAGTTCGCGTCCGCGTTCTACGGCCCGTTCCGCGACGCCGTGGGCTCGGCCACGAACCTCGGCAAAAGCAACAAGATGACGTACCAGATGGACCCGGCGAATTCGAACGAAGCGCTGCGCGAGGTCCAGGCGGATATCAACGAAGGCGCCGATATGGTGATGGTCAAGCCGGGCATGCCGTATCTCGACATCGTGCGTCGCGTGAAGGACGAGTTCCAGTTCCCGACCTACGTCTATCAGGTCAGCGGCGAGTACGCGATGCTGAAAGCGGCGGCCCAGAACGGCTGGCTCGATCACGACAAGGCGATGATGGAATCGCTGCTCGCGTTCAAGCGTGCGGGCGCGGACGGCGTTCTGACGTATTTCGCGCTGGATGCGGCGCGGATTCTGCGGTCGCAGAAGTGAGTTGGGTTGGGTTTTAGGTTAGCGGGTGTAGCGAAGAACTCGCTAGAAATGGAAAACGGAGGCGGACTTTGAGTCGCGCCTCCGTTTTTTTTGTGCGTTCACCGGGCGTAAGCCCCGCGCGTTGCACATCGTCGTGTGATTTGCGTGCGATCAGGTCTGCGGCGCACTCGCCCGCTCGAGCGAACGCAGGAATTTGTCAGCCGATTCGTAACCGACGACGCGCAGCACCTCTTTGCCGCCGCGGTCGAAGAAGATAATCCCCGGCGGGCCGAAAAGGCCGAATCGCTTGAGCAGAGCCTGATCGTCGGCGTTATTGGCGGTGACGTCGGCGCGCAGCAGATTCATCTGCTTTAACTTCGCCTGGACGCGCGGATCGCTGAAGGTGAATTTCTCCATCTCTTTGCAGCTCACGCACCAGTCCGCGTAAAAATCGAGCATGGCGGGCTGTGCCGCCGCTTTGACGGCGCCGTCCAGTTCCGCCGATGAACGCACCGCCTGGAACGCCAGATCGTCGTGCGACGCGGTTTGAGGCGCGCCAGCCACAGACGTAGCGGCCGGCGCCGCCGACCGCGACGCCAGCACGGCGAGCGGACGCAATGGATCGGACGAACCCGCAGCAAGTCCGACCAGCAGCACGGCCGCCCAAACAGCGAGGGCCGCGCCGATGCCGCGTCCAAGCCGCCGCCATATCGACGCCTGCGCGCCAGGCGCGGAAAAAAGGCCCAAGCATGCGGCGGCGATCAGCAACCAGAGTGCGCTGAGCAACATGGTGGCGGTTGCTCCAAGCACGGGCCACACGATCCACAGCGCCGCGGCGAGCAGCACGACGCCGAACAGCACCTTGATGTCGTCCATCCATGCGCCGGCGCGCGGCAGCAAAGTCCCGGCGCCGAGACCGACAATCATGAGCGGCACGCCAAGCCCTAGCCCCATTGCGAACAGCGCCGCGCCGCCGAGCACCGCGCTCCCCGTATGCGCGATGAAGGCCAGCACCGCGAAAAGCGGCGCAGTCATGCACGCGCCGACCACCAGTGCCGACAGCGCGCCCATTCCGGCGACGGCTGCGAACTTGCCGCCCGAACGTCCCGCCGACGCGTGCGACGCGCCGTCCTGCCAGCGCTGCGGCAACGCAATGTCAAACCCGGCGATCAGCGTGAGCGCGAAAACGGTCAGCAGCACGCCGAACGCGCCCAACACCCACGGGTTTTGCAGCCAGGCGCCAAGACTCTGCCCGACCAGCGCGGCGGCAATGCCGAGCGCGGTGTAGACGAGCGCCATCCCGATGACATAGGCCAGCGACAGCGCGAAGCCGCGCGCCCGCGTGACCCGCGCGCCTTCACCGATGATGATCGCCGACAAGATCGGAATCATCGGATAGGAACAGGGCAGCAAGCTCAGCACGATGCCCGCAACGAAGTAAAGCCCTATGATCGCGAGGAAACCTCCGCCTTGCAGCAGCGATTGCGCGTAGTCGGCGCTGGTGGCGCGCTCGTACCACGGCGCGTCGTTTGCCGTGGATTGCGGCGCAGCCGCGCTGCCGGCCGGCAGCAGCGCCGCGCCGCTGACGTGGTAGACGCGCTCCATCGGCGGATAACAGATGCCGGCGTCGGCGCAGCCTTGCGATGTGACCGCCAGATCGAACCCACCTGCGGCCTGCTTCACGGGAATCCGGATCGTCAGTTCGTTGCGATACGTCTCAACGTTCTTGTTGAACGTCTGATCGAACTTGATATGACCCGCCGGCAACTGCGGTTCGCCGATCGTCGCGTTTCCGTTGCGGGCCGCAAATGCGAAGCGCTCGCGGTACATGTAGTAGCCGTCCGCGATCTTGTAGGTCACGTCGACCTCGCCGAGCTTCTCGGTCGCGCTGAATTTGAAGGCGACGGCAGGATCGAGGAAGTCGTCCGAAGCGCGGGCAAGCGTGCCGAACTGCGCGAGAATCAGGCACGCGAAAACGAGGAGGGCGGTACGCAACGCGTGGCGCGCGCGTCGGTTGAGACCGTTAAACATGTAGGGGACGTTGGGTTTCAGAAGTGATCCACTGGCCATAGGCGGCCGACGCGGCAGCTTGCCATGACAGGATTTCCGGCGTGTCGTAGGGATGGTTCGCCTGTAGGTACTGCTCGAGCTCGAGCACGCGGGCGGCGCTGGTCTTGAACAGCAGCTGGATTTCTTGCGCCGTTTCTAGCTGACCCTGCCAATGGTAACTGGACTGCACCGGGCCGAGCTGCGTGACGCATGCACACAGGCGTGCGGCCAATGCGTCCGCGGCCAGCTTCTGTGCAGCGGCCGCATCGGGCACCGTCGTGAGAAGGAGAGTCACATTCACGTTCACAGCAAGCTCCAGCCAGGCACAATTTGCGTGTCAATATCGTATCACCTGGTCTTGGACCGCCGCTGGCTGCCCGACCGCGTGGACGCGAGGATGCGGCGTTTCGCCGCCTGTGCCAGCGCGCCTACTACGTCTGCCGCCATAAACAAAAAAGCCAGGCTGTGAGCCTGGCTTTCTTCTGTGCTATCAGCGCTTCAAAGCTTATTCAGCTTCTTGCACTTCGACTTCTTCAACTTCCGGACGATCGAGCAGTTCGACCAGAGCCATCGGTGCGTTGTCGCCGACGCGGAAGCCAAACTTCAGCACGCGCAGGTAGCCGCCCGGACGGGTAGCGTAACGCGGGCCGAGGACTTCAAACAGCTTCGTGACCGAGTCACGATCGCGCAGGCGGTTGAACGCCAGACGACGGTTTGCCAGCGACGGCTTCTTGCCGAGCGTGATCAGCGGCTCGACGACTTTACGGAGTTCTTTCGCCTTCGGCAGCGTGGTCTTGATGACTTCGTGCTCGATCAGCGAGTTGGACATGTTACGGAGCATTGCCAGACGGTGGCTGCTCGTGCGGTTCAGTTTCCGCAGACCATGACGGTGACGCATGTTAATTCCTTCGATTCAAAGTTTTGATCCAGCTCTTCTATCGCGCTCGATCTACCAAAGTAGCGAGTGCACGGGCCGGTAGTGAAAAAAGACAAGACGCGGATTTTAAAGGAAAATCCGCGTCCTTGCCAGTACAGCGGCGGGCTCTGCCCCGGATGACTGCCGAGTTACTTATCCAGCCCTGCGGGCGGCCAGTTTTCCAGCTTCATGCCGAGCGTCAAACCACGCGACGCCAAGACTTCCTTGATTTCGTTCAACGACTTGCGGCCCAGGTTCGGCGTCTTGAGCAACTCGTTTTCCGTGCGCTGGATCAGATCGCCGATGTAGTAAATGTTCTCGGCCTTCAGGCAGTTCGCGGAACGAACCGTGAGTTCGAGATCATCGACCGGACGCAGCAGGATCGGATCGATCTGCGGTGCGCGCGACGGCGCTTCAGCCGTTGCTTCGGTGCCTTCCAGTGCAGCGAACACCGACAGCTGATCGACCAGAATGCGCGCCGATTGACGGATCGCTTCTTCCGGCGAAATCACACCGTTCGTTTCGATGTTCATCACGAGCTTGTCGAGGTCGGTACGCTGTTCGACGCGAGCGCTTTCAACGGCGTAGCTCACGCGGCGAACCGGCGAGAACGACGCGTCCAGCACGATACGGCCGATAATCTTGGCCGACTCCTCGCCATAACGACGCACATTGCCCGGCACGTAGCCGCGGCCCTTTTCGACCTTGATCTGAACGTCGAGCTTGCCGCCCTTCGACAGATGCGCGATCACGTGGTCAGGGTTGATCACTTCGCAGTCGTGCGCCAGCTCGATGTCGCCAGCGGTCACAACGCCTTCGCCTTCCTTGCGCAGCGTAACCGTCACTTCGTCACGGTTATGCAGCTTGAACACCACGCCCTTCAGGTTCAACAACAGGTTGACCACGTCCTCTTGCACACCGTCGAGCGTCGAATATTCATGTACGACGCCTGCGATCGTCACTTCGGTCGGCGCATAGCCGATCATGGACGACAGCAGCACGCGCCGAAGCGCGTTACCCAAGGTGTGGCCGTAACCGCGTTCAAACGGTTCCATGACCACTTTCGCGTGGCTTTCGCCCAGCGATTCAACTGCGATGATCTTGGGCTTCAACAAACTGGTTTGCATAGGTTTTCCTTTTCAATACCCTCGGCTCGTTACACCGATAAGGCTGACCGGTAACAACCTGAAAATAAACAGCCGAGACGCCCCCTTGCGCAACGCAACGAGGTGCCCCGGCCGTTAATCCGATTACCGCGAATACAATTCGACGATCAGGCTTTCGTTGATATCGCCAGCGATGTCGCTGCGTTCCGGCTTGGACTTGAACGTGCCTTCGAACTTCTTCGAATCCACGGCGACCCAGCTCGGCATGCCGCCTTGCTCAGCCAGCGACAGCGCTTCGAGAATACGCGCTTGCTTCTTCTTCTGTTCGCGCACTGCGACGACGTCGCCTGCCTTCACTTGCATCGACGGGATGTTCGACACGACGCCGTTCACCGTGATCGCCTTGTGGCTCACCAGCTGACGCGCTTCAGCACGCGTCGAACCGAAGCCCATGCGGTACACGACGTTATCCAGACGCGACTCGAGCAATTGCAGCAGGTTTTCACCCGTGTTGCCCTTCAGACGGTCGGCTTCGGCGAAGTAACGGCGGAATTGACGCTCCAGAACACCGTAGATGCGCTTCACTTTTTGCTTTTCGCGCAGCTGCGTGCCGTAGTCGGACGTACGCGCACCCGAGGTGCGGCCATGCTGGCCGGGCTTGCTGTCAAGCTTGCACTTGTCAGCGAGCGAACGACGGGCGCTCTTCAGGAAGAGGTCAGTGCCTTCACGGCGGGACAGCTTGGCCTTAGGGCCGATATAACGTGCCACGTTGATTCCTTCGTTGATTGATCACGCGAATGCTCGCACTCGCGCTAGTCCGAACCCTTTGGGTCGAACGGTGGGCTTAGTCAATTCAATAGCGCAAGCAGCCTGTTTCGCCGGTCACTTGAACCAGCGGCAACAGGCGCTAGCGAAAACAGCGTCTTAGATACGACGACGCTTCGGCGGACGGCAGCCGTTGTGCGGGACCGGGGTCACGTCGGAGATTGCCGTGATCTTGATGCCAAGACCATGCAACGCGCGCACCGCCGATTCACGGCCAGGACCGGGGCCCTTGATCCGCACTTCGAGGTTCTTCACGCCGTATTCCATCGCCACGCGGCCAGCCGATTCGGCCGCCACCTGAGCTGCAAACGGGGTCGATTTACGCGAACCCTTGAAGCCCTGACCACCCGACGTTGCCCAGGCAAGTGCATTGCCTTGACGATCGGTGATCGTGATGATGGTGTTGTTGAACGACGCGTGAACGTGAACCACGCCCTCGGCGACGTTCTTCTTGACCTTCTTGCGAACGCGTTGCGCCGCGGAGTTGTTCGAAGCCTTAGCCATTACGTTTTCCTGTAACTGTCAGTTCCGCTTACTTCTTCAGCGATTGCGCTGCACGACGCGGACCCTTGCGCGTACGGGCATTCGTACGCGTACGTTGGCCGCGCAGGGGCAAGCCCTTACGATGCCGAACGCCACGGTAGCAGCCGAGATCCATCAGGCGCTTGATGTTCATCGTCGTTTCACGGCGCAGATCGCCTTCAACGATGAACTTGCCGACTTCTTCACGCAGCTTTTCGAGGTCTGCGTCGTTCAGGTCTTTGACCTTCTTCGAAAATGCCACACCAGCAGCGACGCAAATGTCGCGCGAGCGCGTGCGGCCGATACCGTAAATAGCCGTCAGGCCGATTTCAGTATGCTGGTGATTCGGGATGTTAACCCCTGCGATACGAGCCATTGTTTTTCCTCAAACAAAAAGCGCAAGCAAAAGCGCGGCGTTCAGCCTTGACGCTGTTTGTGGCGCGGATCAGAGCTGCAAATCACGCGCACAACGCCTTTGCGCTTGATGATCTTGCAATTGCGGCAAATGCGCTTAACCGATGCCATCACTTTCATGATATTACCCTTTTTTCAAATCACTTCGCCCGGAACACGATCCGCGCACGCGAGAGATCGTAAGGCGTCAATTCAACCGTCACCTTGTCGCCCGGCAGGATTCGGATGTAGTGCATCCGCATCTTGCCGGATATGTGTCCCAATACGACATGGCCGTTTTCCAGCTTCACCCTGAAGGTAGCATTAGGCAGGTTTTCGATGACTTCACCCTGCATCTGGATAACATCGTCTTTGGCCATAAGTCCTTTCAACGCATCGGGACGCCGCCGCCTTTGAAATTAGCCTTCTTCAGCAGCGATTCATACTGTTGCGACATAACGTACGACTGCACCTGCGCCATGAAATCCATTGTGACGACGACAATGATCAGCAGCGACGTTCCACCAAAATAAAACGGCACGTTCCAGCGCAGCACCAGAAACTCGGGCAGCAGGCAAACAAACACGATGTAGATCGCACCGGCCAGCGTCAGACGCGTGAGGATGCGGTCGATATATCGCGCCGTTTGATCGCCCGGGCGGATGCCAGGAACGAAAGCGCCACTCTTTTTCAGGTTGTCGGCCGTCTCTCTGCTGTTGAACACCAGCGCGGTGTAGAAAAAGCAGAAGAAAACGATCGCCAACGCGTACAGCAACACGTACACGGGCTGACCGGGCTTAATGGCCTCGGCCACGTTGTGCAGCGTGTCTGCGAACCAACTGGTGCGCGACCCCGAACTGAACCAGTTCAGGATGGTTGCCGGGAAGAGAATGATCGACGATGCGAAGATCGGCGGAATCACGCCCGACATGTTCAACTTCAGCGGCAAATGCGAAGATTGACCGCCGTAAATCTTGTTACCGACTTGCCGCTTCGCGTAGTTCACAAGGATCTTGCGCTGGCCGCGTTCGATGAACACCACCAGATACGTCACTGCGGCGATCAGCGCGACGACGATAATCGCCGAGATGATGCTCATCGAGCCGGTTCGCACCAGTTCGAAAAGACCACCGATTGCATTCGGGAAACCCGCTGCAATACCACCGAAAATGATGATCGAGATACCGTTGCCAAGCCCGCGCTCCGTGATCTGCTCACCCAGCCACATCAGGAACATCGTGCCCGTCACCAGCGTCACGACCGTCGTCAACCGAAACACCATTCCCGGATCGATCACCAGAGCCGGCTGATTTTCCAGGGCTACGGCAATACCGAAAGCCTGGAACGTTGCCAGCAGGACCGTGAAGATACGCGTGTACTGCGTGATCTTTCGTTGCCCCGCCTGCCCTTCCTTCTTCAACGCTTCGAGTTGCGGCGAGACAATTGCCAACAACTGCATGATGATCGACGCCGAGATATACGGCATGATCCCAAGCGCGAAAATCGTGAACCGCGAAAGCGCGCCACCCGAGAACATGTTGAACATGCCAAGGATGCCGCCCGACTGGCTCTGGAACAACTTCGCCAGTTGGTCCGGGTCGATACCCGGCACCGGAATGTGCGCGCCGACACGGTAGACGATCAGCGCCAGCAGCAGAAACACTGCCCGCCGACGCAGATCGCCAAACTTCGCCGCGCTGCGACCGGGTTTTGCGAGACTCGGGCTGTTAGCCAAGTACCTTCTCCGATGCAAATGCTAGTGACGGCAAAATAACTTGCGCGTTACTCGGCAAAAGAGCCGCCGGCTGCCTCGATAGCAGCGCGCGCACCCTTCGTCGCACCCAGACCCTTCACAACGATCTTGCGCTTCAGCTCGCCCGTCGCGATGATCTTGGCGCTCTTGATCAGCTCGCCGACCAGGCCGGCTTGCTTCAGAGCCAGCAGATCGATTTCGTCGACCGGCAGCTTTTCCAGATCCGAGAGACGCACTTCACCGACGAATTCCTTCGTCAGCGAGGTGAAGCCACGCTTCGGCAGGCGACGTTGCAGCGGCATTTGACCGCCTTCGAAGCCAACCTTGTGAAAGCCGCCCGAACGCGACTTCTGACCCTTGTGACCACGGCCAGCGGTCTTGCCGAGGCCAGAGCCGATACCGCGACCAACGCGACGCTTTGCGTGCTTCGCGCCTTCAGCCGGCTTCAGATCATTCAATTCCATTATCAACTCCTTGAGTCCTGGTCAGCCGCTTAGCTGATGACCTTAACGAGGTACGAAACCTTGTTGATCATGCCGCGCACGGCCGGCGTGTCCTGCAACTCGCTGACCGAGTTGAGTCGGCGCAGACCCAGGCCACGCACCGTTGCACGGTGCGTTTCACGGGTGCCGATCAGGCTCTTGACGAGCTGGACCTTGACAGTTTTTTCAGACATGGTGTCCACCTTAGCCCAGAATATCTTCGACGGACTTGCCGCGCTTCGCCGCGATGTCGCCCGGCGTGGACTGCTTGCGCAGACCGTCGAGCGTTGCACGAACGAGGTTGTACGGGTTCGTCGAGCCGTGGCTCTTGGCCACAACGTTCTGCACGCCCATCACGTCGAACACTGCGCGCATCGGGCCGCCGGCGATCACACCGGTACCGTCCTTCGCCGGAGCGAGGAGGACCATCGATGCGCCGTGCTTGCCGTGCACTTCGTGTTGCAGGGTACCGTTCTTAAGCGGCACCTTGAACATGTTGCGGCGGGCTTGTTCCATCGCCTTCTGGACAGCGACCGGCACTTCCTTCGCCTTGCCCTTGCCCATACCGACGCGGCCATCACCGTCGCCAACCACGGTCAGTGCGGCGAAGCCGAGAATGCGGCCACCCTTCACGACCTTGGTCACGCGGTTGACCGAAATCATCTTTTCGCGCAGGCCGTCGTCGCGTTCGTCAGCCTGAACTTTCGCTTGCATCTTTGCCATGACGAATTCTTCCCTTAGAACTTGAGTCCGGCTTCGCGCGCCGCATCAGCCAGCGCTTTCACGCGGCCGTGGTAACGGAAACCCGAACGGTCGAAGGCGACGGATTCGATGCCGGCAGCCTTAGCCTTTTCTGCAATGCGCTTGCCAATCAGCGTGGCAGCGGCGACGTTGCCGCCCTTGCCCGTTTGATCAGCCAGTTGCGCACGCACTTCGGCCTCGAGCGTCGACGCGCTGGCGAGCACCTTGGTGCCGCACGGCGAGAACACTTGCGCATAGATGTGCGTGTTCGTGCGATGCACGGCGAGACGCGCGACCTGCAGCTCAGCGATCTTGATACGCGTCTGACGAGCGCGGCGCAGGCGAGATTGAGTCTTATCCATGATTGCGCACCCTTACTTCTTCTTCGTTTCTTTGAGGATCACGACCTCGTTGGCATAGCGCACGCCCTTGCCCTTGTAGGGCTCCGGCGGACGATAGCCGCGCACTTCTGCAGCGACCTGGCCAACTTTCTGCTTGTCGATCCCCTTGATCACGATTTCGGTTTGCGACGGGGTTTCAGCCTTCACGCCTTCCGGCATCTGGTGCACCACGGGGTGCGAGAAACCCAGCGACAGATTCAGCTTGTCGCCTTGCGCCTGTGCGCGGTAACCGACGCCAACCAGCGTCAGCTTGCGCTCGAAACCCTTCGTCACGCCGTTCACCATGTTCGCAACCAGTGCGCGCATCGTGCCCGACATCGCATTCGCTTCGCGGCTTTCGTCAACCGGCTCGATCTTCAGAATGCCGTTGTCGTTCACCACTTTCACGAGGCGGTTTGCCGCCTGCGTAATCGTACCCAGCGGGCCCTTGACGGTGATGCGATCATCGCTCAGGGCCACTTCTGCGCCTTGCAGCGCGATCGGGCTCTTACCTACTCGAGACATGTTTCTCTCCTTTCGGCCTTAAGCGACGTAGCAGATGACTTCGCCGCCAACGCCCGTTGCGCGCGCCTTGCGGTCCGTCATCACGCCCTTGGGCGTCGACACGATTGCCACGCCGAGGCCATTCATGACCACGGGGATGTCGTTACGGCCGCGGTACACACGCAGACCAGGCTTCGAAACGCGTTCAATGCGCTCGATGACCGGACGGCCGGCGTAGTACTTCAACACGATGTTCAATTCAGACTTCGCACCTTCGGACTTCACTGCGAAATCATCGATATAGCCTTCGTCCTTCAGGACCTGCGCAATCGCAACCTTGACTTTCGACGAGGGCATTGTCACCGAAACCTTCTCGACCATCTGCGCGTTGCGGATGCGAGTCAGCATATCGGCGATAGGATCACTCATGCTCATTTACGTTTCTCCTATTACCAGCTCGCCTTGGTCAGGCCAGGGATCTCGCCGCGGAACGCGATTTCGCGAATCTTGTTACGCGCCAGCCCGAATTTACGGAACGTGCCACGCGGGCGACCGGTAATCGCGCAACGATTGCGCTTACGGGTCGGGTTAGAGTTGCGCGGCAGTTGTTGCAGTTCCAGACGTGCTGCGTAATGCTCTTCGTCCGACTTGCTCATATCGCCGATGATCGCCTTCAACTCTGCACGCTTAGGCGCGTACTTAGCAGCGAGGCGAGCACGCTTCTTTTCACGTTCGATCAGTGCCAGTTTAGCCACGGTAACCTCAGTTTCTGAACGGGAACTTGAAGCTGGCGAGCAGAGCCTTTGCTTCGTCGTCGGTCTTCGCAGTCGTCGTGATGCTGATGTTCAGCCCACGCAGTGCGTCGATTTTGTCGTAGTCGATTTCGGGGAAAATGATCTGCTCTTTCACACCGATGTTGTAGTTGCCGCGACCATCGAACGCACGACCCGACACGCCACGGAAGTCGCGCACACGGGGGAGCGCAACCGTCACGAAACGGTCCAGAAATTCGTACATTGCCTGACCGCGCAACGTGACCATTGCACCGATCGGGTAGCCCTGACGGATCTTGAAGCCAGCGATTGCCTTGCGTGCCTTCGTGATCACAGGCTTCTGGCCTGCAATCTTCGTCAGGTCGCCAACGGCGTTTTCGATGATCTTCTTGTCAGCAACCGCTTCGCCAAGGCCCATGTTCAGGGTGATCTTGGTGATGCGCGGCACTTCCATCACGGACTTGTAACCGAACTTCTCGATGAGGCCGGGTACAACCTTTTCTTTGTAAAACTCTTGCAAACGAGCCATTTTTTTACTCCGCAGCGTCAGGCGCTCAGCTCGGCACCGGTCGTCTTAAGGAAACGAACTTTCTTGTCCCCTTCGACCTTGATGCCTACACGCGATGCCTTGCCATTCGCGTCGACCAATGCGACGTTCGAAATTTGCAGCGGCATCGTCTTGGCTTCCACACCACCCGTCGTACCCTTCATCGGGTTCGGCTTGACGTGTTTCTTGACGAGGTTGATACCCTCGACAATGACCTTGCCTTCGCCAACGGACAGCACGACGCCGCGCTTGCCTTTGTCTTTGCCGGTGATGACGATAACTTCGTCACCTTTGCGAATCTTGTTCATCGCGACTCCTTACAGCACTTCAGGTGCCAACGAAACGATCTTCATGAATCGTTCGCTACGCAACTCGCGCGTGACAGGCCCGAAAATACGGGTGCCAATAGGTTCGAGCTTGGCATTCAACAGCACTGCAGCATTGCCGTCGAACTTGATCAGCGAGCCGTCCTGACGGCGCACGCCCTTGGCGGTGCGAACCACCACGGCGTTATAAATTTCGCCTTTCTTCACGCGCCCGC
Organism: Paraburkholderia sp. RL17-368-BIF-A; assembly: GCF_046054045.1. Classification (NCBI taxonomy): domain Bacteria; kingdom Pseudomonadati; phylum Pseudomonadota; class Betaproteobacteria; order Burkholderiales; family Burkholderiaceae; genus Paraburkholderia; species Paraburkholderia sp. RL17-368-BIF-A. Next base: position 151,336 of record NZ_JARESN010000015.1, read on the forward strand.
GCGGCGTTGCTTCTTTGACGGTCACCTTGATGATGTCGCCAATGCTGGCATAACGACGCTTCGAGCCGCCGAGCACCTTGATGCACATGACTTCACGCGCACCCGTGTTGTCGGCCACTTCAAGCCGAGTTTCGGTCTGGATCATGGTTTATCTTTCCCAACTTAATCCGGTCACACCACCATGGCGTACCCGGTCAGTCTTGGTCCCGTCAGCCAATCGGCTGCTTGGGTTAGAACAGCAGCGACGGCAAACGAAACCCGCCATCGCAATCCGGTGAATCCTTCGGGACAGACTGGCGCCTGAACCGCTTCCCCCACCAACTTCGCCCGCGACGGGGCTCCCATAAAGAGGGAAGACCGAGATTATAACAAATAATCTCGGTCTTGCAAGCGAAATCTACTGCGATTTCAACTACTTCTACAGCTATGCGGCGTCAGATGACGCGAGCAGCCTCGACCAGGCGAGCCACAACCCAAGCCTTCGTCTTCGAAATCGGACGAGTTTCCTGGATTTCAACGAGGTCACCCTCGTTGTACGTGTTCGCGTCGTCGTGCGCGTGGTACTTCTTCGAGCGCACAACGTACTTGCCGTAGATCGGGTGCTTCACGCGGTGCTCAACCAGCACGGTGACCGTCTTGTCCATCTTGTTGCTGACGACCTTGCCGACCAGCGTCCGCTTGAGCGAGGTTTTTACGCTATCGTTCATTTCTGGTTCGCCTTCTCAGTCAGGACGGTCCGCACACGTGCGATGTCGCGACGAACCTTCTTCAGCTGGCTCGTGTTCGTGAGCTGCTGGGTCGCGAGTTGCATGCGCAGGCCGAATTGCGCCTTCAACAGGTCCGACAGCTCCTTGTTGAGCGCGGCCTGATCTTTCTGGTGAAGTTCGGAAGCCTTCATCATTTGCTCCTTAGGCGCCGAGCTGACGCACGATAAACGTCGTCTTCAGCGGCAGCTTAGCTGCAGCCAGACGGAACGCTTCGCGTGCCAGCTCTTCGGTTACGCCGTCCATTTCGTACAGCATCTTGCCCGGTTGAATCTCTGCGACGTAGTACTCAGGGTTACCTTTACCGTTACCCATACGTACTTCAGCCGGCTTGTGCGAGATCGGCTTGTCCGGGAAGATGCGGATCCAGATGCGGCCACCACGCTTGATGTGACGCGTCATTGCACGACGTGCCGCTTCAATCTGGCGCGCGGTCAGACGACCACGACCGATAGCCTTCAGGCCGAACTCACCGAACGACACCGCGTTACCGCGGGTAGCGACACCGGTGTTACGACCCTTCTGCTCTTTGCGATACTTTCTGCGTTTCGGTTGCAGCATCGTTATTCTCCAGTCTTCCCGTCGCCGCCGGCACCGCCAGCACGACGAGGAGCGCCACGGCGTGCACCTGCCGGGCCACCACCTTCACCATCGCGACGCGGACGGCGATCGCCACCCGGACGTGCGTTGCGGCGCGGACGCTTTTCTTCGGCGACTTCTTCAACCACCGGTGCGTCGTTGCGGCCGAGCGTGTCGCCCTTGTAGACCCACACCTTCACGCCGATGATGCCGTACGTCGTCTTCGCTTCCGAAGTTGCGTAGTCGATATCAGCACGCAGCGTATGAAGCGGCACGCGACCTTCGCGATACCATTCCGTACGAGCGATTTCGATACCGTTCAGACGGCCAGCGCTCATGATCTTGATGCCTTGGGCACCCAGACGCATCGCGTTTTGCATCGCACGCTTCATCGCGCGGCGGAACATGATCCGGCGCTCGAGCTGTTGCGTGATCGAATCCGCGATCAGTTGCGCGTCGGTTTCCGGCTTGCGAATTTCTTCGATGTTGACGTGAACCGGAACGCCCATGCGCTTTTGCAGCTCGGACTTCAGCAGTTCAATGTCTTCACCCTTCTTACCGATCACGACACCCGGACGCGAGCTGAAAATCGTGATGCGTGCGTTCTTTGCAGGACGCTCGATCACAACGCGACCGACGGACGCGTTCTTCAGCTTCTTCTTCAGGTATTCACGAACACCGATGTCTTCCTGCAACATCGCCGCGAAATTGTTGTTGTTCGCGTACCAACGCGACGCCCAATTGCGGCTGACGGCCAAACGGAAGCCAGTCGGATGAATTTTCTGTCCCATCGTATGACCCCTTAATTCCCGACCGTCACAGTGATGTGACAGGATTGCTTCTCGATGCGGTTACCGCGGCCTTTAGCGCGCGCGGTGAAACGCTTGAGCGACGCAGCCTTGTCGATGTAGATGCTCGTGATCTTGAGCTCATCGATATCGGCGCCTTCGTTATGCTCCGCATTCGCGATCGCCGACAGCACGACCTTTTTCACGATTCCCGCAGCCTTCTTCGGCGAGAACGTCAGAACGTTCAGCGCCTTGTCGACCGGCAAACCGCGGATCTGGTCAGCCACAAGGCGCGTTTTCTGCGCCGAGATGCGGGCACCGCGATGAATTGCTTTCACTTCCATCATGAGCCCCTTATTTCTTAGCCTTCTTGTCGGCTGCATGACCCTTGAACGTACGGGTCAGTGCGAACTCGCCAAGCTTGTGGCCGACCATGTTTTCCGAGATGTACACCGGAACGTGTTGACGGCCGTTGTGAACGGCGATCGTCAGACCGATGAAATCCGGGAGGATCGTCGAGCGACGCGACCAGGTTTTGATCGGCTTCTTATCCCGCGAAGCTGCTGCCGCCTCAACTTTCTTCAGCAAATGGGCGTCGCAGAACGGACCTTTTTTTACAGAACGTGCCATTGCCTACTCCTTAACGCTTGTGACGGCGCTGGACGATCATGCTCGTCGTGCGCTTGTTGCTGCGGGTGCGATAACCCTTAGCAGGCGTGCCCCACGGGCTCACCGGATCGCGACCTGCAGCCGTCTTGCCTTCACCACCACCGTGCGGGTGATCGACCGGGTTCATTGCAACGCCGCGCACCGTCGGGCGGATACCGCGCCAGCGGTTCGCGCCAGCCTTACCGATTTGACGGAGGCTATGCTCTTCGTTGCCAACTTCACCAATCGTCGCGCGGCATTCAACGTGAACGCGGCGGATTTCACCCGAGCGCAGGCGGACCTGTGCGTAGATGCCTTCACGAGCCAGCAGCATCGCCGACGTACCAGCCGAACGCGCCATTTGCGCGCCCTTGCCCGGCAGCATTTCGATGCAGTGGATCGTCGTACCGACCGGAATGTTACGGATCGGCAGCGTGTTGCCTGCGCGGATCGGCGCTTCCGAACCCGACATCAGTTGCTGGCCGACGGTGACACCCTTCGGAGCGATGATGTAGCGGCGCTCGCCGTCTGCGTACAGAACCAGCGCGATGTTCGCGCTACGGTTCGGATCGTACTCAAGACGTTCGACCTTTGCCGGAATGCCATCCTTCGTGCGACGGAAGTCGACGACACGATAGTGATGCTTATGGCCGCCACCCTTATGACGCGTGGTGATGTGACCATTGTTGTTACGGCCGGCGGTCGAGGATTGCGCGTCGAGCAGCGGTGCGAACGGCTTGCCCTTGTACAGATCCTTGTTGACCACCTTGACCATCGCGCGGCGGCCCGGCGAAGTCGGCTTAACTTTAACGATTGCCATGATTACTTGGCCTCCGCTTCAAAGTTGATTTCCTGGCCGGGCTTCAGGCAGACGTACGCCTTCTTCACGTCTTTGCGCTTGCCCATGAAACGGCCAAAGCGCTTGGCTTTGCCCTTCGAGACCAGCACGTTGACGGAATTGACTTCCACCTTGAACAGCAGCTCGACTGCAGCTTTCACTTCCTGCTTCGTGGCATCGGGCGCGACTTCGAACACGACTTGCTCGTTCTTGTCGGCCACCAGCGTCGCCTTTTCGGAGATCACCGGCGCGAGCAGGACCTGCATCAAACGATGATCGTTTTTGCGAATCTCGCTCATGACAGCAACTCCTCGATCTGGGCGACCGCAGCCTTCGTGATCAGGATCTTCTTGAAGTAGATCAGCGACAGCGGGTCGGCGTAACGCGGCTCGACAACCGCCACGTGGGCGAGGTTGCGCGACGCGAGGTACAGGTTTTCGTCAACCGTGTCGGTAATCACCAGCACGGAGTCGAGACCCATCGCCTTGAATTTTTCGGCCAGCAGCTTGGTCTTCGGCGCTTCGAGCGTCAGCTCGTCGACCACCGAGATACGGCCTTCGCGGGCCAGCTGCGAGAAGATCGAGCAGAGACCTGCGCGATGCATCTTCTTGTTGACCTTGTGCGAAAAGTTTTCTTCCGGCGAATTCGGGAAGATCCGGCCACCGCCGCGCCACAACGGGCTCGACGACATACCGGCACGGGCGCGGCCCGTACCCTTCTGGCGCCACGGCTTCTTGGTCGTGTGCTTGACTTGCTCACGGTCCTTCTGCGCGCGGTTGCCGCTACGGGCATTCGCTTGATACGCCACCACGACCTGGTGAATCAGGGCTTCGTTGTAATCGCGGCCGAACACGACGTCCGACGCGCTAACGCCTGCACCTTCCTGACCATTGGCATTCAGGAGCTTAAGTTCCATTATTTCGCTCCTTTCACGGCACGCGTCTTCACGGCCGGCGTAACGAATACCTTGCCACCCTTCGCACCCGGAACGGCGCCCTTGACCAGCAACAGGTTGCGGTCAGCGTCGATACGAGCGATTTCGAGGTTTTGCACCGTTACCGTGTCGTCACCCATATGACCGGTCATGCGCTTACCCGGGAAAACACGACCCGGATCCTGCGCCATACCGATCGAACCCGGCACGTTGTGCGAGCGCGAGTTACCGTGCGATGCACGGCCGGATGCGAAGTTGTAACGCTTGATGGTACCGGCGTAGCCCTTACCGATCGACACGCCTTGCACGTCGACCTTCTGGCCCACTTCGAACAGGTCAGGACCGACCACGGCGCCGTTCGACAACTCGGCAGCCTTAGCGGCATCGATCTGGAATTCTTTGAGGATTTCACCGGCTTGAACACCGGCTTTGGCGAGATGACCGGCCAACGGCTTCGTCACACGCGATGCACGGCGCGTACCGAATGCAACCTGCACGGCCGTGTAGCCGTCGGTTTCAACAGTCTTGATCTGCGTCACGCGGTTGTCGGACACGTCCAGCACGGTAACGGGAATCGAATCCCCTTCTGCCGTGAAGATACGGGTCATGCCAACCTTGCGACCTACGAGTCCAAGGCTCATCGTTTTCTCCATTCCCGACTGCGATTGGTCGGGGCTAATTTACAAAATGCCGGTGCCGTTTCGGGCGTGAATTCACGCTGCAGCACACCGACTTTTTTGCGCCAATGCGCGAAAAGCCTTGCATTATAGCGAGGCTTTTCGTTTTCTGCAAGCAATCAAAGACTTAGCGTTACCCGGCGGGCCGGGTGCGGCCCAAGGGCCTTATTGCAGCTTGATTTCGACGTCCACGCCAGCCGGCAGGTCCAGCTTCATCAGTGCGTCAACGGTCTTGTCCGTCGGATCGACGATGTCCATCAGGCGTTGGTGCGTACGGATTTCGAGCTGATCGCGCGACGTCTTGTTGACGTGCGGCGAACGCAGGATGTCGAAGCGTTGAATACGGGTCGGCAGCGGCACCGGACCACGAACGATTGCGCCAGTCCGCTTCGCGGTGTCGACGATCTCAGCAGCCGATTGATCGATCAGGCGATAGTCGAAAGCCTTCAGGCGAATGCGGATTTTCTGGTTCTGCATGACAATTCCTTGGAAAAGAGCGAGGCGGTATTGCACCGCCAGACGATAAAAGAGCGTAGAGCCGGATGCCCGCCGGGAGCGGGCGCCCGGCTCCGGGCACCACTTACTGCAAAAGCTTTACTGCCAAAACGTCAATCCGCGATTTTACTCGAGAATCTTGGCAACGACACCTGCGCCGACGGTACGGCCACCTTCACGGATAGCGAAGCGCAGACCTTCTTCCATCGCGATCGGGTTGATCAGCTTCACCGTGATCGACACGTTGTCG
>NZ_JARESN010000037.1:0-4154 GCF_046054045.1 Paraburkholderia sp. RL17-368-BIF-A
CTCCGGCAGCACCGTGCCGAGCACCGACACGCCAGTGCGCATCACATCCATCGGATGCGCGGCCGCCGGAATCCATTCGAGCGCGGCCTTGACGTTCGCGGGCAGGCCGCGCAACGCCTTCAACTTCGTCTTGTAGGAGGTGAGTTCGGCTTGCGTCGGCAGCTTTCCATGCACGAGCAGATAGGCGATTTCTTCGAATTCGCAATTGCCCGCGATGTCGAGAATGTCGTAGCCGCGGTAATGCAGATCGTTGCCGGTCTTGCCAACCGTGCACAGCGCCGTGTTGCCCGCGGTCACGCCGGACAGCGCGACGGATTTTTTCGGTTTGAAGCCGCCTTGTACGCCGGCGGTTTGCGTTGTCTCGCTCATCTGCCGCTGTCTCCTGTTTGCGTGCTCATTGCTCCACATCCCCGAAAAGCGGCGCGGCATCTTGCGGGATCGCGCGGCCGGTGGATCGCGCGCGACGCAGCACCGACCAGTAATAGCGGTAGCTCGCGCGGTCGTGCAAGGTGTCGCGATGGCGCGTGGGTCCCCATTGAGCGGACTGCGCGGCCAGCAGAATTTCGGCGGCGGTGGCGATTTCCTCGTCGCGCGGCGCGAACGCGCTCACGATGGCCTCGATCTGCGCGGGATGAATGCTCCACATGCGCGTGTAGCCGAATTCGTTGCGGGCCCGCGTGGCGTCGCTCGCGACCACGCTCATGTCGCGCACTTCGGTGCTGACGTTGTGCGACGGCACCTTGCCGTGCGCATGGCAAGCCGCTGAAATCTCCAGCTTCGCGCGCCGCACGAGCGGATGATCGAACTGGCCGGGCGAGCGCATGGCCGTGTCGGGAATCGCGCCGTTGTGCGCGGAGACGAAATCCATCAGGCCGAAGCTCAATGCCTCGACGCCGGGCAACGCGGCGAGATCGAACACACGCGTGAGCGCGCCATGCGTTTCGACGAGCAGTTGCACCGGGATGGCTTTTGCGATGCCAAGCTCACGCCGCGTGGCTTCGATGAACGCGACCATTTCGGCTGCGTCCAGCACATTGCGGATTTTCGGCAGCGTGATGAAAGCAGGCGCTCGCTTCGCCGCGCGCAGAATCAGGCGCACGTCGTCACGCCAGTACGGGTGATCGTAGTCGTGAATCCGCACGCCGACGCGCCCGAAGCGGTCATGCTCGCTGCCGATGAGCGACGCGACCAACTCCGCATGCTCCGCTTCGCGGCCCACTTGCGCGCCGTCTTCGCAGTCGAGCGTGATGTCGAACACGGGACCCAGTTGCTGCTGCAACGCGAGCGATTTCAGCATCAGCTTTTCGCTGCCGGCGTAGTGATCGCAGGCAGGCAGCACAGCGGGCGGCACTTCGCCGTCAAACAGCACTTCGGCGGGTGTGAGGGCGCGCATCTTCGGCGTCAGGGGCGTGGGTTTTGTTGAGGAAAAACCGATTCGGGCGCGCTCTGTCCGGTCGTACAGGCAGACAGGCAAAACGCGCTCGGATCAGGTGCGAATCGACTGGTCTGCTCGATTCGCACGAAAAAAACCGGAACCCGCCGCGGTGACGCTACGGAGTTCCGGTTGGTCTGCATCAGGTGCTTAGCCGAGCAGATGCTGAACGCCTTCGCGTTCTTCCAGCAGTTCCTGCAGCGTGCCGTCCATCTTTTCGCGCGAGAACGCGTCGATTTCCAGGCCTTCCACGCGCTTGTATTCGCCGTTTTCGCAGATCACCGGAACGCCGTAGACGATGTCTTCGGGAATGCCGTACGAGCCGTCCGACGGAATACCCATGGTGACCCACTTGCCGTTCGTGCCGAGCACCCAGTCACGCACGTGGTCGATTGCAGCGTTAGCCGCCGACGCTGCCGACGACAAACCGCGTGCCTCGATGATCGCCGCGCCGCGCTTGCCGACGGTCGGGATAAACGTGTTGCGGTTCCATTCGTCGTCGTTGATCAGCTTGGTCAGGTTTTGACCTTCTGCGGTCGCGAAGCGGAAGTCCGGGTACATGGTCGGCGAGTGGTTGCCCCACACGGCCAGCTTTTCGATCGAAGCGACCGGCTTGCCCGACTTCGCGGCCAGTTGCGACAGCGCGCGGTTGTGGTCGAGACGCAGCATGGCGGTGAAGTTCTTCTTCGGCAGGTCCGGTGCCGACTTCATCGCGATGTAGGCGTTCGTGTTGGCCGGGTTGCCGACCACCAGCACCTTCACGTCGCGGCTGGCGACTTCGTTCAGCGCCTTGCCTTGAACCGTGAAGATCTCGGCGTTTGCCGACAGCAGGTCTTTACGCTCCATGCCCTTCGAACGCGGACGCGCGCCGACCAGCAGGGCGACGTCGGCGTCTTTGAATGCGACCTTCGGGTCGTCCGTGATCACGACGCCCGACAGCAGCGGGAATGCGCAATCATCCAGTTCCATCACGACGCCTTTGACGGCGCCTTGCGCTTGCGGCAGGTCGAGCAGTTGCAGGATCACCGGCTGATCCTTGCCGAGCAGATCACCATTGGCGATGCGGAACAGCAGGGAGTAAGCAATTTGACCTGCGGCGCCGGTGACGGCAACGCGCTTTGCGGGCTTAGCCATTGAGAAATCTCCAGGACGATGCGTTAGACGCTAGGGAAAACGCCATTCTATATGCGCGTTCAGCGAAGCGTTGTTAAACACGGCGGAATTCGCTGTTCGCGGGAGGCTCGCTGCCGGCCCGTTAATTGCGGGCCGAAAGCGGCGCTGCGGCAAGACCGCCATGCCGGAAACCGGTACTGCTGAGCTCTCTTGAGCCGGCGCTTCGCCCTTCTTCCGCCGACATATCAAACGGGGAAGCGGCCGTTTCTTCAGAGCGGGAGCGGTCATTGAGGCGCCGGGGCAGCCGCTGCACGGTGCGGGCTCCTGCAAACAGCGCGTTTCGGCAAGCGTCGGACCAACGAACGGCGGCGAATCGAAACCCTGGACTGCGTGGGAACAGCATGGTGCAGAGTGGCTGCCAGTGCGTGGCGGCGCTGCCAAACCGGATGTAGCGCAGAGCCGTCAAAACGCCCGCAAACCCTTGCTCGACAAGGAGTGTAGGAGTCGGCAGAGGCAAAGTCAACATTATCTTATGTCTTATATAAGACACATCTATTGCCGGGGAAACGCTGGACGCGAGCCAGCGCTTTATGATGAAATGCGCGCATGAATTCGAACCCGGCCAACACCACGAATCCCGGCGGCCAGGCGGCCGCGGGCGAAGGTGCATCCGCGGCCGTCCCCGCTGCGTCACCCACTTTCAGCCCGCTGTACCAGCAGATCAAAGGGCTGATCACGCAGAGTCTCGAAAGCGGTGAATGGAAGCCCGGCGAGATCATTCCTAGTGAAGTCGAATTAGCGGCCAGATACAAGGTCAGCCAGGGCACGGTGCGTAAAGCGATCGACGAACTCGCCGCCGAGAACCTGCTCGTGCGCCGCCAGGGCAAGGGCACGTTCGTTGCGACGCACAACGAAGATCGCGCGCAGTTTCGCTTTTTGCGGTTACTCGCCGATGACGGCGCCGAACATCCGCACGTTAGCCGCCTGCTCGAGTGCCGGCGCTTGCGTGCATCGGCGGACATCGCGCGGCAACTTGACCTGAAGCCCGCCGATCCCGTTGTGCTGATCAAGCGTCTGTTGCAGTTCGACGGCGAAGTGACCGTGCTCGATGAAATCTGGCTGCCAGGCGCCGTGTTTCGCGGGCTGACGCTGGAGCGGCTGTCGGAGTACAAGGGTCCTCTTTACGCGATGTTCGAGACGGAGTTCGGCACGCGCATGATCCGCGCCACGGAGAAAATCCGCGCGGTCGCCGCCGAGCCGTCGGTGGCCGATCTGCTGCAGGTGCCGCCGGGTTTTCCGCTGCTGTCCGTCGAACGCGTGTCCTACACCTATGGGGATCGGCCGGTGGAAGTCCGGCGAGGTTGGTATGTCACAACCGGGTACTACTATCAGAACGATCTCAGCTAAATCGGGCTGGACTGAGCTGGATTGAAGGCGCGGCGTCCCACGCGCGCGCCGTTTGACGGCGCCTTTATTGCGCGCGCTGCAATGGACCTGTCGGGGTTTTCGCTGCAGCGCGAAATGAAAAGGCGCTAAAATTGCGGATTGGTGTGAACTACATAGCAGGGGGTCTAGCATGGCTGAAGCGGTAAAAAAACCGAGGCCGGAA
>NZ_JARESN010000016.1:0-148585 GCF_046054045.1 Paraburkholderia sp. RL17-368-BIF-A
ATGCACCCGATGCACCCGATGCACCCGATGCACCCGATGCACCCGATGCACCCGATGCACCCGATGCACCCGACGCACCCGATGCACCCGATGCACCCGACGCATCGGCAAGCGGCTGATTTAGCGCCGCGCCTGCGCCATTGCAACCGATGGTGCTCGCAGGCTCCTGCGCCGTCTCCGGGCACTCAATCCATTCGATCCGCTCCGGCTGCACGCCATGCCGCAACAGCAAGCGTGCGGCGTCGCGCCAGGCGCTGAAAGACGGGTAAATGGAAATGCGGTTCATGCGAAGGGTTGCGGCCGGGGGCACGCGGCGAGCGGCAGCTAGCGGTGCGTTAAAATACTGTATGGATATACAGTATGCGCCCAAGCTTGGCGTCGGCGCAAGCCTGCGGTTTGCTGCACGCCAAGGCTCACGGCCAGCGCACAGCGGGCAGGGGCCAACGCCCTGCGCCGAACGCCGAACCCCAACGCCGTACGCCGTACGCCGTACGTCGCACGCCAAACGCCCAACGCCCAACGCCCAATGCCCAACGCCCAACGCAGCTCCGAAGTCAACCGCCCGGCTCCGCACAACCGCCCGACTCCGCACCGCCGACTCCACGCTACCCGCCGACTCCACACTACCCGTGGTTGCCGGCCAAACGAGACCGGTCCCAACCACCACTTCAGCCCCGCTAACCCGCCCCCACCCCCCGCAAATCCCCCGGCGTATCCACATCCCGCAAAACCCCCGCATCGTCGACATCCAGCCGCACCACGCGCCCAGACATCAGCAACGAACGCGCGCCGCTGTCCCCATCGAGCGACATCAGCGCCTCGCGATGTTCCGCGCCAAACCCCACCGGATGCCCACGCTGCCCTTCATAAAACGGCGCGACGATAGACGCCCCGCCGTCGAGCGTCCGCGCAACGGCTTCGATCGTCGACGGCTGGATGCGCGGCATGTCGGCGAGCGCGACGATCCACCCTTCGGCGTCGTCGCTGGCCTCGATGCCCGCGGCGAGGCTCGCGCCCATGCCGCGTTCGGCGGCGGCCGCGAACACCACGTCGCAGCCGGCCTCGTTCAGCAGACGCGCGAGCGCTTCGGCGCCCGGCCGCACGACGGCCAGCACCGTCGGCACGACCAGCAACAGCCGGCGCGCGGCTTCGTGGGCGAGCGGCGTGCCGTCGGGCAGTCGCGCGAGCAGCTTGTTTTGCACGCCCTGCGGATCGAAGCGCGAGCCGACGCCTGCGGCGAGCAAAATGCCAGTGGCAAGCGACGAGTAAGCCATGAGCGGGCACCGGAGAATGAAAGTGCCTCCGATTGTGCGGCGCAATGCAACCCGAGGCAAGCGCCCGCCATGCGTTCAGACGCGCGTCGGCTGCATCACCTTATCGAGCGTCACCGGCAGATCGCGCACGCGCACACCGGTCGCGTGATACACCGCGTTCGCGAGCGCCGCGCATACGCCCGTAATCCCGATTTCGCCGATGCCGCGCACGCCGAGCGAATTGATATACGGGTCCGGCCGGTCGAGAAACGTGATGTCGAGCGAGCCGATGTCCGCGTTCACCGGCACGTGATATTCCGCGAGGTTCGCGTTCGTGAAGCGCCCGTAGCGCGTGTCGAGCGACGACTCTTCCTGCAACGCCGCGCCCACGCCCCACACAATGCCGCCGAGCATCTGGCTGCGCGCCGTCTTCTCGTTGAGCACGCGCCCAACGTCATACACGGCGACGACGCGCGGCACGCGAATCGTGCCGAGGTCCGCATCCACGCGCACTTCGACGAACACCGCGCCGAACGAGTGAAACGAGTACTTCTGCTTTTCGTCGCCCGGTTTGACGGTGGACGTCGCCTCGATCGGCTTGCCGCCCGCACGCGCGATGATCGCCGCGGCCGGATCGCGCTTCGCCGGTTGCGAGCGGCTCGTCACCCAGCCGTTTTCCACGGTGATGTCGTCGGGCGCGATGCCGTGCACCGGCGACGCCGGGTCCGCCAACGCAAGCGCGATCAGTTGCGCGCGCGCCGCGTTGGCGGCGTCCCGCACGGCCGGCGCAACGCTCGCCGCCGACTGCGATCCGCCCGACACCGGCGCCTTCGGCAACGACGAGTCGCCGAGCGCGAAGTGGATGTTCTCCGGCGCGAAGCCGAGCGCATCGGCGGCAACCTGGGTCATCACCGTGTAAGTGCCCGTGCCGATGTCCTGCGTGCCCGACGCCACCATCGCCGTGCCGTCCGGCAGGATTCGCGCGATTGCGCCGGCTTCGCTGCGATTGGCCGGATACGTGCATGTCGCCATGCCCATGCCGATCAGCGTGTTGCCGTCGCGCATCGAACGAGGCGTGGGATTGCGCCGCGACCAGCCGAATTTTTCCGCGCCGACCTGATAGCACTCGCGCAACGATTTGCCCGACCACGGCTTGTTTTCCTGCGGATCGGCCTCCGCGTAATTCTTCAGGCGCAAAGCGAGCGGGTCCATCCTGAGCGCGACGGCCAACTCGTCCATTGCCGATTCGAGCGCGAACGAGCCGGTCGTCTCGCCGGGCGCGCGCATGAAGGTCGGCGTGCCGACGTTCAGCGGCACGAGCCGGTGCGTGGTCACCTGATTGGGCACCGCATACAGCATGCGCGTGACCATGCAGCAGGTCTCGGTCCAGTCTTCGATCATCGACGTATTCGAAATGCTGTCGTGGCGTATCGCGGTGAGCGTGCCGTCGCGCCGCGCGGCCAGCACGAGGTGCTGTTCCGTGTGCGGGCGCGCGCCGACCGGACCGAACATCTGCGGCCGCTCGAGCACGAGCCGCACCGGACGTCCCGTCTGTTTCGCCGCCATCGCGCACAACGACACATGCGACCACGACGAGCCCTTGCACCCAAAGCCGCCGCCGACGAACGGCGAAATCACGCGCACGTCGCCGGGCGAAATGCCGAGCGTCTTCGCCACGGCTTGCGCTTCGCCGCTCACGCCTTGCGTCGAATCGTAGAGCGTGAGTTGCGGGCCGTCCCAACGCGCCATCGTCGCGTGCGGCTCCATCGGATTGTGATGCTCGATCGGCGTCGTGTAGGTCGCGTCGATATGCACGGCGGCGCTTCGCATGCCGTCGTCGAAACTGCCGCGCTGCGTATCCGTTTGACGTCCCTGCGGTTTGTCGGGCGCATGCGCGTTGGCCTTCGCCTGCGCAAAGTCGAGCGTGGCCGCGCTCGCCCGATACGTGATGCGCAACTGACGCGCGGCGTCGGTCGCATGCTCGAGCGTGTCCGCGACGACCACCGCAACCGGCTCGTTGTTGTAATGCACTTCGTTGTCCTGCAACAGCGACAGCCGACGCCCCGCGGGCGGCGCCAATTGCGCCTTGCCGCCGTTCGGCAGACGTGGCGCGTTCTCATGCGTCATCACCAGCAACACGCCGGGCACGGCTTGCGCGCGGCTGGCATCGATCGATGCAATCGTGCCGCGTGCAATCGTGCTCGTGACGAGCACCGCATGCGCGAGACGCGCCTCCGGAAACTCCGCCGCATAGCGCGCTTCGCCGGTTACTTTCAGCAGACCGTCGGTACGGTCGAACGGTTGACCGATCAGATTCATGCAAGACCTCCCGGCCGGCCCGCTGCTTCGTTCACGGCGCGCACGATCGCGCGTTGCGCGAGGTGCACCTTGAAGCGGTTATCGCGCAGCGGCCTGGCATCGTTCAACGCGGCCGCAGCGGCGCGGTTCAGCGTGGCTTGCGTGAGCGGCTGGCCGTTTAGTAGCTGCTCGGCGGCGCTCGCTCGCCAGGGCTTGTGCGCGACGCCGCCGAGTGCGATGCGCGCGGTCTGCACGCGCTCGCCATCCATCTGCAATGCGGCGGCGACCGACACCAATGCAAATGCGTAACTGGCGCGGTCACGCACTTTCAGATAGTGCGAATGCGCGCTGAAAAGCGGTGGCGGAAGATCGACCGCGGTGATCAGTTCGCCTGGGCGCAGCGTGGTATCGACATCGGGCCTGTCGCCCGGAAGCCGATGAAATTCCGCGAACGGAATGCTTCGCTCTCCAGTCGGCCCACTTACGCGCACGACAGCGTCGAGTGCCGCGAGCGCGACGCTCATATCCGACGGATTCACCGCGACGCACTGCGGACTCGCGCCGAGGATCGCGTGCATGCGGTTGTGGCCTTCGAGCGCGGCACAGCCGCTGCCCGGCGTGCGCTTGTTGCACTGTGAAAACGCAGTGTCGTAAAAGTAGCCGCAGCGCGTACGTTGCAGCAGATTTCCGCCGACGGTCGCCATATTGCGCAATTGCGCCGATGCGCCCGATAGAAACGCCTGCGAGAGCAGCGGATATTGTTCGCGCACCAGCGCATGATTCGCGGCATCGCTATTGCGCACCAGCGCGCCAATGCAAATGCCGCCGCCGGGCAACGTCGTGATGTCGTCGAGTCCGCCGATATGCGTGATGTCGATGAGCCGCACCGGCCGTTCGACACCGCCCTTCATCAGATCGAGCAGATTCGTGCCGCCGCCGATGAATACCGCGCCCGGTTGCTGCGCCGCTCGCACTGCGCCGGCGACATCGGCGGCGCGTTCGTAGGAGATCGCATCCATGCTCGTGCTTGCCTCACGCGTGATCGTGGTGGTCGTGGTGGTCGTGGTGATCGTGGTCGACGTCGGCGGCGCTCGCGTTCTGGCCGCTGCCGTCATGCGCGGCGCGGATCGCGGCCACGATGTTCGCGTATGCGCCGCAACGGCAAATATTGCCGCTCATGCGCTCGCGAATTTCGTCGTCGGAAAATTTGGTAGGACGTCTACGAATATCCGCGGTGACGACGCTCGCCGTGCCGTTGCGAAACTCTTCGAGCAGCGCAGTCGCCGAGCATAACTGTCCGGGCGTGCAGTAGCCGCACTGAAACGCATCGTGTTCGATGAACGCGCGTTGCAACGGGCTCAACGCGCCGTTGCTCGCGAGCCCTTCGACCGTGGTGATCGTCTCGCCTTCGTGCATCACGGCAAGCGTCAGACACGAGTTGATGCGGCGTCCGTTGGCGATCACCGTGCACGCGCCGCATTGTCCGCGGTCGCAGCCTTTCTTCGTGCCCATCAGACCCGCGTACTCGCGCAAGGCATCGAGCAGGGTGACGCGCGGCTCGAGTTGCAACGCATAGCTGCGGCCATTCACGTTCAAGGTGAGGGGCCGCGGCGGGACAGTTTGCGCAGTCCCTGCGGCCGGGGCGACGGGTGCCTGGGTTTGCGCGCGAAGGTGCGGTGCCGCACCGACAGTGGCGGCGGCCGCGGCCGATTGTAGAAAACGGCGCCGTGAAGGTTGACTCAAGGGCTCACGCAAGGCGGCTTCGTCACCCGAATGTTCACATTCGTTATCTCTTGCCATGACGGTCTATTGACTCCGCTGAAAGGTCAATGCAGGCTGACGATGCGTCGGTATCCGAGGCGTCGCGCTCAGAAGTTCAGCGTAGCAAATCCGGCGCGCTTGCGTGTACAACGGTTACGCAAAACGGTATTGCACAATAACGGAGACAAGCACAGATGACATCAGCCATTCGAAGCACGTCCACGCTTCCCATTGCAATCGTCGTCGCGCTCGCCATGAGCGCTTGCCACGGGGGCGACGACGACGGGCCGCCGCCACCGCAAACGAACACGTTGCCGAACTTCATCGTCGGCACGGTCAAGACGCAGTCTTATGACGGCAATAGTGACGACCTGCTCACGGCCGGACTCGGTAAAACTGGCCTTGCTTTAGCCACGGCGCCCGCGATTGCCAACGCCGCGCAACCCACGGCCGCCGAACTGCGGCGGCTCGCGATCTGGTCGAACTATCGCGCGCTCGTCGATATGACGAGCAATGGCGGCTATGGACGCTTCTGGGGGCCCAATGTCGATCTGAACGGCAACGACACGCTCGGCGAAGGCAAGATCGCCGGCAAGGAATATCTGGCTTTCGCCGACGACGGCAGCGGTAAGCAGAACGTCAGCGTGCTCGTGCAGATTCCCGCGAGCTTCAATGCGGATCAACCGTGCATTGTCACGGCAACGTCATCGGGTTCGCGCGGTGTGTACGGCGCGATTTCCGCAGCGGGCGAGTGGGGCCTCAAGCGCGGCTGTGCGGTCGCGTACACCGACAAGGGCTCGGGCAACGGCGCACATGAACTGTCGACGAATCGCGTGACGCTGATCGACGGCACGTTGCAGGACGCGAACGCCGCGGGCAAGGCGAGTCTCTTCACGGCGAACCTCGGCAACACGGATCTCGGCACCTACAACACCCAGTTCCCGAACCGCTATGCGTTCAAGCACGCACACTCGCAGCAGAACCCGGAGCAGGACTGGGGCAAAAACACGTTGCAGGCGATCCAGTTCGCGTATTGGGCGCTCAACGATTCATACGGCACGTTGAACGGCTCGACCCGCACCGTGCGCTATAAACCGGGCGTCATTCTGACGATCGCGGCATCGGTGAGCAATGGCGGCGGTGCGTCGTTGGCGGCGGCGGAGCAGGACACTTCGGGCCTCATCACCGCAGTCGTGGTCGGCGAGCCGCAAATCAACATTCGTGTGCCGTCGCAAGTGTCGGTGTCGCAAGGCGGCGTGCCCGTCGGCGCATTCGGCAAGCCGCTTGCCGATTACATGACGCTCGCGAACCTGCTCGAACCTTGCGCGGCGCTTGCGCCTGCCGCGACCGGGTCGCCGTATCTGACCGCGCTGCCGCTCGCGACCACCACCGCGATTCGCACCGCGCGATGCACGACGCTCGCGAACAATGGCGTAATCACGGGAGGCGACACCACGACGCAGGCGATCAACGCGCTCGCGCTTCTGCATCAGAACGGCTACCAGACCGACTCCGATCTGCTGCATGCGCCGATGTGGGATTCGCAAGCGGTGCCGGCGGTCGCGGTGACGTACGCGAACGCCTATGCCAAAGCGAGCGTGACCGACAACCTGTGCAACTTCAGCTTCGGCACGACGAGTTCGACGGGCGCGGCCGGCGTCACGCCCGCCGTCTCGCCGATGCTGACAGTGTTCGGCAACGGCAATGGTGTGCCGCCGACCAACGGCATCAACCTGGTCTACAACGCGGGCACGCTGGGCGCATTCGATCACCGGCTCGCCACGGTCGATGCAAGTTACGTCGGCGCTGCGTGTCTGCGCACGCTGTGGACCAACGGCACGTTGACCACGAATGTCGAAGCAGTCAGGGTGAATGCGAATCTGCATGGCAAGCCGGCCATCATCGTGCAAGGACGCGCCGATGCATTGGTGCCGATCAACCATGCTTCGCGGCCGTACGTGGCGACGAACCGGCTGGTCGAAGGCGGGGCGAGCAAGCTGTCGTTCTATGAAATCACGAACGGTCAGCACTTCGACGCGTTCCTCGGCGTGGCCGGTTTCGATACGCGCTTCGTGCCGCTGCATTACTACAACGTTCAGGCGCTCAACCTGATGTGGAGCCACCTGAAGAACGGCACGCCGCTGCCGCCTTCGCAAGTGGTTCACACGGTGCCGCGCGGCGGCACGCCGGGCGCCGCGCCCGCATTGACGACCGCGAACTTGCCGGCAATCGCGACGAGCCCTGGCGGCAATGCGATCACGGTCGCAAACGGCGCGGTGAACGTGCCCAACTGATGCGGGTCCACTCACTCGCGTGACGCGGCGCGGCCCCGCGTCGCGCGTGTGGGCGCCGCATTGAATCCGCAGCGGGTACGGGCGATGCTACGGGTGATCGGCATCAAGCGTTCAGAGGACAACCGATGCAGTTCGACTACAGGCATTTTCATATCGATTGCCGGGCTCGCCATGCGGACGAAGGCGTCTACTACGCGCGCGCCAGAATCACGCATATCCCGCGGAAAAACGAGCATTTCCGTTCGCACGATTCCGGCGACATCGACGCCTTCTCGAACGAAGCGGATGCGATCTCGTGCGCGCGATCGTGGGCGATCGAATGGTGCGATGAAGCGGCGTCGCAGGTGTCGAGCGAGGCCTCGTCGGAATAACTTGCGTGCAGGGAGGACATACTGTGGCGACGCTGCGCATTGCGACGTTCAACATCAATGGAATCCGCTCGCGTCAGGCCGCGTTGCTGCAATGGCTCGAGCGCGAGGCGCCGGACATTGTCTGTCTGCAGGAATTGAAGGCGGCGGACAGCGCGTTCCCCGCCGATGCCGTGCGCGACGCCGGATATCACGCGATCTGGCATGGCCAGAGCGCGTGGAACGGCGTGGCGATCCTGTCGAAGGGCGAAGCGCCGCTCGAAAGCCGCCGCGGCTTGCCGGGCTTCGAGGCCGACACGCATAGCCGCTATCTCGAAGTGGCCGTCGACGGATTGCTCGTGTGCTGTCTCTATCTGCCGAACGGGAATCCGCAGCCCGGTCCCAAGTTCGAATACAAGCTGAAGTGGTTCGACCATCTGATCGACCACGCGGCGAATCTGCTCAAGAGCGGGCATCCGGTCGTGCTGGCCGGCGACTTCAACGTCGTGCCCACCGATGAGGACATCTACAATCCGCGCTCATGGCTGAAAGACGCGCTATTGCAGCCGGAAAGCCGCGAACGTTATCGGCGCCTGCTCGCGCAAGGCTGGACAGATTCGTTGCGCACGCACTTTGGCGACGAGCGCGTCTATACCTTCTGGGATTATTTTCGCCGCCACTGGGACACCAACTCGGGCTTGCGCATCGATCACATCTTGCTGAGCCCGGACCTCGCACCGCGTTTGCGCGACGCGGGCGTGGATCGCTGGGTGCGCGGCGAGCCGCACGCGAGCGACCACGCGCCGACATGGGTCGAACTGGATATGAGCGCCAGGCGGCGTAAAACGCGTTAGCGAACGATCGTCGCGCCCGGTGCCGCATGCGTGCGCGCCGCGACTGCGGGAATCGCCGAGCTGGCCGGCGTGCTTTCGTCAATCGACGTACGGCCGCCATCGTGGAAAAACGCCTGCTCCGCGGCCTTGTTCATCACGAGAATGCTGATGCGCCGATTGGTCGGTTCATCGACGACATTGCTGTTAAGCGGCAGCACGTCCGCGAGGCCGCGCACCTGCAATAACTTTTCGCCATGCATGCCGCCCAAAACGAGCGCGCGGCGCGCCGCGTTCGCGCGTTCGGACGACAACTCCCAGTTCGAATAGCCGACGGGGCCGCCGGTGTACGGCACGGCATCCGTATGGCCCGCAATCGAAATGCGGTTCTCGACGTCGTTGAGCGCCGCGCCGATCTGCGTGAGTATCGCGACCGCGTAAGTTTGCAGACGCGGACTGCCGGACGCGAACATCGGCCGGTTCTGCGAATCGACGATCTCGATGCGCAAGCCTTCGTTCGTGATCGAGATGCGGATCTGATCCTTGAACGCCTTTAGCGTTGGGCTTTGCTCGATCAGCGAAATGAGCTTTTCCTTGAGTTGCTGCAAGCGTGCCGCGTCCGCGGGCGCCACCGTCGGCACGACGTTGACAGGCGTGGCCGCTTCGATCTGGGTCTTCTTGCCGTCGCCGGGACGCGTATCGGAGATGTCGCGTCCGCCGCCTTGCACCACGCTCGGTCGCGCGGCGGCCGTGCCTTCACTGCCGCCGAGCAGGCTCGAAAGCGGCGTGTTGAAGTAATCCTCGATGCCTTGCTTGTCGAACTTCGACGTGGAGCCGAGCAGCCACATGAGCAGGAAGAACGCCATCATCGCGGTGACGAAGTCGGCATACGCGATCTTCCATGCGCCGCCGTGATGGCCGCCGTGGTCGTCACTCTTCTTCGAGCGACGCACGATGATCGGCGGCGGCGCCTCGTCTTCCGAGCCGCGTGAACGTCGTTGCGTCATTACGCTGCTCCGCTTGCGGCCGGCTTCGGCGTCTTGGTGGCGCGCACCGCGTCGTCGAGTTCCTGGAAGCTCGGGCGGTCGGCGGTGAACAGCACCTTGCGTCCGAATTCCACGGCGATGGGCGGCGCATAGCCGGACAACGACGCGAGCAGCACGGCCTTCACGCATTGAAACGGCTTCGCTTCGGCGCGGCCTTTCGCGTTCAGCAGATCGGCGAGCGGCCCGATAAAGCCATACGCGAGAAGAATGCCGAGGAACGTGCCGACCAGCGCGCCGGCGATCATCTCGCCGAGCACCGCGGGCGGCGCGCCGACCGAACCCATCGTGTGGACCACGCCCATCACCGCGGCGACGATGCCGAATGCGGGCAGGCCGTCGGCCATCTTCTGAATCGCGTTCGCGGCCACCGACGCTTCCGCGTGATGCGTGGCCAGTTCTTCATCCATCAGGTCCTGCACTTCGAGCACGTTGACGTTGCCGCCCGACATCATGCGCAAATAGTCGACGATGAAATCGAGCAGATGATGATCGGAGAGCACATGCGGATACTTCTGGAAAATCACGCTTTCTTCGGGCGCGAAGACGTCCGCTTCGAGCGACATCATGCCTTCCTTGCGTGCTTTCTGAAGCAGCTCGTAAAGCAGCGCGATCAGTTCCAGATACTTTTCTTTCGTATAGCCGCCGCCTTTGAAGCATGACGGAATCGCCTTCAGCGTCTTCTTCAACGTCGAGGTCGGATTACTGACGACAAACGCGCCAATCGCCGCGCCGAAAATGCACAGCAATTCAAACGGTTGAATCAGCGCCGGCAAATGGCCGCCCACGCCAATGAAGCTCCCTATGACGGAGCCGATCACCAATAACCAGCCAATTGCGACAAACATATTCTCTCCGTTATCTTGCGCGCCGCACGTCGTACCGGAAGACGTCCTTTTTCAAGGACGCTGCGTGCGTCACTGAATTTCCGCATGTACTGGTAAACGGCTCGAAAGGCTATTGCTGAAGTGTTCGAACGAATCAAAGCGGAAAAATAGAAGGGCGTGCGAGTCGCGTATGCGGCATCGGTAAAAAGCGCCCTCACTTTTTTACCGATTGCTCTGCTAGCATGCAATGCGACCGGCGTCAGGTCTCTCGAACGGAAGTGAACCTTCACAAGAAGAACGGAGATGAGCATGAAAGCCAGCACCATTGCCGACCGTGAGGCGCGTGGCCGTGCCGCCCGCGAAAAATCGAAGCGCTCGAGTCACAGGACAGTAGGCGAGTTGCGCCGCGATCCGATCGAGTTGCTGAAGGAGAGCAGCGAAGGCCGCGTGCGCAATCTCGTGCCGCTGCGTTATGGGCGCATGGCTGCATCGCCGTTCACGTTCTTTCGCGGCACCGCGCTGTTGCAGGCTCACGATCTCAGCAAGGTTCACGACACGGGCTTGACGATGCCCATCTGCGGAGACGGGCACTTGATGAACTTCGGCGGCTTCGCGACGCCCGAGCGGCAGCTTGTGTTCGACCTGAACGATTTCGATGAAGTGTCGGTCGGCCCATTCGAATGGGATCTGAAACGCCTCACCGCGAGTCTCGTGATCGCGGCGCGTCATATGCGCCTGAGCCGCGGCGCGGCGGAAGATCTGGTGATGACGGCGGTCAACGAATATCGCAATCGCATGGCGCAATACGCACAGTGCGGCGCGCTCGAACTCTGGTACGAGCGCATCACATTCGAGCGCATGGCCGAGACGGCGCTCACGCCGGAACGGCGTCGCGCCGTGCGCCGCGGCATGGAGAAGGCGGCGAGCCGCACGCACGAAAGTCTGTTCGAAAGAATGGCCGGGCATGACGGCGAGCGCTGGGTGATTCGCGATGCGCCGCCCGCGCTCTTTCATGTGCTCGGCGCGAACACGCTCTTCACCGCCGAGGAAACCGAAGAGCTAAAAGGCCCGCGCGGAGGCAACATGCTGGACGGCATGTGGAGCGACTACCTGAAGACGATGTCGCACGATCGGCGCGAACTGCTCGCTCATTTCAGCGTGCAGGACATCGTGTTCAAGGTGGTGGGCGTGGGCAGCGTCGGCACACGCTGCACGGCCGTGCTGCTCGTCGACCCGATGAGCAAGCCGCTCTTCATGCAGATCAAGGAAGCGAGGCCGTCGGTCGTCGCGCGCTATTTCAAGTCGCCGCCGGCCAGGCATCAGGGCGAGCGCGTCGTGCAAGGCCAGCGCATGTTGCAGGCCGCAAGCGACATCTTTCTCGGCTGGGCGACGAGTCCGCTCGGGCGGCATTACTACTTCCGTCAATTGCGCGACATGAAGCTGTCGGCGAGCATCGAACTATTCGATAGCGATCTGCTGACCGGTTACGCGCAACTGTGCGGCTGGGTGATGGCGCGAGCGCACGCAAAGGCGAGCGGCCAGGCGGTCGAAGTCAGCGCGTATATCGGTCGCGGCGATCAGTTCGCAGAGGCGCTGACAACGTATGCAACGACGTACGCGGACCAGGTTGAGCGCGACTACGACGCTTTCATCAAGGCGTGCCGCAGCGGCGTACTGCAAGCACGTTCG
Source organism: Paraburkholderia sp. RL17-368-BIF-A (assembly GCF_046054045.1). Classification (NCBI taxonomy): domain Bacteria; kingdom Pseudomonadati; phylum Pseudomonadota; class Betaproteobacteria; order Burkholderiales; family Burkholderiaceae; genus Paraburkholderia; species Paraburkholderia sp. RL17-368-BIF-A. The sequence continues at coordinate 12,343 of NZ_JARESN010000016.1, forward strand.
GACGAAGACATGGCGGCGGATTTCCGCATGTGATGCTGATCGCGGTGATGCCGCGTATCAACCGTCGATGCGCGCTTCGCGCAGCGTGACGAAGCGCAGTTTCTGTTTGCGCGCGGCTTCGGCGACACCCGGCAGCACCGCAAGAATCAGCGGTTTGCCGTCGACGGTGAGCGCGGCGTTGCCGTCGTGCAGCAGCAGAATGTCGCGTGCCGCGAGGCCGTCGAGCAGCCGCCTCGCGACCACTTGCGGATCGCGTTCGCGCGTGTCGTAGCCGCGCCGCGTCCACGCCGCGAGCCGCAGATCGAGCTTGCGCAGCACCGGTTCGAGAAAGATGTTGCGCAAGCCGGCCGGCGCGCGAAAAAACATCGGACGTTCGCCGCTGAGTTCTTCGAACGTGCGTTGCGCGGCGTCGATCTCGCGCAACAGCGCGCCAGGCAGCGTGATGGAAAACGTATGCACGTGGACCTGCGAATGATTTTCCAGCGCATGACCGCGCGCGACGATCTCGCGTGCGAGTTGCGGATAACGCCGCGCCTTCTCTCCGATGCAAAAGAAGGTTGCGTGCACGCCTAACGCGTCGAGCAGATCGAGCACTTGCGGCGTGACGACCGGATCGGGGCCATCGTCGATGGTCAAGGCGATGGCGTCCGCGTTGCGCGCGCCGGCGGGCAGGCGCGTCCAGTTCGGACCGAGCAGCGACGTGCGCGGCAGCAGACCGGCCACCGTGAAAACAGCGTGATTCGCGAAGATCGCTGCGAGCCACCACGGCCATGCGCGCGGCGCGACGAGCCACGCGGCCAGCACCAGCACGTGCCATGCGGCGGTCGCGGTGAGCATCGCGGGATAGCCGGTTTCGGGCCAGCGGCGCAGCCGTGCCGCGCGAGCGTCATGCGGCGTGTCGTGGGGCGTGGAGAGTGGATTCATAAAACGTGCTTCCGGTAATTGCGCGGCTTGATCAGGCGCCGCGAAGGCGCCGCGCGCAACGTCGAACGATACCATTGATGCGCGAGCCGCCGCGACCGCGGACAGGAACGGCAATGAAAGCGCGGCGTCAGGGCTATGCGCTCGCGTCGCGGGCATTTGTGATCGACCCTGCGCTGCGGTAACGTACGAGGCAGTGGCGCCTCGCCGCCGGCAAACAGGGAGACATGTTGTGACAGTGACGGGAATCAGAAAGGTAGCTTTGGTAACGGGCGCGGGCAGCGGCATTGGCCGCGCATGCGCGCTGCGCCTCGCGGAGCACGGCTATAGCGTGGTGCTCGCGGGCCGTCGACGGGCGGCGCTCGAAGCCGTGGTCGAAGCGGCGCACGCGCTCGGCGGCGAAGCGCTGGCCGTGCCCTGCGATGTGACCGACGCGGACAGCGTCGCCGCCTTGTTCGACACGATCCGCGAGCGCTATGGCCGGCTCGACGTGCTGTTCAACAACGCGGGCCGCAACGGCTCGCCGGTGGACATCGACGAACTCGCGATCGATGAATGGCGCTCGGTGGTCGACACGAATCTGACCGGCGTGTTTCTGTGCACGCGCGCCGCGTTCGGTCTGATGAAAACGCAGAATCCGCGCGGCGGGCGCATCGTCAATAACGGTTCGATTTCGGCGCATGCGCCGCGGCCCAACAGCATTGCCTACACGGCGACCAAGCACGCGATCACCGGCCTCACCAAAGCCGTGTCGCTCGACGGCCGCAAGTACGACATCGTCTGCGGTCAGATCGACATCGGCAATGCGGCAACGGAGATGGCCGAGCGCATGGCGCGCGGCATCCCGCAGGCGAACGGCGAGATCGCGGTCGAACCGTTGATGGACGTCCAGCATGTCGCCGACGCCGTGCTGCATATGGCGCAGTTGCCGCTGTCCGTGAACGTGCAGTTCATGACGATCATGGCGAGCAAGATGCCGTTCGTCGGACGCGGTTGAAGGCGTCATGCCCGATCTTCGTTCCGCGCCTGTTGAGTCGTCCCAAGCGCTTGAAGCGCTCGAAGCCGTTAGCGCATCGCACACGCTCGACGACCTTCACGACTTCGTGCAACGTTACCCGCGCCTGTTCGTGCTGACCGGCGCGGGCATCAGCACGGACTCCGGCATTCCGGGCTATCGCGACGACAACGGCGAATGGAAGCGCTCGCCGCCCATCACGCTGCAAGAGTTTCTCGGCGGCGACGCGATGCGCCGGCGCTACTGGGCGCGCAGCATGGTCGGCTGGCCGGTCGTCGCGCAGGCGCAGCCGAACGCCGCGCATACGGCGCTCGCGCGTCTCGAAGCCGCCGGTCATGTGCCGACGCTCGTCACGCAAAACGTCGACGGCTTGCATCAGCGCGCAGGCAGCCGCCAGGTGATCGAGTTGCATGGCGGAATCGACGGCGTTATCTGCCTGGATTGCGGAACGCAGCATTCGCGTGCGTCGATCCAGCAGACGCTGGAAGCGGACAACCCCGCGTTGCGCAGCGTCACCGCCGAAGCCGCCGCCGATGGCGACGCGCATCTCGAATGGCACGCGCTCGAAACGTTTCGCGTGCCGGCGTGCGCGAATTGCGGCGGTTTGCTGAAACCGGCGGTGGTGTTCTTCGGCGAAAGCGTGCCGCGCGAGCGCGTGGAAGCGGCGTCGCATGCGCTCGATGCCGCGGACGCGGTGCTCGTGGTCGGCTCGTCGCTCATGGTCTATTCCGGTTATCGCTTTTGCGTATGGGCGCAAAAGCAGCGCAAGCCGATCGCGGCGATCAACCTCGGGCGCACGCGCGCCGATCCGCTTTTGTCGCTGAAAATCGCGGCGCCGTGCGCCGATATGCTGACCGCTCTGGCCGGCCGTCTCGCGGTAGATTGAGCGGCGCACGCCAACGCCTACGCTATCGAGCCAACGCCATTCATTCAATGGAAACGCCATCCTCATGACCGAACCTCTTCCGTCGATGCGGCAACATTCGCCGTCCGCCGAACGCAACCGCGAACCGATACTCGCGGTGTTGCGCACGGTGCTGCCCGCCACCGGCCGCGTGCTCGAAATCGCGAGCGGCACCGGTCAGCACGCGCTCTGCTTTGCCCGCGCGCTGCCCGGCCTCGACTGGCAACCGAGCGACGCCGACGCGGAAGCGCGCGAGTCGATTGCCGCATGGATCGCAGAGGACGCGCCGCCCAACCTGCGCGCGCCGCTCGCGCTCGACGTGCATCAGCCGGAGTGGGACGTCGGCGCGCTGGACGCCGTCGTGTGCATCAACATGATCCACATTTCGCCGTGGAGCGCGGCGCAGGCGTTATTCGCAGGCGCGAGCCGCTATCTCGTGGATGGCGGTGTACTGTATCTGTACGGCCCATACAAACGCGGCGGCGCGCACACGGCCCCGAGCAACGAAGCTTTCGATCGCCAATTGCGAAGCCGCGATCCTTCGTGGGGCGTGCGCGATATGGAGGCGGTCGTGGCGCTCGGGGCATCGGCGGGATTTGAATGCGACGAGCCGATCGCGATGCCGGCCAATAATTTCAGCCTTGTATTCAGGAAGCGCGCCGCGCAAGCCGGCCAGACACGGTGACTGCGCGCAATCGGCGCGATCCGTGACAGCGGCGAGAGCGGCGGGAGCGGCCAAAAGCGCGGCCAAAGCGAACCCAAAGCGCGCCTTTGCTTGCCCGATAACAAGCGGCGAACCGGCATTTCTTTTATGCTTTCACCCTCGACGTTCGGCCGACGTTCATTCCGGCGCGGCGTCACGACACTTTTTGGACACTGGAGAATTCACATGGGCAAACAGGCAATCGGCGTAGTGGGGCTAGCGGTCATGGGCCGCAACCTGGCGCTCAACATCGAGAGCCGCGGCCACGCGGTGTCGGTCTACAACCGTAGCCGTGAAAAGACCGACGAACTCATCGCCGAATATCCGGACAAGAAGCTGGTGCCGGCGTTCACGCTCGAAGAGTTCGTCGAATCGCTCGAAAAGCCGCGCCGCATTCTGCTCATGGTGAAGGCCGGCGAGCCGACCGACGCCACCATCGCATCGCTCAAGCCGCTGCTGGAGAAGGGCGACATTCTGATCGACGGCGGCAATACGCATTTCACGGACACAATTCGCCGCAATCAGGAACTGGCGAAGGCCGGTCTGCATTTCATCGGCACCGGCGTGTCGGGCGGCGAGGAAGGCGCGCTGAAAGGCCCGTCGATCATGCCGGGCGGTCAGCGCGACGCCTACGATCTGGTCGCGCCGATCCTCACCGAAATCGCCGCGAAAGCGCCGGACGGCGAGCCGTGCGTCGCCTACATGGGCCCGGACGGCGCCGGCCACTTCGTGAAGATGGTGCACAACGGCATCGAATACGGCGACATGCAGCTGATCGCGGAAAGCTACGCGGTGCTCAAGCAGGTGGCCGGCCTGTCGAACGAAGAACTCGGCAAGGTCTATACCGAATGGAATCAGGGCGAGCTAGACAGCTATCTGATCGAAATCACGTCGAAGATCTTCAGCAAGAAGGACGAAGAAACCGGCAAGGATCTGGTCGACGTGATTCTGGATCGCGCGGCGCAGAAGGGCACCGGCAAGTGGACGAGCCAAAACGCGCTCGACCTCGGCGCGCCGCTGCCGCTGATCACCGAAGCGGTGTTCGCGCGCGTGCTGTCGTCGCTGAAAAGTCAGCGCGTGGCCGCGAGCAAGGTGCTGGACGGCCCGAAGGCGAAGCCGCTCGGCGCGGAGCGCGAGGCGTTCATCGAGTCAGTGCGCCGTGCGCTCTACTTCAGCAAGGTCATTTCGTACGCGCAAGGTTTCGCGCAACTGCGCGCGGCGTCGGAAGAGTACAAGTGGGACCTGGACTTCGGCACGATCGCGAAAATTTTCCGCGCCGGCTGTATCATCCGCGCCCGCTTCCTGCAGAAGATCACAGACGCCTACACGAAAGACAAGGCGATCGCCAATCTGCTGCTCGATCCGTACTTCCGCGACATCGCGAGCAACTACCAGACGGCGTTGCGCGAAGTGGTGGTCGCGGCGATCAATGCGGGCGTGCCGGTGCCGGCTTTCGCGTCGGCGATTGCGTATTTCGACGCTTATCGCTCGGAGCGTCTGCCCGCGAACCTCGTCCAGGCGCAGCGCGACTTCTTCGGCGCGCATACGTTCGAGCGCGTCGACAAGCCGGGTAGCTTCCACGCGAACTGGAGCTGAAGCTGCGGGCCGATGGAACGGCGCGGACGGCTTGAATCGCTTGAAACGCGCCGCCGCGCGCGCTTGCTGTAAGGGCACACGCGGCGGCGCAGCGTTTGAATTCGCTGTGCCGCTATTGTTGCCGCAGGCTATCGACGGGATAGATCAGCGGCAATTTCAGACGCGGACTATTGCAATTTGCGGAATAGAGTTTCGTCGTTTTAGGGGTTTCCCCTAGATGACCGGCCTCCTAAACTTCTGTTCAAGCGCAAGGGACAACAAACCCGGAAGCGCATCACAACAAGTTCTGGAGGTTTTACATCATGAAGACGATCATCTCTGCCGCTGTTATCGCCGCCGCTCTGGCCGCTCCCGTTGCTTCGTTTGCTCAATCGAACCAGCCGGTCACGCGCGCTCAAGTCCGCGCCGAACTGGTCCAGCTCGAAAAGGCAGGCTACAACCCGGTCGGCGATCATGTCGACTACCCGGCAAACCTGCAAGCTGCTCAAACGCGTGTGAACGCTGCGAACGGCACCGCCCAAGCTTCGGCTCAAGTCGCCGACAGCGGCTACGGCGCACCGATCGCCGGCAGCTCGCAAGCAGGCCGCGCAGTCACGACGGATCGCAGCTCGGTTTATTTCGGCAACTAATTGCCGGGTTGGACGAAGCGCCGCCGGCTGTAGAGGCGCTTAAGCAAAAAAACGCCGCCAGGTTTTCGCCTGGCGGCGTTTGCCGTTTACCGGTTCCTCAGCGCGCGATCCGCGTGGGCGCTTGGTAAACCGCTAAGACCAAAACCACCCAATCCGCCGATTCAACGAGTCGGCAAGTGCGGAATCGCTTCGTTGCTCGTCAGGTTGAGTTGGTGCATCTGCCGATGCGCCTTGTTCAGATGCGCCTGCGCCGCAACACGTTGGGCCTCGAGCTGCGACACTTCCTTGCGCACCTGATGCTGCCGGTTCGACGCCGCCTGTTCCTGCACGCTGCGTCGCTGCAGATCGCTGCGCAGCCGCTCCGCTTCGGCCTCCGAGCGCGCGATCATGCGGGCCAACTGCTCGTTTTGCGCCTCGAGTTGCGCGCGGCGGGTTTCGCAATCGGACAGCCGGGTCGCCTGGTCCTCGAAATGACGGAACGCGGCTTCGGCGGCTTCGAGATCCGCCGCTTTCAGCGCGCGCCACAACGCGCCGTCCTGATACAGCGCGACGTAGTACACCAGTTCCTTCCCGTGAAACAGCAGGCTGACCGAGTAGGCAAAGCTGCGGAACACGCGAAACGGCGTGAGCGCTTCTTCTTCGGCGAGCCATTCGACTTCGGCGGTATTGGCCATCTGCACGCCGCGCGCGCTGACCTGCGAGGGCACCGTCTGCACGGGCCGCAAGGCCAGCACCGGGCGCGGCCCGCTGCGGGCCACGGCGGCGTGTGCCGCATTGGAACCCGCGCCGGAGCCAGGATTCGGCGCAAGACCGTCATCCGGGGACGACTCCGCGGACGCCAGATTCGGCGATGCGTCGTCGTGCGCGTCAGTGGGCGAATCGGATGCGGCGGGATGGCTCTGCGGGACCCTCACGACATGCGACGGACCGGTCAGCACGCTACGGCGGTTCAGGAGACTTTTCACGGCGGTTCCTCCAGTTGACTCGCCCGAAACGACCAGACGACGCCGGCAATCAAGCGTTCCGGCTAACTGGCGGATTGGGCGGTGAGCGAAATGCGGAAGCCCGGTAGCGTAGGCCGATGGATGACGCAGGTTCCATCGGGCTCGCCGGGCTGCGCGTCGACGCGGACTTCGCGTGCGAGCGCAGCCTCAATGCAGCGTGCGTTGCCGGCCGATGTCGTCGAATAGCGCGCGGCTCGGTTCGAGCGCGAGCAGCCATGATTCGTCGTAGCCGCTGAGATTGTCGAGCGCCTCGCGCAGCCGCTCGATCGCGACGGCGGGAATCTCGACGCGCGCCTCGACGCCGCTCGCGAGTCCGGCGATGCTCGCAAGCTGTACGAGCGCGTCGGCCGCTTCGGCGACGTCGGCGGCGAAAATCAGATGCATGTTCAGCAACTCGGCCAGTCCCGGCGACGCGGCGACGTCGTCGACGCTGAGTTGCACGGCCAGAAAGGTGGCGTTGTTCATCCTCAACTCCTTGCGGGACCCGGTCGTTTGCGCCTGCGCCACGCAGGCGCAGCAAAGTTGAGTATAGATGAGGGTCCAAAGGTTTCAATGCTCACACGATTGCGCCGAACGGGGCGCGGTATCGGCGAGACGCGTGCGCGACGCGACTTATAATGGCCGTTCGAAATCGCGGCGCTGGCAGTGGCTCACAGCGGCTCGGGCGGCTCGGACGGCTGCCGCTTCGGGCTCGAACATCGAACCGCGGCCCAACAGCGGCTGAATCCGCGCCGTCCTTTAACCCGTGCCCTTGGGACCATGAAGATCATTCGCAGCAGGAGCTTCACCGCGACGCGCGCCTGGGGCGCGCTCGACATCGCCAATATGGGCGGCATCACCACGCGTCTGCATTGGACCGATCAGCCGTACAAGTGGCACGTCAACGACGGCGAGGAAGTGTTCGCCGTGCTGGACGGCCGCGTCGAGATGCGCTATCGCGAAGATGGCGTCGAACAGGCGGCGATTCTGGAAACGGGCGATGTGTTCTACGCATCGGTCGGCACCGAGCATGTCGCGCATCCGCTTGGCGCCGCGCGGATTCTCGTGGTCGAGGCCGAGGGCAGCGTTTGAGTGCCGCGGGATCAGCGGCACGCGGAATGCTAGAGGCATCGATTGAAGTCGATCGAATCACAAGATTGAATCAAAAAATGTCGAGGAAAATCACATGACGAGACCAAGGCAATCGACGGGGACTTCATCGGTCGCGACCCGTCTGCTGGCGGCCGCCGGGCTGGCCGTGATACTCAACGGCTGCACCAGCATGCCGTGGGACAGCACGCCGTTCTACGGCAATAACCAGGCGCGGCCGACCACGCTCAGCACGGTGCCCGTGCCGGCCGGTTTCTACCGCGTCAATCAGGGCGATACGCTCGCCGGCATCGCATCGGCATACGGGCATAGGCCGCAGGACCTCGCGACCTGGAACGGCCTGCCGGTGAACGCGGCTGTCGCGCCCGGACAGGTGCTGCGCGTCGCTCCGCCGATGGCCTCCGGCAGCGTCGTGGCGCCGCCCGCGAGCGTCGCGCCGAATGCTGCGACGGGTCCAGGCGGCCAGACGGCGCCGGGTGCGACTGCCTCCGCCGGACCGCAGCAAGGCGTGCTGCAATGGCCGCTGCGCGGCCCGGTTCTGAAGACGTTTGCGCCGGGCAAGTCGAACGGCATCGTGATCGGCGGACGCCCCGGCGATCCGGTCAAGGCGGCCGCCACCGGCCGCGTGGTCTACGCGGGTTCGGGCATCGAGGCGTATGGCCCGCTCATCATCATCAAGCATGACGACTCGCTGATCACCGCGTATGGGCAGAACAGCACGCTGCTCGTGAAGGAAGGCGATGCGGTCGCGCAAGGGCAGACCATCGGCGAAGTCGGGGTGGACGGCCGCGGCGTCGGCTCCGTCCAGTTCGAGGTTCGCCAGAACGGGCAGCCGGTCGATCCGCTCGCGTGGCTGCCGAAGCCGGGCGGCTGAGCAAGCCCGGGCCGGGCTGACCTGCGGCGGCGCGCGCTCACGCTCACGCGGCTCTGCGAGCGCCGTGCAAATTGAATACACTGTGTGGCTCACAAGCCGGCGCCCGATCCGTGCTTCTCGCCACGGCGAGCAGCATGAGCAATACGAGCGGCGCCGGCCGCCCGTCATGGCTTCTCACTCGAAAGACGCACTGGGACACACAATGATCGATCTGCGCAGCGATACCGTAACCCGTCCGACTCCGGCGATGCTCGCGGCCATGTCGGCCGCCGAAACAGGCGACGACGTCTGGGGCGACGACCCCACCGTGCTGCGTCTGCAAGCCACCCTCGCCGAACGCACTGGCAAGGAAGCGGGCCTGTTCTTCCCGAGCGGCACGCAAAGCAACCTCGCGGCGTTGATGGCGCATTGCGCGCGCGGCGACGAATACATCGTCGGCCAGTTGGCGCACACGTACAAATACGAAGGCGGCGGCGCGGCGGTGCTCGGCAGCATCCAGCCGCAGCCGCTCGAAAATGCCCCTGACGGCACCATTCCGCTCGAAAAAATCGCGGCCGCGATCAAGCCGATCGACAACCACTTCGCGCGTACGCGGTTGCTGGCGCTGGAAAACACGATCGGCGGAAAGGTGTTGCCCGAGAGCTACGTCGCGCAAGCCGTTCAGCTCGCGCGCCAACATGGTTTGTCGGCTCATCTCGACGGCGCGCGCGTGTTCAACGCGGCGGTTGCGTCGGGCAAGCCGGTCGCGGCTTTGTGCGAGCCGTTCGATTCGGTGTCGATCTGTTTTTCGAAGGGACTGGGCGCGCCGGTCGGCTCGGTGCTGGTCGGCAGCCGCGCGCTCATTGACGTCGCGCACCGCTGGCGCAAGGTGCTCGGCGGCGGCATGCGTCAGGCCGGCGTGCTCGCGGCGGCCTGCCTGTACGCGCTCGATCACAACGTCGAGCGTCTCGCCGACGACCACGCGAACGCCGCGCATCTGGCGGCGGGGCTCGAAACGATCGGTCAGGTGAAGGTGCAGTCGGTGGCGACCAACATGGTGTTCGCGCAGTTGCCGCAGCAGCATTGCGCGCCGCTCGAAGCGTGGCTCAAGGAGCGCGGCATCCTCACGCAGATGCTCTACGCATCGCGCTTCGTCACGCACAAGGACGTGTCGCGCGCCGACATCGACACGTTTATCGCGGCGGTGAAGGACTATTTCGCCGCGCGTTGATTGTGCCGGGGCGCGCTTAGGCTGAACGCCTGCCGCGCGCCCGTTTCTATTTCGCCGACGTTTTCACATGCACGCCCGCGCGATGCGACGGCGCCAGAAGCCGCAAACCGCTCGCGAGGCTCGCCGCGCCAGCAAAGAAAGCGCCGGCGCCGAGCGCGAGCGTCGGGCCATGCCGGCCCGCCACGCTGAAGCTCAACGCGACTAGCGCCGCGCCCGTGGTCTGCCCGAGCAGCCGCGCGGTCGCGACGATGCCGCTCGCGCCGCCGCTGCGCTCGGGCGGCGCGCTCGCCATCAGCGCTTTCAGATTCGGCGATTGGAAAAAGCCGAAACCCGCGCCGCAAATCGCCATGCGGATGCCGATATCGAACACGTGCGGATGCACCGGCAAGAGCGCGAGCGACGCCATGCCCGCCGACATCACCGCGAGCCCGATCGCGCCCAGCAGGCCGGGCGGATAGCGATCCGACAGACTGCCCGCGAGCGGCGCGGCCAACGCGACGACAACCGGCCACGGCGTCATCAGAAAGCCGGTTTCCACCTGGCTGCGATGCAGCACATCCTCGAAATAAAACGGCAGCGACACGAACGCGAGCCCTTGCGCGGCGAACGAACAGACCGCCGTCACCGCCGACAGCGCGAACACCGGCCGCTTGAACAGATCGACGGGAAGCATCGGCGCGGGGTGGCCGGCTTCGCGGCGAATCAGCAGCGCGCCGAAGACGAGTGCGATCACCGCGGCGCCCAGCACGAGTTGCGTCGACGCGCGCTGCGCGCCTTCGCCGAGCGCGAAGATCAGGGCGGCGAACGTGATGACGTTCAGTAGCGCGGCGACCGGATCGAAACCGTGCGTGCCGCGCTCAGTGTGCGGCAGCGCGGGCCACGCGAAAGCCAGCGCGAGCACGCCGAGCGGCACGTTGACCGCGAACAGCCACGGCCACGAGGCAACCGACAGGATCAGCGACGCCACCGTCGGCCCGACCGCGAACGATACGCCGACGATCAGCGCATTGGTGCCGAGGCCGCGTCCGAGCCGATGCGGCGGATACAGGAAGCGGATCAGCGCGGTGTTCACGCTCATGATCGCGCTCGCGCCGAGGCCTTGCAGCACGCGCGCGCCGGCGAGCATGGGGAGGGTCGGCGCCAGCGAGCATGCGAGCGAAGCCAGCGTGAACAGCGCAATGCCGCCGATATAAATCCGCCGATGCCCGACGATGTCCCCAAGCGCGGCGAGCGGCAGCAGCGTCGCGACCATCGCGAGCTGATACGCGTTGATGATCCACACCGATGCCGCGGGCGCCGCGTGCAGATCCGCGGCGATCGCGGGCAGCGCCGTGTTGGCGATCGCGGTGTCGAGCGTGGCGAGCGCGACGGCGAGCATGATCGCGGCCATCGCGCGGCGGTTGGCGGCGGACATGGGGGCATCCGCGGGAAAGGGCGGTGCGGATGCGGCGCTGAGTCTATCGGACACGGGTTGCTCGTCGGAGATAGGCACGTCGACGCGCCGCATATCGGCGATGCGGCGCGCGAGGGGCAAGACCAGGTGAACAGCAGGAGCGCGGGCCGGCCGGAGGAACGACCAAACGGGACCAAGGCACCGCGCGGCGAATGTAGCGATTGTTACAGAGACGCGGAAATCGTGCAGAGCCGCTCATGGGTCGTAAGCCGTATGAAATCCCGTGCGGACGCAACTAACTGTCAGCCCCGTCGGGCGTCTTCGAATCGGTGAGCGCTCGCACTCACGCGTTACGCACGGCGAAGAATGTTGATGCGCGCGATCGCTTGACAGTCACATCGCCTGGCAGATGAAGCCGCGATTCGATCACATTGCCACTTCGGATCCTCGCGTGCTCGCGCCCTCGTGCCAGCGCCAAAAAAATAATCGCAAGTGTCACGCGATCCACGTCGCATGATGTCACGCTCGCGTTGCCCGCCTTCACACTTTGACATCACCGTCGATAACAGCCCGATGCACGCGCACAGTGCCCAATCACGCGCGCGTTGCACCGCGCCCGTGCGTCCAAGCGGGCGTTCCGGCTGATAGCCGCGCGCGCAGGCGGGCATGGCATGTGCGTGACCCGCACCCGCGCTCGCCGGCATCCGGGAGTCGTAAAATGTCCTACTCTGATTCTTAACCCGCCTGACCGGCACGCGCCTCCCGTCCGTCATCTGTGCGGTTCGCGCATGTCGCAGCGCTTTTACCGGAGGCTTCGATGACAGCCGTCGATCTGGAATTCGACCAGCTCAACAGTACCGTCGACGCGCTACGGCGCTCAATTTCCAATCGCATGATGTACGGCGTCGGCAAGGACGCCGTCACCGCGCATCCGCATGACTGGCTGCATGCCGCGGCGCTTGCCGTGCGCGACCGGCTCGTCGCGCGCTGGATGAAAACCACGCGCCTGCAATACGAACAGGACGTGAAGCGCGTCTACTACCTGTCGATGGAATTCCTGATCGGCCGGACCTTCACGAATGCGTTGCTCGCGCTCGGCATCCACGATCAGATGAAGGAAGCGCTCGCGAGTCTCGGCGTCGACATGGACGCGCTGACCGACATCGAGCCCGACGCCGCGCTCGGCAACGGCGGCCTCGGCCGCCTTGCCGCATGCTTTCTCGATTCGATGGCCACGCTCGGTATTCCGGGCTTCGGTTACGGCATCCGTTATGAATACGGGATGTTCCGTCAGGAGATCGTCGACGGAGAGCAGGTCGAGGCGCCGGATTACTGGCTGCGCGCAGGCAATCCGTGGGAATTTCCGCGGCCCGAGATCAAGTACACCGTGCATTTCGGCGGACGCACCGTGCAGCGCGGCGATCAGGTCGAATGGATCGACACCGAGCATGTGAACGCCACCGCGTATGACACGGTGATTCCAGGCTACGCGACCGACGCGACCAACACGCTGCGCCTGTGGTCCGCGCGCGCCACCGACGAGCTCGATCTCGGCGCGTTCAACCGCGGCGATTATCGCAATGCGGTGGACACGAAGAACATGTCGGAGAACGTATCGCGGCTGCTGTATCCGGACGACTCCACGCCGGCCGGCCGCGAACTGCGTTTGCGGCAGGAGTACTTCTTCGTTTCGGCGACCATGCAGGATCTGATCCGCCGCTATCAGCGCACGCACAGCACGTTCGGGCGCTTCTCCGAAAAGGTCGCGGTGCATCTGAACGATACGCACCCGGTGCTGGCGATTCCCGAACTGATGCGCTTGCTCGTGGACGTGCATCATCTGCCGTGGGACAAGGCGTGGAAACACGTCACGCAGATTTTCTCGTACACGAATCACACGCTGATGCCCGAGGCGCTCGAAACGTGGGACGTCGAAATGCTGTCGCGTTTGTTGCCGCGGCATCTCGAGATCATCTTCGAGATCAATGCCGGTTTTCTCAAGCATGTGAGCGAGCAGTCGGGTCACGACGCGGAGATGATCCGCCGCATTTCTCTTGTCGATGAATACGGACAGCGGCGCGTGCGCATGGCGTATCTGGCGATTGTCGCGAGCCACAAGGTGAATGGCGTGTCGAAGCTGCATTCGCAACTGATGACGCGCGACATCTTCGCCGACTTCGCGCGCATTTATCCAGACCGCTTCACGAATGTGACGAACGGCATTACGCCGCGGCGCTGGTTATCGCAGGCGAGTCCGTCGCTGTCGTCGCTGATCGATCAGAAGATCGGCACGCATTGGCGCGGCAATCTGTTCGAACTCGCGCAATTGCGCGAACTGCGTAGCGATAGTGAGTTCATCGAAGCATTTCGCGAGGCCAAGCGGCAGAACAAGTTGCGGCTCGTGCAGCGGCTCGCGCATCATACGAAGCTGCATTTCAATCCCGACGCGCTGTTCGATTTGCAGGTGAAGCGCATCCACGAATACAAGCGGCAATTGCTGAACGTGCTGCATGTGATCGTACGCTACAACCAGATTCGCGCGAACCCGGAGCGCGACTGGGTGCCGCGCGTGGTGATGTTCGCGGGCAAGGCCGCGTCCGCTTACCGGATGGCGAAGACGATCATCAAACTGATCGGCGATGTGAGTCAGAAGGTCAATCACGATCCGCTGATTGGCGACCGTCTCAAGGTGGTGTTCGTGCCGAACTACGGCGTGAGCGTGGCGGAACTGATCATTCCGGCCGCCGATTTGTCCGAGCAGATTTCGATGGCCGGCACGGAAGCATCGGGCACCGGCAACATGAAGCTCGCGCTCAACGGGGCATTGACGATCGGCACGATGGATGGCGCGAACATCGAGATCTGCGATGCGGTGGGCCGCGAGAATATTTTCATCTTCGGCCATACCGCGGACGAGGTGGACGATCTGCGCGCGAGCGGCTACCGTCCGCGCGAAGTGTACGAGCAGAACGCCGAATTGCGCATGGCGCTCGACCAGATTCGCGGCGGCTACTTCTCACCCGACGACCCGCTGCGTTTCTCCGATATTTTCCACACGCTGGTGGATTGGGGCGATCACTACATGGTGCTCGCCGATTTCGCGGCGTTCGCGAAGGCGCAAAACGAAGTGGACGCGCGTTTCGTCGACAAGCGCGCGTGGACGGAAAGCGCGATTGAGAATGTCGCGGGCATGGGGCAGTTTTCGTCGGATCGGACGATCGCTGAGTATGCTCGGGAGATATGGCGGGTGAATCCGCTTAGTTTGGGGTGAGGGGGGGTTGGTTGGGCGCGGGTTGTGGGTTGCGCGTGCGGGAAAGAACGAGGCTGAACTGCACCCCCAAGGTTGGACAGCGAACTGAGCTTTGGGGTGCTTTTCGTGAGGAGGCACAGCGAGCAGCTAAAGGCATACCGACACCACGCATGACCACGCGCGGTTGAAGCTCACGTGAAGAGCCCCGCCGAAGCGGGGCCAACATTTACTTGATAGATCGGCTATGCGGTGTGATCCGTGGATCGTCGCAAAGCCGTTCGCAACCACCTTTACACAAAGGCACAAGCTCAATTGAGATTTGATGCAGGTTCAAAGTGCCGTCCTCGTTTTTTACCATTTCGTTGGTAAAGACCTTTGGCTCAATCAGAACGTTCTGTGGATTAATCCCTAACTGGACTAAATAAGATTTCACGAGTTCGCCGCGCTCGCTTTTTAATCTTTCGCGATCCTTCTCTCCAACGTATGCACCCGCAATGATTACGGCCTGGATGTCGACGTCAGGCCATTTTTTTGCTTCCAGTACGATGTTGGCAATTGATAATCTATCTCTGTTCGTTAGCTCGACGGCGTTAAAGGGAAGTCGTGTTTCCATTGACTCGCTGATCGTGCATGCCCGTGCTTGCATCGACAGGAAAGTCGTAGCCACTGCAATGGAGATAAAACATGTGGATATTAGTTTTTTCATCGCGCTACTGTCTTGTCAAAGGTCGCAATATAGCCCGCAATACTATCGGCGTTCCGTATCGCCTTGTCGCGGTTCCCCAATGCGAAAGCATGCATCCCGCTTTCAGTGTTGCCGTACATGATATCGTCGGAGTTGAACGTGTCGGTGAAGTGCGTGCATTCGTGTATCAGCGTCTTGACCTTCGCACCGTGCCACAACTCGCCGTTGGAATCCGTGCAGAAAGCACTATAGATCGCAATAACGCGCTTCTCTGAATCGGGCTTACACACGCCGGCCCGATTCTGTCCGTTATCAGGTACAACGGAGCAGGTAAGATTTCTGTTTGAGGCGTCATCCCAGCGGACAATTTTCTCGGGCACTAGCTCTTGCATTGCCGCGAGCAAGCGCGGGAGTCTGGCGGCCAGGGTGCTTCGAATTTCATCGTCTGCACGACCGAAATAGGTTTTAGCGCGGGCCTGCTCGTTCGCATCCCATTGTGCTACCGCCGCAATACGATCCTTGATTAATGTGAGCCCTGCATCGCGCGCTCGCATAACGGTTTCGGCGAATTGCTTATTCGTCATGTTCGAGCATATGGGCACTGTATTGATCGTGACATGAACCATCGAATCCGGATTCGTATTGGCGATTGCTGTATCGTGGACCGTTACCCACTCTGCATCATCGGACATGCTTGCTTCTCCACTTGAAATTGCGGGGCGAAATCTTCTGCGTTTCTATGTGATCCGTTTGGCCGTTACGGTTCGTGGTTGCCGCTATGACGCGGTCTCCATCAACGACGATCCGATATGGCATGCTCCCAATCGGGCGGGGATACCGACCGGAAGTCGCGTTAGAGGCTCAGGATAATTTCGAGTGTTAGCCGGCGCGCGTCTTCGGTGGCGATTCGTTGCGTCATTCCGCGTGAGTCCGTTACTCCACTCGCTATGACCTCGGAACCAATACGGACGCGATAGGGCACGTTCTCGAACGGTTCACCGGCGCTATTCCTGAGTGTGTATTGCTGGTCATAGATAGAAGTCGTTGGAGCTAGCGTCGGCGCGGCCGGGGCCTCACCTTTGCTGTCGGAATAGAACGCATTGGACGAACCTGCGGCAAGAACAAAATTCCTACCGCATGGGCATAGAACGCGGTCCAGGTCCTTCACATATGGGGAGCCGTCATCCATCCAGTTGCTTGCAGTGCCGTAGATTGGCCATCCGCCTTTGCAGTTTCCGCACGTCGCATGGTTTTCCTTGCGCGCGTACATCCTGCCTTGTTCGTTATAGAAGTCACTACGGCCAATAACTTCTCCGCCTGTCGTGGTGCGGTCTCCATCTGCTACAAGTCGATCAAACATGCTTGTCTCCTGTTCGGTGCGCTACTTCAAGCCCTAGTTGTTGGCTCTCTCTCGTCCATCACCGCTTGACTACCATCGCTATACGTCACGACATCGCCAACGCACGCTAGCGGAAAGCCGTCGATGCAAACCTCCGAACCACTAGTAACGCATCCGCCGCGCTCCGTGCGCGCACCGATCGTCGCGAATGCATACGTCGTTCCCCTTGCGATCTTCCTGATTCGACATTCCCATACATCCGAAACCAACGAAGACGCCGGCCGTGCGGCTACCGGCTACGACAGGGCGATGTTTTGGCCCTGATTGACCATGCTCGCGCGGTACTCCCCAAAGGTCGGAAACCGATCCGACGTTGGGGTGTCTTTCATGACCAAGCGCACCCAATACCTAGAAGTAAGGATGGCGAATCAGTACGTAGCCGGAGCGGCCAGTACGACGCTACTTTTACGACGCTATGGAAAGAGCGCACGGCATTACGTCGGTGAATAACAACCCACCACATCCACCGACGCACGGCCTTTCTTTTACTTAAAACACCACCCTCAAGGCGTCAACTTCTCAACCGTATCCCGCGCATAAAGCCCCAACTGAGCGTGCGGAAAATCGAACAGCACGTCGATGTTCTGCATGCCCATCAGACCGATCACGATGCGGTTTGCCCCCGGTTGCGCCTTGACGATGGTGACTTGCGCGTCGTCGTAGCGATGCACCCACTTGCCCGAACCAATGGCCGCGTTGTAGTTGCCTTGAATGAGCACCTTGCCGGCGCTGTCGTCGCCGGTCCAGTTCGGCGCCGTATCGGTTTCGACGCGGATCATGCCAGTGGTTGCCGTGGCAAACACCAGCGGCGCGCAAAACGTCGTCTTGTCGCCGACATTGACGCAGCCTCGCGGCCACTGCAACGCGCCGTCCTTCGATACCGTCATCGGCACCATCGTGTAGTCCTTCGTGATCGCGCTCGACGGGCTCAGCAGCAAGTACGGTTTCGCGAAACTGGCATGCACCACATAGCGTTCGCCGATGTGGCCGACGAGCGCGCGCAGCGGTTGCGTGCAACAGGTGTCGTCCGGTTGCGCGGCGCCCACGCCGAACAGTCCGGAGAAAGCCCAGCCGAATTCGCCGGTGTAGCCGTCCATCGCGACGCAGCGTTTGGCGTTGGCCTGGCAACTGACGGCGTCCACGGCCTGCGCGTCGACCTTTACTGCGTTCGATCCCGCGACGCTCATCGGCACTTTCACCGTGGCGCCCGAAATTTGCGCGCCGTTCGCGAGCAGCAGCGTGCTCGCCGGCGCGGCGCTCGGATAGTCCGAACCGGGCAGCACCGACTTCAACACGCGCACGCCTTGCGTGCCCGTATCGAGCGCCACGTAGACCGGCTTGCCGTCGAGTTGAACGGGCAGGCCCAGACGCGCGTGGTCTTCATCGGCACGTTCGACGTGTAGCGGAATCAGCACGCCGTCCTTGCCGCCGTTGATCAGCGAAACGCTCGAGGCGGGCGGCGTGGGCGTCGGAAAAGTGGTCGAGCAGCCGCTGAGCGCGGTGAGCGCGCCGGTCGCAAACAGCGCGGCGGCCGTCAAACGGCGCCAATGACGATGCAGACGAAGATGCAGATGCAGGTGCAGATGCCGGCGCGCGGCATAACCAGTGACAGTAAGCAGGGACATGAGACACGCTCGCAAAAAGGCGGTCCCTTGCGAAGGCGATGCATGCGGCTGCTACGCACAGAGAGCGACGCATCGCGAGGCCTGCGAAAGTGAACGCGCGATAACAGGAGCGGCGACTCTAACCGGCCACCGGCGAGCACTTGCAAAGATGTGTGAAGGGAAGCGCGGCTCGATGCCGCGGCGATTTGCGTTTAGCGTGACGCCGACGCGCACATCTACCTATGCCGTCGGCCGCTTTAACAAGCCCGCGAGCGCGGGCCTAACATCGGCTTACTCAAACTTTCTGCGTGGCGGAAGCCGAAGCGGCTGCGCCCTTGGCTTCGTTCACGGCCGCGCCGACGCGCTCGACGAAGTCGCGATCGACGCTCGACAGCGCCTCGCGTTCGCCATTGGCCGTTTGCACCATCAGACGGTGCGTGACATCCTGCGTCGCCCACGTGAGCCAGCCGACGACCGCCAGCATCACGCCGCACACGATTCCCACCGGCGCGCGAAGCACGCCGCCGACAATTGCGCCGACGAGTCCCACGACCGAAATCGTAATGGGCAATACCTTATTCTTCTGCACGGTGACGACCTTCACGCTGACGATGTCGCGCAGCGGGAAAACCTGGCCGGCGGATGAAAGCGCATTGCGGGTGACCGACACGCCGCGATCGTTGAAAGGAGTTTCCATCGAGTCGAATGCAAGCTGTTGCAAAGGGCGCAGCGTACCAGAGTTCGCGTGCGCAGGGCTTGCGCGAGATGCTGGCTTGGTTCGGAAAAGGCCCGGCCCAGAGCGCTGCAACGCCTTCCGACGAACTTCGCGCCTGCCGTTTCTGTCGAAGCAATATAGCGGGAGTTCACATCATGAAGCGGTTTTACGTCAGCGCTACTGTGGCTATCACTGCGATCTTCGCGGCCGGCTGTTCATCGACATGGCCGCCGTCCGCTGAGCGAGACACGCGACAAGTGCCACCCACTGCCGCAACCTCCACCACGCCCACCGCGCGCACCGATCAGCACGCGTCTAAGTCCAAACCGAAGCCGCCCGTACTAAGCGTCGGCGTGACCGATCCCAATACTCAATTGATTCTCCCGTGGTTCCTCGCGGATATCATCAATGCGGTCAACGCGCATCAGTCTTTCGGCTCCACGCTCAATACGATGAAACAGGGACTTTGAGCGAGCGGCCCTCAGCCGATAGTCACGCCGCACTCCTTCAATGCCCCCCGCAACCCCAACTGCGGATACGCACTCTCCAACGTGCGCAAATCGGCACGCATCTCTTCGACGATCCAGTCGCGCACATCCGCAACAATCGGCCGCAATGGCCGGTTCGCCGGCGACACCAGGCAGCAGCGCCGACTCGTCACGATGATCTGCTCCTCGGCGGGGACCAGCGCGCGCTGCGATAGCCAGTGCGACACCACGTTCAACCAGCCAAGCGCGATGCCCTGGCCGAGCAGCGCGGCCTGCACGACGATCGCGTAGTCGTTGAAGCTGAGCATGCCCGCGACGCGCCGGCCATGCTGCTCGAACGCGCCAAAGCGGTGATGCCAGCCGCGCTCCTCGTCGTCCATCACGATGACCGTATCGCCATGCTCGCGGCCCGCCTCCGTTTGCGCCGTTTCCTGGTAGCGCGGGTTGCATACGGGCATCAGCGTTTCGGGCATGACGAGCACGCTGTTGTCGTCGATTTCGTCGGCGTGCAAGAACCGCATGCCGAGATCGACGTCGACCAGCGGCCCGCCGATGCGCCCCGAAATGAGCTGAAACCTCAGATCAATCGACGGAAACGCCTGGTTCAGGCGACTCATGCGCGGCATCAGCCAATGCGTCGTAAAGCCGGTCGACACCGAGAGTGTGACCGACTCGACGCCCGTGGCGCGCGCCTCGATTTCGCGTATCGCGCTCTCTATGCCATTGAATCCTTCGGAGATCTTGCGATAGAGAATGCGCCCGTTCTCCGTCAACTCGATGCCGCCGCGTACGCGCTCGAAAAGGCGCACTCCGATGTGGTCTTCCATGCGCGCGAGCATGCGGCTCACGGCGGGTTGGCTCACATAGAGTTCCTGCGCGGCGCGCGTGAAGTTGCCGCAGCGCGCGGCGGCTTCGAAGACGAACAGCGCATTCGCGCTCGGCAATTTCTTGCGTAGATTCGGCATGACTTCATGTTATGCCCGATCCAACAATTTGGGAATTGCCGCCAAAAAGTTTGCCACCTATATTTTCCCTAACGCAGCCCCTTTAGCGAGAAAAAACGCAATGGACGCACGAGCGAAAACAGGAGTCTCGATCCGGTCGGCAGGCAAGCGCTACGGTCCGGTGGTCGCGCTGGACGACGTTTCGCTCGACATCGCGCCCGGCGAGTTCGTGTCGCTGCTAGGGCCGTCGGGCTCGGGCAAGACGACGCTGCTCGGCATCCTCGGCGGCTTTGTTCAGCCGAGTTCGGGCGCGGTCTGGGTCGGCGAGAATGACATTACATTTGCGCCGCCGCATAAACGCAATATCGGCATCGTGTTCCAGAACTACGCGCTGTTTCCGCACATGACGGTCGGCGAGAACGTGGCGTTCCCGCTGCGCGCGCGCCGCGAGCCGAAAGCGGGCTGGGCGAAAAAAGTAGCCGACGCACTCGCGATGGTCGAACTGAGCGGCTTCGAGGCGCGCAACATCAGCCAGCTTTCGGGCGGCCAGCGTCAGCGCGTCGCGCTCGCCAGAGCGATGGTGTTCGAGCCGCAACTCATCCTGATGGACGAACCGCTGTCCGCGCTCGACAAGCAATTGCGCGAGACGATGCAGATCGAGCTGCGGCGTTTGCACCGCAAGCTCGGCGCGACGATCGTCTACGTGACGCACGATCAGCGCGAGGCGCTCACCATGAGCGACCGCGTCGCGGTGCTGAAGAACGGCAAGCTCGTGCAGATCGATACGCCGGAGCGTCTGTACGACCGGCCTTGCGATGCGTTCGTCGCGAGCTTCATCGGCGAGGCGACGCTGCTCGACGTGAGCCGCGCCGGCGACGACGCCGTGCGGCTCGGCGACGCGCTGCTGCGCACCGCGCATCCGTTGCCGCGCGGCGAGCGTCTGCTGCTTGCCGTGCAAACCGAAAAGCTCGTGATCGACGGCGGTTCCGCCGAAGGCGCCAACCGGCTGTCGTGCCGCGTGACCGAAGTGCTGTATCAGGGCGAGAGTTTGCGCGTGTTCGCCGCGCTCGCCGACGGCACGTCGATCAGCTTGCGCCAACCCGGCAATCACGACGCGCGTCGCCGCATTCCATCGCCGGGCGAGCCTATGACGGTGTTGCTCGATCCGCAGGACACCATCGTCGTGCCCGCCTGATTCTTCTCGCGCCCGCCCGGGCTTACCTCTTGCGCAATTCACGCAACCCTCACAACCCGCAAAGGATGATGCAATGAAGCTCACCGATTTCAAGGTCCTGACGTTCGATGTCGTCGGCACGCTGATCAACTTCGAACAGGGCGTGCTCGCGTCCGTGCGGCGCCTGGGCGGCGCGGCGGCGAAAGACCTCACCGACGATCAGATCTTCGAACCGTATATGCGCGGACGCGCGCAATATCCGGGGCGCTCCAGTCACGAGATGGCGAACGTCTATCTGTATCTCGCGAAGGAACTCGGCCTGCCCGACGACGCGCAATCCGCCGCCGCATTCCAGCGCGACGTGCTCGAATGGCCCGCGTTCGAAGATTCGGTGGAAGCCTTGAAGCGCCTGCGCAAACACTACCGGCTCGTTGCGATGACGAACGCGGACCGCGTCGCGTTGTCGGCGTACGCGCACACCCTCGGCGATCCGTTCGACGACACCGTGTGCTGCGACGAAACCGGCGTCGCGAAGCCGGACCCGCAATTCTTCGCCTATAACCGTGGACGTCAGGCCGCGTTCGGCTTCAAGTTCGACGAAATCCTGCACACCGCGCAGAGCCAGTATCACGACATCGGCATCGCGACGAAGCTCGGTTACGCGACCTGCTGGATCGAGCGCCGTCAGGGCATGAAGGGTTTCGGCGCGACGCCGGTTCCGGAAGCCGTCACGACGCCGACCTTCAAATTCGCGACGCTCGGCGCGCTCGCCGACGCGGTCGAAGCCGAAGCGCGCGCCGCTTAAAGTCATGCTCGCGCCCGCGATTCACAACGCCTCGCAACGCCCGCAGCCCGATTCGTTATGGCGCGCGATGGCGGCGCGCACTGCCGAAAAGCAGGCGCCCGTCAGCACGGGCGCGCCGCTCGCTCGCGATCTCATCGTCGATGTGGCCGTGATCGGCGCGGGCTACTCGGGCCTCGCCGCCGCGTATGCGCTGCAAAAACGCGGCGTCGACTGCGCGGTGTTCGATGCAAACCCGGTGGGTTGGGGCGCGAGTGGGCGCAATGGCGGCGTGGTGTCGTCGAAATTCCGCTTGTCGTTTCCGCAGATCGACAAGCTGCATGGACTCGATACCGCCAAGCGCATGCACCGGCTCGCACATGAAGGCGTGCGCGTGGTCGAATCGTTCGTCGACGAATTCAAGCTCGAGCGCGCGCGTTTCGAGCATACGGGCAGCCTGCGTTGCGCGCATACCGAGCGAGCGTTCGAAGCGATTCGTGCCGAAGCGGACTGGGTGCGCACGCAACTGGGCGATACGTCGATGACCGTGCAATCGGCCGCGGAAATAACTCGCGAGACGGGATCGGCGGAATTTGTCGGCGGCGTATTGAGCGCCGATGCCGGCACGATCCTGCCGCTCGAATACGTGTACGGCATCGCGCGCGGACTGACCGCGCGCGGCGTGCCGATTTACGAAGCAACGCCGATCGTCGAGATGACGCGTGCTGAGCGCGGCGTGGGTGGCTCCGGCGGCGCCGTGCTGCGCACGCCTCACGGCACGGTGCGCGCGAAGCAGGTGATCGTCGCGACGAATGCCTATTCCGACCTCACGGCCGCGACCGCCGCCTATCAACGCGAGCTCGTGCCGTTTCGCAGCGCGATGATCGCAACGGAGCGTCTGCCCGCGGAACTCGACGCGCGCCTGATGGTGCAGCGCCGCAGCTATACGGAAACGCGTCGCATGATGAAGTGGTTTCGCAAGGTTGACGGCCGCATGCTGTTCGGCGGACGCGACGCGTTCGGCAAGGAAGGGCAGTCCACCGGTTTCGACGCGCTGCGCCGCGCGATGGTCGCGCTGTTTCCCGATCTCGCGGACGTGCAGATCGAGTACCAATGGTCGGGCTATGTCGGCATGACCTTCAACTCGCTGCCGCATGTTGGCCGAAGCGACGACGTCACGACGTTTTGTCTCGGGTATAACGGAGCAGGTGTCGCAATGGCGAGCCTGCTCGGCCAGCATGCCGCGGCGCTCGCGCTCGGCGAAACGCCTGAGCTCGCATTGCTAGGCCAGCAAGGCTTGCGGCCCGTGCCGTTTCATTCGCTGCGCGCGCCGGGCGTTCGCGTCGTCGCTGCGTGGTATCAGTTTCTTGACGCCGTGGGTGCATGATGACGACAGCCAAACGGATTTTTCAGGGACCCAGCTTGATGCAGACGACCGCGATGGACCCGTCGGAGCGCCATCGGCAACGCGAGGACCGCGCGATGCTGCTGTTGCTCGCGCCCGCGCTTTTCGTCGTCGTCGTGCTGCTGGTGGTGCCGCTCGCGTGGCTCTCGTGGCAGTCCATCTGGCATGACGGCGGCTTCACGCTCGTCAACTATCGGCGCATCTTCACGGGCACCTATCTGGATACGTTCCTGCTCACGTTCAGGCTCAGCGCGATCGTGACCGGCGTCACGCTTCTGCTCGGGTATCCCGTGGCGTATTTCGCGGCCTCGGTGTCGCCGCGATGGAGCGCGCTGATACTCGGCATGGTCATATTGCCGTTCTGGACCAGCGTGCTCGTGCGCACGTACGCATGGCTCGTGCTGTTGCAGCGCACCGGGCTCATCAACAAGGCGCTGCTCGAAATGGGCCTGGTGGATCGGCCGATACAACTCGCCTACAACCAGTTCGGCACGATCCTCGCGATGGTGCATATTCTGTTGCCGTTCATGGTGCTGCCGCTTTATTCGGCCATGCAGAAGATTCCAGCGAACCTCTCGCAGGCCGGCGCGAGCCTCGGCGGCTCGCCGCTGCATGTTTTCTGGCGCGTGTTTCTGCCGCTGTCGATGAGCGGTGTCGTCGCGGGCGTCACGCTCGTCTTCGTGCTGTGCCTCGGTTTTTACATCACGCCCGAACTGATGGGCGGCGGCAAGTCGATCATGGTGTCGATGGTGGTGAGCCGCAACGTGGAAATCTACAACAGTTGGGGAGCGGCGAGCGCGGTCAGCGTCGTGCTGCTGGTTTGCGTGTTCGCGATCTTCTATGCCGCGAGCCGCGTGATTCCACTTGAAAAGACCCTGGGCGCAAAATGAACAGGATTCCGTTAGGCAGAGTGGTGCTCGGCGCGTTCGTCGTGCTGATCCTCGTGTTCCTGATGCTGCCGGTGCTGATCGTCGTGCCGCTATCGTTCTCCGACACGCGCTTCATGACGTTCCCGCCGCCCGCGTACTCGTTGCGCTGGTATCACGCGTTCTTCGACAACCCCGCATGGATCGACGCCGCTCGCGTGACGCTGACGGCATCCGTTTGCGCCGCGCTCGTCGCGACGCCGCTCGGCGTTGCCGCGGCCTACGCGATCCAGCACGGCACGCATTGGTCGATGCGCTATTTGCGCACGCTGCTGATGTTGCCGCTGATGGTGCCGATCATCATCGTCGCGGTGGGCGTGTTCTTCGTGTTCACGCAGGCGGGTTACGTGAATACGCTCGGCGGGCTGATCGTCGCGGATACGATGCTTGGGCTGCCGTACGTGCTGATTTCCGTCGGCGCGGATTTGCGCACGTTCGACCGCACGCAGGAAATGGTCGCGCGCAGTCTCGGCATGAATCGGCTGCGCAGCTTTCTCACGGTGACGCTGCCGCAGATCAAGGCGAGCGTGATTTCCGGCGCGGTGTTCGTGTTCATTCAGGCGCTCGATGAAACCGTCGTCGCGCTGTTCATATCGGGCGGAGCGAATCAGACGCTCACGCGCCGCATGTTCGTCACGCTGCGCGACGAGATCGATCCGACCATCGCCGCGATCAGCACCATGCTCACGGCGTTGACCTTGTGTCTCGTGATGATCGTCGTCGTGAGCCGGCGTTCGGCCGGCGCGCGCGCGTGATGCCTTTTCATTTCCTCTGACTGGGAAGCGGATGTCGAATGCACTGAAGTTTTATATCGACGGCGCATGGGTTGCGCCGTCCGGCAACACGCGCCTTGCCGTGGTCGATCCCTGCACCGAAGAAGCGTTCGCCGAGATCGCGCTGGGCAATGCGGAAGATGTCGAGCGCGCGGTCGCCGCGGCGAGACGCGCGTTCGCGTCGTTCTCGCTGACGCAGCCGGCTGAACGCATCGCGCTGATCCGCCGCATACTCGACGCCTATATGGCGCGCTATGACGAGATGGCCGCTGTGATCTCGCGTGAGATCGGCGCGCCGAAAAAGCTCTCGCATGCGTGGCAGGCCGCGCTCGGCAAGCGTCATCTGGAAGAACTGCTGCGTACCTGCGAGAGCTTCGCGTGGCAGCGCAAGAAGGGCGCGACGCTCGTCAATCATGAGCCCGTCGGCGTGGTCGCGCTGATTACGCCGTGGAACTGGCCGATCAATCAGATTGTCTGCAAGGTCGCGCCCGCGATTGCCGCCGGCTGCACGATGGTGCTCAAGCCGAGCGAGGTGTCTCCGCTGAACGCTGTGCTGTTCGCTGAAATTCTCGACGCGGCGGGCGTGCCGCCAGGCGTGTTCAATCTGTTGAACGGCGACGGCCCGACTGTCGGCGCCGCGCTATGCAGTCATCCGGATGTCGACATGGTGTCGTTCACCGGATCGACGCGCGCGGGCGTGGAAATCGCGAAGCTGGCCGCGCCGACCGTCAAGCGTGTGCATCAGGAACTGGGCGGCAAGTCGGCCAACATTCTTCTCGACGACGCGGACCTAGAAGCCGCGGTCACGTCGGGCGTGAACTCGTGCTTCAGCAACAGCGGGCAGTCGTGCAATGCGCCGACACGCATGCTGGTGCCGGCAGCGCGGCACGACGAGGCCGTGGCCATTGCACAGCGCGCGGCGGCCGCGCACCGCATCGGTCCCGCTGACGACGACGAAACGACGATGGGCCCCGTCGTTAGCGACGTGCAATACGCACGCGTGCAACGGCTGATCGAAATGGGCGTCGAGGAAGGCGCGCTGCTCGCGGCGGGCGGGCCAGGACGTCCCGACGGTTTGACGCGCGGCTATTACGTGCGGCCCACGGTATTCGCAAACGTCGCTCCGTCGATGACGATCGCGCGCGAAGAAATCTTCGGCCCGGTGCTAGCGATCATGCCGTATCGCGACGAAGAAGACGCCATCGCCATTGCTAACGACACACCGTTTGGACTTGCCGCATATGTTCAGTCCGCGGATCAGGCGCGCGCGAGGCGCATTGCATTGCGCTTGCGCGCGGGCAGCGTGTATCTGAACTATCCGGCCTGGGACGCGGGCTCGCCGTTCGGCGGCTACAAGCAGTCAGGCAACGGACGCGAATACGGCGAGTGGGGACTCGAAGCGTTTCTCGAAGTGAAGGGTATTGTTGGGTACGGCGAGTAGGTTGCGATCAGGGCACGATTAAGCCACGCTCGAACGCCCACGCAGCAGATCGGCAATGCGCTCGGCGATCATGATGGTCGGCACATTCGTATTCGCGCATGGAATCGACGGCATCAACGACGCATCGCACACATGCAGTCCTTCGACGCCATACACGGCGCCGCGCGCATCGGTGACCGCGAGCGGGTCGTCGGCGGCGCCCATGCGGCAGGTGCCCGACGGGTGCCACGTACCGCCCACCGAACGTGTGACGAACTGCGTGAGCGCGGCATCGTCGGCGAGCAGTTCGTCGAGTGTCGCGCCTTGCGTGATGACGCGGCGCACCAGTGATGCCCGCAACGGCCCCGCGATGTCCAGCAGCGCGGCGAGCGCACCGCGCTGCAGCCCGTTCCATGCGCCAGGCACCGCGACGGCCGCGACGCGCGGCGAATAGCTCGACGGAAACACCGTGCCGCGATGCGCGGCCATCGCCGGTGCGGCGAGTGTCTGCGCGCCGAAGCGCAGCGCGAGCTTCAGCCGTTCGAGATCGCGCGCGTCGGAGAGCATTGCAAAATCGACGTTGGGTTCATCCAATGCGCTAGCGGATTTGAGTGTGAGACGTCCGCGCGAATACGATTTGTTGACCCAGAAGAACATCGTGCCGAGACGATAGCCGACCGAATGCCAGCCCGAGCGCGACAGTATCGCGCCGTGCATGTCGCCCGGCACCGTGCCGGCCAGGCCCGACGAAAAGCGCACGATGGCCTGCTCGTGATGCTCGTCGGGAAACGGCGTGCGCGCGGCGCGAGGCAGAAACGCGGACACCGCGATAGACGGATGCTCCATCAGATTGCGGCCTACGCCCTGGCGATCCGCGAGCACGTCGATGCCGAGCGCGGCAAGTTCATTCGCGGGGCCAATGCCGCTTCTCAGCAGCAGCGCGGGCGAGTGGATCGCCCCTGAGCAGACGATCACGCAGCGCGCCCGCAAGTCATCACGGGTGCCGTCGGGCCGGATCACGCGCGCGCCGATTGCGCGCTTTGCGTCGAACAGAATGCGCTCAGCGATCTCGTTCGTGCGAATCGTGAGGTTGGGCCGCGCCCGCACGGCCTCGTCGAGATAACAAACGGATGTGGGGATGCGCTCGCCCTGGGCGCTCACCGCAATCGCGCCGATGAAAGTGCCGTCTTGCCACAGACCATTTTGATCCGCGTGCAGCGGATAGTCGTGCTTCAACGTATTGAGCACGGCCTTTACGAATGGGGAGATGCGTTGCGGTCCGGTTCGCTGGATACGCAGCGGGCCATGCGCGCCATGCAGGCCGCTATCGTCCGGGCCGTTGAAGTCGCAATCGGTTTCGAGCTTGCGGAAGTAGGGCAGACACGCTTGCCAGTTCCAGCCTTGTGCGCCGAGTGCTTGCCATTCGTCGTAATCGGCGGGCGAGCCGCGGTTGGCCATTAGCGCATTGATCGCCGAGCCGCCGCCGAGAAGCCGCGCCTGTTCATAGCGGCGCAGCGCGGCGGGCGCGCTCATGCGCGCTTTCAGTTGCCGCCAGAGGTTCGCCGTGTCGAGATAAGCGCGGCCAGGATAGCGGCTGCGGATGTCGGCGGGCATGGTCGCCTGCGAGATGTCGCGGCCTGCCTCGACGAGACACACGTTGTTGCCGGCGTCTTCGGAGAGCCGCGCGGCAAGCACGCAGCCGGCCGATCCGCCGCCAAGAATCAGATAGTCGATCACGTTGGATGGATGAAGACCGCGCGCCGCATCGCCCTGCGCGCGGCACAACGCAAACCAGAAAACAGAACGCCCGCGATGAACCGTGGTCCCGCGGGCGCGTGAATGGCAGTGCGAACGCCGCCCGTTATTGCATGAACTTGAGCCAGCGCGCTTTCGCCTGAATGCCTGCATCCGATGCCCACCAGTCTTCGGACATCAATGCCTGCTTCGCGGCATTCTCGGGCGAACTCGGCAGTTCGCTCGCGCGCTTCGCCGCGATCTTGCCGGTCTTGAACGCAGCCGGATTGCCCGGACCGTAGTCGATATAAAGCGGCAGATTCGCTTGCAACTCGGGCGAGACCGCGGTGTTCAGGAAGCGCATAGCGTCGTTCAGATTCGGCGCGTTCTTCAGCACGCATAGCTGCGTGTTTTGCAGAATGCCGTCGTTGAAAGTGAAATCGACGTCGGGGTTGTCCTTGCGCACGGCGCTTGCGCGGCCGTTCCAGATCATCGTCATGTCGACTTCGCCGTCATGCAGCAATTGCGCGGACTGGCCACCCGAAGTCCACCACACGGTGATGTCGGGCTTGATCTGCTGCAACTTCTTGAAGGCGCGATCGACGTCGAGCGGATAGAGCTTGTCGCGCGACACGCCGTCGGCGAGCAGCGCGGCTTCCAATACCGTTTGCGGATCGTTGCGCAATGCACGCGTGCCGGGGAAGGCTTTCACGTTCCAGAAGTCGGCCCAGCTTTGCGGCGTCTTCTTCAGCGTCTTCTTGTTGTAGCCGATCACGGTCGAATAGAACTCGTACGCGACCGAGTAGGGCGTGCGGTACTTTTCCGGCATCGCCGCGGCGTTCGGGAGCTTCGCGAAGTCTAGCTTTTCCAGCAGCCCTTCGCGGCCGCCTCGCAGACAGTTCGATGTGGGCGTGTCCACCACGTCCCAGATCGGCTTGCCGGTCGCGGCCTGCGCCTTGATCTGCGGCCACGCATCGGGAATGCTGTCCTGATTGATGGTGATGCCCAGCTCCTTCGCCGCCGGGTCGAGGATGGCTTTGGTCTGAGCCTCCTGATACGTGCCGCCTTGCGACACGAAAGTGATTTTTCCCGCGGCGAGAGCGGGCGCCATGCTCGCGGCGCTCAACAGCAGAGTCATGGCAAACGGGCGCAACCTTGGCATGCTGATCACGACTTCTCCTCGATACGGTTGAAGCGAAAAGACATCATCCAGGTCGGCGCTATGTGCCGCTGCGGCTCGGAGCCGAAGCGGCAAACAGCACAGGCTTGAATGGAAATATAGTGAGCCAATTTGACCGGAGCAACGCCGCAATTGTTGGAGCGGCCATGACATGATGTTATGTCAGACCGTTGAGGCCTGGGTTGTCTTCGTTACGCGCAGTGCTTTGACGGCTTCAATCGCTTCGATCCGTCCCGTCGCGTTTGCCGATTCGCGACATCACGTTCGCAACGATGCGGTCGCAGCGCGCACCGGCGAATCCGAACAGTTCGCTTCCGGCGACGTCGATCTCTCGCGCGAGCGACTCGCGCAACAGACTCTTCGCGCGGAAATGCCGGCTACGCACGGTGGCTTCGGCAATCTCCAGGCATTGCGCGGTTTCCTCGACACTGAGTTCTTCGACCGATCGCAGAATGAACACCGTGCGGAACGATGCCGGCAATTCGTCGAGCTTGCGCTCGATTAGCGCGCGCATTTCCGCGCGCGCTACTGCGCTGTCGGGCGGCTCGGAGTCGGACGGGTGCATGGCTTCAATATCGATGTCGGCGGTGTTGGAACTGACTATCGGCACGACGTTCTCGCGGCGAGCATGGCGGCGCAGCCGGCCATAGCATTCGTTCAGCACGAGCCGCGAGAGCCACGTCGACAAAGCGGCGTCGCCGCGAAACTGGCTGAGCGAACGATAGGCGCGGAGGTACGCGTCCTGAAGCGCGTCTTCGGCTTCGGCGTCGTCACGCAGCGTCGCGCGCGCGAGCCGGTACAGGCGCCGGTTATGGCGGCGCATCAGCACCTCGAACGCTGCACGATCGCCCGCGACGATGCGCCGGACGATCGCATGATCGTCGTCGGCGTTGTCGGCGTGGTCGGCGGCGGACATGGACGGCAGTTTCGCTGTCTCGGTCATCGCGTGCGGGCTCTCATTGAACGGTTAGCGCGCCGTGCATCGTCGGATGAAAAGTGCAGCCGTACGGATAACTGCCGGCCTTCGCGGGCGCGTAAGACCATGACGCGTTGGCGGCAATGCTGCGCGAATCGAATGCATGCGTGTTGCCGGTCACCGTATGAGGAAAGAGATCCTTGTTGATCCATACGATGCGGTCTCCTCGCTTCACGGTCAAGCTCGGCGGATTGAATTGCATGTTCTCGATCGTGACGACATGGCTTGTCGGCGCCGCCGCGCTTGCCGGTACTGCGCTCAACGTTGCCGCGAGCATCGCACAGACCAGCGCGGCGCACGCACGCGTGCTCTTCCCCGACGCATGCCGCCGCTTAACCACTGCTTTTCTCCAGCGACGCCTGCACATGCTTCGCATGTTCGAGATGCGCGACGAAAGCCGGCCGGACCTTCACGAGCAGCGCTTTCAGCTCATCGTTCTTCGCTGACGGAATCAGCGTTTTATCGAGCGCGTCGAGCACATTCTCATGGTAGGTCACTTCGTGATCGATATACGCACGGTCGAATGCTGCGCCGTTCAGTTTCTTGAGCGCCGCGAGGTTTGCATCGCCGCCTTGCTTGAGGCTTTGGCTTGTCGCGTTGTCCTCGGGCGTGACGTTGAGTTTGTGCACGAGGTCGCTCGCCGATTGATTGACGGCGCTGTGGTCGGTGACCATCTGCTTCGCGAACGCCTTGACGTCGCCCGACTTCGAGCGCGACTCGGCGAGTTTGCCCGCGTCGATGTCGACCTGGTTCGCGGTGACGACGATAGCCGCGATTTGCGGATCGCTCGGCCCGGCGCTTTGCGCCCAGCTAGCGAGACTCACGAGCGCGAGCGCGCCTAACCATTGTGGACGGATCAGTTTCATACGGATTCTCCCGTTTAGCCAACGTTGCGTTGCATACGGCGTTGGATGTCACGACGGAGAATCCTGTTCCCAGTTGATGCGCGACGCGCGTTGCTTCAGTGACCGTGCCGCTCGCCCGCTGCGACCGGCGTCTGCCTGGATTGCCGGCTGAGCATCAGCGTGACGACCGCCGATACGGCCAGCGTCGCGCCGACCACATACAGCCCCGCCGAATAGCCGCCCGTCACGTTCTTGAGCCAGCCGATCGCGAATGGACCGACGAAGCCGCCGAGGTTGCCGATGGAGTTGATCATTGCGATGCCCGCGGCCGCGCCCGCGCCCGACAGGAACATGCTCGGCATCGCCCACAACGGCGCCTTGGCCGCGCTGATGCCGACGTTCACGACCACGAGCGCCAGCACGATCATGAGCGCGGTCGCCGCGTTGCCTGCGAACACGAAGCCGAGACAGGCCAGCGCGCACGGAATGACGACGTGCCACGTGCGTTCTTCGGTGCGATCCGAATGCCTCGCCCACAGAATCATCGCGATCACCGCGACGATGCTCGGTATGCCCGCGAGCAGACCCGTCTCAAACGAGCCGAAGCCGTATTGCCTGATGATGAGCGGCGCCCACAGGCCGAGCGTGTACAAACCCGCGGACGTGCCGAAGTAAATCAGCGCCAGTGCGAGAACGCGCGGATCGCGCAGCGCACTCAACGCGCCGGCCGTGTGGCCCGCATGCGACTGCCGCGCGTCGGCTTCCGTCTTCAGTTTCGCGATCAGCCATTCGCGTTCTTCGGGCGCAAGCCAGTGCGCTTTCGACGGTGTGTCGGTCAGATACTTCAGGACGAAGAAGCCGAGTACGACCGCGGGCAGCGCTTCGAGAATGTAGAGCATTTGCCAGTCGGCGAGACCGGCGATCGGCGGCAGCTTCATGATCGCGCCGGAAATCGGCGAGCCGATCGCGGTGGAAATCGGCGCGGCCGCCATGAACCACGCGGCGGCCACGGCGCGCTGACGGGTCGGAAACCACAAGCTCAGATACAGGATGATGCCGGGAAAGAAGCCCGCTTCCGCGACGCCGAGCAGAAAGCGCAGCGCGTAAAAACTGTTTGGCCCGACGACGAACGCGGAGGCCAGCGAGACGATGCCCCACGAGACCATCACGCGGGCAATCCAGCGGCGCGCGCCGACCTTGTGAAGAATCAGGTTCGACGGAACTTCGAACAGAAAATAGCCGATAAAGAACAGGCCGCCGCCGAATCCGAACGCGGTCGGCGACAGGCCAATGGCCTTGTTCATCGTCAGCGCGGCGAAGCCCACGTTGACGCGGTCGAGAAAACTCACGAAATACAGCAGCATCACGAACGGGATGATCCGCAGCATCAGCTTGCGGGACACCCGGCTTTCGAGGTCGGTCGTCATTGTCTCCTCCTTTGGAGGCTTGAGCGGTGTCCTGCTGCGAAGGCAGCAGGGTGCGAGGCGCGCGGCAGCCGTCGAATGCGGCTGTTGTCCGTGGGCGCGTCGTGAGGCGCGAACTGTCGCGCGATGGGGGTTTATGTGGCTGACACGGCTTATGCGGCGTTCGCCGCCGGCCTTGCGGCTCGCTCGATGAACGCGCACACCGCGGCCGTCACCTGCGCAGTCGTCGCCGTGCCGCCGAGGTCGCCCGTGTGCAGTGACTTGTCCGCAGTCACGGCTTCGACGGCCTGCATCACGCGCTTTGCCGCGTCGAGTTCGCCGAGATGTTCGAGCAGCATCACGACCGACCAGAAGGTGCCGACCGGATTCGCGAGACCCTTGCCCATGATGTCGAATGCGGAGCCGTGGATCGGTTCGAACATCGACGGAAAGCGCCGTTCGGGGTCGATGTTGCCGGTCGGCGCAATGCCCAGGCTGCCGGCAAGCGCGGCGGCCAGGTCGCTGAGAATGTCGGCGTGCAGGTTCGTCGCGACAATCGTGTCGAGGCTCGCCGGGCGATTGATCATGCGCGCGGTCGACGCGTCGACCAGTTCCTTGTCCCACGTCACATCGGGGAATTCCTTCGAGACCTGCAGCGCGATTTCGTCCCACATCACCATCGCGTGACGTTGCGCGTTGCTCTTCGTGATGACGGTCAGCAGCTTGCGCGGACGCGACTGCGCGAGGCGGAACGCGAAGCGCATGATGCGCTCAACGCCGGCGCGCGTCATGATCGACACGTCCGTCGCGGCTTCGATCGGATGACCCTGATGAACGCGGCCGCCCACGCCGGAGTATTCGCCTTCGGAGTTTTCGCGCACGATCACCCAGTTGAGGTCCTCGGGCTTGCAGCGCTTCAACGGTGCGTCGATGCCGGGCAGGATGCGCGTGGGGCGAACGTTCGCGTACTGGTCGAAGCCCTGGCAGATTTTCAGACGCAGACCCCACAGCGTGATGTGATCGGGAATGTCCGGGTCGCCTGCGGAACCGAACAGAATCGCGTCCTTGTCGCGGATCGCATCGAGTCCGTCCGCCGGCATCATCACGCCATGCTTGCGGTGATAGTCGCCGCCCCAGTCGAAATTTTCGAACTCGAATGCAAACGACTGCGTGGTTCTGGCGAGCGCTTCGAGCACCTCGGCGCCGGCCGGTACGACCTCCTTGCCGATGCCGTCGCCGGGAATGGTCGCGATGCGATAGGTCTTCATGCTGCGTCTCCGAATGATTGATTGATTGGGTTGGTTGCAGTGACTCTATCGACATCTGCACGAAAAAACCGGTGCTAAACTCAAAGCATCTTTAACTTCAATTCACAAGTGGAAGCGATGCGCGATACCGTTCAGCCAGCCGATCTGAGCTTTTTCTCGACGCTCGCGGCGTCGGGCAGCCTGAGCGCGGCGGCGCGAGAGCTGGGCTTGACGGCGGCGGCCGTCAGCAAGCGGCTCACGCAGATGGAGAGCCGCGCGGGCGTCGCGCTCGTCAACCGCACCACGCGCCGGATGATGCTCACGCCCGAAGGCGAGCTGTACTTGGAGCATGCGCGCAGGATTCTCGACGAAATCGACGAACTCGCCGAGTTGCTCGGTTCAGCGAAGAAGAGCCCGAAGGGACTGTTGCGTGTCAATGCGACGCTTGGGTTTGGCCGCAGCCACGTCGCGCCCGCAATCTCCCACTTTGTCGCGAAGTATCCGCAGGTGTCGGTGCAGCTTCAGTTGTCGGTCACGCCGCCGCCGCTCACCGACGATACGTTCGACGTCTGCATCCGCTTTGGCGAGCCGCCCGATACGCGCGTGATCGCGCGGCGCCTCGCGGCGAACCGGCGCCTGCTGTGCGCGGCGCCCTCGTATATCGCGTCGCACGGCATGCCGATGACGCCGCATGATCTAACGCGGCATAACTGCATCGGCATTCGCCAAGGCGACGAAGCCTATGGCGTGTGGCGCTTGAGTTCGGGCAAGGGCGCGTCGCTGAAGACGGAAGCCGTCCGCATCAAGGGCACGCTGACCACGAACGACGGCGAGATCGCGGTGAAGTGGGCGCTCGAGGGGCACGGCATTCTGATGCGCGCGGAGTGGGACATCAAGCAGTACCTCGCCGATGGCTCGCTCGTGGTCGTGCTGCCCGGTTATGACACGCCGAACGCCGACATCTTCGCCGTGTACTCGCAGCGGCATCAGATGTCGAACCGCATTCGCGCGTTCGTGGATTTCATCGCGCGCGAGTTGGGGGAATGAGGCGTCGGTTGTTGAATTTCCCGTAGCGTATGACGTATGAGCCGAGCGTGAGTCGTTATTTCTGCATCGGCATGGCTTGCATTGCCGGATCTTGATCCATCTGCGCGCTTTTTTGAGCCGCGTGCATCGCGGCCACTTTTCTTTCGGCTTCCTGAATGTCGGATGGATACTGACTGTCGTCGCCGAGCGACGGCGTGTAGCCGGCGGCCTCGAGTTCTTCGAGTTCATGCATGACTTCGGCGCGCGTGAGAGGATGGCCGGCGTCGGGCGATGCCTGCGCGCGTGCCCATGTCGACGTGGCCACCAGCGCAGTGGCGGAAATAATGGCGAATAGCGCGCGGGCTGTCGCGCGATGTGCATGGTGGT
This sequence comes from Paraburkholderia sp. RL17-368-BIF-A, assembly GCF_046054045.1. Classification (NCBI taxonomy): domain Bacteria; kingdom Pseudomonadati; phylum Pseudomonadota; class Betaproteobacteria; order Burkholderiales; family Burkholderiaceae; genus Paraburkholderia; species Paraburkholderia sp. RL17-368-BIF-A. The sequence goes on from NZ_JARESN010000016.1 coordinate 48,043, forward strand.
CTTTCATGGCTTGCTCCTCGATGTGCGAGCGGATCGTCCGAAAGCGGTTTGCGTTCGATATGACGCGCTCTGCATCGTTAAACCGGCGAACTGGCTTTCTTATTCCCGCGACCTCGGAACAGCAGCAAGCGATTTACCGGACATGCGCCGAATGCCTATACTGCATGTTCCGATTTCTACCGATTGTTCTCTTGCAGAGCGTCCGCCATGACACATACCGTTAAAAGCGTCGAGCAGCTCGAACAGATTTACGGCGCGCCGCACGAGCGCGCATTGTGGAAAGAACTTGATTGCCTGAATAGCGACTATCAGGCGTTCGTGCGCGCTTCTCCGTTCGCGGTGTTGTCTTCTGTCGGTGAGGGCGGAGCGGACTGCTCGCCGAAAGGCGACGCCGCCGGATTCGTTCAGATACTCGACGAGCGCACATTGGCGTTGCCGGACAGGCCGGGCAATAACCGCATCGACAGCCTAAGAAACATTGTGGCCGACCCGCGCGTGTCGTTGCTGTTTCTCGTGCCGGGCGTCGGCGAAACGTTGCGGGTGAACGGGCGCGCCGAGATTTCCGTCGATCCCGACTTGCTCGCGCGCTTCGAGGTTCGCGGGAAACTGCCGCGCACAGTGATTATCGTGCACGTCGAGGCGGCGTATTTTCATTGCTCGAAAGCGCTGGTGCGCTCGAGTCTTTGGGACCCGGCAAAGCAGGTGGACCGCGCAAGTTTGCCGAGCGCGGGAGATATGCATAGGCGTTTGAGCGGCGGTACTTTCGACGGCGCGCAATACGACAAGGAAATGCCGGAGAAGGTGATCGCGGGGCTTTATTGAAGCGCGCCGATGCGGCATGTATGCAACGCACTATTCGACGCTTAAGCAAGCGTTAACCTCCGAAGGTTAAATTGGCGGGTCGTTCAGGCTACTCAGGAAGGAGCAAGTTATGAAAGACGACGCCGCCAGCTTTACCGAAGAGGCTGTCAGCAAAGTACCGCAAGTGACCTTGGGTTTCTGGATCATCAAGGTCGCGGCGACCACGCTCGGCGAAACGGGTGGCGACTGGGTGTCCATGTCGCTGAAGCTCGGCTACCTGATCGGTTCGGCGATTTTTCTGGTGTTCTTTATCGCGCTCGTTTCAGCGCAAATCAAGGCGCGCAACTTTCGTCCGTTCCTTTATTGGGCGACCATCATCGCGACTACGACGCTTGGCACCACGATGGCCGATTTCGCGGACAGGTCGCTCGGCATCGGCTATCCAGGCGGTGTTGCGCTGGTCGTTGCATTGCTGGCCGCGAGCCTCGCAATCTGGTATCGCTCGGAAGGAACCGTCTCCGTGCAGAGTATCGTCACTGCAAAAGCGGAATGGTTCTACTGGATCACGATCCTGTTCTCGCAGACACTCGGCACGGCTCTCGGCGACTGGGTCGCGGGCGAGGATCGCGGCGGTCTCGGTGTCGGCTACGAATATGGCGCGATGATCTTCGGCGCGGGCTTGCTCGTCGTGGCCGCCTTGTATTTCTGGTCGCGCGTATCGCACACGGCGCTCTTCTGGGCCGCGTTCATCCTCACGCGTCCGCTCGGCGCGACGCTCGGCGATCTGCTCGACAAGCCGGTTGCGGAAGGCGGATTGCACATCAGCCGCTTATACGCCTCCGGCATTCTGCTTGCGTTTATCATCGCGTGTATCGTGTTGTTGCCGCAGCGCTCGGCAAGACGCGAGCCGGCTGTGTGACGCTGCGCTCAGTGCGCTGAAAAACACGTCGCAAACAGAAACGCCCCTGAAAACAGGGGCGTTTCTTCACATTCACACCGGCGAAGCAACAACTCATCGCACGGTACAAATCGCTTTAGAACTTGTGGCGAACGCCCACGCGGAACGCCAACTGGTTGTCCGCGCCCGTGCCCGACGTGTTGAAGTAGCTCGTGCTCGAACCAATCTGCGCTTGCAGATCCTGCGTGCCGTTGCGGCCCGCCGCGATCTGATAGATACCGAGCGCATACACGTCGGTACGCTTGCTCAGCGCGTAGTCGACGCTCAGATCGACCTGATTCCAGTGACCGCGATTCGCGTTGCTCAGGTGCATGTACGTGTAGCCCGCGCCTGCCGTCAATGCCGGCGTGAACGCGTACTTCGCGCCTGCCTCATACGCGGCGAACGTCGTCGTGCCGCCCGAAATCGGCTCGAAGCGCGTGTTCGTGTACAACGCCCACAGCGTGGCTGCGCCGATCGAATAACGGCCGCCCACGCCGAACGTGCGCAGATCGCGGACGTTGCCGGTCGCGACGTTGGCGATCGTCGTCGAGAACGACGGCGTCGACTGGCCCGGATAACGGATGTCCGTGTAAGCCGCACCGATGCCGAACGGACCGTTCGCGTAGTTCACGCCGAAGCTGTAAGCACGCGACGAACCCGCGACCGGCGCTGCGGCCGTGCCGGTTGCCGGCGCGCCTGCGAATGCGCCCGCCTGGTTCGAGAAGCCATACATCGCGCCGAACGTCAGGCCCGCGAAATTCGCGCTGCTGAACTTGACCGCGTTGTTGATACGGCTCGACGTAAGCTGGTCCACGTCGTTGATGTGATACGCGTAGTTGCCTGCAACCGTTTGTCCGCCGGTCGAGTAATTGCCGCCGAGGTAATCGGTCGAGAACGAGTACTGGCGACCGAACGTCAGCGAGCCGACATTGTTCTGCGACAGACCGACATACGCCTGACGGCCGAACATCGCGCCGCCCTGGCCGAGCGTGCCGTTGCCGCTGTTAAAGCCGTTTTCGAGCACGAAGATCGCCTTCAGGCCGTTGCCCAGATCTTCGGTGCCGCGCAGGCCCCAACGGCTGCCTTGAGCAACGCCGTCGTCGTACTTGAAGAGATTGTCGTGACCGGTGGCGGTCTTCGAGTTGTTCACATAGCTGATGCCGGCATCGATCACGCCATACAGCGTGACGCTGCTTTGTGCGTGTGCTGCGCTGGCGAAAACGGCGAGGGTAGCGGCGGTCAATAGTTTTTTGTTCAAAACGTTCTCCGATTAAAAATTGAGCGATCGCGACGCCCTGCTTCTTGGGTAAGGTCGTGCGATGGCCCGAAATTTAAGGGAACGCTGAGTAAGGTATGTGACAGGTGCATCGATTTTGGAATTTGTCGCGCATACGCCACAGTCGACAGAGTCGAGCATTAAGCGACGCATGGCGGAACGCGTCGCGGGCATAAGCATTTTCCAGTTCGCCGATATAAGCGTGTGAAAAACGATTGGTTTCAGGCCGCCGCCGTCGCATGCGACGATGCGCGCCTACCAATCAAACCGCTTATGGGGAACTGCATGCAACGCCGCATCGTCATCAAAAATCTGCTTGCTGTGGCGAGCGCCGCGGCTCTTTCGTTCACGGCAACGTTTGCGCACGCCGACGGCAAGCAACTCAAGGTCGGCACGATGAGCGGCCCCGACGCGCAAATCTGGACGGTGGTCACGAAAGTAGCGGCGCGCGAGGGGCTGAATGTGAAAGTGATCGAATTCAACGACTACGTGCAGCCGAATGCCGCATTGGATGCCGGCGATCTCGACGCCAATGGTTTTCAGCATCAGCCGTTTCTCGACAGCCAGATCAAGCAGCGCGGCTATAAGATCGTCAACGTGGGGCTGACGTATGTGTCGCCCATGGGCTTCTATTCGAACAAGCTCAAATCGCTGAAGGATCTGCCGGAAGGTGCGAAGGTCGGGATTCAGAACGATCCGTCGAACGGCAATCGCGCGTTGCTGCTGTTGCAAAAGTATGGCGTGATCAAACTGAAGCCGGGCGTCGGCACGAACGGCGTGAATGCAACGCCGCTCGACGTCGCCGAGAATCCGAAGAAGATCAAACTGGTGGAACTGGACGCCGCGCAATTGCCGCGCGCGTTGGGCGATCTCGACGCGGCGTCGATCAATACCGACTATGCCGTGAAGGCCGGCCTGCAGCCGACTAAAGACGCCATCGCAATCGAAGATCTGAAAGGCCCTTACGCGAATCTGATTGCCGTGCGCGAGCAGGATCGCAACCAGCCCTGGGTGAAGAAACTGGTTGCGGCGTATGAGTCCGATGAAGTGCGCAAGTACATCGACACCCAGTTCAAAGGCGCGATTATTCCCGCGTTCTAAAGTTCTCTAGCGGAAAGCCAGGAGCGAAGGCGCCTTCACGGCGCCTTTTTGTTTGCCTTCCGCTCAGCCTTTGCTCGCGCGAATCAGTTACTCAACAGCGAGCCGCTTCGAAACGCTGTCGCGCCGGCAATGCGCGCGAATTCGAGGCCCGCGGTGGCAAAGCGCGTCGAATGCCGCGCATACAGAACGCCTGCGACGCCGCTCTTCAGCGTGACGACGCGGTCTGTCAACGGATCGACGATGTCCGCGATTTCACGGCCCACGTCGACCCACGTGCCGACTTCACAGCGATACACCAGCACGCCGCTAATCGGCGCCACGATTGGCTCGGCACCCGCGAGCGGCGTGGCCGCGAATTCGAGCGGCGGCAGCGCGGCCGCCGTGCCTGCGATCACGCCGCGCGCGGTCAGATATTCGATGATCGCCTGCGCGTCGTGCTCCGCGTACTCGTAAGACACCTCGCGCTGGCCGCGCAATTCGATCGTGACCGAAATGGAGCCGTTCGGAATCGGAAAGCGCTCGCCGAAACGGCCGCGCAGATCGGACCAGCAGAAGCTGTGAATTTCGTCGAACGGATTGCCGACCGAGTTCAGCGCGAGCAGCGACGCCTTCGCGCCGAGATAACGCGCCAGCGGCTCGACGTCGGGCCACAGGTCCGGGTTCGTGTACAGATGCATCGCGGCTTCCCAGTCGCAATGCAGATCGAGCACCACGTCCGCGTCGTAAGAGAGCTTTTGCAGCGCGAGACGTTGCGATTCGAGTTCGGTTGCGGGCTGTTGCGCGTCGAGCGCCTCGCGCATCGCGCTGCGAATGGCGGAGCGATTCGCGTCGATGTCATCGCTGAGACGACCCTCGATGACCGGCAGCACGAGTGCCGAAAGATCGTGGAAATTGCGGTTGAAGTTCTGCGCGGTATTGGTTTCGAAGCGTCCCGTGAGATGGCCGAGGAAGTGCTGGTTCAGACCGATGGGATTGGCCACCGGCACGATTACCACTTCGCCGCGCAGCTTGCCGGCTGCTTCGAGCGCGGCGAGCTTGCGGCGCAATTCCCAGGAGACGAGCATGCCCGGCAGTTCGTCGGCATGCAGGGACGACTGGATATAAATCTTCTGTCCGCCGCTCGGACCGTAATGAAAACTCGTCAGGTTGCGGGCGGTGCCGAGCGTCGGCGCAATCAGCGGATGGGATTGGGTTTGCATGGTTGTCGAATTCGCGGGGGAAAGTGCGGCGCACCGCTATCTCGTTGATTACAAGGGGGGAAGCCTGCATGAGGCCAGTTGCTGGCGGCAAATCCGGCAAGCGCGCCGCACCAGCATGGTGGCATCGGATCGCACGATCTTAGCCGATACGGCGGCGCGCGTGTTTTGCTGCCATAAAACGCAACGGGCTCCGCGTGTGGCGGAGCCCGTTTTCACGGAGCCGTGGAGTGCGCCGCTAAACGCGCACGGCGCGGCTCCTCGGCGCGGAAGTCCGCGTATTAGCTGCCGTACACGTCGAAGTCGAAGTACTTCTTCTCGAGCTTCTTGTACGTGCCGTCCTTGATGATGTCGGCAATCGCCTTGTCGACCTTCGCCTTCAGATCCGTATCTTCCTTACGCATGCCGATGCCCGCGCCGTTGCCCAGAATCTTCGGATCGTCGAGGTTCTTGCCGACGAAGTCGAAGCCTGCGCCACGCGGCGTCTTCAGGAAGCCGATTTCAGCTTGCACGGCATCTTGCAGCGCTGCGTCGAGACGGCCCGACAGCAAGTCGGCGTACACCTGGTCCTGGTTCTGATACGGCACGACCTTCGTGCCCTTCGCTTCCCAGTACGTCTTCGCGTAGGTTTCCTGGATCGTGCCCTGTTCGACGCCGACCGTCTTGCCCTTCAGCGATTCAGCCGTCGGCAGGATGCCCGAACCCTTCTTCGCGACGAGGCGCGTCGGCGTGTTGAACAGCTTCGACGAGAACGCGACCTGTTCGGCGCGTTGCGGCGTCATGGACATCGACGACAGCACGCCGTCGAACTTCTTCGCTTTCAGCGCCGGAATCATGCCGTCGAAGTCGTTTTCGACCCACACGCACTTGGCCTTCAGGCGCGCGCAGATTTCATTGCCGAGGTCGATGTCGAAGCCGACGAGCTTGCCGTCGGAGCCCTTGGACTCGAACGGGGGATAGCTGGCATCGACGCCGAAACGGATGGTGGTCCAATCTTTAGCGTGTGCGCCGATCGAGACGGTGGCAAGCAGAGCAACCGTCAATGCCGCTAGCAGTTTTTTCACTGTTTAACTCCTCGGTGTAGTTCAAATACTCCCGCATGCGGTTGTGCCGCTCGCGGGAAACCCGGCGCGACTTACGACCGGGCCTGGGTTGAAGCCGCCGGCCGGGGCGGCCAGCAGCGCGCGCCAAGCTTATCAGTTCAAAAATATTGGGTAGTTAGTGAAACACCGGATAGCGCATCGCGCATGCCCCGAAAATAAAAGCGCTCCGGACCGCGCTGCATCATAAAACGATGCACACCGCATCGGAATTTCCGCGTTGCGGCCGAATGCGGAGTGCCGAAGTAGTACCGCCGTAGTGTCGCTGTAATGCGGTGGTAATGCGAATCGTTAATTGACATTTGTCAATCGCACGGCAATTTAATTCGTCGCAGGATTAAAGAAAGTCAGCCATATGCCGTTATCACGGGATGATTGCCCGTCGTGTCCCGCCGAGTGTGAGTTATTTCTCGGCATTTACGCAGTAAGGAAACCAAAAAGATATTGCTTGGCGCTATCATCGTTGCTCCTCTCGCTCGCCATGTAGCGCCAAAAGAGCAGTCCTGTCTGAGGAAATGTTCTCCGGTTTAATTCGCGATTGATTACGCGGGCATAGGCTCGCCGGAACTGCCTTCTGCTTAACGGTGTTGTATGCACATGATTTCGACGGCAGATGAAAAGCGCCATGACGAGCGGCGTGGCCAGCGGCGAATTTCAGCGGCTTTGCCACGCGCGCGGTTAGCTGCGCGCGGCTATTGCGGCGTCTTGCTGCGCGTCGCGCTGAGCGTGTTTCTGTGCGTCGGGATGCTGTCGGGTGCATCGGCCGAGGCCGCGAAAAAAGTCCTGCATGTGCTCGCGTGGCCTGGTTACGCCGATGCCGACGTCGTGAAGACTTTCGAATTGCGCTACGACGTGAAGGTGGAAGTGACGCTCGTCGATTCCGACGAAGCGTTGTGGGCGCAAATGCACGCGAAAAATGCGCCGCCTTTCGACGTGCTCGCCGCGAACACCGCGGAGATACAGCGTTATTCGCGCGCCCATCTCCTCGCGCCGCTCGATCTGCAAAGCCTGCCCAACACCGCGCGACAATTGCCGCGGTTCCAGGCGCGCGCATCGATTGAAGGAATCGTCTCGGACGGCAAGGTCTACGGAATTCCGTTTACCTATTCGTCGATGGGCCTCATTTACGACCGCAAGCAGATTCCGGTTGCACCGCGCTCGATGCGCGAACTCTGGAACCCGCGATACCGCGGCAAGGTGCTCGACTTCAACAGCGCGCAGCACAACTTTTCGTTTACCGCGCTTGCATTGGGTTATCGCGATCCGTTCAATCTGAACGACACGCAGATGCGCGCGATCGCTCACAAGCTCGTCGAACTGCGCCGCAATTTACTGACCTATTACACGTTGCCCGAAGAGGCCACCGCATTTTTTGTCCAGCATAACGTCGCGTTGATGTTCGGCAACTACGGCACGCAGCAAGTGGAATTGCTGCGCCGCGCGGGCGCCGACGTCGGTTACGTGATTCCCGACGAAGGCGTGCTCGCGTGGCTCGATTGCTGGTCCATGACGCGCGTGGCCGCCGAGCCGCAGCTCGCGCTCGCCTGGATCAATTACATGCTCGAGCCGGACGTGAGCCGCCTGCTGACGCAACGTCAGGGGCTTGCCAATACATTGACCGCGCCCGCGGCGAATAGCGACAACGCCCGCATTCTGTGGATCGGGCCGGTCGAGAACATTCAAAAGCGCGAGGACCTGTGGGCCCGAATCGCGTCCGGCGACCGCTCGGAGCGCTTCTGATGATCCGCCCAGGCCTCACGTTCAAACTCTCTGTGCTGCTCGCGTGCATCGGCGTGCTGGCTTCGGGCGCGACCGGCTATTACGCGTATCACTCGAACCGCACGATGCTTGTGAAGGAAGCGGGGCGCAGCTTGCTGACGTCGACTGAGTTGCTCGGCGAGCGCTTTTCCGCCTCCATCGACGACGTCGGCGCCGACGCGCTCGTGCTCGCGAGCTTGCCTTCGTCGGCGGAAGTCGTCGCGGCCGACGACGGTTTAAGCTCGAGCTTGCCCCGCGAACGGCTCGCGCAGGTGTACTCGAGCTTCATGATTCACCATGCCGAATATCTGCAGATCCGCCTGATCAGCCGCGCGAATCATGGGCTGGAAATCATTCGTTTCGACCGCGACGCCGACGGACTGATACGCGTGCAAGGCGGCAGTCTGCAGGAAAAAGGCCAGTTTCCGTATGTGTTCGAGCCGCTCGCCTTTTCGCCGGGACGCCTCTATACGTCGCCGATTTCCGTCAATCATGAATACGGCGCGCACGCGGCACAGGGCAAGCCGACGCTGCGGGTCGGCACGCCGGTAGCGAACGCGCAGGGCGCGGTGGTCGGCGTCGTGGTGATCGACGTGAATCTCTCGAATCTGCTCAAGCGTTTGCAAAGCGATTTGCCGAGCGATTATCAGGTTTATCTCGCGAACGAATGGGGCGACTTTCTCGTTCATCCCGATGCGGCCAAGACGTTCGGCTTCGATGTCGGTCGCCGCGTGCTGATGCAGGACAGCTTCGCCGTGACGAAGCCGCTCTTCGAACAGAAGGAAAGCGAAGTACTCGCGAACGGTCTTGCGCGTCCGCACGAGGCAGACGGACAGGTGCTCGCCTTCGTGCGCAGACCGTTCGGCGCGTCGGAGGGCAATCGCTTTATCGTGCTCGGACTCGGCAAGCCGCTTGAGGACGTGCTGTCCGGCGCGCATCTGCTGGGCGGCAGCATCATCCGCATGGTGTTGGTCTTCAGCGCACTGGCCGTGCTGCTCGCCATTCTGTTCGCACGCGCGCTCACCAAGCCGCTGCACATCCTCGCGTATGCGGCGACGCATCTGTTCGCCGAACACGCAATGGGCACGTTGCCGCTCAAGCGCACCGACGAGATCGGTGTACTCGCGCGCTGCTTCGACCGCTTGCGCCGCGAAATCCGATCGCAGATGGACGCGCTGCACGTCAAGCAGCGCGAACTTGTGCATCTCGCCACGCACGACGTGCTGACCGGTTTGCCGAATCGCATGCTGTTCATGGAGAAACTCGAGCGCGCGATTCAGGACGCGACGCGCCGCCGCGAAGGACTCGCCGTGCTGTTCGTCGACCTCGACCGCTTCAAGCAGATCAACGATCAGTTCGGCCATGCGGTCGGCGACAAGGTGCTCGTGGCGGTGGCGCTGCGGCTCAAACAGGTGCTGCATTCCGCCGATGTCGTCGCGCGTCTGGGCGGCGACGAATTCATCGTGCTGATCGAAGGGCCGCGCTCGGCTGAGGCGGCGCCGGGCATCGCGTCGCGCATCATGAACACGCTGAACGAAGAAATCGTGATGGACGGCCAGGGCATGACGGTGGGCGCGAGCATCGGCATCAGCCAGTTTCCCGACGACAGCGGCACCGCCGAAGAACTGCTGCTCAATGCGGACGCGGCGATGTATGCGGCGAAATCGGGGGGACGGTGCGCATATTTGCGCTATCACGACGTGCTCGAAGCGCGTCGGCGTCAGCAGACGGAGCCGATCGAAGTCGTGCAGGCAACGGCAGGCGACGGCCCACCCGAAGGGCGCGAAGCGGAGCCGACCGCGTAATACGCACCTTGCTTTTTGTGCGCGCTATTGCGATGCGGCTATCGCGGCGCGTGCACCCTGCGTTTGCAGCAACTGCAACGCATGATGAAGCGCGTCCCTGAACGCGGGCTGTTGGGCCAATTCCACGGGAAAGATTTCGCGCACGGACAGCAGCGCGTCCATTAACGCTTGCGGCTCGCCATTGGCCGATGCCGCGAGCGTCTTCAATCTGCCGGCAAGCGGATCGCTGATGTCGTAACGCGAGCCGTCATCCGCATGACCGCGCAGGAACGTCATCCATGCCGCGACCGCCAGTGCAAGACGCGCAAACGGCTGATTCGCTGCGATTCTCGCGGCGATCGTGCCGAGCAGGCGCGGCGGAATCTTTTGACTGCCGTCCATCGCGATCTGCGCGCAGCGGTGTTTGAGCGCGGGGTTCGCATAGCGTTCGAGCAGTGCGTCACGATAGACGGCTACGTCGAACGAAGCGGGCATGTCGAGCGTCGGCGCGATTTCGTGCGTCATCATCGCGTGAATGAGATTGCGCACGGCGGGCTCGGCGATGGCCTCGTCGATCGTGGCGAAGCCGCCGAGCATCGACAGATAGGCAAGCGTGGAATGCGTGCCGTTGAGCATGCGCAGCTTCGCCAGTTCGTAGGGCGTGACATCGTCGACGAGTTGCGCGCCCACCGCATGCCATGCGGGACGTCCCGCTGGAAAACGGTCTTCGATAACCCATTGCCGGAAAGGCTCGCAAGGCACCGGCGCGGCGTCGCGATAGCCGAGCGCCGCGGCTGCGCTCGCGTGTTCCGCGTCGGTCGTGGCAGGGACGATACGGTCGACCATTGTCGACGGGAAGGCCACTTCCGCGGCAATCCAGTCGGCGAGTGCCGTATCGGACTGCCGCGCAAACGAACACACCACCTGACGTAATGCGGCGCCGTTGTGCGCTAGGTTGTCGCACGAGAGAACGGTGAACGGCTTTATTGCAGCGTCGCGTCGTGCGCGCAGTGCGGCGACCAGAATGCCGGGCACGGTGCGCGGCGCGTGTGGATGCGAAAAGTCGTGTTGTACGGCGGGATCGTCGAGCGCGACGTCGCCTGTTTTTGCATCGCGGTAGTAGCCTTTTTCCGTGACGGTCAGCGACACGATCCGCACTGCGGGATCGGCGAGGCGGGCAAACAGCGCGTCGCTATCGTGCGGCATTGCGAGCACCTCGCGCAGTGCGCGCATGACCGTCACCTTCGCGCCGTCAGGGCCGCGTTCAACGACGCTATATAAGCCTTGCTGTTCCATCAGCGCATCGCGCTTGGCCACGTCGCCTTGCAGCGTGACGCCGCAAATGCCCCAGTCGCCACCTTCGGCGAGCATGGCTTCTTCCGTATAAAGCGCCTGATGCGCGCGATGAAAATTGCCGATGCCGAGATGAACGATGCCGATGCCGGGCTCGGGCCATGCGGCCCGCGGCGATAAGACATGTTCATGCAAGGCGGACAACGCTTGACGATTGAGTCGAGGCAACGATGCTGGCGTGCTCATGTTTGAAATCCAGACGAGGTCACGGGTTGCGTCACGGGCTGTGAATTACGGTGAATCGCAGTGAATCAGCGGGAAAACCCTGATTTGACGCTTCAATATACTTGTATGGTAGCATCGTTCCAACGCTTCGGGCACTGCGAAAAACGCGATTTCCGCAACACGTCGCCACTGCGGTTGCCGCCCCAAGGCCAGTCTTTGCAAGGAAGAAACCATGAAGATCGTTCGTGCCGACGTCATCGTCACGTGTCCCGGCCGCAACTTCGTCACGCTGAAAATCGTCACCGACGAAGGCGTGCACGGCATCGGCGATGCGACGCTCAATGGCCGTGAACTGGCCGTTGCCTCGTATCTGAAGGACCACGTGTGCCCGCTTCTGATCGGCCGCGATCCTGGCCGTATCGAAGACACCTGGCAGTATCTGTACAAAGGCGCGTACTGGCGCCGCGGTCCTGTCACGATGACGGCAATCGCCGCTGTCGACATGGCGCTCTGGGACATACTCGGCAAAGTGACCGGCATGCCCCTGTACAAACTGCTCGGCGGCGCGTCGCGCGAAGGCGTGATGGTCTACGGACACGCTACCGGCCGTGACATTCCCGAAGCGCTCGAGCGGTACGCCGAACACATCGAAGCGGGCTATCAGGCCATCCGCATTCAATGCGGCGTGCCGAATATGCGCTCTGTCTATGGCGTGTCGAAGGACAGCGGCATGTACGAGCCTGCAACGAAGGGCGCGGTGGAAGAGCAAAGCTGGTCGTCGGAGAAATATCTCGACTTCGTGCCGAAGCTGTTCGAAGCCGTGCGCGACAAGTTCGGTTTCGACACGCATCTGCTGCACGACGTGCACCATCGGCTGACGCCTATCGAAGCCGCGCGCCTTGGCAAATCTGTCGAACCGTACCGTCTCTTCTGGATGGAAGACCCGACGCCCGCCGAAAACCAGGCCGGCTTCCGCCTGATACGCGAGCATACGGTCACGCCGATCGCAGTCGGCGAAGTGTTCAACAGCATCTGGGACTGCAAGCAGTTGATCGAGGAACAGCTCATCGACTATATCCGCGCGACGTTGACTCACGCGGGCGGCATCACGCATCTTCGGCGGATTGCGGATTTTGCTTCGCTGTATCAGGTACGCACCGGCTGCCACGGACCATCGGACCTGTCGCCGGTCTGCATGGGCGCTGCGTTGCATTTCGACCTGTGGGTGCCGAATTTCGGCGTGCAGGAATACATGGGCTTTCCGCAAGACGCGCTCGATGTATTCCCGCATGCATGGCGTTTCGACAAAGGCATGATGCATCCCGGCGATGCGCCGGGTCACGGCGTCGACATCGACGAAGCCGCTGCCGCGCGTTTCCCGTACGACCCGGCTTATCTGCCCGTTGCGCGTCTCGAGGACGGCACGCTATGGAACTGGTGACGCCGCGTTATCGCTGAGCTTTCTTTTTTCGAATTGAAATACCGGAGTCCATCATGTTTGCAGCCGTCCTTCACGAACCCAAGCTGATCCGCATCGACGAAATGGAGCCGCCGGAGCCGGGCCCCGGTCAGGTGCGAGTGCGCGTGCGCGCGGGCGGCATTTGCGGCTCGGATCTGTCGTACTACTTCAAGGGAAAAAGCGGCGATTTTGCGGTGCGCGAGCCCTTTGTGCTTGGACACGAAGTGGCCGGCGAAATCGATTCGCTCGGCGCGGGCGTGAGTACGGAAACGCGTCTCGCGCCCGGCCAGCGCGTCGCCGTGAATCCGGGCCTCGCATGCGGCACCTGCAAGTACTGCACGATAGGGATGCCTAATCATTGTCTGAACATGCGCTTCATGGGCAGCGCGTCGACCTTCCCGCACACGCAGGGCATGTTCCGGCAATACATTGTCGTGGCCGCGCGGCAATGTTTCCCGGTGGCGGACGGCGTCGATTTCGCGCAGGCGTCGATGGCCGAGCCGCTCGCCGTTGCGTTGCACGCGGTGAAGCAGGCCGGCTCGCTCATCGGCGCGAGCGTGCTGCTGATCGGTTGCGGACCGATCGGCTGCATTCTGTTGTCCGTCGCGCGGCGCGCCGGCGCGCATCGGGTCGTCGCGGTGGATCTGTCGAGCCGCGCGTTGAGCGTCGCGGAACAGCTCGGCGCGGACCAGACCGTGAATGCCGCCGATACCGCGACGATCGAACAATGGTCCGCGCAACGCGGCACGTTCGATGTCGTGATAGAAGCATCGGGTAGCCCTGCGGGACTCGACACCGCGTTGCGCTCGGCGCGCGCGGGCGGCACGGTGATCCAGGTCGGCAATTTGCCGGCGGGTCAATCGCCTGTTGCCGCCAACCTCGTCATGTCGAAAGAGCTTCGCTACCAGGGCTCGTTCCGTTTCGCCGACGAATACGCGACCGCCGCCGATGAAATCGCCTCCGGCAAGCTGGACCTGCGCCCGCTCATGACGCACGCGTTTGCGATGAACGACGCCAACAAGGCGTTCGAGGTCGCGCTCGACCGCTCGCAATCGATGAAGGTGCACCTGAATTTCGATTGAAGCCGCACGTCCGAGAGGCGCGCGCATCCCATTCACAAGCGGTATTAACGCCCGTCAAGAGGCGAGAACCGAAGGAGACATCGCATGATTAAAAGTCAACGCTGGTTTGTCGTGGCGCTGCTGTTTCTCGCAGGCGTCATCAATTATCTGGACCGCTCCGCGCTGTCTATCGCCGCGCCGCTGATCCAGAAAGACCTTAACTTTTCGCACGCGCAAATGGGCGTGGTGTTCAGCAGCTTCTTCGTCGGCTACGCGTTGTTCAATTTCGTGGGCGGCGTGCTGTCGGATAAGGTCGGCGCAAAACGCGTGTTCGGCACGGCAATGGGCGTATGGTCCGTGTTTTGCGGAGCAACGGCGCTTGCGACGGGCATTGGTTCGCTCATCGTCTTGCGCGTGCTGTTCGGCATGGGCGAAGGCCCGTTCAGCTCGTCCAACAGCAAGATGGTCAACAACTGGTTTCCGCGCAAGGAAGTCGCGAGCGCGATCGGCGTGATCAGCTCCGGCACGCCGCTTGGCGGCGCGCTCGCGGGTCCGGTGGTGGGCTTCATGGCGGTGCAGTTCGGCTGGCGCTGGGCCTTCGTCGCAATCATGCTGCTGGGGCTGCTTTGGCTGATCGCATGGGCCGCGACGACGACTGAGCATCCGCAGCAGAACGCGCGTGTCTCGCAGGCGGAGATGGAGCTCATTCTGGCCGGTCAGGCGGATGAACATGCCATCACCCATTCGGCCGATGGCGAGAAGCTCGGCCTTGGCCACTTCCTGCGCAAGCCGATCATTCTCGCGACGGCCTTCGCATTCTTCTCGTATAACTACGTGCTGTTCTTCTTTCTCTCGTGGTTCCCGACGTATCTGACGGAAGCGCATCACCTGAGCTTGCATGACATGAGTATCGCCACGGTGATCCCGTGGGTACTCGGCAGCATCGGGCTCGCAGCGGGCGGCTTCATCTCCGACCTGATTCTGCGGTTGACGGGCAGGCCGCTGCTGTCGCGCAAGATCGTGCTCGGCACCTGCCTCGGCGCGGCGGCGGTGTGCGTCGCGCTGGCCGGCCGCGTGGCCAGCACGCAAAGCGCGGTCGCGTTGATGTCGGTCTCGATCTTCTTCCTCTATGTGACGGGCGCCGTGTATTGGGCCGTGATTCAGGACACGGTGCCGCGCGAACATGTGGGCGGCGTCGGCGGCTTCGTGCATCTGCTGGCGAATCTGGCCGGCGTGATTGGACCCGCGGTTACCGGCTTCATCGTGCAGGCGACGCATGGCGCATACGGCAGCGCATTCGTGCTGGCGGGCGGGATTGCGGTGCTCGGCGCGGTGTGCTCGGTCGTATGGATTCGCGAGCCGCGTGCAAGCACGCTGACCATCAAACGTGCATGGTAGTATGGTGCGAAGCCTCGCGACGTATCGCTGAGGCTTCCCACCCGATGCTCTCCGTAGTTTGCAAAAATGTCGACCAGGAATTTCTCCGCCAGCAAGCCTTTGATTTCCGCCGATGCAACGCTCGCCGTGCCGCGCGCCCGGCGTCGCGCGAGTGCGCAGCAAGGCGAGCATGTCGCGCTGCCCGACCTGACCGCGAACGTGTCGTTCGATTCGCACGAACCTATCGGCAAGCAGATTTTCCGGGCGTTGCGGCAGGCCATTTTTATCGGACAGATGGCGCCGGGCACACCGCTTTCGGAGAAGGACGTCTCCGACATGTTTCAGGTGTCGCGGCAGCCCGTGCGCGAGGCGTTCATCAAACTGGTCGAGGCGGGCGTATTGCAGGTCTTGCCGCAACGCGGCACTTTCGTGAAGCGCATTTCGCCGCGTCAGGTGCGCGAAGGGCGCTTCATTCGCGAGGCGATTGAAGCAGCCGTCGTGCGCAAAGCGGCTGTGTCGATTACCGACGAGCAATTGCAGGCGCTTGCCGACAACATCCGTGACCAGAAGCTCGCGGCGAAATCGAACGACACGGCCGCGTTTCTCGCACTCGACGAGGCGTTTCATTACGCGATCGCCCAAGCAATAGATTGCACGGCCGCGTGGGAAACCATCCAGGACATCAAGGCGCAGATGGACCGCGTGCGTTACTTGAGTCTGCCCGACGTGTCGCCACTCGATCTGCTAATCAAACAGCACGCGAAAATCCTGGCCGGCTTGCGCGCCCACGATCCGGCCGCCGCCGAAGCCGCGATGCGCAGTCATCTGCGCGAAATTCTCGTGTCGCTCGGTCCCATCGCCGCGCGCAATCCCGCGTGGTTCGAAGCGGACGAACCCGAGCGCGTGCCGCTGTCCACGTAAATACGTCGCGCTGGACAGGTCCCGAAACGCGCCGTCTTATGGCAAAGTGTGCCGTTTAAAAGCCATGAGGTGAGGGGCCAATGACAGGTCGCCTGGTCTATGTGATGGGGCCGTCCGGCGCGGGTAAAGACGCGTTGCTGGGCTTTGCGCGCAAGCATCTCGCGGGCGAGCCGATTCTTTTCGCGCATCGTTACATTACGCGGCCAAGCGGCAATGGCGAGGAACATGTCGCGCTCAGTGTCGAGGAGTTCGCCGCGCGTTCGTTGCTCGGTCTCTTCGCGCTCGAGTGGTCGAGTCATTCGCTGCACTATGGAATCGGCATCGAACTCGATGCGTGGCTCGCGCGTGGTTGCACGGTGGTCGTCAACGGTTCGCGTCAGTATCTGCATCATGCGCTCGCGCGCTATCCGCGGACCGAAGTCGTGCATGTGGACGCGGCGCCTCATATTCTCGAGGCGCGTCTCGGCGCACGCGCGCGCGAATCCGCGGAACAGGTGGCCGCGCGGCTCGCACGTCACGCGCCTTTCAGCTTGCCCGACGGCGTGCGCTGCGAGTCGATCGACAACTCCGGCGAACTCGAAGACGCGGGTCATGCATTGATCGCCTTCCTCAAGGGCCATGCCCGGCTATAGTGCTGGTCATCGAGCCGCGTGAGCGTGCGTCACGCTTACGGCCGCCTTTGCGTCTGCCTTCATTCTGCTTCATCCATCACGGAGTCCCTTGAAAAATGAGCGAAACCGCGCGTTTGACCGAACTAGCCGATCTGATTCCCGCCACCGAAAGCCTGCGCGACATTCGCCATCACATTCATCGCCATCCCGAACTGGCTTACGAAGAATTGCAGACCGCCGCGCTCGTCGCCGGCAAACTCGAAGAATGGGGCTGGCAGGTGACGCGCGGTGTCGGTGAAACCGGCGTGGTCGGTACGTTCAAAGTGGGCGAGGGCACACGCAGCATCGGCATTCGCGCGGACATGGACGCGTTGCCGATCGTCGAGGAAACCGGCTTGCCTTATGCAAGCGGCACGCACGGCAAGATGCACGCGTGCGGCCACGACGGTCACACGACGATGCTGCTCGGCGCGGCCCAACGCCTCGCGGCCACGCGCAATTTTTCGGGCACGGTGCACCTGTACTTTCAGCCGGCCGAAGAAAGCGGCATCGACAGCGGCGCGAAGAAAATGATCGAAGACGGCCTGTTCGAGCGCTTTCCGTGCGACGCCGTGTTCGGTGTGCACAATCATCCGGGCGCGGAGCCGGGCGTGCTGCTGTTTCGCAAGGGGCCGTTCATGTCGGCGGGCGACAAGGCGATCATCACGATTGAAGGCGTGGGCGGTCATGCGGCGCGTCCGCATCTGACGGTCGATCCGGTCGTGATCGCCGCGAGCATCGTAATGGCATTGCAGACGATCGTCGCGCGCAACGTCGATCCGTCGCAACCGGCGGTGGTGACGGTCGGCTCCATGCATGCGGGCACGGCGAACAACGTGATCGCAAGCACGGCGAAGCTGGAACTGAGCGTGCGTTCGTTCAGCGCCGAAGTGCGCGCGCTGCTGAAAAAACGCATTACCGAACTCGCCGAAACGCAGGCCGCGAGTTATGGCGGCAAGGCCATCGTCGAATATATCGAAGGCTATCCGGTCGTGATTAATTCGGATCACGAAACAGATTTCGCAATCGAAGTTGCGCGCGAACTGGTGGGCGACGACAAGGTGGTCGCACAGACCGACATGCTCATGGGCAGCGAAGACTTTGCGTTCATGCTGCAACAGCGGCCAGGCACGTTCCTGCGTATCGGCAACGGAGTCGGCGAGGACGGCTGCATGGTGCACAACCCGCACTACGACTTCAACGACCGCAATCTGCCGGTGGGCGCGGCGTTCTGGACGCGTCTTGTGGAACGGTATCTGAGCCGCTAGACGCCTGGACGCAGGCAGCGGCGCTTATGTCTCAACGTTATTCACGCAGAAGCGCAAGCACAAGCGCCAGCGCCATCACCCGCGCCGCGCCACCATCTCCGACACGCTTTGCGCCGCGTGTTGCAGCGGCTCGAGAAACGCCTTCACCATCTGCTTCGCGGAATTGCGCTGCGCATTGCCGCTGATGTTCATCGCGGCGATCACGCGTCCCTGCCGATTGCGGATCGGCGCGGACAGCGAAATCAGACCGCCTTCGAGTTCCTGATCGACGATGGCCCAGCCCTGGCGGCGCACCTGCGCGATCAGCTTCTTCAGTTCTTCCTTGTCCGTCACCGTGCGCGGCGTGTGTGCGTAAAGCGGCGACGAATTCAGCGTTGCGTCGAGCGTTTCGTCGTCGAGCGCGGACAGCAGCACGCGGCCCATCGACGTGCAATACGCCGGCAAGCGGCTGCCGATCGACAGATTGATCGTCATGATCTTGTGCGTCGGCACGCGCAGCACATACACGATCTCGGTTCGGTCGAGCACGGCCGCCGAGCAGCTCTCGTGAACCTGCGCGGACAATTCCTCCATGACCGGCTCGGCGAGATTCCAGAACGGCATCGACGTCAGATACGCGAAGCCGAGGTCCAGAATCTTCGGCGTGAGACGGAACAGGCGCCCTTCGGCTTCGACATAACCGAGCGTCTGCAAGGTCAGCAGAATGCGGCGCGCGCCGGCGCGCGTGAGGCCGGTCGCGGCGGCGACGTCGGTGAGCGTCTGTTCGGGGCGCTTCGCGTCGAACGCGCGAATCACCGCGAGGCCGCGCGCGAACGACTGCACGTAGGAGTCGCCCGGTTTGTCCGGGGCCGGTTCGGCGCTGGCGGAAACGTCGGAGGACGGCGGCAAGGCTTTGCTCATGGACCTGGGAGAATGCGTTCGAAGGGCTCGGGCACCGCTCGCGTCGAGTGAATCGACCTCGATCGACCGTGATCGACGCTTGATCAACATGCGGATGCGCAAAGGCGTGACGATAGCTTAAGCCTTCTGTTTCGCCAACTTAAGCACCCTGCGCTTGAGAAACCCAGGGTATCCGAGGATGCCGTTCGCATCGAAAATTTGTATGATGACCCGATAACATGACAACGAGGCAGTGCATGTTCGACAAGATTCCAGCGCGCGCATTGAGCGACACGGTCGCGCAGCAGCTTCTCAAGCAGATCGACAAGGGCACGTTCACGCGCGGCGGCAAGCTGCCGACCGAGGCGGTGCTCGCGCAACAGTTCGGCGTGAGCCGCACGGTGATTCGCGAAGCGATCTCGCGGCTGAAGAATGAAGGCGTGGTCGAGCCGCGTCAGGGCAGCGGCGTGTTCGTCGCGGCGCATGGGACGGTGCGGCCGCTGCGTATCGACTACGCGGAAGCGGTCGAGCCTGGCTCCGTCGTGCAGATTCTCGCGCTGCGGCGGGCGATCGAAGCCGAAGTCGCGTCCGAGGCCGCGATGCGCCGCACCGACGCCGACATGATGGCCATCGACGCCGCGCTCGCGAAGATCGACGAGGCCGTCGCCGAGGGCGAAGACGGCGTGACCGAAGACGTCGCGTTTCATCGCGCGATCGCGGCGGCCACCGGCAATCCGTATTTCCTCAAAACGCTCACGTTCCTGAACCAGTATCTCGAGGCCGGCACGGTCGTCACGCGTCGCAATGAAGCGTTGCGCGAGGACTTTTCGCGTCAGGTGCGCGAAGAGCATGCGGCCATTGCCGCCGCGATTCGCGCGGGCGATCCGATGGCCGCGCGCAATGCGGCGCGAACTCACATGTACAACGCGGCGCGGCGGCTCGCGGAAGCGGGCATTTGCTGATGCAAAGTCCCGCGCCCGGCGCATTCCCGCGCCGATTCGCGTGAGCACTTAACAGACTTCAGAGAGGTTCGAGCATGTCCAGAAATGTCGGTGTCATCGGTCTTGGCGCAATGGGCCTGGGCGTCGCGCGCTCGTTGCTGCGCGCGGGCTTTCGCGTTCACGCGTGCGATCTGCGCAGCGAAGTGCTGCAAGCCTTCGTGAAGGAAGGCGGCGTGGGTTGCGCATCGCCCGCCGAACTCGGCGCGCAATGCGAGGTGGTCGTCACGCTGGTCGTCAACGCTGCGCAAACCGAAGCCGTGCTGTTCGGCGCACAAGGCGCGGTTTCGGCGATGAAGCCGGGCGGCGTCGTGATCGCAAGCGCGACGGTCGCGCCCGACTTCGCGATCGAACTCGGCAAGCGTGTTGAAGCAGCCGGCTTGCAGATGCTCGATGCACCGGTCTCGGGTGGCGCGGCGCGCGCGGCATCCGGCGAGATGACGATGATGACGTCCGGCCCCGCTGCGGCTTACGCGGCCTGCGAGGACGTGCTGGCGAAGATGGCCGGCAAGGTCTACCGCCTCGGCTCGGCGCATGGCGCGGGATCGAAAGTGAAGATCATCAACCAGTTGCTCGCGGGCGTGCATATCGCGGTGGCGGCGGAGGCGATGGCGCTCGGCTTGCGCGAAGGCGTCGATCTCGACGCGCTGTACGACGTCATCACGCACAGCGCGGGCAATTCGTGGATGTTCGAAAACCGCGTGCCGCACATACTCAATGGCGATTACACGCCGCTGTCGGCCGTCGATATTTTCGTCAAGGATCTCGGCCTCGTGCTCGATACCGCGCGCCGCTCGAAATTCCCGTTGCCGCTTTCGGCGGCGGCGCATCAGATGTTCATGATGGCGTCCACGGCCGGCCACGGCGGCGAGGACGATTCCGCGGTCATCAAGATTTTCCCCGGCATCGACGTGCCGGCGGCCAAGTAAGCGGGAGCGCCTGCCATGACGGCTACGACACAACGCGCGCTGCTCGGCTGCATCGCCGACGATTTCACGGGCGCGACCGACCTCGCGAATATGCTGGTGCGCGGCGGCATGCGCACCGTGCAGACCATCGGCGTTCCTCAGGATGGCGAAACGATCGCGGCGGATGCAATCGTCGTCGCGCTGAAGTCGCGCACCATTCCGGCCGCCGATGCGGTCGCGCAATCGCTCGCCGCGCTCGACTGGTTGCGCGCGCAAGGGTGCCGCCAGTTCGTTTTCAAATATTGCTCGACGTTCGATTCGACCGATGCGGGCAACATCGGCCCGGTGACCGATGCGTTGCTCGACGCGCTTTGCGTCGACGACAAGGCAAGCGCTTTCACGATTGCATGCCCGGCGTTTCCCGAGAACGGCCGCACGATTTTTCGCGGGCATCTGTTCGTCGGCGACGCATTGCTCAGCGAGTCCGGCATGGAGAATCATCCGCTCACGCCGATGCGCGACGCGAACCTCGTGCGCGTGCTGCAACGTCAGACGCAATCGCAAGTCGGGCTCGTGCGCTACGACGCGGTGGCAAAAGGCGCCGCGGCAGTGCGCGAATCGTTCGACGCGTTGCGTAAGCAGGGCGCACGCATGGCAATAGCCGATGCGGTCTCCGACGCCGATCTATACGTGCTCGGCGAAGCCTGCGCCGATCTCAAGCTGATCACGGGCGGCTCGGGCATCGCGCTCGGTTTGCCGGCCAACTTTCGCCGCGCGGGCTTGCTTCAGCCGCAAGACGATGCGGCGCAACTGCCGGCCGTCGAAGGTTTGTCGGCGGTGCTCGCGGGTAGCGCGTCGAAAGCGACCAACGCGCAAGTCGCGGCGTGGCGCGACACGCGTCCCGCGTTTCGCATCGATCCGCTCGCGGCCGCGCGCGGCGAGGCCGTCATCGAACAGGCGCTCGCATTCGCGCAAACGTACCTCGACAAAGGCGAGCCGATGCTGATCTATGCAACCGCCACGCCCGACGAAGTCAAAGCGGTGCAACGCGAACTCGGCGTCGATAAGGCGGGGCATCTGGTCGAAGCCACGTTGGCGTCGATTGCGCGCGGTCTTTATGAGCGCGGCGTGCGCAAGTTCGTCGTGGCCGGCGGCGAGACATCGGGCGCAGTGGTGCAGGCGCTCGACGTGCACAGTTTGCGCATCGGCGCGCAGATCGATCCGGGCGTGCCGGCGACTGCGACGACCGGTTCTCAACCGCTCGCGCTCGCGCTGAAGTCCGGCAATTTCGGCGCAACGGATTTCTTCGAAAAAGCGCTGCGCCATCTGAACGGAGCCGCTTGATGACTAGTGAACTGACTAGCGCAACGACCGGCGCAACGACCGGCGCACCCGCCATCCATGCAACCAACGAAGCGCGCGTGCGCGAAGAAATCTGCATAACGGGCGCGAGTCTTTATCAGCGCGGCTATACCGTGGGCAGCGCCGGCAACATCAGCGCGCGTCTCGACGACGGCTGGCTCATCACGCCGACGGATGCGTGCCTCGGCCGCCTCGATCCCGCCGACATCGCCAAAGTCGATCTCGACGGCAACGCGGTGTCGGGCGGCAAGCCGTCGAAAACGCTCGCGCTGCATCGCGGCATCTATGCGCGCAACAGCGAGGCGCGCGGCATCGTGCATACGCATTCGACGCATCTCGTCGCGCTCACGCTTGCGGGCGTATGGAGCGAGAGCGACGTACTGCCGCCGATCACCCCGTACTACGTGATGAAAGTGGGCCACGTCCCGCTGATTCGTTACAGCAGGCCAGGCGACCCGCAAGTCGCCGAGCAAATCGCCGCGCTGGCCGGCAGCGTTCGCGCGGTGTTGCTCGAGCGGCTGGGTCCGGTGGTGTGGGAGCGCTCGGTCGCGCAGGCGTCGTATGCACTCGAAGAACTCGAGGAAACCGCACGTTTGTGGCTCATGACGAATTCGCGGCCCGCGCCGCTTACCGAAGCCGCGCTCGAAGAACTGCGCAGCGTGTTCGGCGCGCGCTGGTAGCCGGTTGCAACGGACCATCCAAAGCCAGATCGCCCAAGGCGACGCATCACACATCCATCCAAGGAGACATTGCATGAGTTCGTATCAGGCCGTATCGGGCCAGCCGATTGCGGCGGCCCTGGGACAACCCGGCGCCGCGGAAATCGAGCGTACCTACAAGAAAGTGTTCTGGCGCATCGTGCCGTTCCTGATGCTGTGCTACGTGGTCGCTTATCTCGACCGTGTGAACGTGGGCTTTGCCAAGCTGCAAATGTCGCAGGATCTCGCGTTTAGCGAAACCGTGTTCGGCCTCGGCGCGGGCGTGTTTTTCATCGGCTATTTTCTGTTCGAGTTGCCGAGCAATATTCTGATGCACAAGCTCGGCGCGCGTATCTGGATTGCGCGAATCATGATTACCTGGGGCGTGATGTCGGCGCTGTTCGTGTTCGTCAAGACGCCCGCGCAGTTCTATATCTTGCGCTTTCTGCTCGGTCTCGCCGAAGCCGGTTTCTATCCTGGCGTGATTCTTTATCTGACGTACTGGTTCCCGTCGCATCGGCGCGCGAAGATCATTGCGGTGTTCATGTCGGCGATTCCCGTGTCGGGCATTTTCGGCAATCCGCTGTCCGGCTGGATCATGCAGTCGTTTCATAACAGCTCGGGTCTCGCGGGCTGGCAGTGGATGTTCCTGATCGAAGCGGTTCCCGCGGTCGCAATCGGCATTGCGACGATCCTGTATCTCGACAACGGCATCGCGAGCGCGAAGTGGCTGAGCGAACCCGAAAAGCGCTTGCTCAGCGATGAAATCGCCGCATCGCAGCCGAAGGAAAAAGCCAATGCGCATTCGCTGCGCGCCGTGTTCCGCGATCCGCGCACGTGGTGGATGTCGCTGATCTATTTCGCGTTCGTCACCGGCCAATATGGTTTGACGTTCTGGATGCCGACGCTCATCAAATCGACAGGCGTTAGCGGTGCGTTCAATATCGGCTTGCTGAGCGCGATTCCGTTTCTCTGCGCGATCGTCGTGATGAATCTGATGGGCCATAGCGCCGACAAGCGCCGCGAACGCCGCTGGCATCTGATCGTGCCGGCGCTGTTTGGCGCGGTGGGCTTCACGGTAGCGGCTTCGTTCGCGAGCAACACGGTTGTGTCGATTGCGTTTCTATCGCTCGCCGCAGCCGGCGTGCTGACCTGCGCGCCGCTTTTCTGGTCGCTGCCGACGGCGTTCATGTCGGGCGCGACCGCGGCGGCAGGCATCGCGATCATCAATTCGATCGGGAATCTCGCGGGCTTCGCGAGCCCTTATATGATCGGGTATCTGAAGGACCTGACGCACAGCACGCAGTCCGGCATGTATGTGCTGGCCGGCATGCTGGTGATCGGCGCGATTGCCACGTGGCTCACGCCCGCGAAACTGGTCAACCGTTAATCGTCTTGCGTGCGGCCTACGCATAGCTTGCTCGTTGTTTGCCGCGCGCCGAACATCGCTTCAAAGGAGTTGCCGCCATGCCTCGCTTCGCCGCGAATCTGTCGATGATGTACAACGAGCACGCTTTCCTGGACCGCTTCGCCGCCGCGGCGAAAGACGGCTTTAAAGCGGTCGAGTTTCTGTTCCCCTACGATTTCCGCGCGGAAGAAATCAAGGCGCGTCTCGATGCGAACGGCCTCACGCAAGCGCTCTTCAATGCGCCGCCGGGCGACTGGGCAAACGGCGAGCGCGGCATCGCGACACTGCCGGGGCGTGAAGACGAGTTCCGCCGCAGCATCGACACCGCGCTCGACTACGCACGCGTGATCGGCAATCGCAAGCTGCACGTGATGGCGGGCCTGATCGCCGCCGATCAGCCGCGCGAGCGGCATCGCGAGGTGTATCTGCAAAACCTTGCGCATGCCGCGAAGGCCGCGCAAGCGGAGGGCATCACGATCGTGATCGAGCCGATCAATACACGCGACATGCCGGGCTTTTTTCTCAACCGGCAAGATGAAGCGCAAGCCATTTGCGCGGAAGTCGGCGCGCCGAATCTGAAGGTGCAGTTCGACTGTTATCACTGCCAGATCGTCGAAGGCGATCTCGCGATGAAACTAAGGCGCGATTTCGCGGGCATCGGCCACATTCAGGTCGCGGGCGTGCCCGAGCGGCACGAGCCGGACACGGGCGAGATCAACTATCCATATCTGTTCGAGGTGATCGACGCGCTCGGTTACGACGGCTATATCGGCTGCGAATACCGGCCGCGCGCCGCGACGTCCGCGGGACTCGGCTGGCTCAAGCCCTATCTAAACGCAGCGTGAAGGCGGCCTGAGCGCGGCCTGATAACCCAACACGAGGACTCAAGCGAATCATGAAAGTACTCATTACCGGCGGTGCAGGTTTTCTCGGTCAGCGCCTCGCGCGTGAACTGCTCGCGCGCGGTTCGTTGAAAGACGCGCAGGGCGCGCCGCAAGCACTCACGGAACTCGTGCTGCTCGACGTCGTGCAAGCCAACGATTTCGGCGACAGCCGCGTGCGCACCGAAGTCGGCGATATCGCCGAGCGCAGCGTGCTCGAGCGCGCGATCGACGGCCACACAGCGGCGATTTTTCATCTTGCCGCCATCGTCAGCGGGCAGGCCGAAGCGGATTTCGATCTCGGCATGCGCATCAATCTGGATGCATCGCGTCTGCTGCTGGATGTTTGCCGGCAACGCGGACACCGGCCGCGCGTGCTGTTCACGAGTTCGGTCGCGGTGTACGGCGGCGAGTTGCCCGAGGTCGTGAAGAACGATACGGCGCTCAATCCGCAGTCGTCCTACGGCGCGCAGAAAGCGATCGCCGAATTGCTGCTCAACGATTACTCGCGGCGCGGTTTCGTCGACGGACGCGTGCTGCGTCTGCCGACCATCAGCGTGCGGCCGGGCAAGCCGAACGC
Source organism: Paraburkholderia sp. RL17-368-BIF-A (assembly GCF_046054045.1). NCBI lineage: Bacteria > Pseudomonadati > Pseudomonadota > Betaproteobacteria > Burkholderiales > Burkholderiaceae > Paraburkholderia > Paraburkholderia sp. RL17-368-BIF-A. The sequence continues at coordinate 73,967 of NZ_JARESN010000016.1, forward strand.
GGCGGCGTCGTCGTTCGCGAGCGGCATTATCCGCGAGCCGCTGAACGGCGAAGAGGCCGTGTGTCCGGTCAACGGCTCGACGCGCCTGTGGCTGCTGTCGCCGCGCAAGGCGATTGAATGCCTGATCGCCGGCCTCGAGCTGAATGCCGCCGCGCTCGGCAACCAGCGCGTGCTGAATCTGCCCGGCATTTCGGTCAGCGTCGACGAGATGGTCGCGGCGTTGCGCGAAGTAGCCGGCGACGAAGTCGCGAAACGGATCGTGTGGCAGGCGGATGCGCGCGTGGAAAAGATTGTCGGCAGTTGGCCGGGACGATGGGATACGTCGCGCGCCGAGCAGCTCGGCTTGCGCGGCGATCAAAGTTTCACCGATGTGATCCGCGGCTATATCGCCGACGAAGGCATCTCGCTGCGGTAATGTCCCTTTAGCGTCCCTTCAAACGCCCCTCCAGCCTCGCGCCGCGGCCTTGCAAACACGGGCCGCGGTGTGAGCGCCTCAATCGTCAGACACTTTGCGGTGCGCGTTCGGGCTTCTCACGTATTCCCTGGTGCAAGCCGGCGTTCGCTTGACAGCGTTTCCGCCGCGCGCCTATCATCGAGTCTTGTTGTTCGATATATGACCGTCTGTTCGCATAAAGAACAAAACGGCCGGCGACTCGAACGCATCGTTCACTATCCTGCGCTAAGCTGAATTCCCGCGAGTACCGCCCGGCAGCCTGTCCGGCCGATGCCCGACTCATCCGTGCGCTTCTGCCGGCGCCGCGCGCAGTACATCACTGGAGACATCACATGTCCGAAGCATTCCTGTGCGACGCGATTCGCACACCCATCGGCCGCTATGCGGGTTCGCTGTCGTCGGTTCGCGCTGACGATCTGGGCGCGGTGCCGCTCAAGGCGCTGATGGAGCGCAACCCGAACGTCGACTGGAACGCCATCGACGACGTGATCTACGGCTGCGCCAATCAGGCCGGCGAAGACAACCGCAACGTCGCGCGCATGTCGCTGCTGCTCGCGGGCTTGCCGCAGGCGGTGCCCGGCTCGACCGTGAACCGCCTGTGCGGTTCGGGCATGGACGCGGTCGGCATCGCGGCGCGCGCGATCAAATCGGGCGAGGCCGCGTTGATGGTGGCGGGCGGCGTCGAAAGCATGAGCCGTGCGCCGTTCGTGATGGGCAAGGCGACCAGCGCGTTTTCGCGCCAGGCGGACATCTACGATACGACCATCGGCTGGCGTTTCGTCAATCCGTTGATGAAGCAGATGTACGGCGTCGACTCGATGCCCGAGACCGGCGAAAACGTCGCGACCGACTACAACATCAGCCGCGCCGATCAGGATGCGTTCGCGCTGCGCAGCCAGCAAAAAGCCGCGCGCGCGCAGAAGGACGGCACGCTCGCGCAGGAAATCGTCGGTGTGACGATCGCGCAGAAGAAGGGCGATCCGATCACCGTATCGCAAGACGAACATCCGCGCGAAACGAGCCTCGAGACGCTCGCGAAACTGAAGGGCGTCGTGCGCCCGGACGGCACCGTGACCGCGGGCAACGCGTCGGGCGTCAACGACGGCGCTGCGGCTCTGCTGCTCGCCAACGAAGAAACCGCGAAGCGCTTCGGCCTCACGCCGCGCGCGCGCGTGCTCGGCATCGCGACGGCCGGCGTCGCGCCGCGTGTGATGGGCATCGGCCCGGCGCCCGCCACGCAAAAACTGCTGGCGCGTTTGAACATGACGATCGATCAGTTCGACGTGATCGAGCTGAACGAAGCGTTCGCGTCGCAAGGCATTGCGGTGCTGCGCACGCTCGGCGTGGCCGACGACGACGCACGCGTGAACCCGAATGGCGGCGCGATCGCGTTGGGTCATCCGCTCGGCATGAGCGGCGCGCGTCTCGTCACCACGGCGATGTACCAGTTGCAGCGCACGCAAGGGCGCTTCGCGTTGTGCACGATGTGTATCGGCGTCGGACAGGGAATTGCAATCGCCATCGAACGCGTGTGATGTTCTGAACGCGTCTGCGTTAGATAACGCTCCGCGCACAACAGCCTCTTCGCCTAACAGCGAAGAGGCTGTTTTTTTGCATCGATGCCTGCGGCCCTTCGCGCGATTGAAGCTTTCTGTAAGGCATGTACAATCTTTGCGCTGCACCTTTAATCAAGCGTCCTGAATATATGCGTATTGAGCGATGCGAAATGCGCATTGAATAAAGGGCGATTCATCGAGGAGAGCGTAAATGAAGTCAGCGACGATTGCAGCGGCATTGGCAGCAGCGGTGCTCGCGGCGGCTCAACCGGCATGGGCGCAAGACGCGATGGCGAGCGCCGCGCAAGACATTGTGAGCGCGGTACAGCCGGTGCATCTGAAGGCTACGATCGTGGGTATCGATCCCGGCAGCCGCGCGCTGACGCTGAAGGGCGCAGGCGGTAACGTGGTGGTCGTGCTCGTGGGTCAGCAAGTTGCCGGCTTCGAGAAGCTCAGAGTCGGCGATCGTGTCGATGCGCTCTACAAGAACGCGCTGCTCGTGAAGGCGGATCGGGTCGACGGCAAAGGCAAGGGCATTCGCGAACGTGTCGATACGCAGGTTTATGCGCCGGCTTCGGGCGGCTTCGAATCGGCGCGCCAGGTCGAAGTGCTTGCCACCGTGCAGAAGATCGACCGCAAACGGCGCCTCGTCACGCTGCGCGGCGCCTATCAGACGCAGACGCTAGAAGCCGGTCCGCAAGTCGATCTGACCGGTGTGAAAGTGGGCGATACGATCCATGCGGTGTTCGTCTCCGCTGCGGCCGTCGAGGTCACGCCGCAAGATACGCAGTAAGACACAGCTCGGTAAAGCATGAGTATTTGCGCGGCGCGATGGCCTGCAAGAGACCATCGCGCCGTTGCACTTTTCGCGAGCGTGTTTCGCACGCGCGAAGCATGTCAACGCGGTGTCGGCGGTCCCAGGCCCAGGCGGGCGAGCCGGCTTAGACAACGCCTGAACAAGCCCTGTGCGGGCAACAGATAAGTCAGCGAGACATGCGCCGTACGCTCGCCGTCGATGCTGAGCCATATGCGTTCGCCGCGCTGCAGGCTGAACGTTTGACCCGGCACCAACCAGTGATCGTAAGGCGAACTAACGCGCGTCAGCCAAAGACGCGCGCCGTTCACCGCGAGCGTGCTGTCGGCTTCGACGCGCCATGTCAGCGTCGCGCCAGGCGCGACGGGGAAATGCACCACCACCCTCGGCAGACGCTCGTTCTGCTGATACGCCAGAACACGTGCGTCGTCGTCCATGCACTGCGGGCTTGCCTGATCCATCTTGCTCTCCGTTATAGAGCCGGCTGACGGAGGCGCCCACAAAACAAAAGGCCCCTTCCGTTACCGGCGGGGCCTTGGGGGCTTGTTTTACAGATTCAGACTGCTAACGCGCACATGCTCCCAAAGGCCAGCCGATGACGGCTCGCTTCGGGTGATTAATCGCGACGGCGATGGAGGTGTGCGTGAACATGAATCGAGTGTGCCGTTTTGCCGCACGCTCTGTCAACGGAATTCGGCCGCTATTTTCCGTAGCCGCGGTGGCGGGTGCTGTTAGTTCTGCAACCGCTCCTCCTCGAGCGTCAACGGAAAGCGGATCGTGAACGTCGTGCCCACGCCCTCGCGCGACACGAACTCGATGTGTCCGCCCAGCACGCGGCACAGTTCCTTCACGATGGCGAGTCCGAGCCCGGTGCCGGGAATGTCGTCGTCCGCCGCGCGCTCGAATTCGTGGAAGACGCGATCCGCGTCGGCGGGCGCGATGCCCACGCCGGTATCGGACACGCGAATCGACCAATGCTCCGGACCGGCCATCGCAAAGTGCAACTCGACCTGTCCTGATTGCGTGTACTTGATTGCGTTGGTAAGCAGATTCACGGCGATCTGCTTAAGCTTCAAACGGTTCGACGTCACGGCGGGCAGCGCGGGATCGAATGCGGAGCGCAGCGTCAGCCCCTTTGCCTCGATGGACGGCCGCGACGACGCAACCAGTTCCTCGAAGAGTTCATGCAGATCGACCTGTTCGGGCGTCAACGGCGCGCCGTCGCCGAGTATCACCGAGTACTCGACCATCTGCTCGACGAGCGCCTTCATGTCCTCTGCCTGCCGGTTGGCCAGAGTCAGCGCGGTGTCGGCTTTCGCGGGCGCGCGGGCGATGAGTTGCAGCGCCATCGAAAACGCGTTCAGGAAGTTGCGCAGATCGTGAACCACGCTGCGCGTGATGTGCATGCGCGACTCGTACAATTCGCCGACGAGCCGTTGCTTCAGCGTGAGTTCGTGATTGGCGCGTTCTAGCCGCCCGGTGTATTCGTCGATCTTGCGGTCGCGTTCGCTGACCACTTCCCTGATCGACGTGAGCGTGACGACGCTCAGCGTTTCGGCGATCATGCGGCGCGCGCGCCGCTCATGCCGGCGCGTGAATGTGCCGTCGCGCGACGCGTAGTCTTCGAGTGCATCGGCGAGAACCTGGTGGAAAAGGTCGAGTTCCCGCACGAGTTCTTCGATGCGATAGCCCTGGCGCCAGCGCACCAGGCCGTGCTTTCGGGCATCGCGTTCGATGGCCGGTTCGACGCTTTCCAGGTCTTCAATATCGAGCGCCGCGCACAAGCCTTCGAGAATTTCCGGCAGATGGTCGGCGAGTTGCTGATACGTGAGCTTGTCGGCTTCCACGAGGTCGGCGTCGCCGAAAACCGCGTTCATCCATTGCTCTGTTAGTCGGAGCCGCTCGGCGCGGATGAAACCGGCGAAGTTGCGCAGCGGGCTAACGCGTTTGTCGTTCATGATGGCGCGGTCGATCAGGTTTTGGGAAGTGCGTCGCTGCAATGGCGGCAGCCCATTATCACCGCAAATCGGCGGCGTGGCGTCGAAATTGCGGGCCGGTCACGTCATGCGTTGCGGTCCCTCAGGAAATCGACGAATGCGCGCAGCGGCGCCGGCACATGACGGTGGCCGGGATAATACAGAAAAGGTCCGGAAAAGCGCTGCCACCACGGTTCGAGAATCGGCTCGAGCGCACCGCTGTCGAGATGCGGCCGAAGCATGGGTTCGAACAGATGGATCACGCCGACGCCCGCGACGGCCGAGTTGATCAGCAGGTCCATTGCTGCGCCCGGCCGCACGAGCAGGGGCCCGGATGGATTCAGTTGCACCACTTCGCCGTCGCGCTCGAAGTACCAGGTCGGCATCGCGCCGCCGGCAAACTGACCGCGCAGGCAAGCGTGCGAAAGCAGCTCGCGCGGATGTTGCGGGCGTCCGCGAAGCGCGAGGTAGTCCGGCGCGGCAGCCGTCGCAAAGCGCTGCACGCGTGGACCGATGGGCACGGCGATCATGTCCTGCTCGAGCCGTTCGTCGTAACGGATGCCGGCATCGCAGCCGATCGAAAGCACGTCGACAAAGCCGTCTTCGACGAACACTTCGACGCGTATGTCCGGATACGCTTTCAGAAACGGCGCGATGATATCGGGCAACAGGATGCGCGCGGCGCTCGCGGGCACGTTCAGTTTGAGCGTGCCGCTCGGCTGCTCGCGGAAACCGTTGAGCACGTCGAGCGCCGCTTCCATTTCGCTGAAAAGCGGCGTCAGCTTTTCCAGCAGACGCACGCCTGCTTCGGTCGGCGCGACGCTGCGCGTCGTACGGTTCAGCAGACGCAAGCCGAGCTTTGTTTCGAGCCGGCGCACGGCGACGCTCAGGCTCGAAGCGGAAACGCCGCTGCTGCGCGCCGCGTCGCGAAAGCCGCCCGCGCGTGCGACCGAGATGAACGCGGTCAGGTCGTTTAATTCCATGGCGATGGTTCGTTTTTGATTGTTCGTTTTTTTGCACGACCCGTGCACGTTAGCCCGCTTTATTAAACGGTGCAATCCCGGCCATACTGCGCTTCAACTACCAGCAAGGAGAGCCTGATGCCGAACCTCGAAATCACCGATACCTTTCCGTTCGCCGGCCGCCAGATCCGGCGCATGGGCTATGGCGCAATGCAGCTCGCGGGACCGGGCGTGTTCGGCCCGCCGAAGGATCGCGACGCCGCGCTTGCCGTGCTGCGCGAGGCGGTGGCGCAAGGCGTGAATCACATCGACACCAGCGACTTTTATGGCCCGCACATCACCAACCAGCTCATTCGCGAGGCGCTGCATCCGTATCCCGCCGATCTCGTGATCGTCACGAAGCTGGGCGCGGTGCGCGGCAGCGACGGCGCGTGGCTGGCGGCGCAGGAGCCGCAGGATCTGGAGCGCGGCGTGCAGGACAATCTGCGCAACCTCGGGCTCGACGCGCTCGAAGTGGTCAACATGCGGCTGATGGGCGACGTGCACGCGCCGAGCGAAGGGTCAATCGAAAAGCAGATCACCGCGCTCGCCGAGCTTCAGCAGCGCGGTTTGATTCGCCATATCGGCCTGAGCAACGCGACGCCGGCGCAAGTGGCCGAGGCGCAGCGCATCGCGAAGATTGTCTGCGTGCAGAACCACTACAACCTCGTGCACCGCACCGACGACGCGCTGATCGATCAACTCGCGGATAAAGGCATCGCTTATGTGCCGTTTTTCCCGCTGGGCGGCTTTACGCCGATCCAGTCGTCGGCTTTGACGGAGATCGCGCAAACCATCGGGGCGACGCCGATGCAAGTGGCGCTCGCCTGGCTGCTGCAGCGCGCGCCCAACATTCTGTTGATTCCGGGCACCTCGTCGGTCGCGCATCTACGCGAGAACCTGGCGGCGGCCAGCCTGACACTGAGCGGCGAGATTCTCGCGAAGCTGGATGTGATCGGCCGCGGCGATGGTCACGTTGACGGCCAGAGTTAGCCAGCGCATGACGCTTCATCAAACCGAACCGGCAATATGCGCGCGCAACCACTGATGGGCCGGATCGCGATGCGAGCGCTCATGCCATAGCATCGCCATTTCATAGCCGGGGACTTCGACGGGCGACTCGACCACGCGTAACGCAGCGTTATCGCGGACGAGCCGCGCGGGCACCATCGCCACGAGGTCGCTGTTCGCGAGCGCGGAGATCATGAACAGAAAGTGCGGAACGGAAAGCACGACTCTGCGCGTGAGACCGGCGCGGGCCAGAACCTGGTCCGTGACGCCGGCAAAGCCGCCGCCGTCCGGCGACACGATCACGTGCTCGAGCTTCGAAAACTGCGCCAACGTGGGCCGCCGTTTGAGACGCGGATGATCCGCGCGTCCGGCAAGCACATAACGCTCGGCAAACAGCACGCGCCGCCGCAAGCCGGCGGGCGCGTCTTCGCTGGTATGAAAGCCGAGGTCGATCTCGCCTTGTTCCGCCTGTTTCGCAATACGCGGCGGCACGGCTTCGACGACTGCCAGCCGCGTGCCGGGCGCTGCGGTGCGCAGCCCTTGCAACGCCGGGAGAACGATCGTCGACTCGGCGTAGTCCGTCGCGGCAATGCGCCAGGTTTGCGTCGCCTGCGCCGGGTCGAAAGGACGCGCGGGCGCGACCGCTTGCTCCAATGCTTCGAGCGCCTGCCGCAACGGCTCGCGCAGCGCCTCGGCGCGCGCGGTGGCGCGCATGCCTCGCGGCCCCGGCAGCAGCAGCGGATCGCCGAGCACGTCGCGCAGTTTCGCGAGATGCACGCTTACTGACGGCTGCGAGAAATTCAGCCGCTCCGCCGCGCGCGTCACGTTGAGTTCCGCGAGCAGTACGTCGAGCGTGACGAGCAGATTCAGGTCGAGCTTGCGCAGATTATTCACGGCTATACCTGTCATATCAGCAATTCATTTCCAATATACCGCGCCGGCCACTATCGTGGGTGCATTCCCACATGAATCAAGGCAACGCAAAATGAACGTTCTGATTGTTTATGCTCATCCTGAACCGCGGTCGTTGAATGGATCGCTGAAGGACTTCTCCGTCAAGCGCCTGCAGGAAGCGGGGCACGCGGTTCAGGTCTCCGATCTGTATGCGATGAACTGGAAGGCGCCACTCGATGCAGCCGATAGCCTCGCGCCTGCAACAGGCGAACGCTTCGACCCGTCGCGCGCGTCGAAGCATGCATTCGAGAATGGACTGCAAAGCCCGGACATCGCCGCGGAACAGGCGAAGCTGAAATGGGCCGATGCGGTCATTTTTCAATTCCCGCTGTGGTGGTTCTCGATGCCCGCGATCATGAAGGGCTGGGTGGAGCGCGTCTACGCCTATGGTTTCGCGTACGGCGTGGGCGAGCATTCCGATGCGCGCTGGGGTGACCGCTACGGCGAAGGCATGTTAGCCGGCAAGCGCGCGATGCTCGTCGTCACCACGGGCGGCTGGGAATCGCACTACAGTCCGCGCGGCATCAATGGTCCCATCGACGATGTGTTGTTCCCGATCCAGCACGGCATTCTCTATTACCCCGGCTTCGACGTGCTGCCGCCGTTCGTCGTGTATCGCACGAGCCGCATCGACGAAGAAAAATATCTTGAAGTACGCGATGCGCTCGGCAAGCGTCTGGACAATCTCTGGAATACCGCGCCGATACCGTTCCGTCCGCAGAACGGCGGCGATTATCTGATTCCCGAGTTGACGCTGAAGGACGACATCGCGCCGGGCCGCGAGGGCCTGAGCGTGCATGTCAAATAGCGGGATCGCGCGCGCATGTTGCCGATGCATGCGTCGCGCATGGAGTGAGGCGAATCGTAGGGTTCGTTGAAATTTGGCTGTAAGTCGCCGTTGCTAGAGTCGTCGCTGGAATTTGCCGCCCCGCATGCAGAGCCGCTGCTGCATCGACTGTGTTGTCCGCACATGTAGAAGGGAGAGCGACGAATATGAGTACAGCACGTCTTGTCTGGCTGATCGCGATGCTGCTTGCCGCCGCTCCCGCATGGGCGTTCCAGTCCCGTGTCGTGACCATTCCGAGCGCGGCCATGCACAAGTCTCTGGAAGCGACAGTCGTGTTGCCCGACCGCTATGCGCGCAGCAACGCGGCCGACCGCTTCCCGGTTGTCTATCTGTTGCACGGCTCGGGCGGCGACTACACCGACTGGACCGCCAATTCGCCTATCGGCAGACTCGCCGACCGCTACGGCGTGATCCTCGTGATGCCGGACGGCGGACGCGAAAGCTGGTACATCGACAGTCCCGTCGATGCGGGTAGCCGTTACGCCACTTATGTCGGCACCGAAGTCGTTGCCTACATCGACATGCATTTCCGCACGATTGCAACCAAAGACGCGCGCGCGATCACCGGCTTGAGCATGGGTGGATTCGGCGCGCTGCATATCGCGCTCGACCGGCCGGACGAATTCGGCGCGGCCGGCAGCATGAGCGGCGCGGTCGATCCGCGCGGTTGCGAGGACGAGCCGGGCATCGATCAGGTATTCGGCGATCCGGCGCGGCACGCGGACTTCTGGAACAGCGAGGCGATTGTCGAACACGCGCGCAGCTTCGCGAGCGCGCACATGGCGCTGATGATCGACTGCGGCACGAACGATTCGCTCGTGCACTCGAACCGGATGCTGCATGCGCGGCTCGTCGAGCTTGGCGTGCCGCATCGGTATGCCGAGCGGCCCGGTGGCCATACGTGGAAGTACTGGGCGAATGCAGTGCAGTACCAGGTGCAGTTTTTTGCGGCCGGTTTCAGACGCAACGGCAACAGTGCGATAGCTTGATGTGTTGCCGCAGCACTGCCGTGCTTTATTTCGGTTACCGAACTAAGCTGCCGAGGCAGCTTCAGTCGATGCCATGAAACACGGCGTCGTCCGGTCCGAGATAGGCGGGCGGTCGCCAGGCCGCGTCGCGCATCGAATGCTGAACCAGTTTTTCGACGCCGAGCAGCACCGCGAATATCGCCATCCGCACCGGGATGCCGTTATCGGTCTGCCGGAAAATCGCAAGCCGCGAATCGTGATTCAGGTCCACGCTCAGGTCGTTCGCGCCCGGCCGGCTGTCGCGCGGCAGCGGGTGCATGATCAGCGTATCGGTGCCGCACACGCTGTCCACCAGCGCCTGATTGATCTGGAAGTCGGGCGTGTAGCCTTCGAACGATTCGTCGGTAAAACGCTCTTTCTGAATGCGCGTCGCGTACACCACGTCGGCGCCGCGCAGCCCGCTCGGCAGATCGTGAGTCTGTTCGATCACATGCCCGTTGCGCGAAATCTGCTCGATGATATAGCCCGGCATTTCCAGCATGGGCGGCGATATCAGCGTGAACTTGATGCCGCGATAGAGCGCCAGCAGCTTGACGAGCGAGTGTACGGTGCGCCCATATTTGAGGTCGCCGACAAGCGCGATATGCGCGCCGTCGACAATCTTGCCGAGCCGCGAGAATTCGCGCTGAATGGTGTAGAGGTCGAGCAGCGCCTGGCTCGGATGTTCGCCGGGGCCGTCGCCGCCGTTGATCACCGGCACGTTGGTCGCGCGCGCGAATTCCGCCACCGAGCCTTGCTCGGGATGGCGGATCACCAGCGCGTCGACGTAGCCGCTCATCACGCGGCTCGTGTCGTAGATCGACTCGCCCTTGGCCATCGACGAAAACGTGAAGCCGGTCGTGTCGCAGACGGAACCGCCGAGCCGGCAGAAGGCCGCGCCGAAGCTCACGCGGGTTCGCGTGCTGGCCTCGAAGAACAGATTGCCGAGCACCGCGCCTTCCAGCACGCGCGAGATTTTTCGGCGCCGCGCGATGGGCTGCATGATGTCGGCGACGCGAAACAGCGCTTCCACCGAGTCGCGCGAGAACTGATCGACCGACAGCAACTGCGGCTTGCCCTCCCACAGCATCTGGCTCGCGAGCGATTGCGAATCTACGCTCTGCGTATACTTTTCGCCCGGCTCGCCATGCAAGACAATCTCGGACACGAATCGCTCGACAATCTCCGGCATCGCGCGAGATTCCTGCGAGTCGTCCGGCAGAAGCCACGTATCCAGCGCTCTTCGCGACACGCCGATGCGGCCCGCGAAGGTCTCGCGCGTCATGTTCAGACGCCGCATGGCGTCGCGGAGGAAGGCTTGTTGCGGGACGCTCATGAAGGCACCTGTCTGTCGGAGTGGCTGCGCCGGATATACGCGATGCGTATATTAATTTGCCCGCGATAGAAGTCAAGCAATTTCAAGATGCGCTTTGCCAAGCTGCGCGCGGCGCGGTTACACTGCGCTTCATGCTCTCCGGCCAACTTCTCCGACTCTGCCCGTCGACCGCGCTTCGTTCTGCCTTCGCAGACGCGGCGGCCGCACGCCGCGCGCGCCGCTCGCTCTCGAACGCGCCGCGCGTCGAGCAATGCAGCCTGGAGTTCAGCGCCAAAGCCAAAAAACAGCCGCTCATCTGACCGGAGCACGCTGTTCCGTCAGATGCGACGGAACAGCGGACCACGCGCTTCGGCGGTCCTTCCTGTCTTTCTCCTTCGCACGCTGCCGGAATCGATACGGTCGCTCATCGACGCAAGAGGAAAGACATGTCTATTTTTTCGGGTATCTGGATTCCGCTGATCACGCCTTTCGCCGACGGCGCGGTCGATCACGCCGCGTTGCGCGCGCTCGTGCGCCGCTATGCCGACGCGGATGTCGCGGGGATTGTGGCGCTCGGCACGACGGGCGAGCCAGCCGCGCTCGACGCCGCGGAACAGGACGCGGTGCTGGCGACCATTCTGGAAGCGGCGCAGGATGCGCCGTTGCCCGTGGTCGTCGGCGTATCGGGCAACAACACCGCGAGCATGCGCGAGCGCATTCAAGAGCTAAATTCGCTGCCGATCGCCGGCGTGCTGATGGCCGCGCCGTATTACGTGAGGCCGTCGCAGGCCGGCATCGTCAGTCATTTCATGGCGCTTGCCGATGCCAGCGACAAGCCGGTCGTGCTGTACGACATTCCCCAGCGAACCGGCGTGCGGCTTGAACTCGACACATTGCTCGCGCTCGCCGGGCATCCGCGGATTGAGGCGGTGAAGGATTGCGCCGGTTCCCTCGACACCACGCTCGCGCTGATTCGCGACGGCCGCTTGCAGGTGCTCGCGGGCGAAGACCTGCAGATGTTCAACACGCTGTGCATGGGCGGCAGCGGCGCGATTGCGGCGTCGGCGCATGTGCGCACGGAACGCTTCGTCGCGCTGTATCGCGCGCTCGCGGCAGGCGCGCTCGACGAAGCGCGGCGCATTTTTCACACGCTCGTGCCGTTGATTCACGCGTTGTTCGCCGAACCGAATCCTGCGCCGGTGAAGGCATCGCTCGCGCTGCAAGGGCTGATCCGCGACGAAGTTCGTCTGCCGATGACGCGTGCGAGCGAAATCCTGGCGCAGCGTCTCGCCGCGTTAGAGCGCGCGTGAGCGGAGCGGCGAACCACGCGGCAAACCACGCGGCGAACTGCGCAGCGAGATGCGCCCCTAATATTTGAGATGCTACTTTCGGCGATGAAGCGATAATCGGCGCCCTCTATCGATTATCGCCGCCGGCATCCGTCCGGCGGATGCCGCATGCAGTCAGTCGAGTTCGTCCGATTCGTGTTTGTCCTGAATGTGCCGCTCACGCGCCGTGCGCGGCGAGCTGCATGCCGCTCGCGCCGGGGAGCGTGCTGATGGCGTTCGTGTTTCGCGCGTGCGACCGGCTCTCCAGCGGTTCCGTGGGACTGATCACGCGCCGTTCGGCGACGGCGCTCGCGCTCGGCGCCGCGCTTGCCGCTGCGGTGCTCGCACTCGCGGCCGGCATTGCGATCGGCAAGTACTGGTCCGCGCGCGGCGTCTCCGGCATGCAAAGCGCGAACCGCATCGAGCGCGATTACGCAATCGACCAGCTCGGCAAGCTCAACGCGTCGGTCGCGCAGATTGAGCCGCGCATTGCGCGCCTCACCGCGCAAGTGGGTGCGTTGCGTGACTTCGAAACCCGTCTGAATACGCCGCGCCCAGCGCCGCTCGCGCCCGTTGCCTCGCCGGCCGCTTCGCCTGGCGCCTCGCCTGGCGCTTCTCCCACGCTGCCCGCGTCGAGCGGCGATTCATCGGCCACCGACAGCGAAGGCGAGGGCGGCCCTTCGTTGCCGCCACGACGCTGCGTCGACGCGCCGCGATACCTCGGCGCGCGCCTCGACGCCGAGCGCACCGGCGAGCAACTCAATTGCATCGCCGCGACGCTCGGCGCGCTCGAGCAGCAGACGGCGGCACACGCGGTCGCGTACGCCGCGTTCCCCGGCCGCATGCCCGCCGACGGCGCGCGTTTCGGTTCGCCGTTCGGCAACCGCACCGATCCCTTCACACATCGGCTGAGTTTTCATCCGGGCCTCGATCTGGTCGCGAAAACAGGCACGCCGATTCTCGCCGCCGCGGGTGGGCGTGTGGTCTTCGCAGGCGAGAAGTCGGGTTATGGCAATGCGGTCGAGATCGATCACGGCAACGGATTGATGACCCGTTACGGCCACGCGTCGCGCATCGTCGTGCATGTCGGCGACCTCGTGCTGCCGCGCCAATACATCGCCGATGTCGGCTCGACCGGACGCTCGACCGGCCCGCATCTGCATTTCGAAGTGCTGGTCAACGGCGCGCCCGTCGATCCCGCGGCTTATCTCGCGCTTTTCGCGCCTCCTTCTCATGGCTGACCGCTTTCTTTCCCGCGACGCAAGCCGTGTGGCGCATGGCGCTTATGCACTCGCACCCGTGCGCCCGCTGCGCGTTCGCATCGTCGCGTGGACGCTTGTCTGCGGGCTGAGCGCGCTGACCGGCGCGGCCGCGGTGATCGCCGCCGACGCCTGGCGCGCCGGTCTGCCGCTCAGGCAATGCCTGCCGGTTCCTGCCGATAAAAGCGCCGAGGAGACCGAACTGGCTCGTGCGCGCCTCGCGTTGGCGCAAGAGTCGGCCGCGCGCGCGTCGGTGCAGAAAACGGCGGACAGCGCCGCTGCGGAAGTCGCGCGGCTCAACGACCAGTTGCAGTTCCTGCGCGGCCAGAGCAGGGCAGCGCCGCGACGCTAGGCGCGCCGCCGCGCGTGATTCGCGTCACCCATTTTTTTCCGGAGTCCGTATGTTCAGCAAGAAAAAAGCCGCAGGCATTCAGCAAACCAAGCTTGCCACCTTGATTGCACACGACGTGCGCATCGTCGGCGATCTTCAGTTCACCAACGGCCTGCGTCTCGACGGCCACGTGAAGGGCAATGTCAGCGGCGAGCCCGGCGGCCAGACGCTGCTCGTGCTGAGCGACCGCGGTTCGATCGAAGGCAACGTGCATGGCTACGACGTGGTGGTCAACGGCAAGATTGTCGGCGACGTGATAGCGGATCACTTCGTCGAGTTGCAGGCCAACGCGCATGTGACAGGCAACATTTACTATCAGCAATTGCGCATGGATTGCGGCGCGTCGGTGGACGGCAAGCTCACGCGGCGCGACGGAGGCAATGCGCCGACACCGCTCACGTCGATGCTCGACGCCGGACGCGAATCGAACTCGATGGCGCTCAACGAAGCGTAATAACGTGCTGCAATAAGGCACTGAAGTTCATACCGCGCCTGGCAGCGGGCAGCGTTGCGTGGGTTCGTCGGCGCCCGTCAGACAATCGTGAGCGGCATTCGAGCCCGTCATGCCCCGCATATTTCGCACGACGGCGAGCCGTTGACTGGCGCTGCGATCGAGCGTCGCGAGCATGTCGCGTTCGAGAATCAGGAGCTTGAACGCCAGCACCATGAGGCCGCTCGCGAGCAGCACGTCGCCCGCGAAGACGACCGCGTAGACCGCCGACGTGGTCTGCGGATTGCCGAGCAGCAACGCGAGATTCGCGCGGTCGAGCAGCACCAGCATGAGCGGCACGATGGCACTGAGCGTCGCGATAGCAGCGCCGATCGCGACGATGGTCCGCGCAAGACCGAGTTGCGGACGACGTCGGCGGCATACCTCATAGAGCGTGGCGGCGCGATACGGCGCAAAGAACAGCGCGAGCAGAACGGCGCGCGGCAGCATGGGCAGCTTGAGCAACAACGCCCCGCCATACAACACGCAGAATGCGCCGATCACGACAATCGCGGTGCGCCACGAAACCGGGACACCGAACAATTTACGCGTGCCGGCCCAGAGCAGGATGCGGCTTTGCAGCGCGAGCGCCGCGGTTGCAAAGAGCAGCAGATCCGTACGCCATGTCAGATGCAACGCGAAGCATGCGGAAGCGGTCGCGAGCAGATAAAAAGCGGCGGCCCAGAAGCGGAACGCGCTCACTTGCGCGAACATCCGCGCAAGCACGGTAGCGATCAGTGCGCAGCACAGAAACGTGATTAGCCACAACGCGGTAAACGTCGCTACATCGAATCTCATGAAGTCTCCAGCACCTGTGCAGCTTTTATTGTTTATCGTCGGGTCGGGCTACGGCGGAATAACTTTTCTCGCGCATTTCACTCACATTTGACGCGTGTCGAATCAGCAGGCGTCGGCGGTCATTGTCCGTCCTCGCAGCAGATCGCCAAAGGCTTCGCCGGTCAACGGCTTGCCGAGCAGGAAGCCTTGCATTTCATCGCAGCGCATCGCCTTTAGCATGTGCATTTGCGACTCGGTTTCGACGCCTTCCGCGACCACATCCATTTCCAGCGAATGCGCAAGCGCGATGATCGCCGAAACGATCGCGCTGCCTTCCGGGCCGTGCGCGTCGAGACCGTTCGTGAAGAAGCGGTCGATCTTCAGTTGCTTCACGCGAAAACGCTGCAGATACGCGAGGCTCGAATAACCGGTGCCGAAATCGTCGATGGCGATTTCAAAGCCGCTTGCCTGGAACTCGCGAAGCATGTCGATGGTGCGGGGCGCGTCCTGCATCGCGACCGTTTCGGTGATCTCGAACATGATCTGATCGCACTTCACGCCTTCCGTCTTCACGATCTCGAGCATGGTCGGCACGAGATCGGCCTGCAATAGCTGGCGCGGCGACAGATTAATGGCCACCTTGATCGGCGGCAGCCCTTGCGCGATCCAGCGCCTGATTTGCCGGCATGCCTCGCGCAATACCCAGTAGCCGATCTGCACGATCTGCCCCGAACGTTCGGCGATCGGAATAAATTCGAGCGGCGCGAGCGTGCCGAGTTGCGGATCGTGCAAGCGGATCAGCGCTTCGGCGCCCGCGAGCGACTCGCTGCTGCCGTCGAATTTCGGCTGGAAATGCAGCGTGAAATGATGTTCGGCAAGCGCATCGCGCAACGCGTTCTGGATCTGCAGCGTGCGCATCGCCGCTTCGTTCATGCTCCGTTCGAAGAACCGATACGTGCTGCGCCCGGCGCGCTTCGCTTCGTACATCGCGGCGTCCGCGTGCTTGAGCAGCGTGTCGACGGTATCGCCGTCCTCGGGAAACAACGCAATGCCGATGCTCGGCATCACCTGCAGCGGCTGCGAATCGGCCCACGTGTCGTGCCGCATGCGTTCGAGCACGCCTTCCGCGAGCGTGGCGGCGTCGTCGCGCGACGCCAGGTTCTCGGACAGCACGACGAATTCGTCGCCGCCGAGGCGCGCGACCGTATCGCCCGCGCGCACGCAGACGAGCAGACGCTGTGCGAACGCGGACAGCACCTGATCGCCCGCTGAGTGGCCGAGGGAATCGTTGATCGTCTTGAAGCCGTCGAGATCCATGAAGAGGATCGCAAAGAGCGACCGTTGACGGCGCGCCGCATGAATCGCCCGCTCGATGCGCTCGGTCAGCGTGGCGCGGTTCGGCAGGCCCGTCAGCGTGTCGAGCGTGGCGAGGCGCACGATCTGTCCGTTGAGCTTCGACAACGCGCCGACGAGGAAACTCGTGCGCGCGTCGAAGCGCGACAGCAGCAACGTCACGACGAGAATCGCGAACGTGAAAAGAATCACCGACGTCGCGAGCCACGCGGCATTCACGCCGGCCGCCGCGCCGCAGATCGCGCCGGGCGCGAAGTCGGCGGCGGCCATCGCGGCGTAGTGCATGCCGCTGATCGCAATCGCCATCACGAGCGCCGCGCCGCAGCGTTTGCGCAGCACATACTGTTCGTCGTCGTTGCTGAGGGCGCGCGCCATCCACAGCGCCGCGGTGGACGCGCCGATCGCAATCGCGAGCGAGGCGGCGAACCACACGGGCCGATAGCTAATGGCGGGCGACATGCGCAACGCGGCCATGCCGCTATAGTGCATGCCGGCGATGCCGAGGCCCATGAACGCGCCGCCGCCGATCAGGCGCGCGACCGTCAGCCGCGCGCGCGTGGTCAGACAGAGCGCCAGATATGACGCGCCGATGGCGAGCGCGAGCGAATAAGCGGTCTCCGCGAAATCGTAGCCGAGCGGAATCGGTAGGGAAAACGCGAGCATGGCCACGAAGTGCATCGACCAGATGCCGACGCCGAGCGCCGCCGCGCCGCCCATACGCCAGACGTGCCGCAGCCGCGGCGACGCCAGCACGAAGATGCGGGCGGTCAGATCGAGTGCCGTGTACGACGAAAGCGTCGCCACGACAAACGACATTGCCACCAGCCAGGGATTGTATGAGCTCTGCATGTGAAGTCCAACCGCGATGGAAAAGCGGCTGAACTAGTTATCGACCATTCGGCGCGTTTATTTAATTAATTTTCAATATGTTAGCGATTGCCGCGGCTGGCCTTGCGCGTGCGCTGCCGGGCGCCGTCGCGCGTCGATACCTAATGCCTTATCTGCGGTATGGCGGATGCCGGATGCCCGCTGCCCAGCGCTTTGCCGAATACAATGGCAGGCAACCCCACAACCGCCTCATTGATGACCGCCCCCAACCCTTCCGATCATTCCCAGCGTGCGGCGGCAGACGCTGCAACTGCATCGACTGAACGCCGCGGCACCGCGCGGCCGGTCGCGGACGCTCCTCCGCACGATTCGCGCGCTCGCAGCATCGCGCTCGCCGCGAGCCTCGCGCTGATCGCTTTTTCGCTGCGCACGCCGATCACGAGCGTCGGTCCGATACTGCTCGAAGCAGTGCGGGCGACGAACCTGTCGCGCACCGGCGCAAGCGTGCTGACCACGTTGCCGTCGTTATGCTTCGGTCTATTCGGCCCGCTTGCACCGATGCTCGTGCGGCGCCTCGGCAGCGAACGCGCGTTGCTGGCTTTGTTGATGCTGCTGACTATCGGCACCGCATTGCGTGTGGTTCCCGCATGGCAGGTGCTGTATGTCGGCCAGATCGTGGCCTGCTTTGCGATCGGTTTGATGAATGTGCTGATACCGGGCGTGGTCAAGCGCGATTTCCCGCATCACGTCGCGCTGATGACCGGAGTCTACAGCGCCGCGATGTGCGCGGGCGCCGCTGCGGCAGCCGCTACCACGGTGCCGGCGGCCAATGCCATCGCGCATCTGTTCGACGGCGCGGGCGGCAACGCGTGGGCGTGGGCATTGGCGCTGTGGTCGTTGCCTGTGGCACTGGCGACGCTCGTGTGGGGCGTGAATCTGCCTGCCAAAGCCGTGCATGCGGGAAGACGCGTGCACGTCGTGCGCGGCTTGTGGCGCGATCCGCTCGCGTGGAAGGTCACGCTGTTCATGGGTTCGCAATCGTCGCTGGCGTATATCGTGTTCGGCTGGCTGCCGACGGTGCTTCGCACGCGCGGCATGAGCGCCGTCGATGCCGGGTTCATGCTCTCGCTGAGCGTCGTCACGCAGGCGGTGGCGTCGTTGCTGCTGCCGTTCCTGCTTGTGCGTCTGCGGGATCAGCGCGTGGTGAACGTGGCTGCGCTGCTGTTGACCGGCCTCGGTCTGATGGGCTGCTTCTTCGGGCCTTTCCCGATCATGTGGATGTTCGCGTTACTGCTCGGCATCGCGCAGGGCGCGTCGTTCACGCTCGCGCTGACCGTCATCGGATTGCGTTCGTACGACTCGCATGTCGCCGCGCAACTGTCGAGCATGGCGCAGGGAATCGGCTATCTGATCGCGTCATGCGGACCGTTCATCGCCGGGTCGCTGTTGCATGCAACCGGCTCGCTGTACAGCCTCGCTGCGTTGTGCGCGGGCGTTTGCGTGGTGGCGGCGTGGTTCGGTTATGCAGCGGGACGGCCGGAGCATGTGAAGGTGCATGTCGAGTAAGCGGTAGATGGACCGTGATGGCGCACAGCCGCGTGTTTATGTTGGATCACGCGTGTTTGACGCGGCGTCGTGACATCGCGCGCCGCGGCGAGCGAGCCGCTCCCGTTGCCGGCGGTATCGGCAACGAGAGCCACGGAGCAATTCAACCGCTGCCGGCGGCATGCTAAGCCGCCGGCAGCGGCCTCAGCCGCCGCGTCACATCGTCATGACGGATTCCGGCGCTTCCCACGTGTAGTCGAGCGCTTCGGCCACTTCCTTGCACGTCACCTTGCCAAACGCGACGTTCAGGCCATTGCGCAGATGCGCGTTGTCCTGCAACGCCTTGCGCCAGCCCTTGTCGGCGATCTGCAGCGCGAAAGGCAGCGTCGCGTTGTTCAGCGCGTAGGTCGAAGTGCGCGGCACACCGCCCGGCATGTTGGCGACGCAGTAGTGAACCACGTCGCCGACCATGTATGTCGGGTCCGCGTGCGTGGTCGGCCTCGCGGTCTCGCAGCATCCGCCTTGATCGATGGCCACGTCGACGATTGCGGAGCCGGGCTGCATCGCTTCAACCATCGCTTTCGTCACGAGTTTCGGCGCGGCCGCGCCGGGGATCAGCACGCCGCCGATCACGAGATCGGCTTCGAGCACATGCTTTTCGACGTTGTCCTGGTTCGAAAACACCGTCATGACGCGCGCGCCGAGCAGCCGGTCGATGCGCCGCAGCGCGTCGAGATTGCGGTCGATCACGACGACCTGCGCGCCCGTTCCCACCGCGATCTGCGCCGCATTCGAGCCGACCACGCCCGCGCCCAGAATCACGATTTTCGCCGACGGCACACCCGCGACGCCGCCCAGCAGGATGCCCTTGCCGCCATGCGCGCGCTCGAGGCAATACGCGCCCGCCTGGATCGACATGCGGCCGGCGACTTCCGACATCGGCGCAAGGAGCGGCAAGCCGCCGGCGGCCTGCGTGACCGTTTCATAGGCGATGCAGACGGCCTTGCTCCTGATCAGATCGGCGCATTGTTGCGGGTCGGGCGCGAGGTGCAGGTACGTGAAAAGAATCTGGCCTTCGCGAAGCATGGCGCGCTCGCCGGCTTGCGGCTCCTTCACCTTGACGATCATCTCGGCCGCGGCGAATACATCTTCCGCGCGTGGGACGATCGTCGCGCCGGCTTTTTCATAGACGGCGTCCGATGCGCCGATGCCGCTTCCCGCGCCTTGCTCGACCGTAACGGTGTGACCGTGCGCCACCATTTCGCGGACCGACGACGGCGTCAGTCCCACCCGGTATTCATGGTTCTTTATTTCCTTGGGTACGCCAACCAGCATGTCATCCTCCAGTTGCGGAACAGCCCGCTGAACGACTCGTTCGTGCACTGCGGCACGGCAACGAGCAGGTCTCTTATATATAGAAGTGGAACCCAGCATACGCTTGATCGCAAAGCGTGGCTGCCCCGAGTTTTTGTAGGAGCCGTGCACGCAATTAGATCGAGAGCCGGAGCCGCGATCAGTTCGCCAGCGATCACAGCGGAGGTTGCAAGCTGACCGGACGCGGCGCGCCCAATCGACGAACCGCGATGCAATGGCCGTGGCGTGATGTTGCCGGAAGTTGTCGATATGGCCACTGTCGCCTGATGGGCCGCGTCAGGATAATCGTCTCCATTCAAACACGCGAAGGAGCCAGACATGTCCGAAGTATCCGCCATACCCGCCGCCGACAGCGCCGCTGCGTTCGCGCATTACAGCGCGTCGCTCGCCTTCGAAACCGATTGTGCCGATGTGCACTCGGCGATGGCACACGGCCCGAACGCCGCCGACTTCGTGTTGCTCGACGTCCGCAGTCCCGCGTTGTTCGCGCGCGGCCATGTGCCCGGCGCGCTGAATTTGCCGCACGGCAAGATCGTGGCGTCGAAGCTCGCCGGCTATCCGCCCGAGACGTTGTTCGTGACCTACTGCGCGGGCCCGCATTGCAACGGCGCGACGCGTGGTGCGATGCGGCTCGCGCAACTCGGGCGTCCGGTCAAAGTCATGATCGGCGGCGTGACCGGCTGGCTCGACGAGGGCTTCGACCTGAATGCGGCCGCGGCCGCCTGAAAGCGCGCATTGAAGCAGCCGCGTTCGCGGGCGGAGCGGTAACATCACGCCATGCACAATCATCTTGTCGTCGCGCTGGCCTATGACCGGCTTTGCACCTTCGAATTCGGCTGCGTGACCGAACTGTTCGCGCTCGAACGCCCGGAACTCGGCGTGGACTGGTATCGCTTCGCGGTCTGTGCCGCGGAGCCTGGACCCATCCGCGCGGCGGGCGGCATCACGATCGCCGCGCCGTACACGCTGAGGCTATTGGATCGCGCTGACACCATCGTGATACCCGGCTGGCGTCATGTGGATGAACTGCCGCCCGAGCCGTTGCTGAAGAAGATCCGCGCCGCGCATCGCCGCGACGCGCGCCTCTGTTCGATCTGTTCTGGCGTGTTCGTGCTGGCCGCCGCGGGCGTGCTCGACGGCAAGACCGTCACGACGCACTGGCGTTATGCCGCGAAATTGCAGGAGCGCTATCCGCATCTGCGCGTGCAGCCGGACGCGCTCTATGTCGACGAGAAGCAGATCATCACGTCGGCGGGATCGGCGGCGGGGCTCGACATGTTGCTGCATCTCGTGCGGCGCGATCATGGCAGCGCGGTCGCGAACCGGGTCGCGCAGCGGCTCGTGGTCGCGCCGCATCGCGAGGGCGGCCAGGCGCAATTCGTGCCGCGCCCGGTGCCGCACGACGAAAGCGGACGCCTCACGCGGCTGATGGACTGGGTGCGCGGTCATCCCGCGTTGCCGCACACGCTGCGCTCGCTCGCCGAACGCGCGGCGATGAGTCCGCGCACGCTGCAACGCCAGTTTCATGACGCGACGGGGATGGCCCCGTACGAATGGCTGGTGCGCGAGCGCGTCGCCATCGCGCGTGAGTTGCTCGAAGCGCAGGGCGCGCTGCCGATGGCGCGCGTCGCGGAACTCGCCGGCTTCGGCTCCGAGGAATCGTTGCGGCGGCATTTCAGGCGCATCGCGCTGACGAGTCCCGGAGCGTATCGTAAGAAGTTCGGCGCGCCGACGGCGTAGGTGCGTGAGGACTGCACGCCACGCCGCTTGCAAGGAAACCAGATGATCGACATCGCAGAGACTATCGCGCGCTTTAACGCCGGGCGCGATCCCGAACGGCTGGCCATGAAATACAAGGCGATGTGTGCGTCGCCTTTCGTGTTTTTGCGCGGCACATGTCATCTGTTTTATGAGCGCCTGCCGCAACAGGCGCTACTCGACGATGCGCCGCCCGTCTGGATTTGCGGCGACATGCACCTCGAAAATTTCGGCAGCTACAAGGCCGATAACCGCCTCGTCTATTTCGACAACAACGACTTTGATGAAGCGTGCCTCGCGCCGAATCTGTACGAACTCGTGCGTTTGCTGACGAGCGTGCTGGTCGGCGCCGCCGACCTCAAGCTGAGCCGCGCGCAGGCGCTCGCGCTGTGTCATACGGCCGTGCACGCATATGGCGCGGCGCTCGCGCTCGGCAAGGCGCGCTGGGTCGAACGCGAGACATCGTCCGGCATGGTGCGCGATCTGTTCGATGGATTGGCGAGCCGCACGCGCGCCGCGCATCTGGACCGCCGCACCACGCTCAAAGGCAAGACGCGCACGCTCAAGGTGGACGGCAAGAAAGCGCTGCCCGTGAGCGATGAGCGACGTGCCGCAATCACGCAGTTCATGCAGCGGTTCGCTGCGGGCGAGACCGATCCGGGCTTTTATCGCGTGCTCGACGTCGCACGCCGGATCGCGGGTACAGGAAGCCTCGGCGTGGACCGTTATGTGATTCTCGTCGAAGGCAAGGGCTCGCCGGACGGCAACTATCTGATCGACCTTAAAGAAGCGCTGCCTTCTTCAGTCGTACCGCATATGCGCACGCCGCAGCCCGCATGGCGAAGCGAGGCGGAGCGCGTCGTCGAGATTCAGCGGCGCAATCAGGCGGTGTCGCAGGCGTTTCTGCACGCGGTCGATTTCAATCGGCGCTCGTACGTGCTGCGCAGTTTGCAGCCTTCGGAAGACCGCGTCGCGTTGAAGGACTGGGACGGCAAACTGCCGAGGCTGGAGGGCGTCGTCGTCAGCATGGCCGAACTGAGCGCATGGGCGCATTTGCGCAGCGGCGGGCGGCAGAAGTCGTCGATCGCGGATGAGTTGATCGCGTTCGGCAATCGCACCGACTGGCAGGCGCCGTTGATCGAACTCGCGACGCAATGCGCGGCGCAAGTCGCGGCGGACTGGAAAGCGTATTGCGAGGCGTACGATCGCGGTGCGTTCAAGGTGTAGTGCGGCGGAAACGTTTGCGGTTTCAAACAAAGGCTTGCACGCCGATCAGCTCATCCGACGTTCATCGGTTTTACGCCCTATTTCAGGGCCTAAAAAGCGCCGCTACCTGACAATGGTGTAATAGTCGGCAACAGTGATTTGCTGTTTTCCCTCATTTAATTCACCGGCTTATCGCGTAGACTTGTACTAACAAAAAATGGTTACGGGGTGCGAGATGTTGGCCGTTTTCTTCATCGCCTGTCCAATCTGCATTGCGGCGCTTTTCGGTTTCGCGCGGCATGTCGATCCGCGGACAGGTCACTTCAAGCGTTGATTTTCAACGTCGCGGGTTCGAGCAAAGCCGGCAAGTGAGTTCCGTTGCCGGCCGGGTTAGCCATTAGCTGTTTTCTACTAGCTATTAGCATTAGCCGTTGGCAATTTGCCCACGGGCCTTGCTTTCCAGTGCCGGGTCGCGGCACGATGCGCGATAACCTGGCTCTGGGGCGGCATCGCGTATGCGAGATTTTCTGGCGAATTGGACGGCGCGCGCGGGCGTGCTCAAGGGCGTGCTTCCATTGAACCGCGCGGCGGCGATGCGCGACACGCTCGCAGGCGCCCAGCTTGCGTCGATGGATATTCCTCAAGTGCTCGGCTATGCGCGCATTGCCGGCATGCCTGCCGTTACCGGGCTTTACACCGTCTTTCTGCCGCTTATCGCGTTCGCGTTCTTCGGCGCGTCGCGGCAACTCGTCGTCGCCGCCGATTCCGCTACCGCCACCATCTTCGCAAGCCGCCTCGCGAGCATGGCGCCCGTTTCGAGCGCGGAATACGCGTCGCTCGCCGCGATGGTCGCATTGCTGACCGCCGCGCTCCTGTTCGTCGCGCGCATTTTCCGGCTCGGCTTTCTCGCCGATTTCCTGTCGCGCACGGTGCTGGTCGGCTTTCTGGCGGGCGTCGGCGTGCAAGTCGGCATTGCGATGCTGGGCGATATGCTCGGCTTGCCCGGTCACGCGTCGCGCAGCGTGGATCAACTGGTTCTAGTCGTGCGCGAGTGGGGGCAACTGAACAGGCCGACGCTGGCCGTTTCGGTGCTGGTCGTCGCGTCCGTGCTGTTTTTCAAACGCGTGCGGCCGCGCGTGCCGATGCCGTTGATCGCCGTCGTCGGGGGAATCGTCGCGAGCGATGTGTACGGTTTCGCCGCGCACGGCATTGCAGTGCTCGGTCCGGTCGCGGGCGGGCTGCCGCCGCTTCGCATGCCGTCTGTGACATGGCAACAGACGCTCGATCTCGTGCCGGTCGCCGCTTCCTGCTTCGTGATGATCGTCGCGCAAAGCGCGGCGGCGAGCCGCGTATTTGCCGAGCGGCATCATCAGGTGGCCGACACCAACGCGGATCTTTTGGGCATCGCGGCGGCCAACGCAGCCGCAGCATTTTCAGGCGCGTTCGTCGTGAACGGCAGCCCGACGCAGACGGCGATGGCCGATCGCGCCGGCACGCGCAGCCAGTTTGCGCAGATCGTGTTCGCCGCGGTGGTCGTCGTGGTGCTGCTGTTTTTCAGCCGGTTTTTGCAGTATTTGCCGCGCTGCATTTTGGCCAGCATCGTATTCACGATCGCCGTCGGGCTCGTGGATCTCAAGACGCTGTTTGCGATTCGCCGCGAAAGTCCGGGCGAATTCGCGCTCGCGGTGTTCACGGCTGCGGCCGTCGTGCTGATCGGCGTCGAGCACGGCATTCTGATTGCGGTCGCCGTGTCGCTCTTGCGGCACGTGCGCCATAGTTACCGTCCGCATACGATGATTCTCGAGCCCGGCGACGACGGCATGTGGGTGCCGGTTCCCGCCGTTCCCGGCAGACAGACCGCGCCGGGGCTGATCGTTTATCGCTTCGGCGCCGACCTGTTCTATGCGAACGACCACTTTTTCGTCGACGATACGCGACGTTTGATCGACCATGCGCCGACGAAGGTGCGCTGGTTCGTGATCGATGCAAGCGCAATTACCGACCTCGATTATTCGGCGGCGCGCTCGGTCGGCGAGCTATGCACTGCGTTAAAGCGTAGCGGCATCCACGTGATTTTTGCGCGCGTGAACCGCTATTTGCGCTCCGACATGGATCGGCACGGCATCACGCCGATTGTCGACGCAAGCTGCATTTTCGGCACCTTGCATGAAGCGCTGCGCGCGGCAGGCGTTGAAGAGCCCGCCGACAAATAACGCGCGTTAGCTTTTCGACGTCAGCAGTTTGAAGCCCGCAATGCCGAACATGATCGCGAGCGAGCCGTCGAGCCAGCGCCGGATCGCCAGATACACGCGCCGCGCGGATGCCGTCGAAAACAGCAGCGCATAGCTGCTGAACACCGACACGCCGATAGCCATGCAGCCGAGCACGACCGGCGCGGTATGCGCGCCGCCCGTCGGCGACATCGCGAGCGAAACGATCGACATCCACACGAGAATCGCTTTCGGATTGGTGAGATGCAGCAACAGGCCGCGCAGATAGAGCCGCTTGAGCGGTTCGTTCTGTCGCGCGTCGCCAGCGGGCAACGTAGCGGGCGCCAACGCGGAGCGCGCCGACTTGAAGCCGAGCCAAAGCAGATAGACGCCGCCCGCAATCTTGATCGCGACGAGGCATTCCGAATAGGTGGCGAGCAACGCCGACAAACCGAGCGACGCCAGCAGCGCCCAGAAGAACGATCCGGACACCACGCCGAGCGCAAACGTGAGCGCCGAACGGCGGCCCGCGCTCATCGCAAGCGACATGATCGCGAGATTGCTCGGACCAGGGCTTGCGGTGCCGACGAAGTAGGCGCTGTAGGCGATCAGGACATCGGCGGTGAGGAAAGCGGTGGGCGTCATCAGTTAAGACTCGCGGGCGGCCAGAGGAATCACGATTTTGCGCGCTGCTGCATCGACCGCACAGATACAGTTGATGAAGCGCTGATCGGCACAATCGGGCATGAGCCGCGCGCGGTTGTTATCCCTGCGCCGCATTCCCGATGCAATCGGCGAGTGCATCCGCCACCGCTTGCCGGCTATGCCGCGGACGCTGCACGAGCCCGATCTCGCGATGAAACGTCGCGTCTTCGAGCGATAACGCGGCGACGCCCGCAGGCCACTTGCCGAGGCCCGCCGTGTCGGGAATCAGTGCGATGCCGATGCCGCGCGCGACCATCTGCGCGATCGCCTGCAACTCGTCCAGTTCGAGTACGTCGTGCACGTTCAGCCGCGAACGCCGCAGAAAACGGTCGACGAGCCGCCCGCCGAACGAGCTGCGGTCGTAGCGGATAAACGGTTCGCTCTTGAGCAGTTCGCGCCACCCGCGCTTGCCGCGCGCGAGCACTTTGGGCACGAGCAGCACGAACGGCTCGGTGACGAGCGTGCGCCATTCGAGTTCCGAAGGCAGCGCAAACGGCGGCTTGATGATGACGGCGAGATCGAGTTCGCCCGAGTCGACCTGGCCGAGCAGATTCAGCGATACGCCGGGCACGACACGAATGCGCCAGCCCGGACGGTCGTCGCGGAAACGCGCGAGCGCGTCCGCGAGAAACGACACTTGCGCCGATGCAATCGCGCCCACGCGCAGCATGCCGCTCTCGGCCGCAACCGCGCCGCGTTCGGAAAGCCGCGCATAGAGCGCGATGATTTCCTCGGCGAGCGTGAGCGTTTCCCGGCCGGCGTCGTTGAGTATCGCGGAGCGGCCCGTGCGGTCGAACAGAGCAAACCCGAGTTCCTCTTCGAGCCGCTGCATCTGCGCGCTGACAGCCGACTGCGTGAGCCCGATCCGCGCGCCCGCAGCGGAAAACGTGCCGTACTGGCTAACGGCAATCAAGGTTCTAAGTTCTGCAAGCATGTTTCGACTGATCGATTCCGGTGATGGTCAGCTCAAATATATATCGTTTCCGATCACTTTTGCTTGTGGTTAAACTTGACGAGTCAATCTCCATCGTCCATCGCATCATCTCCAGCGAGTTCCACATCATGAGCGTTACGCACACCACCTTGCCGCCGTTCCATCTCGCGTTTCCCGTCCATAGCATCGCCGCCGCGCGCGAGTTCTATGGCGAATTGCTGGGTTGCCCCGAAGGCCGCAGCTCGGACCAATGGGTCGATTTCAATTTCTACGGGCACCAGATCGTCGCGCATCTCGCGCCGGAAGAAGCGGGGCATCGCCAGACGAGCAAGGTCGACGGCGACGCGGTGCCGGTGCGTCACTTCGGCGCCGTGCTTTCGATGGAGCAATGGCAGGCCGCCGCGGACAAGCTGCAAGCGGCGGGCATCGACTTCATCATCGAGCCGCATGTGCGCTTCAAGGGCGAAGTCGGCGAACAGGCCACGATGTTCTTCCTCGATCCGTCGGGCAATGCGCTCGAATTCAAGGCGTTCGCCGATATGTCGTCGCTGTTCGCCAAGTAGAGCAAGCAGAGCGCGCGAGTGAAAACATGAAAAGCGCGTAGGCAAACTGAAATAAAAGTGCGGCCCGATTTTCGAAAAGGGCCGCCCGTCAACGCTTTTTCCTTACGATAAGCTTCCTGACAATTCCGCCATTTTGGCGCCATGCAGGTGTTGGTCCAGGCGATCTAGCATAAGCGCCAGTTCGCCCACCTCCCGCTGCTCAGCCGCAGTGACCTGCACTTCTTCAGGCGCGTTTCATGTGGATTGTCAACGTTGCGCTTAAGCGGCCATACACGTTCATCGTGATGGCCATTCTGATTGTGCTGGCGACGCCTTTTGTGCTGTTCACCACGCCGGTCGACGTGCTGCCGGAAATCAACATCCCGGTCGTCAGCATCATCTGGACGTACAACGGCTTGTCCGCGGAGGACATGGCGCACCGCATCGCCTCGGTGAACGAGCGCAGTCTCACGACGACCGTCAACGACATCGAGCATATCGAGTCGAATTCGCTCGCGGGCATCACGATCCTCAAGGTGTTTCTGCAGCCGAATGCGAACATCCAGACCGCCATCGCGCAGACCGTGGCCGTCGAGCAGGCGCAACTCAAGCAGATGCCGCCGGGCGCCACGCCGCCGCTCGTGATCAGCTACTCGGCGTCCAGCATTCCGGTGATTCAACTCGGCCTGTCGAGCACGAAGCTCTCCGAGCAGCAACTCAACGATACCGCGCTGAACTTCCTGCGGCCGCAACTCGTGACGATTCCCGGCGCGGCCGTGCCTTATCCGTATGGCGGCAAATCGCGGCTGATTTCCGTCGACCTCAATACGCGCGCATTGCTCGCCAAAGGTCTGACGCCGCTCGATGTGGTCAGCGCGTTCAACGCGCAAAACCTGATTCTGCCGACAGGCACGGCAAAGATCGGACCGAAGGAATACACGATCAACATGAACGGCTCGCCGTCGACGCTGGAAGGTCTGAACGACATTCCGGTGCGCACGGTGAACGGCGCGACGACTTATCTGCGAGAAGTCGCTCACGTGCGCGACGGTTTCTCGCCGCAAACGAATATCGTGCGGCAAGACGGTCATCGCGGCGTGCTGATTTCGGTGCTGAAAAACGGCAGTGCGTCGACGCTGTCGATCGTCAATACGTTGCACGGTTTACTGCCGGCGGCGCGCGCGGCATTGCCGCCGGACCTGAACATCACGGCGCTGTTCGACCAGTCGGTATTCGTGAAGGCGGCGGTGCAGGGCGTGGTGCACGAAGCGGTGGTGGCGGCCGCGCTCACGGCCGCGATGATTCTCTTGTTCCTCGGCAACTGGCGCAGCACCTGCATCATCGCGATTTCGATTCCTCTGTCGATTCTCTCGTCGCTGATCGCACTGCATGCGCTCGGGCAGACCATCAACATCATGACGCTTGGCGGCCTTGCGCTCGCGGTGGGCATTCTCGTCGACGATGCGACGGTGACGATCGAAAATATCGAACGGCATCTGCATATGGGCACCAATCTGCACGATGCGATTCTCGAAGGCGCCGGCGAAATCGCGATTCCCGCGCTCGTCTCCACGCTGTGCATCTGCATCGTGTTCGTGCCGATGTTCTTCCTCACCGGCGTGGCGCGCTACCTGTTCGTGCCGCTCGCGGAAGCCGTTGTATTCGCGATGCTGGCGTCGTACATTCTGTCGCGCACGCTCGTGCCGACGCTTGCGATGCTGCTGATGGGCCACGCGCACAAACCGAAAGCCGCTGCAAAACCCGGTCTTTTCCAGCGCATTTACCGGCGTTTCGACAACGGTTTCGAGCGCATGCGCGCTGCGTACATTGTGATTCTCAGCAGCCTGCTCGTGCGCCGCCGCCGCTTCGGCAGCATATTTCTCGGCTTCTGCGTGGTCTCGATGGGACTCGCATTCGTGCTCGGCGAAGACTTTTTCCCGAGCGTCGACGCGGGCAATATCCGCCTGCATATGCGCGCGCCGACCGGCACGCGCATCGAGGAAACCGCGCGTCTTGCCGACGAAGTCGAGAAGGTGATCCGCGAAGTGGTGCCCGCGAACGAACTCGGCACGATCCTCGATAATCTTGGTCTGCCGTATAGCGGCATCAATCTTTCATACAGCAATGCAGGCACGATCGGCACGCTCGACGGCGAAATCCAGATCGCGTTGAAGGAAGGCCACGAGCCGACGCAAGTCTACGTGGACAAACTGCGCGCGATGCTGCCGCAGCGTTTTCCGGGCGTCGAGTTTTTCTTCCAGCCCGCCGACATCGTCACGCAGATTCTCAACTTCGGGTTGCCCGCGGCCGTCGACGTGCAGATTGCCGGCGCGGACCAGCAAGGCAATTTCGACGTCGCGCGCAAGCTGTTGAAAGAAGTGCGCCTGATTCCCGGCACGGTTGATACGCACATCCAGCAAAAGCTCGACGAACCCGCGATCAACCTGCAAATGGACCGCACGCGTTTGCAGCAGCTCAACCTCACCGCGAGCAATGTCGCGCAAAACCTGCTCGTTTCGCTATCGGGAAGCTCGCAGACGTCGCCGGGCTTCTGGTACAACGACCGCAACGGCGTCGAGTACAACGTGGCGGTGCAAACGCCGCAGTACCGCATTTCTTCCATCGACGATCTGTTGCGCACGCCGGTCTCGGCATCGTCAACGGGGCCGACGCAACTGCTCGGCAATCTGGTGCGCGTATCACCGCAAAACCAGTTCGCGGTCGTCACGCATTACAACATCCGGCCCGTGATCGACCTCTATGTGAGCGTCGACAAGCGCGACCTGGGCAGCGTCGCGAACCAGGTCGACAAGCTCGTCGAGAAAGCGCGCGCGACGCTGCCGCGCGGCAGTCAGATCACCGTGCGCGGCCAGGTACAAACGATGCGCACTTCGTACCTGGGTCTCGGTCTCGGCGTGGCGATG
Source organism: Paraburkholderia sp. RL17-368-BIF-A (assembly GCF_046054045.1). Classification (NCBI taxonomy): domain Bacteria; kingdom Pseudomonadati; phylum Pseudomonadota; class Betaproteobacteria; order Burkholderiales; family Burkholderiaceae; genus Paraburkholderia; species Paraburkholderia sp. RL17-368-BIF-A. Next base: position 104,526 of record NZ_JARESN010000016.1, read on the forward strand.
GCGATCGTGCTCGTCTATCTGCTGATCGTGGTGAATTTCCAGTCGTGGGTCGATCCGCTCATCATCGTGAGCGCTTTGCCTGCGGCGCTGGCCGGCATCGTATGGATGCTGTTTCTGACGGGCACGCATCTGAGTGTGCCGGCGCTGACGGGTGCGATCATGACGATGGGCGTCGCCACCGCCAACAGTATTCTGATGGTCGCGTTCGCGCGTCAGCGCCTGTCGGCCGGCGCGCCGCCGCTGACCGCCGCGCTCGAAGCGGGAGCGAGCCGCATTCGTCCGGTGCTGATGACGGCGTTCGCGATGATCATCGGCATGATTCCGATGGCGCTCGGTCTCGGCGAAGGCGCCGAGCAGAACGCGCCGCTCGGCCGCGCGGTGATCGGCGGATTGCTGTTTGCAACGGTGTCCACGCTGTTTTTCGTGCCGCTCGTGTTCGCGGGCATTCATACGCGCCTCGCGCGTCGTCATCGCAACGACCATGAAGACGACGGCAACAGCGCAGGCGAAAGCGGTAGTGCCGGCGAGCCGGCCTAAAGCCTGAGCGTGAACAGCGAATCGTGGAAAACGTCAAGAAACCGGCTACTCAACTCACGGAGCTAGCTAACCGAGATGGCCAACTGAGATGACCGAAAAAACTCATGCATCGCTGGCGATTCCGTCGCGCGAGACGGAAAGCGGCCACGCATTGCCGCCGCGTAATCGCGAATGGAAGCGCGCGAAGATCGCCATCTTCATCGTGCTCGCGTTGCTCGCGCTCGGCGCGTTGCGCACGGTGATCGCGAACCTGATGCAAAACCGCGCCGTCGAGCAGACGACGAAGCAGAACGCCACGCAATACGTGAACGTAGTGAGCCCGACGCCGGCCGAAAGCGGCGGTGCGACGACCTTGCCGGGCACGCTGCGCGGCAGCGTCGAATCGCCGATCTATGCGCGCTCGACCGGCTATCTGCTGCGCTGGTATGCGGACATCGGCACGCGCGTGAAGCAGGGCCAATTGCTCGCGGAACTCGATACGCCCGAGATCGATCAGGAGCTTGCGCAGGCCTCGGCGCAGCGTCAGCAGATCAGTTCGAGCCTCGCGCTTGCAAAGAGCTCGCTCGAACGCTGGCAGCAGCTTCGTCAACGCGATGCGGTCTCGCAGCAGGAACTCGACGAGCGGCAAAGCACATACGCGCAGAGCGTCGCCAACCTCGCCGCCGCCGATGCGAACGTGCAGCGCTTGCGTCAGCTCGAATCGTTCAAGCGGATCGTCGCGCCGTTTGCCGGTGTGGTCACGCAGCGCAATGTCGATGTCGGCGATCTGATCGACGCCGGCAGCGGCACGAGCCGCGCGTTGTTCGCGCTTGCGCAGTCGGACCCGCTGCGCGTCTATGTGCAATTGCCGCAGGCGTATGCGCAGAACGTATCGGTCGGACAGAAGGTGGTCGTCACGCAGGCCGAGCTGCCCGGTCAACAGTTTCATGGCAGCGTCACGCACATTTCCGGCGCGATCGACGTGCCCACTCGCTCGCTGCAAGTCGAGGTGACGTTGCCGAATCCGGACAACACGCTGCGTCCCGGCGCGTATGTGCAGGTCGCGCTGCCTTCGGTGGCGCGCGCCGAATGGATGGTGCCCGGCAATGCATTGCTGTTTCGCGCCGAAGGTCCGCGGCTTGCCGTGGTCGATGCGAAGGGCAACGTGCAGTTGCGCAAGATCGTGATCGCGCAGGATCTCGGCCAGACGCTCGAGATAGAAAGCGGCATCGACGGGAACGATAGAGTCGTCATCAACCCGAGCGATTCGATTGCGGACGGCGATCATGTTGAGATCGCGCAGCCGCAAAAGAGCGGGAAGGAGGCGTCGTGAAGCCGCAACGCGCGAGCCGCGCAGTGAGCGGGTTTGCAGCCGCGGGGGCGATGACGGCTGTTGTGGCGAGCGCGGTCATGCTTGCTGCCTGTACCGTTGGACCGGACTACAAGCGGCCGCAGGCCGAGGTGCCGCCTGCATGGAACACGGATTCATACTGGCGCGTTGCGACGCCTTCGCATGCGCCGATGGATCTGGACTGGTGGAACGTCTATCGCGACGCCACGCTCGCCTCGCTCGAAACGCAGGCGCTCGCGCAGAACCAGACGCTCGTCGCCGCCAGCGCGCACTATGAGCAGGCTAAAGCGACGCTTGCCAATACGCGCGCGCAGCAGGTTCCCGAAGTGGACCTCGCGGCATCCGCGTCGCGCTTTCGCATTTCGGCGGACAGGCCGCGCACCAACTACGCGCTGCCGACCATGTCGACGGTGCAAAACAATCTGCAACTCGGCCCGACGATCAACTACGACACGGACCTGTTCGGCCGCATACGTCGTCAGGTGGAAGGCGCGGCGGCATCCGCGGAACAGTCGGCGGACGATCTCGCCAACGCGCGGCTCGTGCTGACCACCGAGGTCGCGACCGATTACTTCTCGCTGCGCGAACTCGACACCGAGATCGACGTGCTGAATCAATCGGTGAAGCTTCAACAGAAAGCGCTCGACTACGTGAACGCCGAACACGACCTCGGCGCAGTGTCGGGCCTCGACGTATTGCAGCAGAAGTCGCTGCTCGATACCACGCGTGTGCAGGCGCAATTGCTGTTGAACCAGCGCGCGCAATACGAGCACGCGATTGCCGCGCTCGTCGGCGTGCCCGCGCCGCAATTCGCGATCGAACCGAAAGTGTTGAGCTTTCCGGTGCCGGCCATCGCGCTCGGCGTGCCGAGCGATCTGCTGCAACGCCGGCCCGATATCGCCTCCGCCGAGCGCGCGATGGCGGCGGCCAATGCGCAGATCGGCGTCGCTAAAGCCGCGTTTTTTCCGAGCCTCACGCTGACGCCGGGCATCGGTTGGGAAAGCACGCAGTTCGCGAGTCTGCTGAGCGCGCCGACGCTGATGTGGACGCTCGGCGCCGCTGCGGGCCAGGTGCTGTTCGACGGCGGCCGGCGCGCGGCCAACGTGCAGTTCGCGAGCGAAGGCTACAAGGCGACCGAGGCCAACTATCGGCAGACGGTGCTCAACGCGTTCCAGCAGGTGCAGGACGGCATCACGGGTCTTGCCGTGCTCGACGGCGCGGCGAAGCAATCGGAAGAAGCGGTCGCGGACTCGGAGCGCCTGCTCGGGCTCGCGAACGACCGCTATTCCGGCGGCCTCGTCGCGTATCTGAACGTGATCACCGCGCAGCAGTCGCTGCTTAACAGCAAGCGCCAGGACGCGCAGATTCGCGGGCAGCAGATGACGTTGTCGGTGGCGCTCGTGAAGGCGCTGGGCGGCGGCTGGGACGCGGACCCCGCGCTCGCGGGCGCGGACGCGGGCGCCGCGCAACATGACGCGCAAACGCGCGCCGCTGCGCAGTAAGTAACGCGCGGTGCAGCGTGGCGCAACAAGCGAGCAAGCACGGGAGCAGGCAATGCAGGGCGTTTCGTATAATGCAGACACTAGGGGACGCGCATGAAGTTGCTGATCGTTGAAGACGAGCACAAGGTCGTGGACTATCTGCGCTCCGGCTTGACGGAGCAGGGCTGGGTCGTGGACGTCGCGCTCGACGGCGAGGAGGGCACGTATCTGGCGACCGAGTTCGATTACGACGTGATCGTGCTGGATGTCATGCTGCCCAAGCGCGACGGCTTTAGCGTGCTGAAGGCGCTGCGCATGCGCAAGTCCACGCCGGTCATCATGCTGACCGCGCGCGATCACGTGAACGACCGCGTGCGCGGTTTGCGCGAAGGCGCGGACGACTACCTCACCAAGCCATTCTCTTTTCTCGAACTCGTCGAGCGTCTGCATGCGTTGGCGCGCCGCACGCGTTCGCAGGAATCAACGCTGATTTCGGTCGGCGATCTGTTTGTCGATCTGATCGGGCGGCGCGCAACGCGTGACGGCGTACGGCTCGATCTGACCGCGAAAGAATTCCAGCTACTGAGCGTTTTAGCCCGCAGACAAGGCGATATTCTGTCGAAGACGGCCATCACCGAGCTTGTGTGGGACGTCAACTTCGACAGTCATACCAATGTGGTCGAGACGGCGATCAAGCGCTTGCGCGCGAAGCTCGACGGCCCGTTTCCGTCGAAGCTGCTGCATACCGTGCGCGGCATGGGCTATGTACTCGAAGTGCGCGAAGCGCGCGAACTGCACGAAGACGGGGAGCCGTCATGAACCGTTCCATCGCGCGACGCCTCGCCCTGATGTTCGCGCTCGTCGCGCTGTTCGTATTTACGGTCATTGGCGCGGGGCTTTTTGCGGTGTTGCGCTCGCAGCTCGAAAGCCATTTGCGCGAGTCGCTCGACGACCGGGCGCAAATCGCGCGGCTGATCTGCAATCACGGGATGACGCCTGACAAATGGCGCATGTCGCGCGAAAAGCTCACCGACATGACGCCGCATGACCGCAGCACCGTGTACGCGGTCACGAGCATCGAGCCGTCCTACAACTACGGCAAACCGATCGAAGGGACGATCGTGAAGAGCTGGCCCGGCGGCTACGCGCGCGTCAAACCGGCGGGCGGCGGCGACGACATGCTCACCACCACCGTCTCCATTCCCGGCTATTCGACGCGTCCGCCGATGCAGTTGCAGGTCGCATCGAGCTACTTGCCGAACATTCGCACGATGCGCGTGTTCGGCTTCGCGCTCGCCGCGCTGTCGGCGCTCGGCAGTCTCGCGGTGCTGCTACTCAGTTACTCGGTCACACGTATCGGTCTTGCGCCGTTGACGCGTCTCACGCGCGATGCGTCCGCCGTCAGTCCGAACAATCGCTCGCAACGGTTGAATACCGCCTCGTTGCCGCACGAGTTGAACGACCTCGCGAATTCGTTTAACGGCGCGCTGGAGCGGCTCGACGGCGCGTATTGCCGGCTCGAGTCGTTCAATGCGGACGTCGCGCATGAGTTGCGCACGCCCGTGACCATTCTGATCGGCCAGACCGAAGTCGCATTGACGCGCAATCGTTCCGTCGACGATCTGCGTCACACGCTGCAATCGAATCTCGAGGAATTCGAACGCATGCGCGCGATCATCAACGACATGCTGTTTCTCGCGCGCGCCGATCAGGGCGAGCGCGCGACCGGTCTCATGGAAGTGTCGCTCGCGGCCGAAGTCGCGCATACGCTGGAGTTTCTCGAGATTCCGCTCGAAGAGGCTCGCGTGCATGCGCGCCTCGATGGCGATGCCGTCGCGCAGGTGAACCGCTCGCTGTTCGGCCGCGCCTGCACGAATCTGTTGATGAACGCGATTCAACACTGCCAGCCGGGCGCCGCGATCGGCGTCAGGATCGTGCGTGAAGGCGAGCAGGTGCGGATCGAAGTCGCGAATCCGGGCGAGCCGATCGAGGCCGCGGTGCTCGAACATCTGTTCGACCGTTTTTATCGCGTGGAAGCATCGCGCACGAATAGCCGCGAGAATCACGGCCTCGGTCTCGCGATCGTGAAGGCGATTGCGGAGATGCATCGCGGCAGCGTGTCGGTGCAGAGCGCGAACGGCGTCAACACGTTTGCGTTTTCGATTGCGGCGTCGCGTGTGGAAAGCGTCACGCCGCCCGCGCGTGCGAACGTGGCGGCCAATGCCGCGGCGAACGCGGGCAGTACATCGGCGCCGGCTTCCTCGCCGGCTTCCTATTCGTCGCTCGTGAAGGGCAAGTCCGCCTGAACCGGCAGACGCCGCTGCGGCGGCTGCGCGCTCGCGAGGCTCAGTGCGCTCACGCGCACGCCGAGCAGGCGCAGCTTGCGGTTCAACTCGACGCGGCGCAGACATTCGGTGGCCGCGCGGCGTATTTCCGCGGCGTCGGCGGTGGGCGTCTCGAGCGTCAGGTCGCGCGTGACCGTGCGGAAATCGTCGTAGCGCAGTTTGATGCCGACCGTTTTGCCCACATAGCCCTTGCGCACGAGGTCTTCCGCGACCCGCACGCATAAGCCGGTGAACGAACTGGACAGCGCGGGCCGATCGTGACGCGGATGCAGATCGCGCTCGAAGGTGGTTTCGCGGCTCATCGACTTCGGTTCCGATTCGACCACGACCGGCCGCTCGTCCTCGCCTCGCGCGACGCGCGTGAGCCACGCCGAGTAGCTGTGCCCGAAGTGATCCTGCAACAGACCCGCGTCCGCGGCCGCCAGATCGCCGACCGTGGCGATGCCGAGCGCCGTCAGTTTTTCCGCCGCCTTCGGGCCAATGCCGTTGACCTTGCGCACAGGCAGCGGCCACACGCGCAGCGGCACGTCTTCGGGCGTGAGAATCGTGAGGCCGTCGGGCTTGTCGAGTTCCGAGCCGATCTTCGCGAGCAGCTTGTTCGGCGCCACGCAGATCGAGCACGTGAGGCCGGTGGCTTCATTGACCGCCTGCTTGATGCGCGCGGCGATGTCGCGCGGCTCGCCCGGCAGTTCCGTGAGATCGATATAGATTTCGTCGATGCCGCGATCTTCGATGCGATCGGTGAACGTCGCTACTGCGGCCTTGAAGAGCCGCGAGTAATGACGGTAGGAGTCGAAGTCGGTGGGCAGCAGGATCGCGTCGGGCGCGAGCACGGCCGCCTTCATCATGCCCATCGCGGAAAATACGCCGAGCGCGCGCGCTTCGTAAGTGGACGTGGTGACCACGCCGCGCCCCGCGTAATCGCGCAGCTTCGCAAAACGGCGGCTGCCGTCTTCGAGCGTTTCGGGCGCGCTGTTGCGGCCGCCGCCTATTACGACCGCCTTGCCGCGCAATTCCGGATAGCGCAATAGCTCGACGGACGCGTAGAACGCGTCCATGTCGAGATGCGCGATACGGCGGCTTGCTGAACTCATGGAGGGCGGAAACGGAAGGTACGCGTAATAGTACCTTGGTCGGCCTCGGGAGTGCCGGCGATTGCGGTCTAGAACCGATAACTCACACCGAGTTGCACCACCGGATACAACTTATACCGCTCGACCTTGTCATTGATCTTCTGTTCCTGCTCGTCGATATTCGCCTGCGTCGTGAACATCGAATAAATCGCGGGCACGTTGTAGTGCGTGCGCGGACGGCCATAGGCGACGCCGACATCGAAAGTGAGACCGAAGCCCTTCGAGACCGGCTTGTGACCGTAGCCGATGCCGACATAAGGCATCACGCGCGGCAGCGTGACCGTGGCCGACGGCGCGGGGCCGACTGCCGGCACATAGTCGTCGCCGATCTTGTAGTTGCCTTGCGCATTCGGCACGGCGTGGGCAGAGAGTTCGTCGTCGTTGATCAGCGCACCGGCCGTCAGGCGGAAACCGCTCGAGCGGAAAGGGAACACGTCGAGATAGAGGCCGCCTTGCAGCAGCTTCAAGTGGCCGTCGTACTCATTTTCGTTGACGTTGACCGAATGCGAGAAGCCGAGGCCTTCGAATTCCGCATGCACGCCCGTCCATGAATTGAGCGGCAACGCGGCGCCGATGCCGCCGCCGAGCGTGCCGCCGTGCACATAAATCTCCTGCGCGTGCGCCGTATTAGTCAATGCGACCAGCGCCGCCATCGCCGCAACCGCGGCGAGAGCCGCATTTTTTACCTGCCTTTTCACCTGCACCACCGCTTGTCTCCCGACAAAAATCAATTGCATGCGGGGACTTTACGATTTGCGCGCGCAGTTCAAATGCATGAAAAGCGGGCGATTTCGGCGGCTCTTCCGGCTCAAGTCCGGCGTCGTCGGGAAAGCGGAAATAATGCCGCGTAAATAGCGACTATAGCGGGCGCGCAGCGGCGCCCGCCATAACGAGGTTTACTGCTTGATGCCTTCAGCCTGAATATGCAGCGTGGTCTGCATCTTGAAGCCGTACGTCTTGCCGAAGTCGACGCCGAAATCGTCGCGGTTGAACGTCGCCGTCGATTCCGTGCCGCACACTTCGCGCTTGAGCATCGGGTTCACGAAGCACTTGAACGACTCGATCTTCAGGTTCACGGGCTTGGTCACGCCGTGCATCGTCAGCGCGCCGATCACTTCCACCGGCTTATCGCCTTCAAAGCGGATTTGCGTGCCCTTGTAGGTCGCGCTCGGATACTTCGCGACGTCGAAGAACTTCTCGCCGACCAGTTCCGCGTCGAGCTTGTCGTTGCCGATGTCCACCGAACTCATGTCGATGGTCACATCGACCGTGCCGGTTTTCGCCGCGCGATCGAGCACGACGGTGCCGGTGCTTTTCTTGAACTTGCCGCGCCAGATCGACACGCCGCCGAAGTGATCCGCTTCGAAGCTCGGGGCCGTGTGCGTCGGATCGAGTTGATACGTGTCGGCGGCCATTGCGTTGAACGACAGGGCGGCGGCGAGAGCGCCGGCGGCGAGCAGGAATTGCGTCTTCAAGATGTTCTCCAGGTTTTGAAAAGCGCTACGGCGCTTTGATGATTTGCTTCGGGTTTCTAATTACTTCTTCGAGGCGACGAGATGGAACTTGATGACGACTTCGTCGGCGACGACGGACGTGTCTTTCCATTCGCCAGTGCCGACATCGAACTGCGAGCGCTTGATCGGCAATGAACCGTCGAAGGTTTGCGTCGAGCCCTGGCTTGCAATGGTGACCGGCACGACCACCGTCTGCGATTTGCCCTTGATGGTCAGCTTGCCGGTGATCTTGTACTGATTGCCGCCCGCCGGCGCGATCGCGCTGGAAACGAAGGTAGCGGCCGGGTAAGCGGCGCTGTCGAACCACTCCTTGCCTTGCGCCTGCTTGTTGTAGTCGTCGGCGCCGAGGTCGTAGCTGCCGGTGTCGATCGACACGTTCGCGCTGCCCGCCGTCGGCTTCGCCGGATCGAACGATAGCTGCGCCGAAAACTTCCTGAACTTGCCGTCGACGGGCACGTTCATCTGTTTCGTCGTCGCGATCACGGTGCTTTTGCTGGTGTCGACGTCGGCATGCGCGAGGCTCGCGCCGAACAGCGAAAGCGCGGCGGCGCCCGCCAGGATGGAGTGATGAAGTATCGTTTTCATGGTGGTATGCATCCTATCGAACCCATGCGCGTTCATTGCACACAGTGGGGAATTTGATTGCCAACAGTCCGTAGCGAATCGGCGAGCAAGCCGTTGCCGCGCTGACTGCGAATGATAGGGATGTCAAGAAGAACCGAATAGCCGGATGCGAGAGAACACATCGTTCCATGGATGACGTTAATGCCGTCCGGGCCTGCGCGTTGCAACGCGCACCGACGAACGGCGGAGGCCGAACCGAGTTGGGTTATCCTGCGCACCGGGCACGGCCCACGTACAACCATCATTCAGGACGTTAGTTTTGACTTCGATTTTCCTTTCATGGGGCATCGCCGCCTTCGCTACAGCCGGCGTTATCACGCGGCCTTTCAAATGGCCCGAGGCAGTGTGGGCGGTGGCGGGCGCGGTGCTGCTGGTCTCGCTCGGGCTGCTGCCGCTTCATCTCGCGATGGAAGCCGTCGGCAAGGGCACCGACGTCTATCTGTTTCTGTTCGGCATGATGCTGCTCTCCGAAGTCGGCCGCCGTGAAGGTCTGTTCGACTGGGTCGCCGTGCTCGCCGTGAATCATGCGCAAGGCTCGCCGCGCAAGCTCTTTATGCTGGTCTATCTGGTCGGCGTGGTAATCACGGCCTTTCTTTCGAACGACGCCACCGCGGTCGTGCTCACGCCGGCTGTGTTTGCCGCCGCGAAGAAAGCGAAGACCGATCCGTTGCCGCTGCTCTTCGTCTGCGCTTTCATTGCCAACGCAGCGAGCTTCGTTCTGCCGATCTCGAACCCGGCCAACATCGTGCTGTACGGCAACCACACGCCCGCGCTCGGGCCGTGGCTGATGCGCTTCGCGTTGCCGTCGCTGCTGTCGATCGGCGCAACTTACGTGCTGCTGCGCTGGACGCAGCGCGATGCGCTTGCCGGCATCTGCGAGGCGAATCTCGAACCGCTGCGGCTCTCGTCGAGTGGACGCGTTGCGCTCGCGGGCATTGCGGTGACGGCCGTCGTGCTGCTGGCCGTATCCGCGTTCGATATTCCGTTGGGCTTGCCCACGGCGATACTCGGTGCGTTGACCGCAATCGTCGTGTTGATTCAGGAGCGCAAATCGCCGTTGCCGATGATCCGCGAAATATCGTGGAGCGTGCTGCCGCTCGTGGCCGCGCTCTTCGTGCTCGTCGAAATGCTGGACCATACCGGCGTAATCCGCATGCTGGCCGCGTTGACGCAGGAGGGCGCCGCGCACAACGAAGCGAGCACGGCAGGCTGGGCCGGCATGGCCATCGCGATCGGCAGCAACTTGATGAACAATTTGCCGGCCGGCCTGATCGCGAGTTCGACGGTGATGCAGGCGCATAGTCCCGAGCGCGTGATCGACGCGCTGCTGATCGGCGTCGATCTCGGGCCCAACATGTCGATCACCGGCTCGCTCGCGACCATCCTCTGGCTCAACGCGATTCGTCGCGAAGGCGAGGACGTCAGCTTCATGAAGTTCCTGAAGGTGGGCGTCGTGGTGATGCTGCCGGCGCTGGTGCTCGCGCTCGGCGCACGCATTCTGATCGGCTGACGCGCCGTGGATCACGGCGCCGCCGCTTTCATACGTCAGCGATGACCGTTGATTTCCGGCGCGATCGCCGCGTGATTCAGCAGCGCGACCAATGACATTCCGCCCACGGTATTCCCCACGAGCGTCGGCACGAGGAAGCGCAGAAAATAATCGCGCAGACTCGCGTCGCCGCTGAAAAACGCATACGCCACTTCCGTCGATCCGGCGATGATGTGCGACAGATGGCTCACGGCCACCACATAGGTAATCAGCAGCACCGTCAGCAGGCGGCCCGAACGCGCGCTCGGCAATAGCCACACCATCAACGCAATCAGCCAGCCCGCGAAAACCGCTTTCACCATCGTCGGCAGCATGTGTTCGGAACCGACGGCGGCGCGCGACACCTCGCCGAATGCCTGCACCACGGCGGGCGCGAACACATCGGGAATGCGCAGCATCGCGGCGAAAATCCATGTGCTCACGAGATTGAAGAAGAGCACGATGGCCCACAGACGCATGGCTTTGAGCAGCGTCTTCGGATCGCGCCGCGTCAAGACGGGCAGCACGACGGTGAGCGTACTTTCGGTGAAAAGCTGCTGCCGTCCCATGATGACCAGCACGAAACCCATCGAGTAACCGAAGCTCGACACCAGATGACGCCATGACGTATCCGGCAGTCCGGCTTCGAGCACCGCTTGCGTGAGAAACGAAAAGCCCATTGAAAGCCCTGCCGCGAGCGACGACCAGATCAGCGCGCCAATGGTCCGCTCGAGCGCGGCTTCGCCCTCTTCACGGACGATCTCATGCAGCACGAGCGCGTGCGGGGCGGTGTGATGCGCCGCCTGATCCTGCTCGCCCTCGTTCAGATGCGGGGAATCGGCGCCGGCGTCCTGGGCTCGCGGGACGTCGTTGCCGGCGGATTCCGTCGATTCGGCGGATGACTGCCGTTGCTCTTCGCGCGTGGCATCGGTCATCAGCGGGCATCCTTCGAGCGCGGGCCGGGCGCTTCGCAGACCGCTTCCTCGGGCTCCCGCAGCGCGGCAAGCGTGGCTTCGAGCCGCGCGAGCCGCGCCTGTTGCGCGGGCACGAGCGGCGCATTCGCCAGCATCCGCAAGCGACTGTCCCAGTATGAAAGCGGAATCGCGTCATTCACCGAGATCCGCCCGAACACCCGCTCGAGATGGGCGATCTCGTTGTCCAGGTTCTGGTAGCTCATCTGACGTATCCGATAAGAGGCGACAAAAAAGGTGGACGGCGATAACGTACGAGCAAGTGGCGTTCCCCGATTCTTCAGGACAACGGGAGTGCGGCGGGAAGCTCGGATTGGGAAGTCTGATCTGCGCGCAGGAACGGCGCATTGAGATGGCGCAACGAGGTGACGCAAGGAGATGGCGCAAGGAGGTGACGCAACGCGCGGAATCTAACCGCGCGAGGGAGATCGATTAGAAGTTGCGGTTATGTTGCCGAAGGAATTGGCTACTGCCACTGGCAGTGCGTGGCTAACTCACGTCGCGATGACGCTTACTGCCTATCCAGCCACGCATCCAGCCCCACGCGAAACGCCACGCCCGCAATCACCGGCACCGTGAGCATCAGAATGATGCCGAAGTTCGGAATGGCGTCGCCGTAAGCAATCGGCTCATACAGCACCACGCCCGCGACCGCCGCGAACACGATGACACCGACGGCCACCATCAGAAGATTGCGCACCGTAATGGACAGCTCTTTGCGCGTCGCCTTCGCGGGACTCGGGCTGGCGGCGGGGTCGTGTTGAGCAGGCATGATGACTCTCGTGACAAAAAGCGGCGGAGGGCAAGGCGCCCATTCGCAAGGCGCCCATTCGATAGCGGAACAGGCGTGCCCGGCATCATACCAGGGCGCGCAGGTGTCGCGCACTTCGCGCCGTGTGTGCTTGCATCGATATAAACCAATATATGCCGCATTCCGCGGCATGGGGCTAAAAGCTCATCGCTTGCGTGGCCGTGCCGGCGTTACGATGCCGCTTCGATCGGATTGACCCATTGCGCCAGTTCGCGCCGCAGTTGCGCGAGGTCGAACGGCTTGCCGAGCAGTCGCGCGCCGGGGATGCGCTCGCCGATCGGCGCCTGTGCGCCATAGCCGGACACCAGCAGCACCTGCACGTCAGGCTGCTCGCGCAACACGGCGCGCGCGAGGTTGTCGCCCGACATGCCGGGCAGCGTGATGTCGGTGAACAGAATGTCGTAGCGCTGCGCCGGCAGCAGCGGCAGCGCTTCTTCGGCGCTGCCGACCGACGTGCAATCGAGCCCGAGCGCGCCGAGCAGGCAGCTTAGCGCCTCGCGCGAATCGGCGTCGTCCTCGACCAGCAGCACATGAGCCGGCGAGCGCGCGGGCGCGTCGCTGGATGCGGACTCGCTCTCGTTTGGGGCTGCCTTGGGTGTTGGAGTCAACGGCGTGGCGAGGCCCGGCGCATCGACGCCCGGCGCATCGACGCCCGGCGCATCGACGCCCGGCGCATCGACGCCCGACGCATCGCCACTCGCCGGATCATACGCAACGCTCGGCACACAAGCGGCGATTTCGCGATCCGTCATCTTGCCGACAGCCGCCGTGCCGCCAGCTCCGCCGGCGGCGGCGCGCAGCACGCCGCGCACCTTGCGCGCGAGATCGTCGCGGCGGTAGGGCTTGGACAGCAGCGTGATGCCCGCGTCGAGCTTGCCGTGGTGGACGATCTCATCGCGCGTGTAGCCCGACGTGAACAGCGTCGGCACCGACGGCGAGCGGGCCGCGGCACGCCGCGCCAACTCCACGCTTTTGATCTTGCCGGGCATGACGACGTCGGTGAACAGCAGGTCGATCGGCACATCGCTGTCGATGAATTCGAGCGCCGCGTCGCCGCTCGACGCCGTCAGCACCTTATAGCCGAGCTGCACCAGCATTTCGACGGCGGTCAGGCGCACGTCGGCATCGTCCTCGACCACGAGGACCGTTTCGCCGCCGCCCACCGGCGCGCTGGTTTCATCGGCGGCTTCGGCCGTTTCGGGCTCGCAGCAGCGCGGGAAAAACAGCGATACCGTCGTGCCGCGCCCCAACTCGCTTTCGATCAGCGTATGCCCGCCGCTCTGCCTCACGAAGCCGAACACCATGCTGAGACCGAGGCCCGTGCCATGACCGTGAGGTTTGGTCGTAAAGAACGGTTCGAACGCATGCTCGAGCACGTCGGGCGGCATGCCCGCGCCGGTATCGGTGACGGAAAACACCACGTATTCGCCCGGCGAAAGCTCCGGCTTGTCGCTGCAAAACGCTGCGTCCAGCACGCGGTTCGCGGCGCGCACGGTGAGCGTGCCGTCGGCCTTCATCGCGTCGCGTGCATTGATGGCGAGATTGAGCAGCGCGTTTTCCAACTGGTTGCGATCGACCTGTACGTGCCACAAATGGTCGCTCAATACGGTTTCGATCCGCATGGTTTCGCCGAGCGCGCGATGCAGCATCTCGCTCATGCCGGCAAGCAGGCGGCGCGGGTTCAGCACAGTGGGCGAGAGCGGCTGGCGCCGCGCGAACGCAAGCAGATGCGCGGCGAGTTTCGCACCGCGCTTCACCGCGTCGGTCGCTGCCGACAAACGGCGCAGCGTGGCCGGATTGCCGCTCGCGTCGGCGGCCATCATCTGAAGGTTGCCGTTGATCACTTGCAGCACGTTGTTGAAGTCGTGCGCAACGCCGCCGGTGAGACTGCCGATCGCTTCCATTTTCTGCGCCTGGCGCAGTTGTTCTTCGGCGAGCGCGCGCGCCGCGACCGCGTCGGCCACGCGCTGTTCGAGCGTCTCCGTCAACTGGCGCAGCGACTGTTCGGCGATCTTGCGTTCGTGAATATCGATCAGCACAGCCGGCAAGCGGGTCGGCTGACCGTGTTCGTCGAACTCGCACTGGCCGTTTGCCTGCACCCAGACATAGTCGCCGTCAGGGCGGCGAATCCGGTACTCGGCGCGAAACGGCTTGCCTTCTTGCAGCGCATCCGCGCTCAGGCGTTCGAGCAGCGACTGATCGTCTGGATGAATCATTCGGGCGGCGGCGCTGTGGTCGACGCCTCGCGCCGCTTCTTCGACGGAGAACGAAAACGTGCGGGCAAAGCGCTCGTCGCCGGTGATCTTTCCGGTCTGCATGTCGACGACGCAAGTGCCGAGCACGGCACCCGTATTGAGCGCGAGTTGCAGACGTTCGTTGGTCTCGTGCAGTTCCGCTTCGGCGCGTTGCCGCCAGCGCTCGGTCAGCACGCGCCCAGTCGTTTCGACGACGACCGCCAGCACGCCCGCGGGCGCGCCGCTGTCGTCGGCGACGGGGCTGTAGTAGAGATCCATCCACACGTCCTCGGGCTTGCCTTCACGCAGCAGCACGAGTTCCTTGTCGCGATACGAGAGCGTGCCGCCCGCGAGGCACGTAGTCATGACGTGGCGATTGAATTCGGCGACTTCGGGCCAGCCTGTTTCGACTGGGCATCCCAGCAGATACGGATGCCGTCCGCCCGCGAAAACCGCGTACGCGTCGTTGTAGATCATGTAGCCGGAGCGGCCCCACAGCAGCACGAGCGGCACTGGAGAAGCGAGCAGCAACTGCACCGTGGCGGTGAGGCTGCGCGGCCAGTCCGCGATCGCGCCGACGCCGGTCGCCGCCCAGTCGAATTCACTGATGCGCCGCGCCATTTCGCCGCTCCAGCCTGTACAGCCATGATCTTGTGCCGGAAAGGGCATGCGTCGCTCCACGAGATCGCGTTAATGAGGTGGGTGTCCAGTCTGCCGTTTCACATTCTCCGCGTAAAGGGCCGATACGCCGCGTATGCCGTTTAGTTGCGCGCGCACCTTAAACGCTCGCAAGTTTTACCTGCGGCGCTCGCGCGCGCATTCGAAAGCGGCAATAAGCGCATGCGCATTTCTGTCGAAGCGAGCCTTTGCGTGTTTGCTTTTGCGGCGGTTCATCGTTCGCGCGATGGTCGTTGTTGCGCTGCGCGTCCTTACAGAATCCTTCACGCGATAGGCTCGTTTTCTGCTGGATGTCGAGTGCACGCGCGCGCGACGAATGCGCGCCGCGAGCGCTGGCGACGGCGAATGTCGCCGGCTTCGCAGATCGATAAGAGCGGACCGTACGATGCCGAAGAAGCCCGTCGCAACCAGCAAGCTGGCGAAGAAATCTCCCAGCAAGCGTTCCAGGAAAATGCCTCGCGCCGACGGCCGGCAGCCGCTCCTGACCGCGCGCCGCAACGCGCGAATGGCGCGCTCCGCGCATGCGTATGTGCGCGGCAGCACGAGCCGCTTCTATGAATGGCTCGACGGCATCGAGGGCCACGCGCTGCCCGAAGGTCCGGCGGTGTGGATTTGCGGCGATTGCCATACCGGCAACATCGGGCCGGTCGCGGATGCCTACGGGCGCGTCGAGATCCAGATGCGCGACTTCGATCAGACGGTGATCGGCAATCCCGCGCACGATCTGATTCGCCTCGGGCTCTCGCTTGCGACGGCCGCGCGCGGCTCCGATCTGCCCGGCGTGACGATCGTCCACATGATGGAAGCGCTCGCCGACGGCTATGAACGCGCCTTCGACGAAACCGCGGGCGAGGCCGACATTCACGCGGAAAAACCCGAGGCGGTACGCGTCGTGATGAAGGAGGCGATCCATCGTACGTGGCGTCATCTCGCCGAAGAGCGTATCGACGACGCCGAGCCGTATATTCCATTGGGTTCGCGTTTCTGGCCGCTCGACAAAACCGAGCGCCGCGAGATCGACAAGCTGTGCAGGACGAGGTCGATCGCCGCGCTCGCGACCGCATTGCGCGGCGCGGGCGCCGACGCGCAAGTCCAGGTGCTCGACGCCGCGTACTGGGTCAAGGGCTGCAGCTCGCTCGGAAGGTTGCGCTACGCGGTGCTGCTCGACATCGACGGCGCCGCGGCCGACGGCGACGACCTGTGCCTCGTCGACATCAAGGAAGCCGCGCAGGCCGCGGCGCCGCGCTGCTCGGGCGTGAGAATGCCGCGCGATCACGCCGAGCGCGTGGTGGAAGGCGCGCGGCATCTGTCGCCATCGCTCGGCGAACGGATGAGGCCCGCGCGCCTCACGGACCGCCCCGTCGTGTTGCGCGAACTGCTGCCGCAGGACATGAAGCTGACCATCGAGCAACTGACCCGCGACGAAGCGACCAGGGCGGCGCGCTTTCTTGCACTCGTGGTCGGCAAGGCGCACGCGCGGCAGATGGACCTCGCCGAACGCAAGGCATGGCTGGCCGAGTTGCGCAAGAACCGCTCGAAAACGCTGGATGCGCCCGGCTGGCTCTGGAAGAGCATCGTCCAACTGGTCAGCACTCACGCGGCCGGCTATCTCGAGCATTGCCGCAAATACGCAACGGGCGTCGGCGAGGGCTGAAGCGCGGTTATTTTCACGAAGGGCTAAATATTCGTCCGATGATTGCCGATATACATCGGTAGAGTGACCGGACCCGCCTGCTAGCCCTTCCTATGCTCCTGACCTCGCCGCAGCACTCCGCCGATGCCGGCCTGCGCCAGCGCTTTCACCAGCGCTCGCTTGAACATCAGCGCCCGCTTTCGACGGTGACGATGGCGTTCACAGTCGTCGCGTTCCTCTGTCTGGTGGCGGCGCGCGGCCTCGTCGCCGGGCCCGCCGAGCCGCTCGCGTACCGGCTCGGCTGCGCGCTCGTGCTGGCTTTGCTGGTGCTGGCCATTCCGCTCGCGAAATCGACGTGGACGTTCGGCGCGATCGGCGTGGCCTTCTCGCTGACGCTCGTCGCCGGTCTCGCGCTGAACGTGGCGGGCGTGCAGCAGCCGTTGCTATGGACCTTGCCGGCGATGGTCGTGATCCCGGTTTGCGCCGCGCCGCTGTGGCTGACGCCGACGCATTTCGTGGTCGGCAGCGCGCTTTTCTATGCGGCGGCGATCGGCTTGCTGCCCGCCGCGCCGCACACGGCCGATGTCGACGTGGTCGTGTGGATGTGGATCGCCGCGATCGGCATGCCTACCGCCGTCGTCTTTCATTTCGGTTTTTACGGGTTCCGGCGCAATCACTTTCTGCTCGAGGACCAGCTCGCGCAACTGGCCGCGACCGATCCGCTGACCGGCCTGCAAAACCGCCGTGCGTTTGTCGCGCAGGCGGAGCGGCGCCTCGCCGAACTCGCGCGGGGCGGCGAGGCCAGCGCGATTTTTCTCGACATCGACAATTTCAAGTCGCTCAACGACCGGTTCGGTCATGCGGTGGGCGACCTCGCGTTGCGCCAGGTCGCCCAGGTTCTGCTCGAGCAAACCACGCGCGGCGACAGTGTGAGCCGGATCGGCGGCGAGGAATTCGCGGTGCTGTCCTGCGATGGACTTGCCGGCGCGCTGCGCCTTGCCGAGCGGCTGCGCGGTGCGATTGCCGCGCTCGAACGCCCGGACGGTCATCTGACCGCGAGCTTCGGCGTGGCCGAGCATCGCGGCGACGAAAACATCATGGTCCTGCTGGATCGCGCCGACGAAGCCCTGCTACGCGCGAAGCAGTCGGGCAGGAACCGCGTATGCGCGGAGCGGCCGGTGCCGGATGCGCCGCTGCAACTGCTGATCGAGGACGCCTGCGGCACAGCGGGCGCGGCCGGCTCGCGGCATAAATGGGAAGACTATTACCTGACCTCGCACTTTCAGCCGCTCTTCAGTTTGTCGCATCAGAAGCAGGTCGGCTTCGAGGCGCTGTTGCGCGGCGAACTCGACGACGGCACCTTGCTGCCGCCCGCGGTGCTGTTCGCGCGCAAGCCCGCCAACGACGAAGGGGTGCTCGACCGCGCGAGTCATGCCGTGCATCTGGCGAACGCGCGCGCGTCGCTGCCCTCGGACGGCTGGCTTTTCCTCAACATTCTGCCGGCCACTTTCGTCGCCGAGGGCTATGCCGATGAACTCACCGGGATCGTGCGCAGAGTGGGGCTCGCGCCGGAGCAGGTGATCCTCGAGATTCTGGAATCGCACGGCGGCAGCGTCGACGAAATGTCGCGCGCGGCGGCGTTGTACCGCGAGCACGGCTTCCTGATTGCCGTCGACGATTTCGGCGCCGGTCAATCGAACCTCGACCGGCTGCTGCGCATCCGTCCGGACATCGTCAAGCTCGACGGCGAACTGATACGCGCGACCGGGCACGGCACCGAGCAGCCGATCTTGCCGAAGCTGGTGTCGCTGCTGCATCAGGCGGGCATGCTAGTCGTGGTGGAGGGCGTGGAGACGACCGAGGAACTGATACTCGCGGTCGAATCGAATGTGGACTTCGCGCAAGGTTATCTGCTCGGGCGGCCTGCGCCGGAGATCGCGCCGCCAGGCTCGGTGCATCTGCGAATCGACGATGCTTTCGATGTCATCGCGCAAGGCCGCGCACATCAGCATGCGTTGTTCGAGTCTGTGGTGGAGCCGTATCGCCTCGCGCTGCGCGAGGCTGCGGACGCGCTGCACGCGGGGGCCGCGATGGGGCGCGCGTTCGCTGCACTTGCGTCGTTCGAGCGTTGCGTGAGCTGCTTTGTTCTCGACGATTCGGGTCGACAGGTCGGCCCGGAAGTGCCGGGGCCGGCGTGGAGCATGGAAGGGGCGTCGCTGCATCCGGTGGCCAATCCGCGCGATGCGCGGTGGGATCATCGGCCGTATTATCGCAATGCCGTGCTGCTGCCGGGCGTGGCGATTGCCAGTAATCCTTATCTTTCGCTCGCGAGTGGACGGCCCTGTATTGCAGTGACGCTTGCGGCGCAGTTCGCGGATGAGCGCTCGGTGATCGGGGTGGAGTTGGATTGGTCGGCGCAAGGGTTGCCCTGGCCGGCGGGGGAGTGAGGGGCGTTTGGATCGTCGGCCGCTCGCTCGCTTTTAGTACCCGCCTTTCACGGCCGCATCCGTCTGAGCTTGGCCTTTATACGACGCGGCCAGATCCGCCGCCGCGCGGCTCAACAACCCCGTATCCGTTCCAACCGCGACAAACGTAGCGCCTGCCGCAAGATACTCGTCGGCGATCGCGCGATCCGGCGCGAGCACCCCGGCAGCCTTGCCCGCATTCCGCACGGTTTGTATGCCGCCGCGAATCGCTTCGCGCACGCTTCTATCGCCGGGTTGTCCGAGCAGGCCCATCGACGCGCTCAGATCCGAAGGACCGAAAAAAACGCCGTCGACGCCGTCGACCGCTGCAATCGCCGGCAGATTGTCCATGCCTTGCACGGTCTCCACTTGCACGATCACGCACAGTTCGTCGGCGGCGCGGTTCAGGTAATCGGGCACGCGGTTCCAGCGCGACGCGCGCGCCAATGCGCTGCCCACGCCGCGAATGCCGTGCGGCGGATAGCGCGTGGCCGCGACGGCATCGGCGGCCTGTTCGGCGGTGTCGATCATCGGCAGAAGCAAAGTCTGCGCGCCGATGTCGAGCAACTGCTTGATCAACGCACTGTCGCTGCGCACCGGCCGCACGACCGGATGCGATGCGTACGCGGCCACCGCCTGCAATTGCGCGAGCGTGCTGCGCACGTCGTTCGGCGCGTGTTCGTTGTCGATCAGCAGCCAGTCGAACCCGGCGGTGGCGAGCAACTCGGTCACGTAGGCATCGGCGAGCGCGGCCCACAAGCCGAATTGCGGCGTGCCTTCGCGCAGCGCGCGCTTGAATGTGTTTTGCGGCAAGGACATGTGCGCACTCAAATGAAGTTCAAACCAATTCCGCCGAGCGGACCATAGTCGACGTGAAAGGTGTCGCCCGCCTTCGCGGCGATCGGGCTCGTGAACGAGCCGCTCAGAATCACGTCGTTCGCGTTGAGCATTTCGTCGTACGGAGCAATCTTGTTCGCGAGCCACGCGACGCCCGTCGCCGGATGATTGAGCACTGCGGCCGCGAGTCCGCTTTCTTCGACAGCGCCGTTTTTATACAGCAGTGCGCCGACCCAGCGAAGATCGACATCGAGCGGACGCACCGGACGCCCGCCGAGCACGATGCCCGCATTGGCCGCGAAGTCGGAAATCGTGTCGTACACCTTGCGCGGCGCGCGCGTGTCGCGGTCGAACTGCTCGATGCGCGCGTCGATGATTTCAACGGCGGGCGTGACGTACGCGGTGGCGTCGAGTACATCGAATAGCGTGATGCCGGGGCCCTTGAGCGGCTTGCTCAACACGAACGCCAGTTCCACTTCGACACGCGGTGCAATGAAGCGATCCGCCCGAATGTACTGGCCGTTTTCGATAAACATGCTGTCGAGCAGTGGCGCGTAATCGGGTTCGTCGATCTGCGATGAACGCTGCATTGCGCGCGACGTGAGGCCGATCTTGCGTCCTTTGATCACATGGCCTTCGGCGAGCTTGAGCTTCACCCATTCGCGCTGAATCGCGTAACCGTCTTCGACCGTCATCTGCGGATACGCCGCGGAAAAGTGGCGCAATTGCGTGCGAGTCTTCTCCGCGTGATCGAGTTGCGCCGCGAGTTCGCGAATAGTTTGTTGGTCTAGCATGATGGTTCTCTATTGAGCCGCTATGAGTGTGCCGGCTCGCTACTGCGCTTTGAGCCGCGCATGCAGGTTGTTGTGTTTCCACGTGCCGGCTTCGCTGAATTCGTTGATTTCCAGCGACAACGCAAGCCCGCTCTTTTCAAACTCATTGGCGAAGTGCTGCTTGATCGTTTCGAACAACGCATCGCCGGTTGCTTTTTTTATCGCGTCGGAGCGGCCTGCGGCAATCTTCAGGTTCGCGTGTAGGAACGCTGCATCCGCGCGTCCATCGGCAAT
The DNA here is from genome assembly GCF_046054045.1 of Paraburkholderia sp. RL17-368-BIF-A. Taxonomy (NCBI): domain Bacteria; kingdom Pseudomonadati; phylum Pseudomonadota; class Betaproteobacteria; order Burkholderiales; family Burkholderiaceae; genus Paraburkholderia; species Paraburkholderia sp. RL17-368-BIF-A. The sequence continues at coordinate 125,714 of NZ_JARESN010000016.1, forward strand.
GCAATAGTGCTCGCAACGCAGCGCGCGCACGCGAATGCCGCCGATTGGATAAACGCTCTTCTCCTGGTCGCGCTGCTTGGCGAGGCATTCAGCGAGCGTATTGCATAAGCGGCTAATACTTTCTCCATCGGCGAGATTAGCGCTGTATTCCAGTGTCAGATGCGGCACGATAACTCCTCCGTTTTCGATTCAGGCGGGCAGCGGCGTGACCGGAAAGATCGCATTGATCTGCCCGGTTCCCGAACTGCCGAAATACGGCGTAATCACTTCCACCTTGCCGTCATAGCGGTCCCAGCCTAGCGCGCCAAGCAGCATTGCCGTGTCGTGCATGCCGCCTTCGCCCCAGCATTTTTCGTTGTAGAGCGGCAGCATGTCGCAAAAGGTTTTCCAGTCACCGGCTTGCCAGAGTTCGACAACCCGGCGGTCCATCTGTTCGAGAAAGGGACTCCACACTTTGTGCATGAACTGCTCGGCGGTGCCGTTGTCCGCAAAGTGATGACTCAGCGACCCGCTCGCGAGAATCGCAACCGTGCCGTCATAGCGTTCTTCGATTGCCTTGCGTACCGCGAGCCCGAAGCGCGCACTCGTATCCAATTGATGCCACATGCACCAGCCGGCGACCGACACGGTTTTGAAATGCTGATCGCTGTTCATGTAGCGCATCGGCACCAACGTGCCGTATTCGAGTTCAAGCGTGGTCTCGCTATGCGCGCGGCTTTTCACGCCTATTTCATTCGCGGCTTCGGCGATCAGATTGCCGAGTTCCACATTGCCGGGATACGCATACGGCATGTTCTTGATGAAATGCGGCAGTTCGTTGCTCGTGTAGACGCCTTGGAATTTCGGCGCGCAATTGATGTGGTACTCGCTATTGACGAGCCAATGCACGTCGAACACGACAATCGTATCCACGCCCAATTCGCGGCAACGCCGGCCGATTTCATGATGGCCGTCGATGGCGGGCTGACGGCAACCTTTATGCGGACCGTCGAGTTCGGACAGATATAACGACGGCACGTGTGTCACTTTTGCTGCCAGCGCGAGCTTACCCATCGCGGTCTCCTCTTCTGTGCCGCGAGACCTTGCGGGCCTCGCGTGAAATTGTCCGGCGTGTCAGACGCCCCAGCGCGGAATGTGATGCGAGCCGAGCGACACGCATACGTTCTTCGGTTCGAGGAATACTTCGTAGCTCCATGTGCCGCCTTCGCGTCCCACACCTGACGCCTTCGTGCCGCCGAACGGTTGCCGCAAATCGCGCACGTTCTGGCTGTTGACGAAGCACATGCCGGCTTCGACGGCAGCCGCGACGCGATGCGCGCGCCCGGTGTTTTCGGTCCAGATGTAGCTCGAGAGGCCGTACGAGATGTCGTTCGCGAGCCGGATCGCGTCGGCTTCGTCGTCGAATGGAATCAGGCACGCGACCGGCCCGAAGATCTCTTCCTGCGCAATGCGCATGCGATTGTCGACATCGACGAAAACCGTGGGCATCACGAAGTTGCCTTTGCGCATGGCCTCGGGCAAATCAGGCGTATCGAGGCCGCCGCACGCCAGCGTCGCGCCTTCTTTCGGGCCGAGTTCGATATAGCTGCGCACTTTGGCCAGATGCCCCTGGCTGATCATCGGCCCAATGATCGTGCTGTCGGCAAGCGGATCGCCTACCGTGAGGCGCTTCGCGCGCTCGATAAAGCGCTCCGCAAATTTCGCGTAAATCGACTTCTGCACGAGAATGCGCGAGCCCGCAGTGCAGCGCTCGCCGTTGTTCGAGAAGATCATGAAAATAGCGGCGTCGAGCGCGCGTTCGAAATCGGCGTCGTCGAAAATAACGAATGGCGATTTGCCGCCGAGTTCCATCGAGAACTTCTTGAGCCCCGCGGTCTGCACGATCCGGTTACCTGTCGCGGTCGATCCGGTGAACGACACTGCGTGCACGTCCGGATGCGCGACGAGCGGCTCGCCGGTTTCCTTGCCGAAGCCGTGCACGACGTTCAGCACGCCGGCCGGAATGCCGGCTTCCAGCGCGAGATTGCCGAGCATCGACGCGGTCAGCGGCGACAACTCGCTCATCTTCAGAACCGCCGTATTGCCGAACGCAAGGCACGGCGCGACTTTCCACGTGGCTGTCATGAACGGCACATTCCACGGCGAAATCAGCGCGCACACACCGACTGGATGGAACAGCGTGTAATTCAGATGCGTGTCGGTCGGATAGGTATGACCGTCGACGCGCGTGCACATCTCGGCGAAATAGCTGAAGTTGTCCGCCGCGCGCGGCACGAGTTGCTTGCGCGTTTGCGAAATCGTCTGGCCTGTATCGTTTGTTTCGGCTTCCGAAATATCCGGTACGTTCTTCGCGATCAACTCGCCGAGCTTGCGGATCAGTTTCGCGCGTTCGGCGGCGGGCTTGCTCGCCCATGCGGGAAAGGCTTCTTTTGCGGCTCGCACGGCGGCATGCACTTCTTCTTCGCCGCCGCGCGCCACTTCGGCGAGTACTTCCTGCGTCGCCGGGTTGACCGTTTCAAAGTAGTCTTTCGCGCCGGCTGTCTTGCCGTCGATCAGATGTTCGATTCGCATTGCGTTGTCCCTATTCTTTATGCTGCCGATCACGCGCGGCCAAAATCGGCATCGGATGCAATCGTGTTGACGAGGCGGCCCAGACCGTCGATCTCGCACACCACTTCGTCGCCGGCATTCACATTGACGATGCCTTCCGGTGTGCCGGTCAGAATCACGTCGCCCGGCGCGAGCGTCATGAAGCCGCTGAGGTATTCGATCAGCGCGGGAATGTCGGTCACGAGATCGCGCGTGTTGCCGCGTTGTTGCAGCGTGCCGTTGACGAACGTGCGCAACTCCAGTTGCGTGACGTCGTCGATATCGGCGGCGTCGACGAACCATGGGCCGAGTATCGTCGCGCCGTCGCGATTCTTTACGCGCAGGTTGGGGCGATAATAGTTTTCGAGGTAGTCGCGGATCGCGTAGTCGTTGGCGATCATGTAGCCGGCCACGTGCTGCATCGCATGTTCGCGTTGTACGTTGCGCGCGGTTTGCCCGATCACCACAGCGAGTTCGCACTCGTAGTGCATGAAGGCCACGTCGGCGGGGCGGCGAGTGAAGCCGCGATGACCGAGCACCGTGCCCGGCCCCTTCAGGAATACCAGCGGCTCTTCCTGCTTGTTGAACTGCAATTCTTTCGCATGCTCGGCGTAGTTCAGTCCGAGCGCGAAGAGCGTGCCGACTTCGACAGGCGCGAGCCAGACGACCTGCTCTTCGGCGCATATACGTCCGTCCGCAAGCTGCACGCCTCGCGCGTGCGGATACGCTTCGTGAATTGCGCCTGCATAGGCCACGCGGCCGCGCATCATGACTGTTCTCCGTCGTGTTGAGTTGCGCCGACAAACGAGACGTGAAGCGGCGGCAGCGCGCCGATTGACAGCATCGCCTCGTCGCCGCGATGCGCGACGGGCGAGCCGTGCCGCACACCTGTCGTGATGACGTCGCCTGGCGCGAGCGTCATGAAGTCGGTGACATCTGCGAGCAATTGCGCCACATTGCGCACCGACGACGCCGTGCTCGCCGTGAACAGATGCGCACCGTTGAGCGCAACCGTAATGGCGAGTTCGTCGGGATTCGCAACGTGCCGCGCTGCAACGAGCGCCGGTCCGATCACGCAAAAACCGTCGCGCGCCCGGAATCGCACCGACGGCCGATATACGCTCGCATGCGGTACGCTGAGATCGGCCACGAGCGTGTAGCCCGCGATATAGTCGAACGCGCGCTCGGCGCTGACGCGCGTGGCAGTGCGCCCGATCACGATGCCAAGCGATGCGCCTAACTCAACGCCGAGCGCGACGCCCAACTCATCGTCCGGCACGATGACTTTCGCCCGATGCCCCGCGTGCGTATTGCGCGGCTTCAGATAAAGAACCGGCGCTTTCGGCGGCGCCTTGTACGGCGCGGCATGCATCGCATCGCCGAGCGCATCGAGCGCGGCACGGTCGTTGAGCAACGTGCCGTAGACCGCGCCGCTCACAGGCGGCCGGCACGCCATGCCGCGCGCGAGCAGCGCCGCCGCGGTTTGCGCATCGACATCGCGAGGCAACGCGTCGCCTTCCGGGTGCAACAGATAATCGGCAAGTGCAAACATGAACTGGCTAGGCCTCTGAATGGAGACTCGACATAAACACTAACATGTTAGTAGTATTGCGCTTGATATGATCCGGGGTCAATAGCCAGTCGGCTGATCGCGGGTTTTCCCTTAAGTTTCGACGGCTGCTTTCATTCATCGCCCACTATGTCTTCGTCTGCTTCCACACGAGTTTTGCACCGCAACCTGCCGATGCTGCTGCTGCGCGCCAGGGAAAAAATGATGGAGCGCTTTCGTCCGTTGATCACGGCGCACGGGTTGACCGAGCAGCAATGGCGCGTGATTCGCGCGCTCAATGAGCACGGCCCGATGGAGCCGCGTCATATCTCCGACATCTGCACGATCTCGAGCCCGAGCATGGCGGGCGTACTCGCGCGCATGGAGAGCATGGAGTTGATAACGAAAGAGCGTTTCGCGGAAGATCAGCGCCGCGTGCTGGTTTCGCTCACTGATACGAGCGTCGAACTCGTGCGTGTGATCTCGAAGGAACTGGAGGCGCAATACCGCGAGTTGGAGCGCAAGGTGGGACCGGAGATTGTCGAACGGGTCTATCGCGCCGTCGACGATCTGCTTGCGGGTCTCGAGGAAGAAGACGAATGAAGGCCATATTTCTGCATACCGGCTGGCGCAGCGGCGGCACCTGGGTGTGGTCCCGTCTTCGCGCGCTCAACGGCGCGACGGGATATTACGAGCCGCTTAGCAACGTGCTCGCCGATCTGAGTCTCGCCGACGTGTCCGCGAGCCGCCCGACGCTGACGTCGGGACATCCGCCGCTCGATGCGCCGTATTTCGACGAATACCGGCCGTTCCTGCAGGAAGGCGTGCGCGGTGTGAGCGGATACCGGAGAACATTCGGCATAGACCGTTTCGGCGATGTTCCGGACGCCGAATTCCCCGCGCTGGCGGCGTATTTGCGCAGCCTTTGCGAGTACGCGCAAAAGCAGAGCAGTGTGCCGGTGTTCAAGCTCTGTCGCTCGTCGGGAAGATTGCCGTGGCTCAGACAGGCGTTTCCGGATGCGATGCACGTCGGCGTGCTGCGCAATCCCGCGTCGCAGTTTGCTTCGGGCTGGCTGCTGAATCAGCAGTGGCGCAATCCGTTTTTTGTGGCCGCGCCGTTTCGCGTACTCGGATTGAATCGCGCGGAACCGTTGGTCAAACAGATCATCGACTTGTGCGACGTTAAATTGCCGCCCGCTGTGCCCGCTTCCGACGACGCCTACGCAATCGCGTGCGAACACTATGCACGCAGCGCGGAAGGCAATAACGCGTATCGCGCGTTTGTCGCGCTGTGGGTGCTTTGCGCGTGCCGAATGGGACAAGGCGTCGACCTGCTCGTCGACATGGATCTTCTCGGGCAGTCGCGCGATCATGCGGCCGGTTTGCAAGCCGGCTTTGAAGCGCAAAGCGGCCTGTCACCGGACTTCAGCAGCGCGCGTGATCTCGTGGAAGAAACGCGCCGCAGCGCAGCGCGTATCGGCGGAATAGACGGCGGCGCGATGCGCGTGGTTTATTCGGCGGCGCTCAAATTCCTGAAGGCGCAAAGCGGCATCGACGCGGCGTTTATCGAACGCGTCCGCGAGAAGATGGTCCTCGCGAACGAACTGACTGCGCAGTGGCGCTGAGCCGCAATACGCGATGCTGCCGAGTGCTATGAAGCAACGGCCTTTTTCGACTCAGCCAATGTTTCGGCTCTCAACTGGTCATAGCTCGTCTTGTCCAGCGGCACTGCGCCGGGTTGGCCGAGATCGCTCAATCTGACGCGGTAGTTCTCGCGCGCGCTCCACGCGGTCACTGCCGCGATGATCGTTATGCCGAAGGTGATCGCGCCGATCGTGACCGGAACGTTGTGCGATCCCGGCGGCGCGACATAAGCGAACAACGCGGGCAGCAATGCGGTAATCGTGGTGCCGATGTTCTGTCCGATCGCCATCGCGGAGACGCGCGAGCGCGTCGGAAAAAGCTCGGGATAGAAGCTCGGGAAAGTCGCGTTATAGCCCTGGTAGACCACGCCCCACATGAGGATCGACATCACCATCGCGAGCGCGACGTTATGAATGCTGATCGCGTACAGGTAGCCGAACGAGAGCAGCCCCGCGCCGAGCGCGCCGACGATGATCGGCAGACGCCGGCCGATCCGGTCCGACAGATTGCCCACAAATGGAATCACGAGCACGGCGACAATATTGCCGATCACGGGTATCCACAGGTACACGCTCTTCGAAAAGCCAATGCCGTACGCGGCCTGCACCGCATACGCCGCGCCAAAAATCGTCGCGACGACGGGAATCACATTCATCAGCGAGCAGCCGACCACGCGCAGCATGTCCTGCCAGTTATAGCGGAACGCTTCCGCAATCGGCGACTTCGGCACGCCGCCGCTCGCGTCTTCTTTCGCGAAAGCGGGTGTTTCTTCGACCTCGCGACGGATGATGTAGCCGGCCACCAGCACGAGCGCGCTAAGCAGAAACGGAATGCGCCAGCCCCACGAATTGAACGAGCTTTCTTCCATGTAATAGGCGAGCGGCAGGAACACGGCGGCCGCAAGAATCTGTCCGGCCTGCACGCCTTGCAGCGTGAAGCTCGCGTAATAGCCGCGTCGTCCGAATGGCGCATGTTCGAGAATCATCGAACTCGCGCCCGAGATTTCTCCGGCCACCGCGAAGCCTTGAATCAAACGAAGCACGACGAGCAGCGTCGGCGCGAGCAGCCCGACATGGTGATAAGTAGGCAGCAGGCCGACTGCCATCGTCGAAAAGCCCATCAGGAACATGCAGAGCAGCAGCACGTTCTTGCGGCCGTGCGTGTCGCCCCAATGGCCGAGTACGAATGCGCCGATTGGCCGCGCGACGTAACCGACGCCATACGTCGCGAGCGACGCGACGATCGCGATCTTTGGATTACCGGATGGAAAGAACAACTGCGGGAAGATGAGCGCCGCTGCCTGCGCGTAGATGAAGAAATCGTAGTACTCGAGTGCCGAGCCGATCCAGCCGCTGGCCGTTGCCTTGCCAGCCTGCCCGCGATGCTTGCGGCCACTCGCCGATGCGTTCGTTGCCATGTCGCGCCTCCTCACCGAAATGCGTGACCTGTCGTGCGGTTTTGTGATTTGGCGTCCGGCTCACGAACTATGCAAGCCAGGACTTACACGGCGATGCAGCGCGTATGTAGCGGGATGCTGCAACGCGTCACACGTCCGCACATCCCCTGCATAGTCCCGTCTATCCAATACAGTTGCGGCGCAAAAAACAATACAGTGAGGCGCGGTTCTGTTTTGCTGTATAGGGAATTACCCGCTTCACGTCGATACAGTTGGCGGGTCTCGAATCCGCCTGCTTGCCCGGTTCACACACCGCGGCCCCTTCCCGAACGTGAGGTACGACATGAACGCAGTAAACGAGCAAGACCGGCTGTCAGTGCAGCAGATCGGTCACTACATCGGCGGCGCGCTGGTTGCGCCCGGCAGCGGCCGTTTCAAGGACGTATTCAATCCCGCGACCGGCAAGGTGACGGGCTCGGTCGCGCTTGCATCGGTCGAGGAAGTGGATGCCGCGGTTAAATCGGCCAAGGCGGCGTTTGCGGCATGGAGCGAAACCGCGCCGCTCAAGCGCGCACGCATTCTGTTCAGGTTCAAGGAACTGCTCAACAGACATCACGACGAACTCGCGATGCTCATCACGCGCGAGCACGGCAAGGTGTTCACGGACGCGCAAGGCGAAGTGGTGCGCGGCATCGAAGTCGTCGAATTCGCGTGCGGCATTCCGAACCTGTTGAAGACCGATTTCACGGATCAGATCGGCGGCGGCATCGACAACTGGAATTTGCGTCAGCCGCTCGGCGTCGTGGCCGGCATCACGCCGTTCAATTTTCCTGTGATGGTGCCGATGTGGATGTTCCCGGTCGCGCTCGCTTGCGGCAACACATTCGTGCTGAAGCCGTCCGAGCGCGATCCGTCGGCGTCGTTGCGCATTGCCGAGTTGTTGAAGGAAGCCGGCTTGCCCGATGGCGTATTCAATGTGGTGAACGGCGACAAGGTCGCCGTCGACGCATTGATCGAGCACCCCGACGTGGCGGCGCTGTCTTTTGTGGGCTCGACACCGATTGCGGAATACATCCACGGCGAAGCATCGAAGCGCGGCAAGCGCGTGCAGGCTCTCGGCGGCGCGAAGAATCACCTCGTCGTGATGCCCGACGCAGATCTCGATCAGGCCGTCGATGCGCTCATCGGCGCGGCCTATGGCTCGGCCGGCGAACGCTGCATGGCGATTTCAGTGGCGGTGGCCGTGGGCAATGTCGCCGACAGGCTGATCGAAAAGCTCGTGCCGCGCGTGAAGTCGCTCGTCATCAAGAACGGTGAGAACCTCGACGCCGAAATGGGCCCGCTCGTGACCGCCGAGCACAAGGCGAAAGTGGCGGGCTATATCGCATCCGGCGTGGAAGAGGGCGCTACGCTGATCGTCGATGGCCGCACGCATGCGGTCGCGAAAGAAGAGGGCTTCTTCATCGGCGGAACGTTGTTCGACAACGTCGGCACGCAAATGAAGATCTATAAGGAAGAGATCTTCGGCCCGGTGCTGGCGGTAGTACGTGTGCCCGATTTCGCGAGTGCGGTCGAACTGATCAACGCACATGAATTCGGCAACGGCGTGTCGCTCTTCACGTCCGACGGCGGCGTCGCGCGCGCGTTCGGCCGGCAGATTCAGGTCGGCATGGTCGGCATCAACGTGCCCATTCCGGTGCCGATGGCATGGCATTCGTTTGGCGGCTGGAAGCGGTCGCTGTTCGGCGATCACCATGCGTACGGCGAAGAGGGCGTGCGCTTCTATACGCGCTACAAGAGCATCATGCAGCGTTGGCCCGACAGCATCGCGAAGGGCGCGGAATTCACGATGCCTGTTGCGAAGTAGTTCGCGGTAGAAGCACGAAGCGCGACAAGCGAAACAAGCGCAACAAGCCTAATAAAAAAGCCGCGGCTCAAACTCGAGCCGCGGCTTTTTTCATGGCCTTTTCACATTTCACACTTCACACTTCACACACCCGACGACGACTCTTCTTCCGCCTCATCAAGCACCGCATTTTGCACGGCGATGGCGGGACTCACATAAGGCGGCGCCTGGCGCGGCTCGTCGATGCTGTAGCGAAGGCGCCCCGCGTCGAAAAACACGCGCAGACTGCGGTATCGGACGAGATACATGAGGCCCACCAGCGCGGCCGCGAAGCCCGACGCCGCGCCGACGCCGAGCGCCCAGCGCGGGCCGAAACGATCCGCGACCCAGCCGACGACGGGCGCGCCAAGCGGCGTGCCGCCCAGCGCGATAGCGAGCAGAATCGCGATCACGCGGCCGCGCATCGCAGGTTCCGTGGAGAGTTGCACGAGGCTGTTGGTGGACGTATTGAAGGTTTGCGTCGACACGCCGATGAACGCGAGCGCAATGCCGAATAGCACATAGTTCGGCATCAACGAAGCGACCGTGCAGCCCACGCCGAAGATCGCCGCCGCGCCCAGCAGCAACGCCATGCGCGGTTGCGCGCGGCGCGCGGCCAGCAGCGCGCCGGTGACGGAGCCCACCGCCATCGTCGAACTGAGCACGCCGTATTCGCCGGCGCCCGCATGAAATGCGCTGACCGACATCGTCGAAATGAAGATCGGGAAGTTGAGTCCGAACGTGCCGATCAGGAACTGCATTAAAAGCGCGGCCTTCAGATCGGGGCGCTTCCACACATATTTAAAGCCTTCCACGAAGCTGCCGCGCGAGCGAACCGCGAGCGGCTTCGCATGCAGCTCGCGTACGCGCAGCATGCGCAATGCGCCGAGCACGGCAATGAAAGAGAGCGAGTTGATCAGAAACACCCAACCCGTTCCGACCGATGCAATCAGCAAGCCGGCCACTGCCGGCCCGATCATTCGCGCCGCATTGAACGAGGTCGAATTGAGCGCGACCGCATTCGACAGATCGCTTTCGCCGACGAGATCGGACACGAAGGTTTGGCGCGCGGGCGAATCGAACGCGGTCACGCAGCCGAGCAGTCCCGCGAAAACGTAGACCTGCCACAGTTGCACGAGGCCCGTGATGGTCAGCAGGCCGAGGCCGAGCGCGAGACTGCCCATCGCTGCCTGCGTGAAGAACAGCAGCTTGCGGCGGTCGAAGTGATCCGCCGCGTAGCCGGTGAGCGGCAACAGCAGCATTTGCGGTCCGAACTGCAGCGACATCACGATACCCACGGACGTCGCATTGTGCTGCGTGAGTTCCGTGAGCACGAGCCAGTCCTGCGCCGTGCGCTGCATCCATGTGCCGACGTTCGACACGATCGCGCCGCTCGCCCACATCCGGTAATTGAAGTTGCGCAGCGAACGGAATGTGCTGCTCACTGCGGCTCCTTGCGCACAGGCGCGTGACTGAGGTTGGGCTTGCGGCGCATGATCAAGCTCATGCTCATGCGCGCGTTTGTTCCAGCATGGCGAGTACCTGCTGCGTCGTGCCGGTTTCGCCGAGCCGCGGAAAGATTCGCGTCAGGCTATTCGTGTGGGCGTCGAGATGCAGGTCGGTCATCGCGTCGACGGCAAAGGCGATGTTGAAGCCGAGCTCGTGTGCGAACCGCGCGGTGGATTCAATGCCGATGCTCGTGGAGATGCCCGCCAACACGATCTGTGTCACGCCTTGCTCGCGCAGATACGCTTCGAGGTCTGTATTCGTAAACGCGCCCCACGTCTGTTTCGTGACGAGATGATCCGACGCTTGCGGGTTCAGTTCGGGCATGAGGTCGGTGAATCCCGGCGGAAAGTTGCCGGTGGGGCGCGACTGCTCCGCGCGCCCAGGTGCGCCGCCCGCCACGTTGACGAGCACGACCGGCAGGCCGTGGCGGCGAAATGCTTCGGCTAAAGCGGCCGCGTGCGTGACGACTTGCGCGGCGGGATGAGCCGTGGGCATCGCCACGATGCCTTGCTGCAAATCGATCACGACGAGCGCGGTTTTTGCATCGAGTGTAGTCAGTGCCATACGTATTCCTCTTGCGGTGAGGTTGACGGATTACGAGTCGATCAGGCGTTTGAGCAATTCGACGCCGGTGGCAAGCTGCTTTTGCTCGGCCGCTGAAAAGCGCGTCTGGATCGTGCGAAAGAGCCAGTCTTCACGCGCGGCGCGGCTTGCCTTGATCTTCTTGCGAAAGGCCGGCGTGAGAGTGAGCACGGTTTGCCGGCCGTCGTTCGGATCTGGCGCGCCGCTCACGAGGCCCGCGGCTTTCAGAACCGAAAGCGTCTCGCCCATGGATTGCGGGCGCATGCCGTGCGCGCGCGCGAGTTCGGTAACCGTTGCCGGGCCCTCGCGTTCGAGCAAGCCGAGTACCTGTATTTGCGAAGGCGTAAAGTCGCCGAGGTGTGCTTCTTCGCGCAGACGGCGGCGCAGCTTGCCGGTCAGCACGCGCAGGTCTTCGGCCAATACGTGAAGCGAGTCGGTGTCGAGCGGCGGATCGTTTTTGGCCATGCGTGCCGGAACCATATATGAAGGTTACCTGTGCAGGTTACCTTCATATATCGCGAGGGTCAAGCGGGCTTTGAAGCGGACCTTCAGGCGGTAGGCGCCCGTTGCGCTCGCGGCCGCAGCGGCGAGCGGCGGCCGACGCGCTTATGTTCCCCTCTGTCTTCTTCCATGCGAATGATGGCGAGCAGTTGTTCGAGCGACATCGGGCGACCGGTCAAAAAGCCTTGAACGACATCGCAATGCGCATCGCACAGCCATTCGAGTTGCGCCGGATATTCGACGCCTTCCGCGACGACCAGCAGCCCGAAACTATGCGCCATCGAGATGATTGCGGTGACGATAGGCTGACCGCCATTCGGCAATGGGCAGATGAAGCTGCGGTCGATCTTGATGCTATGCACCGGAAAAGATTGCAGATACGACAGCGACGAGTAACCGGTGCCGAAATCGTCGAGGGAGAGGCGCACACCGGCCGCGCGCAGTTCCTGCATCGCCTGAATGCCCACCGACATATTGGACATCAATTGACTTTCGGTGAGTTCAAGTTCGAGCAGCGAAGCGGGCAGGCCGCTTTTTTCGAGCGCGTTGCACACTTCGTTGGTGAAGCCCTCGGCCCGCAATTGGCGCGCCGAAATGTTCACGGCCACATGCACGCCCGCATTGCGGCCGGCATTCCAGTTCGCCGCGTCGCGGCATGCGCGCCACAACACCCAGCGGCCGAGCGAGACGATCAGATCGCTGTTCTCCGCGATCGGCACGAATTCAGCCGGCGAAATAGGGCCTTCCGAAGGATGGGTCCAACGCACCAGCGCTTCGGCACCGAGCAGCCGTCCCGACAGGCAGTCGAACTGCGGCTGATAGACGATCTGCAAGCCGTCCTGATCGACGGCCTTGCGCAGTTCCGCCTCGATACGCGCGCGCCGCTGCGCCTCCGCTGTCATCTCGCTCTGAAACTCGACGGCAATGCTCTTGCCCCTGCTTTTCGCCGAATAAAGCGCGATGTCGGCATTGCTCACCAGTTCCGCCATTTCGCCGGTGTCTTCCGGATAGACGCTGAAGCCCACGCTTGCCGTCACCACCGAGTCGCTGCCGTGCAGAATGAACGGACGCGACAGGTTGCGCGCGATGCGGCCCGCGGTCGCCCGTGCGCGAACGCGGCTCGCGTCCGGTCCGATGACCACGGCGAATTCGTCGCCGCCAATGCGGCTCACGAGATCGTTAGGCCGCACGACATTGCGCAACGCGTCGGCGACCTGCTTGAGCAGTTCGTCGCCGGCGCCATGACCCAGCGTGTCGTTGACGATCTTGAAGTTGTCGAGATCGACCATCATCAGCGCGACGCGTTTGTCGGCCGCGTGCGCTTTATGCAAGCGCGCTTTCAGTTCGTCGTAGAACGCGCGGCGGTTGGGCAGGTCCGTGAGCGGGTCCGTCGACGCAAGATATTCGAGGTCCTTCTCCGCGCGCGATACGCGCTCGCGCATGCGCCGCATCACGAGCGAGGCGATCCACACCGAACACAGCGAAGCGCCGACGAGAAAGCAGCCGTATTGCGCAAGCTGCATTTTTATCGCTTCGGTGGTCGCGACGATCACGATGCTGCCGAGCAGTTGACCGTTATGAATAATCGGCGCCGCGACGAAAATATCTTCGAGCGAAAGACGCGGCGAACTGCCGACATTGGCGAGCGTGCCTTCTTCCGATTCGCTGCGGCTCAGGCCGGGGCGCGTATAGCGCACGAACAGTTCGCCGTCGGGCGTATAGACGGTCGCGCTTTCGACATGCGGCACCTTGCGCAGCGAGCCGAGCACTTCGGCGGTGGCGTCGCGGTCGCCGAACATCGCGGATGCCGTCAAATTTTCCGCGAGCACTGACGCCTGCATGCTGACGTCGTTGGTCAACGACGTGCGCAGCGAAAGCGCCTGATAGACCAGCAGCACGACGCTGGAAATCAGCAGCGCAATCATCACGCCGACGAGGTTGACGTGTTCGCGAGGCCATGCAAACCGGCGCAAGACCGGGAAACTTTTCATAGCACTGTCCTTGCAAGCCGCATGAGTTTCGAACTGAGCGTGATGCGCCGGCGTGAAGCCTCGGTAACGTTGATGTCGAACTTCAGGTGATCGCCTTCGCGCACGAGGCGGATCACCCATCCCTGGTCGGCCGTGTCCGCTTCGCTGACGATCACCACGGGTGCGTCCGAAGCGAGCAGCGCCTTGACTGCCGCGCTCAATGCCGTGCTCGCCGTCAGTACCGCGAGCTGGCAATCGCCAACCTTCTCCCCGCGCGGCAACGGACGAACCCGCCACGCCTGTTTGCCGCCGTGCTTGCCGTCGAGTCGCGCGAGCGCCTGGCCGAGCGGGCTCTCCGGGTCCACGCAGATCGACAGTACGTTGTCGACAGGACGGCCCGCGGGCCAGTCCGTAAACTGCGCGAAGTTGAAGATGTAGGCGGCCTCGAGCGCCGGCAAGTCCACTTGCGCGTCGACGGAGGTCTGCACGATGACCGGCGACGCGAATATCAGGGACGCCGCAATGATCTGGATGCGAACGCGATCCATGTCAGAACCCGTAGACGGCCTTGAAGAGGAAAGTCCGGCCTTGCTGCGCAACTGTCTCCTGTGTAAAGCCGGGGCCCACTGGGTCGGCGTATCGTTTATCGGTGAGGTTATAAATGGAGAACGACAGATCGGCCCCGCGAACCAGGCGGCGCGAACTGAGCGTCAGGTTCGCAAGGCAGAAGCCGCCGGCGTCGCCGGCCGCGGCGAGACGGGACGACGTGCATTGCACTTCGAGTCCGGTCATCAACGCATTGGCGAAGAACGGCACGGCGAGATTGAGCTTGCCGAGATGCCTCGGCGAGTTTTGCAGCGAAGCGCCGGTGTTCGAGTCGTGAGCTATCTGGTAGGAATAGCTCGCGCGCACGCGCGCGCCCGCGACGCGCTGTTCATAGGCGAGTTCGGCGCCGCGCGCGCTCGCGCGGCTTACGTTGCGAAAAATGAAGAGCCCGGACGATTCATCGAGCGTCTGGCTGATCAGATCGCGCGCGTCGTACTGGAACAGCGAAAGCGTTGCGCGCGCCGTCGTGAACAGCGCTCTTTCATAGACGAGTTCGGTGGTCGCGATGTGCTCCGCCTTCAATGACCGGTTTCCCAACTGGCCATCCGGGCCGCTTATCGCGTAGTACATTTCATACGCGTTCGGCGCGCGATAGGCCTGACCGTAGAGCAGCTTGAACGTATCGCGTGGAGTCAGCTTGTAGATGAGTCCGATACGCGGGCTCAGGTTGCCGCCCGCGGACGTCTGCTGGTCGTAACGCAAGCCCGCGTTCAGCGTGAAGTTCCAGGGCAGCGTGATTTCGTCTTCGACATAGACGCCGGCGCGATTGCCGCTGTGATGGTCGTCGAGCATTTGCGAGTACGGGTCGACGTTGTAGTTGTACTGGTTAAGGCGCGCGTCTCTCGCGAAGTCGGCGCCGACCACGATGCGATGTTTCGCAAGCGACGAGATGGTCGCGTGCACGTCGGCGCCGTACCACAGCGCGTGGCTTCCATCGATGTTCACCACGTACGGCGCGGGACCGTCGATCGCCGGCATCCGGTAATCGTAGCGGCCCCAGTAAAGCTGCGATGCCAGCATCACGCCATCGGACAACGCATGCTGATACGTGAGATCCGCATAGCTATGCGTGTCCGACACGCTGAACGGCGCGTTGAACACGGCGCCGTATGGCGCATCGGGAATACCCTTGGTGCGATTTCCGTAGATGAAGCTGAACCGGAAATCGCCATAAGCGGCGCGCGCGAGAAAGTCCTGCGCGCGGTCGTAGTCGAGCCGGTGCGCAACGCCGTGGTTCTGATCCGGCGTGTCGAATTCCGGGTAATACAAGTCCTCTCCGTTTCGTCCATATGCGGTTGCCGACAGCAGAATGTCGGCCCCATGCGCGCCATGCCAGCCGTATGACGCACGCGCCTTCTTTTCGCCGAAGCTGCCCGCCGCGACCGCGGCTTCCGCGCCGGCCAGATCGCTGCCGCTCTTCGTGATGACGTTGATGACGCCGAACAGCGCGTTCGCGCCGTACATGGACGAACCTGGACCCGGCACGTACTCGATGCGCTTGACGAGATCCATGTCGAGCGGAAAGTCCGAGCCGATCGGCGCCTGACCGTACACGCCGTCGTTCGTGCGAATGCCGTCGATCAGCAGCAGGAACCGGCTGTTGTAATCGCCGGGGCGCTGGAAGCCGCGCGCACCGAGGTATTGATACGAGCGATCGTTCGTCACATAGAGACCTGGCAGCGACGCGAGCGCATCGGCGAGCGTGCGCCAGCCGAACTCACGGATGTCCTCGGCGGTGAGCACGACGACCGCAGCCGGCGCGTCGGTGACGGACTGATCGAAACGCGATGCGGTGTTGACCGTGACCTGCATCAGCGCCTCCAGTGGCATCGCGGCCAGCTCGGCCGTGTCCGAGACCGACGTTCCGCTCGCGGCCGGCTCGTTGTCGGCGAAAGCGGCCGGCGAACAAAGCGTCGCCAGCCCGGCGACCGAATAAACGACCAGGCGGTGCGTGAGGGAATAGCAAGCGGAATAGGAAGCGCGCGTAATGGGAGCCATGACAGCCGGATTGATCTGGAGAACGCTCCTCAAAAATGGATCGTCACCTTTTTGTTATCGGCTCGCGGCGGGGAAGCTTGAATCAGAAGGCGGCTTGCGACGGGGCGTATTGCGGCGCGCGCGGTGTTCTTTCGCGCAGGCGTCGATTGTAAAAAGGGCATGGACGAAGGCGTTTTTCTACGACTCGTTGACGCGAGAAAGCGATGTCGCGGCGCCTGCTTGCTAAAGAGGAATAGCGCGCCCCGCATGGATTTCGGCGGGATTGGACCGGTTAATCGCGGTCCCGCGGCACGCGCTTTGCTAGTTGGGTGCTTTTACCGCCGCCTGCTACTTCCATGCGACAGACCTTCTCCAACGGAGCGCTCGGCTCCATGCGACAGGCGATGATCGAACGCGATCTCGCCCATATCGAACATGTGCTGCTGCGCTCGCATGCGAGTGCGCGCGAGAACTCGGCATTTCCACTCAGCTACTGGCACGATCGGCTGCGCCGTATCAAGGACGCCGGCCAGCTATGGGGCGTGCATCTTCGCAAGATTGACACCTTGCAGCGCATACTCAACGGCGCGTTGCCGCCGGGTTAACCCTGTCGTTAGCGGTTTATTCACGCGCGGTTTCAACCCGCGCGGCTCGCATGCATAGTCGCGCCTCGTGAACTGCCCTGGTTGCGCGAGTGCATACATTAATGTAGCAGCGAGTTCGTGAGGCTTTTGTCCACGATTTCTCCACGATGCGCCAGCGCGTTCGCGTGACGGCGCGCGTTCAATGCGTCCGTCATGCTCGCGCTGACTGCGCCGCTTTTGCTTGTCCGCTTCTGCTTCTCAGCTTTTGCTTGTCCGCTTCTGCTTCTCCGCTTTTTACTTCTTCATTCCTCGCTCTCTTCTCCATTGTTCTCCGTCGCGCGCCGATGCGATTCGCCGCGCGAGCGCGCCGCTATCCGTCGAGTGTCGAAGATCCGTTCACGCGGCCTGCTTCTTGCGGCGTGACGGCAACGCATGCCGGAGCTCCGGCAGCGCGGCAGCGCAGTGCGCGCTTGTGCGCACAAACCACGGAGAGCAGACATGGAAACAGGAAAAGTGGAAGGCACGGTAAAGGAAATCGGCGGCAAGCTCGAGCAGACGGCGGGCGACATGCTCGGCGACACCGGCACGCAAATGGCCGGCACCGCGCGCGAGTTGAGCGGCAAGGCTCAACAGGTATGGGCCGATCTCACCGACGTCGTGCGCGAGACGACCACCGAGCGGCCGTTCACCGCACTCGCGATTGCGGTGGCGGCGGGCTTCATACTCGGCGCGCTGCGCTCGTCGACCGCACGCGATTACCGCGACGACAGGGATTACCGTTAGAAACGGTCGTAAGACACGGTTGGCACAGAGTCGATTGCATCGTTGCGATGAAGCGCTCGCCGCCCGGCACATCCGGCGGCGAGCGCGCGTGACGGCATTGCGGCGGGAGATACACGATGTCGATACATAGCAGAGTCAGCCAGTGGCGCAACGTGGCGCGCTTCTGTTCCAGTCGGGCAGTCGACTACGCCGAGCTTCTGGCGCTGGAGCTCGACGAGGCCAAAGCGCGGCTCGTACGCGAGGTCATCGCGATGGTCGTGCTGGCAGTCGCCGCCATGTTCACCCTCTCGTTTCTATGCGTGGCCATCATCGTCTCGGCGTGGAATACGCCGTACGTGGTCGCAGTCGCGTGGGGCGTCGCGGCGGCGTGGCTGCTCATCTCCATTGCGACCTTCGCGATGATGAAGACGCAAAAGCCCGCCGAGCCGTTGCACGTTCTGCGCGACGAAATGTCGAGCGACCTCGAAGCCCTGAAGGATGCCCTGAAATGAAACACGATCCGCTTCGGCATCAGCAACATCGCGTGATCATTCTCGAGCGCATGGCCATGTCGCGCGCGCAGTTGCTGTCCGCGAATCTCGCGCTGCGCACACCGTCGCGTCATCCAATCAAGGGCGGCTTGCCGGCCGTCAACGTCATGAGCTCGCTCGCCGACACGCCGTACGTGGCGCTCCTGCTCGCGGCCGGTGTCGCCGCGGCGCTGCTCGGACCGCGCAAGGCGATCGGAACGCTCGCGCGAACGAGCGTGATGGCATGGCTCACCAGGTCTGCGCGAAGCGTGTTTCAACACTAGCGCACGGTGCGGCGCTGCGATGTCCGCGCCGCGAATGTACACGCGCGATGTAGCAACTATCGCGTGACGCAGCGCGCGGCGCGTTTCATGCGCAATGTCGCAATGTTCGCAAGGCGCCCATGTGGGCAATGCAGCCGCGAGCCGATGAACCCTACAGTGTGGAGGACTTTATGAAGGCGCTTAGCTGGCATGGCAAGAAAGACATCCGGTGCGACACCGTGCCCGATCCGAAGATCGAACATCCGCGCGACGCGATCATCAAGGTGTCGAGTTGCGCGATATGCGGCTCCGATCTGCATCTGTACGACGGCTTCATGCCCGGCATGGAATCCGGCGACATCATGGGCCACGAATTCATGGGCGAGGTCGTCGAAGTCGGCAAGGAAAACACGGCGCTGAAGGTTGGCGACCGTATCGTCGTACCGTTCACGATCATTTGCGGCGAATGCGATCAGTGCCGGCGCGGCAACTTCTCGGTGTGCGAGCGCACGAACCGCAACAAGGACATCGCCGACAAGATGTTCGGCCACACCACAGCGGGTCTCTTCGGCTACACGCATCTGACGGGCGGCTATCCCGGCGGCCAGGCGGAGTTCGTGCGCGTGCCCTTCGCGGACAAAACGCACGTCAAGATTCCGGACGGCCTCACCGACGAGCAGGTGCTTTTTCTCGGCGACATCTTTCCGACCGGCTGGCAAGCGGCAGTGCAATGCGATATTGAACCGACCGACACGGTTGCGATCTGGGGCGCGGGTCCGGTCGGGCAAATGGCGATCCGCAGCGCCGTGCTGCTTGGCGCCAAACAGGTGATCGCAATCGACTGCGTGCCCGAGCGTCTTTCGATGGCGCGCGCGGGCGGCGCGGTCACGATCGACTTCAAGGCCGAGAGCGTGCTCGAGCGATTGAAGGAACTGACGGGCGGCAAAGGCCCCGAAAAATGTATCGACGCCGTGGGCATGGAATCGCACGCCACGCGCTCGCTCGACTCCATGTACGACCGCGCGAAGCAGGCCGTGATGCTCGAAACCGATCGACCGCATGTGCTGCGCGAAATGATCTACGTTTGCCGTCCTGCCGGCACGTTGTCGGTGCCCGGCGTGTACGGCGGGCTGCTCGACAAGATTCCGTTCGGTGCGTCGATGAACAAGGGCCTCACGTGGCGCATGGGACAAACGCACGTCAACCGCTGGACCGACGACCTGTTGCGGCGAATCCAGCAAGGGCAGATCGATCCGTCGTTCGTGATCACGCATACGGTCTCGCTCGATGAAGGCCCGCGCATGTACAAGACGTTTCGCGACAAGGAAGACGGCTGCATCAAGGTCGTGCTGAAGCCTTGATGTTCATGCCGTTGTTTTCCATTGACCATGCAAAGCGTGCTGCACTTTTTGACTACCTGAGCCGCGTCGATCGATCGCGGCCCAACACACGAAGGTGATGCAAATGGATTCACGTAACGAGTCGAAGCAGGAGGGCGTTCGCGCGCTGAAGGAAAAGCTGCCGCAGCCGGATTCCGTCGCGCGCGGTCTGGCGTGGTTCAGCATTGCGCTGGGCATCGCGGAACTGGTTGCGCCGCGCATGATGGCGCGCGCCGCCGGTGTGAATGCGGGACCGGGGGCAGTGCGTTTCTATGGATTGCGCGAGCTTGCGTGCGGCGTCGGCATTCTTGCGTCGCGCAATCCGCGGCCGTTCTTGTGGGCGCGTGTCGGTGGCGATGCACTCGATCTCGGCACGCTGGCGCTGTCGTCGAACAAGTGGAGCGCGCGCGACCGCCAACGCGCGACTGTCGCGGCCGTCAACGTCGCATGCGTCACCGCGCTCGATGTGTATGCGGCGAAAAGCGCGGCCGCCGCGCCGCGTCTGCCTTCGGTCGACTACAGCGATCGCACGGGCTTTGGGAAGTCGGCGGAGGAAATGCGCGGCGCCGCGCTCGCGGACTTCGAAACGCCACGCGACATGCGCGCGCCCGATGCGCTCGCGCCGTACACGCGCAGCGGGCAGTCAGCGACGCAGGCGAATGTTGGACGCACGGGTAGCGCGACGAACGGCGCATGAGTAAGTGAGTGCGGGAAGCGTGCCGGCAGCGCGGCGGTACGCTTCGCCCGGCCGGCTGTCCGGCGGCGTGATGCTGGCCGCCTGACTCTATTTGTTGCCTACCGCCGCGCTAATTGCGGGCGTACTTTCGCCCGCAACCCAACGCAACCCAACGCAACTCGCGCTAATTCACGCGGACAAATCATCCTTACTGGTCGGATGCCCTTTCGCGCCGCCGGGTTCGAGATCCGGATCGACGTGATCGTGCTCGGGCGTGTACGGCCCTTCCGACGGATGATCCTTGTCCTTCGCAAGTAGCGTGGCGTCCATGCTTCCATGCGGACGCTGTTCGACTTTGCCGTCGGGATTCACTTTCACATCGCCATCGCCGAGTTCTTCACGCCGCTGGTCCGCGCGTTCGACGGGATCGGACGGTTCCTGATTCATCGCTTTCTCCTTTCGGTTGGGTTCACGCATTCGTTGATGCACATCGGGAATCGAGCAAACGCGATACCCGCGGCGCGCTCGCCGCAACGCATAGGAGAAAGGGTGCTGCACGCTAATTGCTCGGCGGCTAAAAGGCACTGCAACCGTGCACCGCAGGTCGCCGAAAACGAGCGGCAATTCATCCTTCACCTCACCGCGGGCGGCAACGCCTGCAAGGACGCTTCTTCATAACCATGACAGTCGACCAACGGCTTCGCAGCATGCGCAAGACCATGCGCGACATGTTCGGCATCGCGCGTTTGCGCGCGGGGCAGGAGGACATCATCCGCAGTGTATTGCAACATCGCGACACGCTTGCGACGATGCCCACCGGCGCGGGCAAATCGTTGTGCTACCAGTTACCCGCGCTGCATCTTGAAGGCACGACGCTCGTCGTGTCGCCGCTGATCGCGTTGATGAAGGACCAGGCGGACAAGCTGCTCGCGGCCGGCATCGACTGCACGCTGGTGAACAGCACGTTGAAAAGCCGCGCCGAGCGCGAGGCGCTGCAACGCATTGCAGCGGGCGACAGCGGCATTGTGTTCGTGACGCCCGAGCGTCTCGCGCAGCCGGCGTTCATCGAGACGTTGCGCGCGCGCCCGGAAAATCGCGTCGGCCTCGTGGTCGTCGACGAGGCGCATTGCGTGTCGCATTGGGGACACGATTTCCGTCCCGCGTTTCTGGAGATCGCCGCGGCGGTGAAGGCGCTCGGGCAACCGCCCGTGCTCGCGTTGACCGCAACGGCGACGCAGCGCGTGATCGACGACATCGTGCATTCGCTCGCGCTGCGCGACCCGCTTGTGGTTCGCACGGGCACGTATCGCGAGAATCTGCGTTATCGCGTTGTGCAGGTGAGCACGGCGGGCGGCAAGGACGGCGCCGCGCGCGCGATGGCCGCGAAACGCGAGCAACTGTCGAAGCTGATCGGATCGCTCGGCGGCGCCGGCATCGTGTATGCGGCCACCGTGCGCGACGTCGACCGCATTCACGGCTGGCTGACGGAAGCCGGCGAATCGGTGTCGCGCTATCACGGCCGAATGTCGGCGGCCGCGCGCGAAGAAGCGCAGGAGCAGTTCATGTCGGGCGCGACCCGCTTGATGATCGCGACGAACGCGTTCGGCATGGGCATCGACAAAGCGGACATACGCTTCGTGATTCATTACCAGATACCTGGCAGCCTCGATGCCTACTATCAGGAGACAGGCCGCGCGGGCCGCGATGGAGAGCCCGCCGATTGCGTGCTGCTATTCGATCTGAACGACAAGCGCATCCAGCAGTTCTTTCTTGCGGGACGCTACCCGAGCGTCGAACTGGCGCAACGCGTGTATGACACGCTGGCGGCGCGTATCGGCGAAGAGCCGAAGGGTATGACGCTCAAGGCGCTGAAGGATGCGTTGCCCGATGTCGGCGCAGGCAAGCTCGAAGTCGCGCTGAACATGCTGGTCGACGCACGCGTGGCGGGCCGCGACCGGCAGCGCCGTTATCGTCTGCGAACGCATGACGCGCACGAAGCCACGCGCGAATCGGCCCGTGAATCCACGCGTGACACCATCGCGAAAGCCGCGGCGCAATTCGAGCAGATGAGCGCGCATGACAGGGAAACGCTGCAGGCAATGATCGACTATGCGCAAACCGGCCAGTGCCGCTGGCGCGCAATCCTCGACTATTACGGCGATACGCCCGCCGTCGAGCGCTGCGGCGTGTGCGATAACTGCGTGCGTCCGCCGCAAATCGACGTCGCACCGGATGCGATCGTTGCAGGCGCAACGTCAGCGGACACGAAGGCGCCGCGCAAGAAAATGGAGCCGCCCAAACCGCGCGTCTGGGCGCCGGGCGATGCAGTACGCGTGCCGCGTTACGGCGCAGGCGAGGTCGCGCTCGCGAGCGGCGAACAGGTGGCCGTGCAATTCCCCGACGGCAGCACGCGCACCTTTCTCGCGAGCTATGTGAGGGCCGGACGCTGAGCCGCGGGGGGGGGGGGGGG
>NZ_JARESN010000038.1:0-2627 GCF_046054045.1 Paraburkholderia sp. RL17-368-BIF-A
TCGTACGTCTGCATGCGCGGCGCTGCGTCCCTGTCCGGATCGTAGCGGTAGATTTCAAATGTACGCTTGGCCATTTGTGGATTCCTTTGATCTTAGAAGGTCCGCGCCTTGGGCGGCACCGATTCAACCGTCAGCGGCTGCATGTGCACCGGCTTGTAGTCGAGGCGGTCGCCCTCGCTGAACCACAACGTATGGCGCAGCCAGTTTTCGTCGTCGCGATGCTCGAAGTCGTTCTGCGCATGCGCGCCGCGGCTTTCCTTGCGTGCTTCGGCCGAGACCATCGTCGCGCGCGCGACTTCGATCAGGTTCGCCACTTCCAGCGCCTCGACGCGCGCGGTGTTGAACACCTTCGACTTGTCCTTCAGGTGGATATTGTCCACACGCGCCGCCACTTCGCGGATCGCCTCGACGCCTTCGGACAGCAGCGCCGACGTGCGGAACACGCCCGCGTGCTTCTGCATCGTGCCGCGGATGTCGTTCGCCACCGACTGCGCGTACTCGCCCGACGACGAGCTTTCGAGCTTCGCCAGACGCGACAGCGCGAAGTCAGCAGCGTCCGCCGGCAGCGGCTTGTGGTCCTTGATTTCCTTCACATGCTTGACGATGTGATTGCCCGCCGCGCGGCCAAACACCACCAGGTCGAGCAGCGAGTTCGTGCCCAGGCGGTTCGCGCCGTGCACCGACACGCACGAGCATTCGCCGACCGCGTAGAAGCCGTTCACCGGCTCCTCGTGACCGCGCGCCGTGCCGACCACCTGACCGTGGATGTTCGTCGGAATGCCGCCCATCTGGTAGTGAATGGTCGGCACAACGGGGATCGGTTCCTTGATGCAGTCGACGTTGGCGAACTTCAGCGCGATTTCGCGGATCGACGGCAGACGCTTCATGATCGTCTCCGCGCCGATGTGCGACAGGTCCAGCAGCACGTGGTCCTTGTTCGGACCGACGCCGCGGCCTTCCTTGATTTCCTGGTCCATCGAGCGCGAAACGAAGTCGCGCGGCGCGAGATCCTTCAGCGTCGGCGCGTAACGCTCCATGAAGCGCTCGCCGTCCGAGTTACGCAGAATGCCGCCTTCGCCGCGCACGCCTTCGGTGATCAGCACGCCCGCGCCCGCCACGCCCGTCGGGTGGAACTGCCAGAACTCCATGTCCTGCAGCGCGATGCCCGAGCGCGCGGCCATGCCGAGGCCGTCGCCGGTATTGATGAACGCGTTCGTCGATGCCGCGAAGATGCGGCCCGCGCCGCCCGTGGCGAACAGCGTCGTCTTGCCTTCGAGGATATAGACGTCGCCCGTTTCCATTTCGAGCGCGGTCACGCCGAGCACGTCGCCGTCGGCGTCGCGGATCAGATCGAGCGCCATCCATTCGACGAAGAACTGCGTCTTCGCCGCAACGTTCTGCTGATACAGCGTATGCAGCAGCGCGTGGCCGGTGCGGTCAGCCGCGGCGCACGCGCGCTGCACGGGCTTCTCGCCGTAGTTCGCCGTGTGGCCGCCGAACGGGCGCTGGTAGATCGTGCCGTCCGCGTTACGGTCGAACGGCATGCCGAAGTGTTCGAGTTCGTAGACGGCGTTCGGTGCTTCGCGGCACATGAACTCGATCGCGTCCTGGTCGCCGAGCCAGTCGGAGCCCTTGATCGTGTCGTAGAAGTGGTAGTGCCAGTTGTCCTCGCTCATGTTGCCGAGCGACGCGCCGATGCCGCCTTGCGCGGCGACCGTATGCGAGCGCGTGGGGAACACTTTCGAGAGCACACACACCGACAGACCCGCGCGCGCCAGTTGCAGCGACGCGCGCATTCCCGAGCCGCCCGCGCCGACGATAACCACGTCGAACTTGCGACGCGGCAGGGCATTCTTGATTGCAGCCATGCTTTTACACTCTCCAGAGAATCTGCGCGGCGTAGCCCGCACACGCGAGCAGCCAGACGATCGTCAGCGCCTGCAGCAGCAGACGCACGCCCACGGGCTTCACATAGTCCATCCAGATGTCGCGGATGCCGACCCACGCGTGATAGAAGAGCGAGAGCAGCGTGACGAAGGTGGCGAGCTTCATCCATTGCGTCGCGAAGATCGACGCCCAGCCCTCGTAGGAGAAGTCGCGCGCGCCGAAGAACCACGCGAGCAGGATCACCGTGTAAAGCGCCATCACGCAGGCGGTGATGCGCTGCGCGAGCCAGTCGCGCAGACCGTAGTGGGCGCCGACGACCAGACGCTTCGAGCCGATTCGGTTATTGGCTGCCATGTTTAGAATGCTCCGAAGAGTTTGAGCGCGAACACGATGGTCAGCAGCGACGACACCACGAACACCACGATCGAGGTCTGCTTGCCTTTCTCTTTGGTGACGGCTTCATGGTTGGTGTCCATCAGCAGGTGGCGAACGCCGGCGCAGAAATGGAACAGGTAGGCCCACGCGAGCACCAGCGTGATGAGCTTGACGATGAGGTTGGAGAGAAAGCCCTTGAAGACCTCGAAGCTCAGCTCGGAAGTCAGGCTCTGGTCGAAGAGGTACAGCAGGAACGGCAACGCGACGAACAGCAGGCCGCCGCTCAGCCGATGCAGAATCGACACGCGCCCCGCAAGAGGCAGGCGATACGCCGTCAATATCTGCCCGATACCGATGTTCCGGAA
>NZ_JARESN010000017.1:0-147182 GCF_046054045.1 Paraburkholderia sp. RL17-368-BIF-A
ACCAACACCACCAACACCACCAACACCACCAACACCACCAACACCACCAACACCACCAACACCACCAACGCCGACCTTCGCACCCGCCCCCGACCGCGGACTCCCTTCCCGCAACCACCCAGCCGGCGCAACCGGCTCAGCCGGCGACCAACCCGATTTCCCAGCACCGGACGCAGACACCGGCGTCTGCCCCGAAGCCTGCCGAGCGGGCATCGCGCTACCAGTCCGCAACACCGGCTCAACTGGCGCAACCTGGCCGCGCGTCACACCTTGCCCGCCACGCCACCCTTGCGCAGCCGCGCGCGCTCCCGCATCCCGGCCAGCAGCCGGTCCAGCCGCCACCGAACCCGCACCGCCGACAGCCGCACCGCCCGCAACCCGTCCCTTGACAGGCGGCCGCCACACGGTCGGCCGCGCGTAGCGCCCCTTGCTTTTGGGCGCCATCGTGTTCATCGAACTGGAGATGTGCGGCGGCGCACCGTCGTCGAGCGCGCGATGGCGGCGCGCTTCGTCGTCGCGTTTCGCAAGACCGCGCGACGCGAGGCCGAGGCCGAACGCGCCGTCCGCCCACGCGAGGAACTCGCTCCAGTGAAAGCCGATCAGCCACGGCAGGCTGACGACCAAGAGCGCGAGCGCCGCGAGCGGCGTGCCGATATGCCCGAGCAGATGGCCGAAGCCCGCCGCGAGCGCGTGACCGATCGAGTTCATACCGGCCGCGCCGATCAGCGACGCCTCGAGCGTGCAGCTCGCCACCATCGCACAGATGAAGCCGAGCCATAGCCGGATCGTGCCGGGGCCGCGCAAGCCCGCGCCGCCCGGCAACATCGACTTGATGAGCCGCCAGATGAGAGGAATGAACCAGACGGCCGACCCGCCGAACCAGCCGAAAACTACCGTGTGCATACTAGACATCGACGAATGACGGATTGGCAAAAACGCAATCCGTCGAGTTTAAACCGGCGAAGCGCAACGCTTCGAAGGCGGACGCAAGTATGCCTGCGTCCTCGTGCAAAGCGGGCGGCGCGCCGGACAACTCGAACTCACGCGCCGTTCGCTTCGCCACTATTTCCCGCTTATTTGTCACTACTGCCGCTGCGCTCGAACACCAGCGTATCGCCGTTGTCGAGCACGAGCTGCATCTGCTGCGGCGCGCGCATCTGCACGCCGGTTCGCGCGATATGCGTGAGCGCGTTCAGATAAGTGCTTTCGATCTGTCCGCCCGGCGTCGCGCAGGCCATGCGCGTGCCGCCGAGTGTGCCGAACGAGAGCTTGCCGTCCTTCAGCGCGTACGAGCCCATATAGCGGTTACAGCCGGAAAAGCCGCTCGCGTGCCGCTGGCCTCCGGCGGTCGAAAGCGTCAGCGTGATCGGCGTGCCGAGGTTCGCGAACGGAACCGTGCGCGCCGTGCCGTCCGACTGCTTCCATGCAGTGAGCGTCCAGCTCGTGTCATCGAGCAATTGCGTCGCGGCGGGGTTGAACGGGTCAGGCGCGGCTGCTTCCGAATCCGGATGTTTCGGAATCGCGCATGCGCCGAGCAGCGCCGCGACGCTCAACGCGGCGAGGGCCGTGCGCGCGTAAGGGGCGATGCGCGCAAGACGTCGCGTGGACAAGCGTGGTTGCATGGCGTCGTTCCTCTTCAAACTGGCAAAGGCGTAAGGGTAACGCACTCGGCACGCGGCGCGCTCGTGGACATTGGCGCGAACTGACTAGGCGCTGCCTGCGTGCGCCGCGCCGTGCCGTGCGGCGTCATGTAGCGACCCGTTGCGCTTCGCGTGCGGATTAAAACCGGCCGCCGCGAGCAAGCCGCGGCGAGGGGTCCGCATGTTAACATCGTGTTCCACCCAATCCCACCCTCATCCGACTTTTATCTGGAGACCTCATGCAGATCGGCCAACGGATCGGCACGCCCCTTTCTGAATCCGCCACGCGCGTCATGCTGCTCGGCGCGGGCGAACTCGGCAAGGAGGTGATCATCGCGCTGCAACGGCTGGGCGTCGAAGTGATTGCCGTCGACCGTTATCCGAATGCGCCGGGGCATCAGGTCGCGCATCGCTCGCACGTGATCGACATGACCGACCGCGCCGCGCTGCGCGCACTTGTCGAACAGGAGCGTCCGCATTTGATCGTGCCGGAAATCGAGGCGATCGCGACAGACGCGCTGGCCGCAATCGAAACCGACGGCATCGCCGAAGTGATCCCGACCGCGCGCGCCACGCAACTCACGATGAACCGCGAAGGCATCCGGCGCCTCGCCGCCGAGGAACTGGGCTTGCCGACCTCGCCGTATGCATTCGCCGATTCGCTCGATGAACTGCGCGCGGGCATCGCAAAAGTGGGCTATCCGTGCGTCGTGAAGCCGGTCATGTCGTCGTCGGGTAAAGGGCAATCGGTACTGCGCAGCGACGCGGACGTCGAACCGGCCTGGCAATACGCGATGGCCGGCGGCCGCGTGAATCATGGGCGCGTGATCGTCGAAGGCTTTATCGACTTCGAGTACGAGATCACGCAGTTGACGGTGCGCGCGGTCGATCCGTCGAACGGCGAAGTCGCCACGTATTTCTGCGATCCGATCGGCCATGTGCAGGTCGCGGGCGATTACGTCGAATCGTGGCAGCCGCAGCCGATGAGCCCGCTCGCGCTCGAGCGTTCGCGCGAAGTCGCGCACAAGGTCACGGCCGCGCTCGGCGGGCGTGGACTCTTCGGCGTGGAACTTTTCGTGCGCGGCGATGACGTATGGTTCTCGGAAGTCAGTCCGCGTCCGCACGACACAGGCCTCGTCACGTTGTGCTCGCAACGCTTTTCGGAATTCGAACTGCACGCGCGCGCGATTCTCGGTTTGCCGGTGGACACGTCGTTGCGTGCGCCGGGTGCGTCGGCCGTGATTTACGGCGGGCTCGACGAGGCCGGTATTGCATTCGAAGGCGTCGCCGCCGCGCTTGCCGTGCCGAATGCGGACTTGCGTCTCTTCGGCAAGCCGGAGAGTTTCGTCAAGCGCCGCATGGGCGTTGCGCTCGCGACCGGCGAGAACATCGGCGAAGCACGCTCGCGTGCGAAAGAGGCTGCGGCGGCGGTGCGTCCGGTGTCGGCGAAATCCGCGCGATGATGTGCGCCGGGCTTATGTCCGCAAAGCTGGTGTGAATGATCCGAGCCCATCGAACGAATCGCGGGTTCATTGAAGTCGAGGTAGGTATGTCGCAGGAATCCCCGCAGGAATCCAGTTACGAAGCGGCGCGCGTGGCAACGCGGCGCACCGCGGCCGGCTCTGTCCGCACGCTTGGTTCTCTCGGCGTGCTGCTCGCGCTGTGCGCCGGATTGACGGGCTGCGGACTCGCGGCCGCGCCGTGCCGCATTGCGTCGGCGGGGCTGAAGATCGTGCCGGTGGTCGGACACGTAGCCGCCGCACCGACCGACGCCTGCGCCGATGTCATCGACCCTTGATCCGCAACGACCGGGGCATCCAATGAAAAAAACGCTGCTTGCAGTGAGCCTCGCGGCGATCTGCGGCTATACGTTCGCCGCGCCCTCGCAGCTCGACGAGGTTCAGGCCAAAAGCCGCCAGACGCGCAAATACACGTGCGCGACCGGCAAGATTCTGCACGTCACTTACTGGAACACGGCCAATGGCCAGAGCTTCGCGCTCGTGCCGGTGAAGGGCAAGCAACTGCTGTTCGTCAACACGATAGCGGCGTCGGGCGTGAAATATCAGGCCGGCAGCTATACGTGGTGGACCAAGGGCCCGCGCGCCGATCTCTACGACGTCATGGCCGGCGAGGACGCAACGCCGGTTTTGTCCGACTGTATTACGCTCAATCGCTGAGCTTAGGGTGAGCTTCGACCGAACGCGCCCGCTCGACATCATCGAGCGGCGCGTCGAAGCCGCCTGTTTCTTTCTTCAGCCACGCAGCATTGCCAGCGTGCGCGCATCATTTCCCCCTGAGTAGTAAGCTGTCCGGCGTGACCTTCGGCGCGTCGCCGCGACGGTTGCTGTCGTCGCGATCATCACCGTCTTTTACAGTCGCCCCGAGTCTCCGAAAGTCCGTTTCCGCTCACCCACGGCCCGGCGTCACGTCCGCGTCCATACCATCAAGCGAGACCCTCCATGAAAGCATCGGACCTGTTCGTCAAATCGCTGGAAGCCGAAGGTGTCGAGTACGTGTTCGGCATCCCCGGTGAAGAGAATCTCGATCTTCTAGAATCGCTGCGCCGCTCGAAAATCCGTTTGATCCTGACGCGTCACGAACAGGCGGCGGGCTTCATGGCCGCGACCTATGGACGCCTGACTGGCCGCACGGGCGTCTGTCTCGCGACGCTCGGCCCCGGCGCCACCAACTTCGTGACCGCGGCCGCGTACGCGCAACTGGGCGGCATGCCGATGCTGATGGTGACCGGCCAGAAGCCGATCAAGTCGAGCAAGCAGGGCCATTTTCAGATCGTCGACGTCGTGCGGATGATGGAGCCGCTCACCAAATACACGCGCCAGATCGTGTCGATCGCGAATATTCCGGCGGCCGTGCGCGAAGCCGTGCGGCAGGCGGAAGAAGAACGCCCCGGCGCCACGCATCTCGAACTGCCCGAGGACGTCGCGCATGAGGAAGGCGACGGCAAGCCGATTCCGAAGAGCTACAGCCGGCGTCCGGTCGCGGAAGAAAAAGCGGTCGCGCGCGCGGTCGAGGCGATCACGAAAGCGAAGCATCCGTTGCTAATGATCGGCGCGGGCGGCAATCGCAAGACCACGACGAAGATGCTGCGCGAATTCGTCGACCAGACCGGCATTCCGTTTTTCACGACGCAGATGGGCAAGGGCGTGATCGACGAATCGCATCCGATGTGGCTCGGCAACGCGACCTTGTCCGATGGCGACTTTGTGCATCGCGCGATCGATCACGCCGACTGCATCATCAACGTCGGGCATGACGTGATCGAGAAGCCGCCGTTCTTCATGCGCAGCGGCGAGGCCGGCGAGAAAACGGTGATTCATGTGAACTTCCTCGGCGCGGAAGTGGACACGGTGTACTTCCCGCAGATCGAGGTGGTCGGCGACATCGCCAACGCGGTGTGGCAACTGAAGGAAAGCCTCAAGGAGCGTCAGGAGCATTGGGACTTCACGCGCTTCAAGGAGATCAAGGAGCATTTCGAGGCGCATCTGGTGAAGGGCCAGCACGACGACCGCTTTCCCATGTATCCGGTGCGCGTGGTCAACGACGTGTACGAGACCACGCCGGTGGACGGCATCGTGTGTCTGGACAACGGCATGTACAAGATCTGGTTCGCGCGCTATTACCGCGCGCACGAACCGAATTCGCTGTTGCTCGATAACGCGCTGGCCTCGATGGGCGCGGGCTTGCCGTCGGCCATCGCCACCAAGATCGTGCATCCGGAGCGCAAGGTCATGGCCGTGTGCGGCGACGGCGGCTTCATGATGAACTCACAGGAACTCGAAACGGCGGTGCGTCTGAAGCTCGATCTCGTGATTCTGATTTTGCGCGACGACGCGTTCGGCATGATCCGCTGGAAGCAGGAGAACATGAACTTCCCCGACTACGGCATGACGCTGGCGAATCCGGACTTCGTCGCGTATGCGCAGAGCTATGGCGCAAAGGGGCATCGGATCGAATCGGCGGAGCAGTTCGCGCCCTTGCTGCGCGAGTGTTTCGCGACGCCGGGCGTGCATGTGATCGACCTGCCCATTGACTATTCGGATAACGAGCGCGTGCTGAACCGCGAGATCAAGCGGCTGTCCGCGCAATTGTGAGCGGCGCGGGTTCGGCTTCCTGCTCGTGCAAGAAGGCCCGAGTTGCCGCTGTCATCTATCGGAAGGAGAACGCGTGATGTTGAACAAGACCTACCCGTACTACCTCGCGAACGAAGCGGTGGCTGCGAATACGGATCTCGAAGTCACCGACAAATTCAGCGGCGAAGTCGCGACGCGCGTCGCGATGGCCGACGCGGCCGCGATCGACAAGGCGATCGGCTTCGCGGTCGATGCAATGCCCGCGCTGCGCGCGTTCCCGCCGTTCAAGCGCCAGGCGGTGCTCGAGCATTGCGGGAAGCGCTTTCGCGAACGTTACGACGAACTCGCGCTCGCGCTGTGCATCGAGGCGGGCAAGCCGATCAACGATTCGAAGGGTGAAGTCACGCGGCTAATCGACACGTTCAAGGTCGCGGCCGAGGAAGCCGTGCGCATCGACGGCGAGATCGTGAATCTGCAGATTTCGCCGCGCGCGAACGGCTATCACGGCTATGTAAAGCGCGTGCCGATCGGCCCGTGCTCGTTTATCTCGCCGTTTAATTTTCCGCTGAATCTGACCGCGCACAAGGTCGCGCCGGCCATCGCCGCGGGCGTGCCGTTCGTGCTGAAGCCGGCAAGCCGCACGCCGGTCGGCGCGCTGATCATGGGTGAGATTCTTGCGGAAACGGACCTGCCGAAGGGCGCGTTCTCGATTCTTCCCGCGCATCGCGACGGCGCCGATCTCTTCACCACCGACGAACGCTTCAAGCTGCTGTCGTTCACCGGCTCGCCGGCGGTGGGCTGGGAGCTGAAGAAAAAAGCCGGCAAGAAGAAGGTGATTCTCGAACTGGGCGGCAATGCGGCCGCGATCGTCGACGGCGATCAGGGCGGCAAGCTCGACTACGTGGTCGACCGGCTCGCGTTCGGCGCGTTCTATCAGTCGGGGCAAAGCTGTATCGGCGTGCAGCGGATTCTCGTGCACGCGAGCCTCTACGACGCGCTGCGCGAGAAGCTGATCGCTAAAACCAAGTCGCTGGTGATGGGCGATCCGAAGGACGAAAAGACCTTCGTCGGGCCGATGATCTCCGAATCGGAATCGAAGCGCCTCGCCGGCTGGATGGAAAGCGCGGTGCAGGCGGGAGCGAAAATCGTCGCGGGCGGAAAGGTGGAAGGCGCGATGTTCGAGGCGACGCTGCTCGAAGGCGTGAAGCGCGACACCGACCTGTATCGCAAGGAAGCGTTCGGGCCGGTCGCCATTCTGGAGCGTTTCGACGATTTCGGCGCGGCGCTCGCGACCGTCAACGACAGCGACTTCGGCCTGCAGGCGGGCGTCTTCACCGATTCGCTCGCGCACGCGCACCGCGCGTGGGACGAACTGGAAGTGGGCGGCGTCGTGATCAACGACGTGCCGTCGTTCCGCGTCGACAACATGCCTTATGGCGGCGTGAAGGACTCGGGGCTCGGGCGCGAGGGCGTGCGCTACGCGATCGAGGACATGACCGAGCTGCGTCTGATGGTGATGCGCGAGACGTGGTGAGGCGCGAGAGTTGGTGAGGCGCGAGAGTTGGTGAGGCGCGAGAGTTGGTGAGGCACGCGAGTTGGCGAGGCGGCGAGATTCACGGGCGGCGCGCACTGCAATGCACGCGATTGCCTGTAGCGGCCGCAAAATGGGCCGAATAGCGGCGGGCAAGGTGTTGCTCGACGCTGCGTCTGCCGGGACCGGCTGCGACGACAGCAGCACGGTCCCGCAAAACCGCTTTTCCGCTCTGTCATGCGACTGTCGTTTCAACGCACTACGCTCGCCGGGCGAGGCGCACGGCGGCGCGCGCCGGGATGCGGCGCCGTGCCTTTGCCGCACAAGCAGAAAGCCGGCGCATGCGCCATGAGTGTTTTTGCTGAAGTGCTACAATACCGGCCTTTCCGGCGGGTATTTCCGCCGGCCGGAGCCGGCCGCATCCTTTCCCGCAATAGCGACGGGTCCCGTGCGGAACGCCGTGGCTCCGCCTTCATCCTGATGCCTTCTGCGGTTCCGACCGCTGCCGCGCGCACGCGCCAAGCGCATTTTTAGCGAAAGCCACCATGTCCGACACAGCCGTCACGCCCAGCACTGCGACTTTTGACCAATTCGGTCTCGCACCCGACATCCTGAAAGCAGTCAAGGAATCGGGCTACACCACGCCCACGCCGATTCAGGCGCAGGCCATTCCTGTCGTGCTGGCAGGCCGCGACGTCATGGGCGCCGCGCAAACCGGCACCGGCAAGACCGCGAGTTTTTCGCTGCCGATCATCCAGCGGCTGTTGCCGCAGGCAAGCACGAGCGCGTCGCCCGCGCGCCATCCGGTACGCGCGCTGATCCTCACGCCGACCCGCGAACTCGCCGACCAGGTTGCCGCGAACGTCCAGTCGTATGCGAAGCACACGGCGCTGCGCAGCGCCGTGGTGTTCGGCGGCGTGGACATGAACCCGCAGTCCGAGCAGTTGCGCCGCGGCGTCGAAATTCTGATCGCCACGCCGGGCCGTCTGCTCGATCACGTGCAGCAGAAAACCGCCAATCTGGGCCAGGTGCAGATCCTCGTGCTCGACGAAGCCGACCGGATGCTCGACATGGGCTTCCTGCCGGACTTGCAGCGCATTCTGAATCTGCTGCCGAAAGAGCGTCAGACGCTGCTGTTTTCGGCCACATTCTCCGGCGAAATCAAGAAGCTCGCGGCCACGTATCTGCGCGATCCGCAAACCATCGAAGTCGCGCGCAGCAACTCGACGGCGACCAATGTCACGCAGATCGTCTATGAAGTGGCCGAGGGCGACAAGACCGGCGCCGTCGTCCAGTTGATCCGCGAGCGCAGCCTCAAGCAGGTGATCGTGTTCTGCAACAGCAAGATCGGCGCGAGCCGTCTGGCGCGCAGCCTGGAGCGCGACGGCGTGGTCGCGACCGCGATTCACGGCGACCGAACGCAGAACGAGCGTATGCAGGCGCTCGACGCGTTCAAGCGCGGCGAGATCGAGGCGCTGGTCGCAACGGACGTCGCCGCGCGCGGTCTGGACATCGCCGAATTGCCGGCCGTGATCAACTTCGATCTGCCGTTCAACGCGGAAGACTATGTGCACCGTATCGGCCGCACGGGCCGCGCGGGCGCTTCCGGCGACGCGTTGTCGCTGTGCAGCCCGAACGAGCGCAAGCAACTGGCGGACATCGAGAAGCTCATCAAGCGTCCGCTCGAGGTGCTGCGTCTGACCGTGGACACGCCTGTGCGTCATCATCACGAAGAGCGCGCGCCGCGCCGTGAGCGCAGCGAAGGTCGCGAGGGCCGTGAGGGTCGTGAAGAGCGGGGCGCTCGCCGCCGTTCGGGTGCGCCGTCGGGTTCGTACGACCGGCCGCATCATCACCGCGCGCAGCCCGTGGACGATTTTTTCCTGAAGCCTTACGAGCCGTCGCCTGCTTCGGTTCGCAAGGTGGAAGAGGCCGAGGCCGCCGGGTCCGCGCCGCAGAAGCCGTCTTCGAAGCAGCCGCTCGCGGCGTTGCTGGGAGGGTTCGGCATGCCGCGGAAGTCGTCGTCGTAAGGTTGGTTGTTGCGGGCTCGTCGTGCGGGCTCGCCCCGAGCCGCACCGTCCCAAGATTTCGCGCCAAGCCGCTTAACCGCGGGGCACGCATTGCCAGGCGCGTTAGTTAGCCGTGAAACGGCCACGCGCATATCACACGGTCAAGCGCATTTTCTTCGACCATGCCGCAGTAGCTGCGGCGTAGAAATCATCCAGCGTGGCGTGCACTGAGCCGCTCGCGCCGCCATCCGCCAGATTCAATCCCAGGTGCGTTGCCGCCGCGTTCAGCGCTTCGAGCGGCTTGTCGCAGTCGAGCGCGGTCGCTCCGTTCTGCTTGCTCAGCTTTTCACCGTGCTCGTTCGTCACTACCGGTACATGCAGGTAGCGGGGCGTCGGCACGCCGAGGCATTGCTGAAGGTAAATCTGCCGCGCCGTCGAATCCATCAGATCCGCGCCTCGCACAATGTGCGTGATGCCCGCGTCGGCGTCGTCGACAACCACGGCCAGTTGATATGCCCACTGGTCGTCCGCGCGTCTCAGCACGAAATCGCCGACTTCGGTGGCGAGATTCTGCGTCTGCTTGCCCTGCCAGCGATCTTCGAATGTGATGACAGCCGCGTCGCCGTCCGGCACGCGCAGCCGCCACGCGCGCGCCGGCTTGCCGTGCAGGCCGTTGCGGCACGTGCCCGGATAGGCGAGCGTCGTGTTGCGCG
Organism: Paraburkholderia sp. RL17-368-BIF-A; assembly: GCF_046054045.1. Taxonomy (NCBI): domain Bacteria; kingdom Pseudomonadati; phylum Pseudomonadota; class Betaproteobacteria; order Burkholderiales; family Burkholderiaceae; genus Paraburkholderia; species Paraburkholderia sp. RL17-368-BIF-A. The sequence goes on from NZ_JARESN010000017.1 coordinate 9,982, forward strand.
CATGCGCGTGCAGCAGCGAGTCGGCGATTTCCTTGCGCGTACAGCCGCACGGATAGACGAAGCCGGCCGCCTTCAACTGTTCCAGCGCTTGGCTGTAACGCTCGACGCGGGTGCTTTGCCAGACGGGCGGCTCGTCGGCGCGCATGCCGAAGCGCTCGAGCGTGGCGAGAATGTCCTGCGCGGCGCCCGGCACCGTGCGCGGGCCGTCAATATCTTCGACGCGAACGAGCCATGCGCCGCGATGCGCGCGCGCGTCGAGCCAGCTTGCGAGCGCGCTCACCAGCGAGCCGAAGTGCAGTGGTCCGGTAGGCGAGGGCGCGAAGCGTCCGCGATAGGTCATGAATCGATGCGTTGGAGATTGATTCCGTGCGCGGTGAGAAGCGGCCGGCGAAAAACGCCGCCGCGCCAAGCCGCCTAAGCCGCGCGAGCCGCCTTGCTATCCGGATGGCAGTGCGGACACGTCTTGCCCGCCACATACATCGGCGATTTCTGCTCTTCGGGCGTCACCACCGCACGGCAGCCGAAGCACTGCGCAGTCGCGGTCGGCTCGAGCTGCGGATTAAGGGCCGTGCGGTAATCGAACACGAAGCAGTCGCCGTGATAATGCGCGCCGCCCACTTCCTCGAAATATTTGAGGATGCCGCCTTCGAGCTGATACACGTGCTCGATGCCGACCTCTTTCATATGGATCGCGGCCTTCTCGCAGCGAATGCCGCCCGTGCAGAACGATACGACCGTCTTGCCTTCCAGGTCCGCGCGATTCTGCTCGATCACTTCCGGGAATTCGCTGAACTTGGTGATGCGATAGTCGAGCGCATTGTCGAATGTGCCGACATCCACTTCGAACGCGTTACGCGTGTCGAGCATGACGACGGGACGGCCCTGGTCGTCGTGACCGCGGTCGAGCCATGTCTTCAGCGTGGAGGCGTCGACGAATGGCGCGCGGCCGAGTTCCGGGCGAATGGCCGGCTTCTTCATCGTGATGATTTCGCGCTTGAGCTTGACGAGCATGCGCGTGAACGGCTGCTTGTCCGACAGGCTTTCCTTGAACTGCAGGTTCGCGAACTTGCCTTCGAACAGCGGATCGTGACGGATGTAGTCGATAAAAGCGTCCGTGTTCTCGCGCGTGCCCGCGACGAACAGGTTGATGCCTTCGGGCGCGAGCAGAATAGTGCCGCGCAAGCCGAGCGCATTGCAGCGCTCGGTGACGTGCGGGCGCCAGGCGGCGGTGTCTTCGATGGTCGCGAAATGATACGCGGCGAGATTGACGATACTCATGGGTGTCCAGCGGTAATAAGTGGCGGCGTGGGGCCAGGCGGGCGCGCGGTGCGACCGCGGGCGGCGCGCATGCCTCGCGAGCCCGAAAGCCTGTTGGGTGCACTCGAACGCGTCAGAGCATTTGAATGCCTTGCGCCGCAGCCACGTCGGATAGGCGAAACCCATATTATCCCTCAAGCCGGCGCTTTCCCCGATTCGGCCAAACGGCCAGGCGCTTGCGTTAGCGCAAACGCCGGCCAAACTTACGCGCCTGTATGTCGCTGCACGATGTCGCTGCACGAACAAAGCGACGCGCAGAAAAGCCTGGAAACTGTCGACGCCCGCGGCTCTCGCGGCAGCGTCTTAGGCCGGTTGGCTAACACGCGGTTTTGCGGCTGAAATCTCCGGGAGGCTGGGGTTACAATGTCGCCCATGTCAGATCCCCGCTTCGTCCATCTCCGCGTCCACTCCGAATTCTCGATCGCCGACGGCATCGTGCGTCTTGACGACGTCGTCAAGGCGGCCGCCAAAGACGGTCAGGGCGCGCTCGCTCTCACCGACCTCGGCAACGCGTTCGGTCTCGTTCGTTTCTACAAGGAAGCGCGCGGCAAAGGGGTCAAACCCATTGCCGGCTGCGACGTCTGGATCACGAATCCCGACGACCGCGACAAGCCTTCGCGCCTGTTGCTACTGGTGAAAGACCGGCGCGGCTATCTGAATCTGTGCGAGTTGCTAAGCAAGGCTTCGCTCACGAACCAGTATCGCGGACGCGCGGAAATCGAGGCCGGCTGGTTGGAATCCGGCCTCGGCGAAGGCTTGCTTGCGTTGTCGGGCGCGCAGCAGGGCGACGTCGGCTTGGCGCTTGCCGCCGGCAATCAGGAGGCGGCCAAGCGCAACGCGCTGCACTGGGCGAAGGTGTTTCCGGGCGGCTTCTACATCGAGTTGCAGCGCTGCGGTCAGCCGGGCGGCGAGCAGTACGTGCAGCAGGCGGTCGCGCTCGCGGCGTCGCTGAAACTGCCGGTGGTCGCCACGCACCCGATGCAGTTCATGACGCCCGACGACTTCACCGCGCACGAAGCGCGCGTGTGTATTTCCGAAGGCGACATCCTCGCGAATCCGCGGCGTCAGAAGCGCTTTACGCCCGAGCAGTATTTCCGCACGCAAGACGAAATGACCGCGCTGTTCGCGGACATTCCGTCGGCGCTTGCCAATACGGTGGAGATCGCCAAGCGCTGCAATCTCACACTCGAACTCGGCAAGCCGAAACTGCCGCTCTTTCCGACGCCCGACGGCATGTCGCTCGACGACTACCTCGTGCATCTGTCGAAAGAGGGCCTGGAAAAGCGTCTCGAGCAGTTGTACCCCGATGAAGCCGAGCGCGCCGCGCAGCGCGACACGTATTACCAGCGGCTCGAATTCGAGTGCGGCACGATCATCAAGATGGGCTTTCCGGGCTACTTCCTGATCGTCGCGGACTTCATCAACTGGGCAAAGAACAACGGCGTACCGGTGGGGCCGGGCCGGGGTTCGGGCGCGGGCTCGCTCGTCGCGTACGCGCTCGGCGTGACCGACCTCGATCCGCTGCGCTACAACCTGCTGTTCGAACGTTTCCTGAACCCGGAACGTGTGTCGATGCCCGACTTCGACATCGACTTCTGCCAGCACGGCCGCGACCGCGTGATCCAGTACGTGAAGGAAAAGTACGGCGCGGACGCCGTCTCGCAGATCGCGACCTTCGGCACGATGGCGGCGAAGGCGGCGGTGCGCGACATCGGCCGCGTGCTCGATCTCGGCTATATGTTCACGGACGGCATCGCCAAGCTGATCCCGTTCAAGCCGGGCAAGCACGTCACGATTGCCGACGCGATGAAGGAAGAGCCGCTCTTGCAGGAGCGCTTCGACAACGAAGACGAAGTGCATCAGTTGCTCGAGCTCGCACAACGCGTCGAAGGTCTCACCCGTAACGTCGGCATGCATGCGGGCGGCGTGCTGATCGCGCCCGGCAAGCTGACCGACTTTTGCCCGCTGTACACACAGGGCGACGAAAGCGGCGTCGTGAGCCAGTACGACAAGGACGACGTCGAAGCCGTCGGCCTCGTCAAGTTCGACTTTTTGGGCCTGACCACGCTCACGATTCTCGACTGGGCCGAGCGCTATATCCGCCGTCTCGATCCGTCGAAGAAAGACTGGTCGCTCGCGCAAGTGCCGCTCGACGATCCCGCCTCGTTTTCGATTCTCAAGAAAGCGAATACGGTCGCCGTGTTCCAGCTGGAAAGCCGCGGCATGCAGGGCATGCTGAAGGACGCGCAGCCCGACCGTTTCGAAGACATCATCGCGCTCGTCGCGTTGTATCGTCCGGGCCCGATGGACCTGATCCCGAGCTTCTGCGCGCGTAAGCACGGGCGCGAAGTGGTCGAGTATCCGGACCCGCGTGTCGAACCTGTTCTGAAAGAGACCTACGGCATCATGGTCTACCAGGAGCAGGTGATGCAGATGGCGCAGATCATCGGCGGCTACTCGCTCGGCGGCGCGGACTTGCTGCGTCGCGCGATGGGCAAGAAGAAGGCCGAGGAAATGGCCCAGCATCGCGAGCTGTTCCGCCAGGGCGCCGCGAAGAATGGCCTGACCGGCGAGAAGGCCGACGAAATTTTCGACTTGATGGAGAAGTTCGCCGGCTACGGCTTCAACAAGTCGCACGCGGCCGCGTATGCGTTGCTCGCGTATTACACCGCGTGGCTGAAGGCGCACCATCCGGCGGAATTCATGGCGGCGAATATGTCGCTCGCGATGGACGACACGGACAAGGTCAAGATCCTGTTCGAAGACTGCATCACGAACAAGATGACGGTGCTGCCGCCGGACATCAACCTGTCGGCGTATCGTTTCGAACCGGTTGCGGAGCCTGACGGCAAGCGCTCGAAAACCATCCGCTACGGCCTGGGCGCAATCAAGGGCAGCGGGCAGAATGCGATCGAAGAAATTTTGCGCGCGCGCGAAGACGGTCCGTTTATCGACATCTTCGATTTCTGCAACCGGATCGACCGTCGCGTGGTTAATCGCCGCACGGTCGAAGCACTGATTCGCGCCGGCGCGTTCGATACTTTGCATCAGAATCGCGCGCAACTCATCGCGTCCGTTTCGCTCGCGATGGAAGCCGCCGAACAGGCGAGCGCGAATGCGTTGCAGGCCGGTTTGTTCGATATGGGCGACGCGCCGTCGCAAGGCCACGAACTCGTCGACGAACCCGAGTGGCCGGAAAAGAAGAAGCTCCAGGAAGAGAAGGCCGCACTCGGCTTTTATCTGTCGGGCCATCTGTTCGACGCCTACAAGGACGAAGTGCGGCGCTTCGTGCGGCAGAAGATCGGCGAATTGAAAGAAGGGCGCGACAAGCTGGTCGCGGGCATCATCGCGTCGCTGCGCACGCAGATGACCCAGCGCGGCAAGATGCTGATCGCGCTGCTCGACGACGGCACCGGTCAATGCGAAGTGACGGTGTTCAACGAGACTTTCGAGGCGAACAAGCAACTCTTCAAGGAAGACGAGTTGCTGGTCGTGCAGGGCCAGGCGCGCAACGACGCGTTCACGGGCGGCATCCGCTTCACGGTGGATACGGTCATGGACCTCGGCCGCGCACGCTGCCGTTACGCAGAGGCCGTGAAAGTGAAGATGAACGGCAACGCCGACGCGCTGGCGCTGCGGCGCGTGCTCGAAGCGCATAGCGCGGGCAAGGATGAGCCGCAGGCGGCGCCGGCACCCGCGGCTTCGGCGCGCGGCAACGGCGGCGGGCGCAATGGCGGTAGCGGCGGCTTCGGTGGCGGCTACGGCGGCGACAACGGACGCCAGCGTCAGCCGGTGCAAATCCCGAACGGGCTCGCGGTTCAGATCGTGTATCGAAGCGAGAATGCCGAGGGCGAAATGCGTCTTGGCGACGCCTGGCGCGTGAAGCCGACCGACGAATTGCTGGCCGATCTGCGCGGCCAGTTCGCCGGCAGCGCGATTGAGATCGTGTATTAAGGGTGTGTCGCTGCTACGGGCGTTGCTTTGAGCCGGGCTTCGAACGCGACGCTTCCCCGAGTCGCGCAAGCTTCAGAAACCGGTAGTACACCGTCTCCGCGTTGAACATCGCGATCATGAAGCCGGCGCGGCCGTCCAGAAAGCCTCGGCGCAACAGGTAAGTCCGCACAAAGGCCCACGCGCCGCGGCCAAGCGCCTTGCCGAAACTGCCGCGCTGGCCCGCCGCATGACGCTGCAGCGCGCCGGCGCTCGAATAGGCATCGAGCTTGCGCAGCACGGACTCGAAGTCCTCGTACGAGTAGTGCATCAGCTTGCCGGTGAGGCGTTGCGCGGGCGTGTCGAAGACAAGCCGTTCGTGAACGAGGTCGTCGGAGAAACGCGCGGCGCCGCGCTTGAAGAGGCGCGGAATCCAGTCCGGATACCAGCCGCTGTGATGAATCCAGTGCCCGCAAAAACTCGACAGACGGTCTACCGCATAGACGTCGGCGGTGGGTGCCGCGAGCGCCGCGCGAATCGACGCGGCAAGCTCCGGCGAAACGATCTCGTCGGCGTCGAGCGAGAGAATCCAGGCGGTGTTGAGCGCGTCCACCGCGCGGTTCTTTTGCGGGCCGAAGCCTGGCCAGTCGGTCTGTTCGATCACCTGGGCGCCGTGCGCGCGGGCAATGTCGGCAGTGCCGTCGACGCTGCCGCCGTCGATCACGACAATCTGGTCCGCAAAGGCCACGGACTGCAGGCATTCGGCGAGCCGCGCCGCCGCGTTTTTGGTGATGATGGCGACGCCGAGGGTAGTTTCTTGCATACCTGAAGTGGTGATGGCGAGTGGCGTGAAGGCGGAGCGACGCAAGGGATCGCGCGGTGAGGCGCAACGGGCCGCGCAAGTATACCCGGGCAATACGATGCTTCGGCAAGCGGCGCAACCCCCCCAAAAAACGTCGGCCGAGCGTCAACACCAACCGTTTACAATGCTGCTTTTCGATCTTCGCGCCGCGGGCAGCCGGTCGCCGGCGCGAATCTCGTTCCGCATTCCCAGAGGATTCCTTGAGCGCGAAGCCAACGTTAAGCAAACCCATCGGTGAAGGCGAAGCGTCGTCGCCCGCCGTCGTTTTCCGGCGCCTGTGGCCGTTCGTCAAGCCGCTCTTGTGGGTGATCATCGGGGCCATTATCGCGATGGCCGCAAGCGCCGCCACCGACGCCGCCATTCCCGCGTTGCTCAAGCCGCTGCTCGACAAAGGTTTCGGCGCGCATGCAAGCGATAACGCGAAATGGTTCGTGCCCGTCGCCGTGATTGGCCTCGCGCTGATTCGAGGCGTGTCGCAATATGCGTCCGGCTATCTGCTCGCGTACGTCTCCAACAAGATCCTGCTCGAACTGCGGCTGCGCATGTTCGACCGCATGATTCACACGAGCGTCGCGTTTTTTCAGCGCGAAACCGCGAGCACGGTGATCAACGCGATCGTCTTCGAGGTCAACCAGATTCTCAACGTGCTGTTGAGCGTGTTGGTCACGCTGGTGCGCGACTCGCTCACGGTCGTCTTCCTGCTCGGCTATCTGTTCTATCTGAACTGGCGGCTCACGCTGATCGTCGCGGTGCTGCTGCCGGGCATCGGCTGGCTCGTCGGCAAGATCAATCGCCGGCTGCGGCGGCTGAACCGCGAGCATCAGTTGCTGACCAACGAGCTGTCCTACATCGTCGAGGAAACCGTGGGCGGCTATAAGGTCGTCAAGGTTCATAACGGCGAGAAGTACGAGATGGACCGCTTCTCGTCGATGAGCAAGCGTCTGCGCGGCTACGCGATGCGCATGACGGTCTCGGGCGGACTCGCTCAACCGCTGACGCAGTTCCTCGCGTCCATCGCGCTTGCCGTCGTGATCACGATCGCGGTGGTGCAGTCGTCGTCGGATCAGACCACGGTCGGCGGCTTTGTCGCCTTCGTCACGTCAATGCTGCTGATCATCTCGCCGCTCAAGCATCTGATGGATGTGAACCAGCCGCTGCAGCGGGGCATGACGGCGGCCGAGCTGATCTTCGGCCTGATCGACGAACCGGCGGAGCCAGCGGGCGGCGGCAAGCCGCTCGAGCGCGCGCGCGGCGAAGTGGAGTTCCGCGACGTCTCGTTCATGTACAGCGCCAACGCCACGCACAATCGCCACACGCTGGACAAGGTTTCGTTCAAGGTGGCGCCGGGTGAAATGGTCGCGCTCGCGGGTCCGTCGGGCAGCGGCAAGACCACGCTGGTGAACCTGCTGCCGCGCTTTTTCGATCCGACCGGCGGCGAGATTCTCGTCGACGGCGTCGCGCTTCCCGAATACGACCTGCACGCGCTGCGCAGCCAGATCGCGATGGTGAGCCAGGACGTCGTGCTCTTCAACGACACGGTGGCGAACAACGTCGCTTACGGCCAGACAGCCGACCGCGACAGGGTGACCGCGGCGCTACGCGCGGCCAACCTGTGGGACACGGTCGACGCGATGCCCAACGGCATCGACACGCTCGTCGGCGACAACGGCATGATGCTGTCCGGCGGCCAGCGCCAGCGTCTCGCGATCGCGCGCGCCATCTACAAGGACGCGCCGATCCTGATTCTCGACGAAGCCACGTCGGCGCTGGATTCGGAGTCCGAGCGCCACGTGCAGGCCGCGCTCGAAACGCTGATGAAAGGCCGCACCACGCTCGTCATCGCGCACCGGCTGTCCACCATCGAGCGCGCGAACCGCATCCTTGTGATGGAGGCGGGGCATATCGTCGAGTGCGGCAGTCATCGGGAACTGCTGGCGCAGAACGGGTTGTACGCACATCTGCATCGGATTCAGTTTCAGCAGAGTGCGGCATAAACGTCCGGCAGTTGCGCCGTCTGCCAGCCGCATCTCCGTTCCACGGTTCTGGTTACCCGACCGGGCCGCGGGACTTGCTGGAAGATGGCAACGCTGGCTTGCTAGTGCCGATCGGCGTGCCGTTGCCGGGTGATTGACGACAGACGCTCAAACACCGCCCGTGACCAGCGGCAGCACGGTCAAATCCGGATGCGTGCCATCGACAATGCTGCGTCCCACGTGCACGCCTTCGTACAGCGCGTCGTCCTTGCTGGCGAAGCTTTCCTCGCCGTCCGCATGAAACGGGACCGCGTGACCGGGAATCGACGGGTCCGCGCCCGGATGACAGACGTAGCCGACATACGTGTAGCGGTTATTCGCCTCGTTCGGCGGCGCGTAGGACGCGTTGCCTTCGTCCGGCTCATTCTTTGGCATGAGCGCCACGTGAATCTCGAAGCCCTCGTATTCGACCATTTGCCAAGGTGCGGTTTCGTCGGCCATGGCCGCCTCCGTCTTCGTCGCGCATATCGGAAAGTCTAGGCGATTTAGCGGCGAAGCGCGGGCCTCGACGACTACGGCAAAACCATTAAACGATTACGGCTTGACCGCGCCTCAGACGAATGGCCACCGACGCAGCACATTGCGGACTTTTCATGAAGCCCCAGCGGACATCGGCCAATTGGCCACCGCAGTTGCTTGACCAGCGCCGTCATATAGAATGACGCGCTTTGCCCGTCGGACATCTCGCCTATGTGGTTCAAAAACCTACAGCTTCACCGTCTTCCCGCTCCGTGGTCCGTCACGGCGGAACAAATGGAAAAGTGGCTCGCGCCGCACGCGTTCGCGCCCGGCAATAGCGTCGAAATGCAAAGCCACGGCTGGGCGTCGCCGCGCGATAACGACTCGCTCGTTTATGCGCTGAACGGCCAGTTGCTGCTCACGTTCCGCACGGAGAAGAAGCTGCTGCCGGCTTCGGTCGTCACGCAAGTGACGAAAGCGCGTGCCGCCGAACTCGAAGAGCAGCAGGGCTTCAAACCTGGCCGCAAGCAGATGCGCGAACTCAAGGAGCAGGTCACCGACGAACTGCTGCCGCGCGCCTTTAGCATTCGTCGCGATACGCGCGTGTGGATCGATTGCCGCAACGGCTGGCTGGTGATCGACGCGGCGTCACAGACGGTCGCCGACGAAGTGCGCGGCCTGCTCGTGAAGTCGATTGATCAGTTGCCGCTCGGCACGGTGCGCGTCACGCAATCGCCGGTCGCGGCCATGACCGAGTGGCTGCTTTCCGGTGAGGGGCCGAGCGGCTTCACCGTCGATCAGGATACCGAATTGCGCTCGCCGACCGAAGGCAACGCGACGGTCCGTTACGTCGGCCATACGTTGGACGCGGAAGATATGCGCCGTCACATCGAAGCGGGCAAGCAATGCATGCGGCTCGCGATGACGTGGAAGGACCGCGTGTCGTTCGTGCTGACGCCTTCGCTGACGATCAAGCGCATTGCACCGCTCGACGTGCTGAAGGAAGCAAGCGACCCAACCGCTCAAGGCGACGACGAGCTGTTCGATTCCGACTTCACGCTGATGACCGCGGAGCTCGAGCGCATGCTGGGCGATCTCGTCGATGCGTTGGGTGGTGAAGAGGGCGATGCGATGGCGCGGGCGGCTTGAGAGAGGGGCGGTTTGCAGCGGGGAAAGTTACCCACAGATTCTGTTTGCAAGGCTGTGCATAACTACCCCGCAATCTCCGCAACTCATTGACGCGCTGGCCGTTTTTGCAGAGACATCGAAGTTGGGCACGCTTGCGCGCGCCCGGCTTTATAACGGCCCACACCGACCATCGTCGCCAAACGGCCGAAGACCTTACTTCATTGCCGCCATCGCCTGCTCGATCTCTTCCTTGCTCAGATCGCGCTTGTGCGTGGCCAGCGACCAGCTATGCCCGAACGGGTCTTTCAACTGGCCGTAGCGGTCGCCCCAGAACATGTCGGTGACCGGCATCTTCACGGTCGCGCCGGCATTGACAGCTTGCTGAAAACTTGCGTCGACATCTTCGACATAGTGGTGAATCGTCACCGGCGTGCCTTGCAGATGATTCGGGCCGAACGCCTGGTGCTCCGGCCATTCGTCGGTGAGCATCAGCATTGAATCGCCGATTTTCAGGCAGGCGTGCATCACCTTGCCGCCCGGCCCTGGCAAGCGGAACTGCTCGACGGCGTTGAAGGCTTTTGTATAAAACGCGATGGCTTCGGCGGCGTTGGCGCAAATCAGATACGGCGTGAGCGAGTGCATCCCGTCCGGGATCGGTTTGACAGCGGGGCTGCTCATGACGGCGACTCCTTGAAGTAACTGGTTCGTGGATTGAAAGTCCGACTGTTTCAGCGAGCCTTTCAACGTTACGACGAACGCGTCGCCACCGAATCGACACTCCGAAAAAAATATTTCGCGCACGTACGCACGTACGCGCCCCGGCTATTAGTCCTACGGATCGTCGACGAGTCGTTAGCCCGCCGGATTGTCCTCATCAGCCGGTGCGGCGGGCGTCGGCGCGGAACCCGGCGAAGGCGCCGACGCGCCGGTCGGCGCACCGAGTATGCTGATCTGGAACGTCGGCGTGCCCGCGAGCGATTGCAGCGTCGCATCCTCGGGAATGTGTTCGAGGAGCGGCAGAATCACCGAGCCGCCGATCACCGCGCGCCGGCTGTTGTCGGACGGACGCAATCCCCAGATGTCCTGATAAACCACCGGCACGGTGACGCCGTTGCGAGTCGTATTGCCGATGTAAAGCATCACATGCCCGCCGATGTAGATCAGCGTGCGCAGCGGCACGCCATGCGCGGCCAGATAGTCGAGCCGTTGCGCGGGCGTCGACGCGGACAGATCGATCATGCGCCCGGCGCTCATCTGCGTGGACGAATGGCGCGGCAGCCACACGCCAAAGGTCGCGAAGATGCTTTGCAGTTCCGACGAACAATCGTTGTAGAGGCCGCTGTTGCCCCAGCCATAAGGCCGGCCGATCAGCGCTTTCATCAGCGTCGCGAGATGGCGCGGCGTGGCGGCGAGCGGCATCGGCGCAATCTGCGTGTCGTCGAGTTCGGCCGTGCGGATCAACGCCTCGCCTTCCGCGCCGCGCGCGGGCACGAGGACTGTGCGAGGCGTCGGCGGTGGAGGCGCGGCATTGGCGTCCATGCCCGCCTCGTTGTCGTTCGAACTCACATCGGACGCTGGCGCGGAAGCCCGCATCCTCCCCCGCACCGCACGATCCGCCGACGCCGCCACCAACGGCAGCAGCGTGCCCGCGGGCGCCTCGAAGCGGAACACGCCGCGGCTATCGCGCACCGGCGTAAAAGCGCCGATCACCGCACCGAGCGATTTCGCACTCGCGGCGCGCCAGCTATCGACGAAACGCTCGCTCGCCATGCCGACGCCGTCGCTGCGCACCCAGCCTTGCACATCGGGCGTCTGCACGTAATGCCATGCACCGTCGACGCTCGTACCGAGCACATACAGCGGCGTGCCCGGCCGCACGGCGGAGATTTGCAGGTTGTCGAACGGATAGCCTTCGCCGGCCAGACGGTGATCGTAGAACGACGGATCGGTGGTCGGCAGTTCGCGCACCATCAGATTGGTGGTCGCAATCGCGCGCCGTGCCGGCTGGTAGACCGGCGCCTCGGTGAACTGCGCGACGTTCATGTTGCGCGCGATGGCGTCGATCCACGCCTTGTCGTGCGGACGAAAGTTCTCGCCATAACCGATGCCCGCGCCGCTCTTGCCGGTATTGTCGAAGCGGGCGATGCGGCGCTGCTGCAGCGCGGCGACATCCGCGCCTTGCTGGCGATAGACGCGCATCGTCACATACGCGGAGTTCCACGGCGACGGCGCGCTCGTCCCGGTGCCGAAGTAGCGGGCGTAAAGCGCCTGGAAATGCGCCTGCTGATCGGCGGGGCTCAGGAACGGCTTGTCGTAGCCGGCGCTGTCGGGCTCGAGCCAGTGATCGACGTTCTGGTCGTAGGCGGCGAGCGGAAAGAGCGTGAGGTTATCGGCGGCGATTCGCGCGTCATGCGTCTGGGACGGATTGCTGCAAGCGGCCAGAGCCGCGAGCGACGCGAGCGCCATGAACGACGCCACACGGCGCCAGGCATGCGGCAACGCGTGTGCAATGCGGGCAACGCGGACCATACGAACAACGCTCACAACATAAACAACGCGCCCAAAATAAACAACGCGCACAACGCGAAAAGGAACGGCTAAAGACATGAGTTCGGCAAAGAGAGTGCAAGGGAGACTGCAAGGGCACGATGATACGGCGTTGCGCCTTCCATTACACTTGACCGCCAGCTAAAGCAACACATCAGCGCTTCCCAAACTCCAAAGGAGCCCAACATGAAAACGAGCGCACGCAATCAGTTCGCAGGCGAAATAGTTCAGCTCACGCACGGCGCCGTCAACGACGAGGTCACGCTGCGAACCGCCGACGGCCTCGACATCGTCGCCATCATCACGCACGGCAGCGCTAAAACGCTTGGGCTCGCCGTGGGCAAGCAGGCGTTTGCGCTGGTGAAGGCATCGTCGGTGATCGTGATGGTCGACGTATCGAAGGACCAGGTGTCGGCGCGCAATTGCATCGCGGGCACGGTGACCGCCGTGACGACCGGCGCGGTGAATTCCGAAGTAACGATCGGCGCGGGCAGCGCGCAGATCGCCGCGATCGTGACCAACGAGAGCGTCGAGCGCCTCGGCCTCGCGGTCGGCCAGGCGGCGACGGGAATCTTCAAGGCGTCGAGCGTGATCGTCGGCGTCGAGTCGTAGTGGCCGCATTCCAGTGATCGAGCAAGCTGCTTGCTTTACACTGGAGCGCCACGTTGCATCGTTTCCCGCCTTCATCACGGACCCCTCATGTTCGAAGTCTCCTCCGCATCGCACTTGCCCAAGGCCGCGCAATACGAAGAACTCGTCGCGCAGGCGCGCGCGCTTCTCGCCGGCGAAACCGACTGGATCGCCAACGCGGCCAACTTCTCGTCGTTCGTGTTCCATTCGTTGAGCGATCTGAACTGGGCCGGCTTTTACTTTCATGACGGCCGCGAACTGGTGGTCGGGCCTTTCCAGGGCAAGCCGGCGTGCGTGCGCATTGCGCTCGGCAAAGGCGTCTGCGGCACGGCCGCGCAAACGCGCGAGACGCAGATCGTGCGCGACGTCCACGAATTCCCCGGCCACATCGCGTGCGATTCGGCGTCGCAATCGGAAGTTGTCGTGCCGCTCGTCGCGCCCGACGGCACGCTGATCGGCGTATGGGACGTCGATAGCCCGGTCCTCGCGCGCTTCGACGAAGAAGACGCGAAGGGCATGGAGGCGCTGTGCGCGGTCTTCATCGAAGCGGCATTGCCGCGCGCGTCGTAGTCACCGCACAGACACCGCGTTTTGAACACGACCCACGCCGGCGGGACGCAAGCTGAGTCGCGTCTTGCACAAGAAGCGCCGGCCTCGGCACTAGCCGCCGCACTGACCGCCGCTCCCTTCGGCATGTTCATTTGCGACGAGCGCGGCACCTTTCAGTTCGTCAACGCGGCGCTCGAAAAGCTGACCGGATGGAGCGCCGACGAACTGATCGGCCGGCGCAGCTTCGAATCGCTGCACGATTCCGCCGAACTCACGAGACGCCGCGCCGAACTGCCGTCGCTCGCGGACATCGACGCTCGCTACGAGGGCGAATGGACGTACCGGCGACGCAGCGGCACGCCGGTGCGCGTCGTACTCGCGCTGTCGCCGCTGCCTGCATGTTCCGACGCCACAGCCTGCCACGCGTCCGACGCGCGTTACGTCGGCGTGGTCGTCGACATGACGCGCTATGCGCAGTCCGAGGCGCGCCTCTGGTACGTCTCGCATCACGACGGCGTCACGCGTCTGCCGAATCAGACGCTCTTCACCGAACGTCTCGAGCTGACGATCTCACGCTGCGCACGCAGCCACGCTTCCTTTACCGTGCTGATCGCCGAACTCGATCATCTGCGTAAGCTCCGCGATGCGCTCGGCCTGCATGCGGCCGAACTGGTGCTGCAGATCGTCGGCGAACGCTTGCGTGGACTTTTTCCCAACGACGGCACGATCGCGTCGATCGGCGGCACGCAGTTCGCGCTGCTGATCAACGAAACCGGCGCCGCCGCCGACGCATTCGCCGCGGAGGCGCTCGCGCGCATCGCCGAGCCGATCGACTATGGCGGCACGGCGCTCAACATCGCGGCGAGCATCGGCATCGCCGCGTATCCGGACGACGGCGGCGACGCGGCCACGCTCATGCGGCGCGCGGGCGTTGCGCTGTCGGCGGCGTCGGCGGTGAACGGCAATGCGGTCCGGCGTTTTTCGACGGCGCTCGAAGGACAGGCCGCGCGCCGCTTCCAGATCGAGACGATGCTGCGCGAAGCGTTGGAGCGCCGGCAATTGCACCTCGTGTATCAGCCGCAGGTGACGCTCGCCAACGGACGCATCGCGCAAGTCGAAACGCTGCTGCGCTGGAATCATCCGCAGCGCGGCATGATCAGCCCGGCGGAATTCGTGCCGGTCGCCGAAGAGTCGGGCTTGATCGAGCAGATCGGCGAGTGGGTGATCCGCACCGCGTGCCGCGAAGCGGGCAGGCTGCGGCGGTTGACCGGCAACTTGCCGCGCGTGGCGGTCAACGTGTCGCCGCAGCAGTTCCGGCGGCCGGACCTGTTCGACACGATTCGCGACGCGCTCGACCAGGCCGCGCTCGATCCGTCTTACCTGGAAGTGGAGATCACCGAAGGCGCGTTGCTCGGCGACGTGGACCAGGCGCTGGAAACCTTGCACGCGTTACGCGAACTTGGGGTGGAAATTGCCGTCGACGACTTCGGCACCGGCTATTCCAGCCTCGCCTATTTGACGCGTTTTCCGTTGAACCGCCTGAAGATAGACCGCTCGTTCGTCGCGCGCATGGGCAACGATCCGCAAAGTCTTGCACTGGTCGGCGCGATCATCGCGATGGCGCATGCGCTGGAGTTGCGCGTCACGGCCGAAGGCGTCGAAACACCGGAGCAGGCCGCACAATTGCAGACGCTCGGTTGCGACGAGGCGCAAGGCTTCTGGTTTTCGCGACCGGTGACGGCATCGGGACTGCGGAATTTGCTCGGGCCGTAGAACCGCGTTCAAGCGCCGCCAAGTCGGAAACGTCTGCAAAAATTCATGCCAGGTGGGAATCGCAAGGGTAGTATAAACAACCACCCTCGCGATTCGAAACGCCATGCCGGCCAAGTACGCAATAAGCATTAGCCTGACGGAGCATCTCGCTTCGTTTATCAAAACAGAAATCGCCTCTGGCCGTTATGGCACGGCCAGCGAAGTCGTGCGCGCGGGCCTGCGCCTGCTTCAGGAACGAACCCCCGGCCGCGCGGTTGCGGACGACAGCGACGGCACCGCGAGCCTCAAGCGCAAGCAGCGCGCCCGTGCGCGGGAACGCGCTCTGCTGGCGGAGAAGTCATGATGCCAGCAAATAACTTTCCAGTAGTGGGCGTGGGCGCTTCAGCGGGGGCTGTCGAAGCACTCGAAGGATTTTTCCGCGGCATGCCGCAAGCCCCCGGCCTTGCATTCGTGATCGTCACGCATTTGAGTCCGGACCGCGAAAGCCCTGCTTCCGGAAATCATCGCGCGATTTACGTCGTTGCCGGTGCACGTCATTACCGATGGCATGCAGATCGAAGTCGATAACGTGTACCTGTTACCGACCGACGCGGTGCTGAGCGTCGAGAAACGCGCGCTTCATGTTCAGCCGCAGGATAGTCATCGGCGGGAACGGAAGCTGATCGACGTTCTGTTCAGCAGCCTCGCCGCGGAGTTCGGCGAACTGTCTGCTGGCGTCGTGCTGTCCGGCGGGGATTCGGACGGAACGCTGGGCATCAAGGCCATCAAGGAGCGCGGCGGACTGACGCTCGCCCAGGCGGCTGACGGCTTCGGCCCGCAGCATTCCGACATGCCGGGCAGTGCAATCGCCACTGGACTCGTCGATTTCGCCGTGCCGGTCGGACAGATGGGCGAAAAGCTCGCCACTTTCGCGACCGGCGCGTTCATGCTCGAGGGCCTGGCCGGAAACGCGACCGCGCAAGCTCAAACTTCGGAGTTCGACGCGGCGCGCGAAGCGATCTATGCGATTTTGCGCAACCAGGTCGGACACGATTTCAGCGGCTACAAGGTCAAGACTTTCGTGCGCCGCGTGCAGCGGCGCATGCAGGTTCTGGAGATCGACACGCCCGACGCCTATGTGGCGCGGCTATCCACGGACTCCGAAGAAGTCACGGCTCTGTTCCGCGATCTGCTCATCAACGTGACCAGTTTCTTTCGCGATGCGCAGGCGTTCGAGACGCTCGCGAGCGTCGTGATTCCCAAGCTGTTCGAGGGGCGCAGTTCGGCCGACACGGTTCGCGTGTGGGTGCCCGGCTGCGCGACCGGCGAAGAAGTCTATTCGATCGCGATTCTGATGCGCGAGCATTTCGACGGCCAGGCCGATACGCCGCGCGTGCAGATTTTCGCAACCGACATCGACGACGGCGCGCTCGCGGTGGCACGCGCGGCGCGTTATCCGTTAGCGCTGCTCGACGGCGTTTCCGAGGAACGCCGGCAGCGCTTTTTCCGGCTCGAGGGCAGCAGTTATGTACTGGCCAAGGACGTACGCGATCTCTGCATCTTCTCGCCGCATAGCGTGATTCGCGACCCGCCTTTTTCGCGTATCGACCTCGTGTCGTGCCGCAACCTGCTGATCTATCTCGGCGCCGACGTGCAGAACCAGGTGATCCCGACGTTTCACTATGCGTTGCGTCCGGGCGGCTACCTTTTTCTCGGCACGTCGGAGAACGTCAGTCAGTTCGACGAACTGTTCGTGGCTGTCGAGAAGAAGCACCGGATCTTCCGCCGTCGCGCCGACGTGTCGCCGCAGATCCGTTTGCCCATGACCGTCTCTGCGCTGCGCGTCGGGCATCCGGCCGCGCTCGCGCCCGGCCGGCCCGTGCTCGGCAGCGGCGCAATGCGTCATACGGTCGATACGCACATGCTCGAGCGGTTCACGCCGCCGCACGTGCTCGCCACGCGCGACGGCGACGTCGTCTACTTTTCGAGCCGCACCGGCAAGTATCTGGAAGCCGCGCCTGGCGTCCCGTCGCGCCAGCTCTTTGCGATGGCGCGCAAGGGTCTCGGCCTCGACCTGCGCTCGGTGTTCCGCGAAGCGGTCGAATCGGGCAGAGCGGTGACGCGCGACGGCGTCGCGGTCGAGGGAGAAGACGGCCGCGTGCAGATCCTCAGTCTGACGGTCGAGCCGCTGAACGGAAACCCGCAGAACGAGCGAATGTACCTCGTCGTGTTCGCGGATCAAGGCCCGGGTCTGAGCCGCGAAGAAGCCATCGCGCGCGCGCAGTTGCCGCGTGACGGCACGGTGGCCGAAGCCGAAAAAGAATTGCGCGACACGCGCGAACGCTTGCAGTCGATGATCGAGGAATACGAAACCGCGCTTGAGGAACTGAAATCGTCGAACGAGGAACTCGTGTCGGTCAACGAGGAACTGCAGTCGTCCAATGAAGAACTGGAGGCGTCGAAAGAAGAACTCGTTTCGCTGAACGAGGAACTGCATACCGTCAATCTCGAACTGAACGGCAAGATCGAAGCGCTCGACCGGGCGAACACCGATCTGCAGAATCTCTTTGAAAGCACGTCGGTTGCGACCGTGTTTCTCGATCGCGACCTGGTGATCCGTTCGTTCACGCCGGCGATGAACGGCATCTTCCACATTCGCCCGACGGATCGCGGCCGGCCGATCACCGAACTCGCGAGCCGCCTCGATTTGCCGGGGCTCGAGAAGGACATTGCGACCGTCTTTCGCACCAATGCGCCGCGCGAACGGCACGTGAGCAGCAACGACGGGCTGACGCACTTTCTGATCCGCCTCGCGCCGTATCGCAACGGCGACCGTGCAACGGACGGCGTCGTCGTCGCGTTCGTCGACGTCACGGGAATGGTCCATGCTGAAGAAAGGCAGAGTGTCCTCATTGCCGAGTTGCAGCATCGCACCCGCAATCTGCTGGCTGTCATCCAGTCGATCGCACAGCAGACGCTTCCGGCCGCTCCCTCGCTCGAAACGTTCATCAGCCGTCTCGCGGCGCTCGGACGTTTGCAGGGACTTATCGGCGAAGCGAACGGCGATCTCATCAATCTGACCGACATCGTGCGGCTGGAACTGGAGGCATTGGGGGTCGCGGACAGCGAGCGGATCGCCGTGGCCGGTCCGCCTGTGCCGCTCGGATTCCGCAACGTGCAGACGGTCGCGCTGGTGTTGCACGAACTGGCGACGAATGCCGTCAAGTACGGCGCGCTCAAGGATTGCGAGGCGCGGCTCGAAGTCACATGGGACGTGCGCAATACGGCGTCCGGTGCCGCCTCGCTCGTGATCGACTGGACCGAGAGCGGTCTGCGCTCAGTGCCCGACTCGTCGAGAACGGGGTTCGGGCGGCGGCTGATCGAGAAAGCGCTGAAGTTCACGCTGCATGCAACGACTGAACTCGCGTTCAAGACCGACGGCGTCTCATGTCACATTGAGATACCGCTGCCATCGCCACGCGTGCGCAGCGGTTCGCAGGAGGGATAGAAATGGGCAGTGTCGCCAAATTGCTGCAGGGCCGGCGAGTCATGGTGGTCGAAGACGACTACCTGGTTGCGCTGGCGCTGTCGAGTGCGCTCGAGGACGCGGGAGCCAGTGTCGTCGGTCCCATCTCGGGCGCGCAGGAAGCGGTGGCCATGATCGAAGAAGGCAAGGAGCAGGTCGACGTTGCGGTTCTCGACGTGGATCTGAACGGCGAGAAGTCATACCGGGTCGCAGATGCGCTTGTGTCGCGCAATATCCGCTTTGTATTCGTGACCGGTTATGGCGCGGACGCCGTCGATGGAGAGTATCGTCAGTACGAGCGTTGTCAGAAGCCGTTCGACCATCAGATGCTTTTCAGGGCGCTGACAGTCGGCACGCGATAACGGGCGAATCCCGTAGCCGTAGTGCCGCAGGCAATGGGTTGAATCATCGAGGCAAGGACAATCCGTCAGGCGGTCATGACACTGGTTTTAAGCTGAGCTGATGGCGATTGCGCGCGTGCGCAGCCAAAAAGGCGGCGCGCGCCGGACGACAGGCTTGCCATTTGCTGCTCCTCTCCAGCGGAGGGCATTCATGGCAAAGATTTCGAATGGGCGGGACATCGTCGTCGTTGCAGCGTCGCTCGGCGGCCTTCAGGTGCTGAAGAAGATCGTCGGCGTGCTGCCGGCCGATCTTCCGGCGAGCGTGTTCATCGTCATGCACGTCGGCACGTGGCCGAGCCAGTTGCCACATCTGCTTGCGTCGGACAGCCGGCTACCGGTAGTCCATGCATCGGACGGCGAAGCAATCGAGAAGGGCACGATCTACGTCGCGCCACCCGACCGCCACATGTTGCTGCGCGACGATACGGTGGTGCTGTCGACCGGACCCAAGGAAAACTTCGCGCGCCCGGCCGCCGATCCGCTGTTTCGTTCGGCGGCGGTCAATTATGGCGCTCGCGCGATCGGCGTCGTGCTGACCGGCAAACTGGACGACGGCGCGGCGGGACTGAAGGCGATTCACGCGTGCGGCGGCTTCACCATCGTGCAGGACCCGTCGACTTGCGCAGCGCCCGACATGCCCGACGCTGCGCTTAAAGCTGTTCCCCCCGACGTGGTCGCGCCGATTGACGACATCGGTCCGGCCATCGTCAGAGCCTTGACAGACCGCACACCGAGGCGCATCGACATGGACGAAAGCGAGCGCGCCGCGCTGGAACTGAAGATTGCAGCGACCGGCTATTCTTCCCCCGCGGAAATGGAGCGGATCGGCCACCGAACGAGCCTGACCTGCCCGGAGTGCGGCGGCGTGATCTGGCGTATCGGCGAAGGGTATCCGCTGAGGTATCGCTGCCATACGGGGCATGCGTTTTCCGCGATGTCGCTCGAGTCGCGCCAGCGCTCCGGCGCCGAAGACGCGCTGTGGTCCGCGGTGCGGCGCCTCGAAGAAGAACTGCTGCTGGTACGCGACCGGCTTTCGCTCGCGGAAGCGACGCACAGCGACGACGCCGAAGCGCTGCGCGACGAAATAGCTCCGCTCGAGGCAGCGGTCGAGGCCGTCAGGCGCCTGGCGCTCGAGTCGGCCAAGTCGACGAGCAGTCAAAAGGTCGGCTAAGCGCGGCTAAGCCTGCGACACCATTCCAGCCCGGTATGCGTTGAAAAATAGTCCGGGACCAGTTGCTATTGCTGCCACTAAAGCAGCGTGATCGACGCCGCCAGTTCGACTCACACGCCGCTGCCGCTTCGATCTCACCCTCATGCACGAATTTTGCTGGATGCGCCTCGAGTGCCTTGCAACGGGAGCGCATCATGGCGTGGGCCAGACCGGTACGGAACCTGATGGCGGCGTTAGCGGCGGCGTCGCTCGCCTATGGTTCGACGGCCTGCGCTCAGACCAGCGACGGCGACTGGCCGATGGCGGCGAAGAATTACCAGAACACGCGCTACAGCGAACTCGCTGAAATCAACACATCGAATGTGAGCCGGTTAAAGCCCGCGTTCACCTTCTCGACCGGCGTGCTGCGCGGCCAGGAAGCGGCGCCGCTCGTCGTGTCGAATACGATGTTCATCGTCACGCCGTATCCCAATCGCGTGTATGCGCTCGATCTGACGAAACCCGGCGCTCCCGTCAAATGGCAGTTCGATCCGGCGCCCAACGCGAGCGCGCAGGGTGTCGCGTGTTGCGACGTTGTGAACCGCGGCGCTGCGTATGCGGACGGTCGAATCTTCATCAACACGCTCGACGCACAAACCATCGCGCTCGATGCCGCGAGCGGCAAGGAATTGTGGCGCACGCGGCTCGGCGACATCAGCCGCGGCGAGACGACAACGATGGCGCCGCTCGTCGTCAAAGGCAAGGTGCTGGTCGGCAATAGCGGCGGCGAACTCGGCGTGCGCGGATGGCTGACCGCGCTCGACGCCGCGACCGGCCGCATCGTCTGGCGCGCGTACAGCACGGGGCCCGACAGCGACGTGCTGATCGGCGATCAGTTCAAGCCCTGGTACGGACAGGACAAGGGCAAGGACCTCGGCGTGACGACCTGGCCGTCCGGTGCGTGGAAGATCGGCGGCGGCAATGTGTGGGGCTGGATTTCCTACGACCCCGACGCCAACCTGATCTATTACGGCACCGCCAACCCCGGCCCGTGGAATCCCGAGCAGCGTCCCGGCGACAACAAATGGACGGCCGGCATTTTCGCGCGCGATCCCGACACGGGGCAGGCGCGCTGGTTCTATCAATGGAGCCCGCACGATCTGCACGACTACGACGGCGTCAACGAAAATGTGCTGTTGACGCTCACCGTCGGCGGCAAGCCGAGGCAAGTGCTCGTGCATCCGGATCGCAACGGCTACGTGTACATGCTCGACCGGTTGACCGGCGAAGTGTTGTCGGCGAAACCGTTTGTTCATATCACGACGAGCGAGGGCGTCGATCTCAGGACGGGGCTGTTGAAATACAACCCGGCAACCGAACCGAAGGTCGGCCATTCGGTGCGCAACATCTGTCCGGTGTCGCCTGGCGGCAAGGACTGGCAGCCGTCCGCGTGGTCGCCGCGCACGGGCCTGCTGTATATCCCGCACCAGAATCTGTGCGAGGACGCCGAGGCTTACGCGACGAGCTACATCGCGGGTACGCCGTACGTGGGCGTCGATACGAAAATGTACGCCGGGCCCGGTGGCAATCGCGGCGAGTTCTCCGCGTGGGACCCGATTGCGGGCAAGAAGGCGTGGTCGATCAAGGAAGACTTTCCCGTGTGGAGCGGGGCGCTTGCCACGGCCGGCGACGTCGTTTTCTACGGCACGATGGACGGCTGGTTCAAAGCCGTCGACGCGCGCAGCGGTGCGCTCTTGTGGCAGTTCAAGACAGGCTCCGGGATCATCGGCCAGCCGGTTGCGTATCGCGGCCCGGACGGCAAGGAATACATCGCGATCCTCGCGGGCGTCGGCGGATGGGCCGGCGCGATCGTCTCGAACAATCTGGATCCGCGCGACGGCACCGGGGCGAAGGGCTTCGTCAACGCGATGCGCGATCTGCCGCAGCGCACGACCAAGGGGGGCACGCTCTATGTGTTCGCGCTTCCTTGAAATGTGTGTTGTGCGGCGTTGCGGTGGGCTGCCGCGTGCGGTTATTTTCGGTGTGCTGGGTTTGCTCGCCGTTGCGCTTGGCGCATGCGCTCATCGACCTGTCGACGAAGCCGCGTCCGGCGCGACCGAACTGCGCGTCTGCGCCGATCCCGACAATCTGCCGTATTCGAAGGAAGACGGCAGCGGCTTCGAAAACCGCATCGCGCAGGTGCTCGCAAGCGACCTGCATCTGCGCCTCACTTACGCGTGGCTTCCGCAACGCCGCGGGTTCGTGCGCAAGACGGTCGGCGCGGGCTTATGCGATGTGTTCATCGGCGTGCCCGACGGCTTCGAGCGTCTGCTGCTGACGCGGCCTTACTATCGGTCGAGTTATGTGTTCGTGCAACGCGCGGCGGACCCGCCACTCGAAGGCTTCGAGCCGCGCGCGCTGTCGCAGCGCCGCATCGGCGTGCAACTGATCGGCGACGACCTCGCGGCGACGCCGCCCGCTTACGCGCTCGCGCGTGCGGGCGCGACCGACAACGTGACCGGCTATACCGTCTACGGCGACGGCCCCGCGAGCGAGCGCATGGTGAACGACATCGCGGCGGGCCGCATCGACGTCGCGCTTGGCTGGGGTCCGCAGCTTGCGTACTTCGCGACTCGCGCCGCTGTGCCGCTGACAGTCGAACGGGCCCGCCCGCCGGCTGGTTCGGCGCTGCCGTTCGAATTCTCGGTGGCGGTCGGCGTGAACCGCGCGAAGCCGGCGTTGCGCGATGAACTGCAAGCGGCGCTCGATCGTCGGCACGCGGAGATCGATGCTATTCTCGCGGACTACAACGTGGTTCGCGTGGACGCGCCGCGCGCAGTGTCGTCGGCTGCGAGGGAGAGTGCGCGATGACAGCCGCCCGCTTTCGTCGACAGATGCCTCGGGCGCTCTGGCTCATCGCGCCGGTCGTGATCGCGAGCGTCGCGTGCCTCGCGGGCTGCGAACGCGAGCAGCGGCAATTGCACACGCCGCCTCCGGCTGCATCGGCGGCGTCCGCGGTGACCATGAGTTCGATACAACCGGTCGCTTCCGCCGTGACGACGAGCTCGACTCAACCCGTGGCCGCCGCTGTGAGCGCTACCGTTAGCAATCCCTATGAAAATAACGCGTACGCGGTCTCGCAAGGCAAGCGCCTGTTTCGCGCGTACAACTGCAGTGGTTGTCACGCGCAAGGCAGCGGCGATTCGGGTCCGGCGCTGATGGACGATAAATGGATTTACGGCGCGGACCCGGCCAGCGTGTTCACGACCATCAAGCAAGGCAGGCCGAACGGCATGCCGGCGTTCGGCGGCCACGTTTCCGACGATCAGATCTGGCAAATCGTGGCCTACGTCCGTTCGATGAGCGGCCAGTTGCGCTCCGATATCGAACCACCGCGCAGCGACAGTCTGCAGGCCGGCAAGCCCGAACAACGGCGCCCGCCGGAAGAGCCGAAGCGCTCTTCGGCGCCGCCCGCCGCGGAGCACTGACATGACTGCGCGAGTCGTTCTTCCGCTATCCGGCGCTGCCGCCATCGCAACCGCAACGGCAACCGTTCAGTCGGCGTGGGCCGCGCCATTGCAGGATGCGCTGCGACCGGCCGGTGTCCAGGCGAGGACCATCCTCGATCTGTTGAATCTGACGGTGATTGTCTGCACGGCAGTCTTCGCCGCCGTGCTGATCGCCTTCTTCTGGGCGCTGTGGCGCGCGCCGCGAGGCACGCGCGAAACGCCCGCCGATATGTCGACCGAGGCGGACTCCGCCGTGGGTCCGAAAGCGGTCGCGGAACCTGGCCTGAGAAGGGCGGTCATCGTCGCGACGATCGTGTCGACGGTATTGCTCTTCGGCCTCATTTTCGCCGACGTGCTGACCGACCGCGCGCTCGCGCGGCTTTCGATGCGCGATGCCGTGCAGATCGAAGTGACCGCGCATCAATGGTGGTGGGAGATACGGTACAACGACCCGCAAGCGTCGAACGTGTTCATTACGGCCAACGAGATGCACATTCCGGTCGGACAGCCCGTGCTCGTCACGCTCAAATCGTCGGATGTGATTCACTCGTTCTGGGTGCCGAATCTGCACGGCAAAAAAGATCTGATTCCCGGCCGCACCGCGACGATCCGTTTTCGCGCGGACCACGCGGGCGAGTATCGCGGCCAGTGCGCCGAGTTCTGCGGTTACGAACATGCGTTGATGTCGTTCCTCGTGATCGCCGAGACACCGGATAAATACGCGGCCTGGCTCGCGCATCAGCGCCAGGATGCGCCGCCGCCGTCGAACGAACTCCAAACGCGCGGCGAGCAGATTTTCCTCACGCACAGTTGCGCGATGTGCCACACGGTGCAGGGCATCGGTGCGAACGCGGTGCTCGGGCCGGACCTGACTCATGTTGCAAGCAGGCAGACGCTGGCTGCGGGCACGCTGCCGAATACACCAGGACACCTCGCCGGCTGGATCGTCGACGCACAGCGCATCAAGCCCGGCACCGTGATGCCTCCCAACCCGCTGGCGCCCGATGAACTGCACGCGCTGCTGGCCTACATGGCGACGCTCAGATGAATCATGCCTCGATGACGGACCGGTTCGACGTGATCGACGAACCGCAAACCGACCCGCAGGAAGCCGACAGGCTCGAAGCAACCTGGCGCGACCCGCCGGGCTTCCTGGGCGTGTTCGCCGCGATCAATCACAAGACGATCAGCCGCCGCTTCATGACCACGACGTTCGGCTTTTTCGTCGCGGGCGGCATCCTCGCGCTGGTGATGCGCCTGCAGCTTGCGCGTCCGGGCAACCGGCTTGTCGGCCCCGACATGTACAACCAGTTGTTCACGATGCACGGCACCACGATGATGTTCCTGTTCGCCGTGCCGGTCATGCAGGCGGTCGCCGTCTACCTCGTGCCGCTGATGATCGGTGCGCGCAGCGTCGCGTTTCCGCGCATGAACGCATACGCGTACTGGGTGTTCCTGTTCGGCGGACTGATGCTGTATGTGGCCTTCGCACTCGACATCGGTCCCGACGCCGGATGGTTCGCCTATGTGCCGCTCTCGGGTCCGGACTATTCGCCGGGCAAGCGCATCGACTTCTGGGCGCAGATGATCACCTTCACCGAGTTGTCCGCGCTGCTGGAGGCCATCGTGCTGATCACCACGATCTTCAAGATGCGCGCGCCGGGCATGACGCTCAACCGCATGCCGCTCTTCGTCTGGAGCGTGCTCGTGACGTCGTTCATGGTGCTGTTCGCGATGCCGTCGGTGATGCTTGGCAGTACTGCGCTGATTCTCGACCGGCTTGTCGGCACGCATTTCTATAACCCCGGCGAGGGCGGCGACGTGGTGCTCTGGCAGCATCTCTTCTGGTTCTTCGGGCACCCGGAGGTATATCTGATCTTCGTGCCGCCGCTCGGCTTTATCTCCAGCATCATTCCCACTTTCTCGCGACGGCCCGTATTCGGCTATCCGGCGATGGTGCTCGCGCTGATCGCGACGGCGTTTCTATCGTTCGGACTGTGGGTTCACCACATGTTCGCGACGAATCTGCCCGATCTCGGCAAGAGCTTTTTTACGGCGGCGAGCATTATGATCGCGGTGCCTTCGGCGATCCAGATTTTCTGCTGGATCGCGACACTATGGACCGGACGCCTCAGCTTCAAGACGCCGATGCTGTTCGTCCTCGCGTTCTTTTTCATTCTGGTGCTGGGCGGGCTGACGGGCATCATGCTCGCGTCGGTGTCGCTCGATTATCAGGTGCATGACACGTATTTCGTCGTCGCGCATCTGCATTACGTGCTGATCGGCGGCGCGGTGTTTCCGCTATTCGGCGCGTTCTACTACTGGTTTCCGAAGTTCACCGGACGCCTGCTCGACGAGACGCTCGGGCGCTGGAATTTCTGGCTGTTCTTCATCGGCTTTAACGTCGCATTCTTTCCGATGCATCTGCTCGGGCTGCATGGCATGCCGCGCAGGGTGTACACGTATCCGTCCGGAATGGGATGGGACACGATGAATCTGACCGCGACGATCGGCGCGTCGATTATCGCCGTGAGCGTGCTGCTGTTTATCGTCAACGTGCTGCATAGCCGTCGACGAGGACTCGTTGCCGGCGACGATCCGTGGGGCGCCGGAACGCTCGAATGGAGCACCGCGTCGCCGCCGCACGCGGGCAATTTCGTGAAGGTGCCGGTCGTGCATAGCGGCTATCCGCTGTGGGACGCGCCGCGCGAACCTTCCACCGTCAGCGGACTGGATTCGAATAGCCGGCAGGTGCTGGTGACGAGCGTTCTCGACGCGATGCCGGATCATCGGCCGGTCTTTCCGATGCCCAACATCTGGCCGTTCGTGAGCGCCGTGGCGACGACCGTGTTGTTCATTGGCTCAATCTTCACGCCGTGGGCGGTGGTGTGGGGCACGGTGCCCGTCGCTATCGCAATGACCGCGTGGTTCTGGCCGCGGCGGCGCGAAACCGATCAGCATCTCGCGCTGGAGAAACGCCCGTGACTACCGTTGACGAGCGCTATGCCGAGGGTCGGCCGCGCGCGGCCCGCAAGGCGATCCACGTCGGAGAGCTGCCGACGTATGGCTTCAGCCATCGCAGCCTGATGTGGTGGGGAACGATGGGACTGATGGTGATAGAGGGGACGGTGTTCGCCATCGCCGTCATGATGTACTTCTATCTGCGCACGCTCGCATCCGTCTGGCCGATGAACGCGCCAGGCCCCGGCCTGCTATGGGGCAGCGTGAATACGGCGATCCTCGTCGTGAGCATGTTGCCGAACCATCTCGCGAAGCGCGCGGCCGAGCGGGAGGATCGCGCGGCGTCGCGGCTCTGGCTGCTGGTGTGCCTCGCGTTTTCGTTCGCCTTTCTCGGCGTGCGGGCGCTGGAGTTCAAGGCGCTCAACGTGACCTGGTACGACAACGCTTATGGGTCCGTGCTGTGGATGCTGATGGGCTTGCATACCGTTCACCTGATCACCGATACGTTCGACACAGCCGTGCTCGACGTCCTGCTGTTCACGGGGCCGCTGGAAGGCAAGCGCTATGTCGACGTCAGCGAGAACGCCGCTTACTGGTACTTCGTCGTGCTTAGCTGGCTGCCGATTTATGCAGTCGTCTACTGGGCGCCGCGTTTGTGAGGAGATCGACATGGCAGTGTGGTCCGCGCTATTGCTCGCGCCTTTCCTGACGCTCTCGAATCTGTCGCTGACCTATGCGCTGGTGCCGCGATCGTGCGATGCCGGCACGACCTGGATGCTGCACGCCGTGACGCTTGCGAGCGCGGTGTTGAGCGCGGCGGCGACGGTCGGCGCGTGGCGGCATTGGATGGGCGGCCTGTTTCCACCGGATGCCACCGCGGAAAGCACCGCGCGCGCGCATTTTCTCGCGCAGGTCGCGACGCTGGTCGGTCTGCTATCGACCTTCGTGCTGTTCGCGCAGTATCTGCCGCAATGGGTGCTTCAGCCATGCGCGCAATGACGATCCGGCGATTTCCGTTGGCACGCATCGGTGGATGCGCGAGCGGGCTGGCGGCGCGGCGAGCGACGGTCACTAAAGCGGTCCTCGCTTACGCGATGACGGGTCTCGCCGTCCTCATGCTGAGTGCTTGCGGACAAAAGACGCCGCAACGCGAGCCGTTGACCGGCGGCGATCCGGCTCGAGGCCAAGCCTTGATCGTGCACGCCGGTTGCGGCTCGTGCCACACCATCGAAGGCGTGGAAGGAGCCAACAGCCTGGTCGGGCCGCCGCTCATGGGCCTTCGTCAACGGACGTACATCGGCGGAGTTGCGGCCAATTCGGCGACCAACCTCGAGCGCTGGCTGATGCATCCGCAAGCGTTCAGCCCGCGCACCGCGATGCCCGATCTCGGCCTCACCGAGGATCAGGCGCGCGACATTGCCGCTTATCTCTATCTGCATTGAACGGGCTACAGGTGCACCGGTTTGCATCGTGGCGCGCCGGCGTCGATGCGCTCGCAAAGATTCGGGGCTCGATCGTGAAGTGAGTCGCCACTGAGCCGCCTGTTACACTGCCGGGATTCGCGAGTCGTCCCAGTCATTCGGTAATCACGCGTGGGCTGTGCGGTCCACGGTTGGTATTTCGAGCGAAGACATTCCTGTTCTTAGGCAATCGGCGGCCGTCGCAACGGTCGAACGGCGGCTGCTGCACTTCGCTTTCCAACACTTACCACCGGTAGGGGACAACCTTTGAAACGCCTCAGCCTTGCGCTCATCGTGGCGTTGCTACGCACGCTTTCCGTACTTCCTTATAAATTCGTCGCACGGCTTGGAATCGTTATCGGCACGCTGCTGTATGCGCTTCCCGGCCGCCGCAAGCACATCGTGCTGGTGAACTTGCGGCTTTGCTTCCCCGAGAAGACGGCGCACGAACATCAACAGCTTGCGAAAGCACACTTTCGTCATGTTGTCCGAAGCTATCTCGAGCGAGGCATTCAGTGGTTCGGCAGTGCGCAATCGATCCGGGACATCGTGCAGATCGAAAGCAGAATCGATCTCGACGACGAGTCCGCGCCGCCTACTATTTTCATGGGCTTTCACTTCGTGGGCATCGAGGTCGGCTGCATGCTGTACTCGACGCGCCTGCCGATTGCGTCGCTGTACACGCGCATGTCGAACGCAGGTCTATGTGAGCTGGCAAAGCGGCAACGCGGCCGGTTCGGCGCCGAGATGATCGAGCGCGGGTCGAGCGCCAAAAGGATCGTCGCGTTATTGCGTTCGGGCAAAGACGTGATGCTCGCGGCGGATATGGACCACGGCGTCGACAACTCTGTTTTCGTGCCTTTCTTCGGCGTTCCCGCCTGCACGCTGACGGCTGTTTCGCGTCTCGCGCGACTTGGGCGCGCGCGCGTCGTGCCGTTCGTGACCGAAGTGCTGCCGGATTACGAAGGCTACAAGCTGACGATCTTCGAGCCGCTCGCCGACTTTCCCTCGGACAGCGATGAGGTCGATGCGCGTCGGATGAACGCGTTTCTCGAGGAGCAGGTCGTTAGGTTTCCGGAACAATATTACTGGGTGCACCGGCGCTTCAAGCACCGGCCGCCGGGCATGGCACCGGTGTATTGAAGCGTTTGACTCGCTCGCGGCCTATCCACCTGGCGCGCGAGGCGGCGTGCCGTGACGCGCGAGGAAGCGGTCGAGTTCGCCGGCAAACGCTTTGCTGTCGCGTGCGGTGAAGGGCGCAGGGCCGCCCGTATCGATACCCGTATTGCGCAATTGATCCATCACGTCGCGCATCGTCAGACGCTCCTGGATGTTTTCGCGTGTGAACCGGTTGCCGCGCGGATCGAGCACATGCGCGCCCTTGTCGAGCACCGCGGCGGCGAGCGGTATGTCAGCCGTAATCACGAGATCGCCCGACGCGGCGAGTTCGACGATGCGCGCATCGGCCACGTCGAAACCCGCCGGCACCTGGATCGACCTGATAAACGGCGACGGCGGGGTGCGCAGATATTGGTTTGCGACCAGCGTCACGAGTATTTCGGCACGCCGCGCGGCCCGAAACAACATGTCTTTGATGACGGCGGGACAAGCGTCGGCGTCGACCAGGACTTGCATGAAGGCCATTCCAGCAGGTTAAAACGCGATCATATATCAACGGTGGCAGCGGTCCTGTGGTTGTCTCGGCGTTGGTTCGGCGTTGCTTCGGTGTACTTCGGTCGGCCGTCGTGTCTACGGCCTGGCGGCGGAACCGTCGTCGCGGCGTTGCTCGTCTTGCTGCTGTGGCTGGACACCTTCGGCGCCGCCAGGCGCATCGTCCTCGTTAGTTAGTTCGACTATTCCTTCCTCTTCCTTGACGATCGACGTTTCAACCGCGGTCGGTTTCCCCGGCCCCGACGGGCTATTGGCGTGTCTTCCTGTGCTCATAGAAATCTCCAGGCTGGATCGTGGATGACTTGGCGTTGCCGGTTCGCTCGCGAGTTGCAGCGAGCACTTCCGGCTGATTTCTCGCCGCAACCGGTATGCCACGCGCACGCCGACGCTTGCTGGATGACGCAACCGATGCGGTGTAGCAAGTACACGTCGACTCGTAAATCCTTCAATTGCGCGGTTCAACGGAGCTGGTTGCCGCCGCTATTGCGCTGACTGCCCCTGCATGTGCCGCGAAAATCGCGCTCGGGTATCGCGCTTGCGGCGTAGCGGTATTTTGTAGTCCGGCGCAAAAAAGGAGGCGCAATGAATCGAACCAAGCAATCATCCATGCCGAGCCGTGGCGAAGCCGATAGGCAACAGGCAAGCGGCGTTCGCCGCGAGCCCTCCGAGCAGGCGCGCGAAGACGCACGACGCGAGCGGCAGCAAACGGAGGTGTCCGGAAAGTCCCCGACGAGCGGCAGCGGCAACTCGCTCGGATCGGGAACCAGTCAAGCGAAAGGACGCAGTTGAGTGCGTGCTTTTTAGCGAGGCGTCTATCGGTCCGCGGCTTCCGGCACGGTTGCGTTCGTGATGCGCGTTGCAGTTTGCGGATGGGGCCGAAGGTAATACAGCGTCGCGAGCGCGGCGAGCACGGTCACGATGGCGAGTCCATCTGCGAGCAACGAGAACGCGTCGACGTATTGTTCGCGTAAGAACGCTGCGTGAACGCCTGGCAGTCGCGCCGCGGCGCCGGCGAGATCGCCGGTCGCGAGCTGCTGCGCGGCGGCCGCAAGCCGGTCCCGGTCGATGCCGGGCAACGACGGCAATGACGACAACGACGACAACGACGACAACGACGACAGCGCCGCGCGCAACCGTGCACTGACCAACGCCGAGAGCGCCGCACTGACCATCGCGAGCGCGAGCCCTTCGCCGGCCACGCGTGTCGTGCTGAAGATGCCTGTGGCCATGCCCGCGCGCTCCTTCGGCACGACGCTCACCGACAGTCCATCCATCAAGCCCCACGGCAGTCCCGCGCCGATGCCGATCGCGGCCATCGGCGCGAGCATCGCGAACGGCGTGGCGTCGGCGGGCAGTCTGCCGAGCCACACAAGCGCCGCCGCCGACATCAGCAAGCCCGCCGCCGACACGACGCCCGGCGACACATGACGCGTGAGCCACACCGCGAGTGAAGGAACGAACAGCATCGGACCGCAGAGCGCGAGCATCATCAGGCCGGAGATCAACGGCGTATGACCGTCGATGCCGACGAAGCGGATCGGCAGCAGCACCAGCAGCACAACGAAGCAATAGCAGGTCGCGATCGGCAGCATCTGCACGCCGATAAAGCGGCGATAGCGGAACAGCGACAGATCGAGCATCGGATGCGCGCTGCGCCGCTCGATCGCGACGAATGCCGCGAGCGCGAACACTGCCGCCACGAACAACGCGCGGATCGCCGGGTCCGACCAGCCGCGCGCGGGCGCTTCGAGAATGGCGACCGTGAACAGGCACAGCATCGCGGTGAAGCTGACGATGCCAGGCCAGTCGATCCGGCCCGCCGATGGATTGCGCGTCTCGCGCATCCACGGCGCCGCGAGTAGCAGGGCGATCACGCCGATGACCGCCGTCGACGCAAACACCGCACGCCAACCCGCTGCTTCGATCAACGCGCCCGCGAGTACCGGGCCGAATGCGAGTCCCACGCCGAAGGTCGTCCCGAGCAGGCTGAACGCGCGCGTTTGCGCGTGGCCGTCGAACTCCTGCGCGAGCGCGGCCGAGCCGCCCGCGAGCGCGCCGGCTGCCGCGATGCCTTGCGCGCCGCGCAGCACATCGATCCAGACGATGTCTGGTGCGATCGTCAGCAGCAGCGAAAAAAGCGCGAACGCGGCGATGCCCGCGAGGAACACGCGGCGCCGGCCGAACTGATCCGACAGCGCGCCGGCGGCCATCAGGCAACTGCCGAACGACAGCATGAACGCGTTGGTGATCCAATTCAGCGCGACAGGACTGCCGCCGAGCGCGCGGCCGATCGCGGGCGTTGCTATCGCTCCCGCCGAGAAACTGAGCGGCAGCACGACGGCTGCCGAGCACACTCCGAGCAGCACCATCCAGCGGGCTGACGCGGGTCGATCGATTGAAGAAGTCATGATGTGTCCATCCAGGCGTGACGTGATGCCGGGCAGTCTAGTTGCGGACATTCAATCGATAAATGCCCGACAGGTACAATCAATGCGGACTTTAATTCCGTAATCTGCTGAGCGCCTTCCATGGAAAATCTCACCGGTATCGTCGCGTTCGTTCATACGGTCGAAGCACAGAGCTTCGTCGGCGCTGCGCGGCGGCTCGGGCTGTCCGCGTCGGCGGTGGGCAAGAGCGTGGTTCGGCTGGAGACGCGGCTTGGCGTGCGGCTGCTGCAGCGGAGCACGCGGCGCGTCAGCGTGACGGAAGACGGCGAGCGCTTTTATGAACGCTGCCGTCGCATCCTCGACGCGCTCACCGATGCGGAAACGATGATGCTGCAAGCCAACGCCGCGCCGCGCGGCCGCCTTCGCGTCACGCTGCCGACCATCGGCTACCGCTTCCTGCTGCCGGTCGTCCCCGAGTTCATGCAGCGTTATCCCGACGTCGAGCTGGAACTGGATTTCAACGACCGCATCGTCGACGTGATCGCAGGCGGCTTTGACGCGGCCATCCGCAGCGGCGATCTCGCCGATTCACAGTTGACCGCGCGCCGTCTCGGACCTTTTCGCTTCGTGTTGTGCGCGACGCCCGCTTACTTTGCGCAACACGGCGTGCCGCGCGTGCCCGCCGATCTCGCGCGGCACGCTTGCATCCGCTTTCGCTTTCCGACCACCGGCAAGCTGCACGACTGGCAGTTCCGCGACCAGCCCGCGAACTTCGTGGCGTCGTTTCCGACGGTGCTCACCTGCAATAACATGGAGGCGTTGCGCGGCGCGACTGTGCTCGGACTCGGCATCGGCTATATGCCCGACTTCCTCGTGCGCGACGATCTCGCCGCCGGCACGCTGCGAACCGTACTCGACGCGCATCTGAAACACGAAGGCCAGTTCTCGGTGCTGTGGCCGTCGAGCAGGCAACTGTCGCCGAAGCTGCGCGTGTTCGTCGATTTCCTTGCTGAACGGCTGTTTGGCGGTCGCGAGGGTTAGCGGCAACCGGAGGAAGGCTCTTATATGCAACCTGTTTTCGAAACGCCTCGCTTGATATTGCGGCCGCGGACGCTAGCGGATACGGATGAATGTCTTGCGATGGATCGAGATCCGCTGGTCACGCGCTTCGTCGATGGGCCCTGGTCGGACGCACAGAAGCATCGCGCATTCGTCGAAGCGCGCACGCTCGGCCCGTATCCGGAGGGCATGGGCTATTGGACGATCGGAAGCCGGAATGATGCGGCGGATTTTCTTGGGTGGGTTCTCCTGATTCCCGCGGATGCTGTTGGACCGGAGATTGAAATTGGGTGGCGCTTGCCGCGAAAAGCGTGGGGCGCGGGCATAGCGACGGAGGCTGCAACAGCGGTGTTGCAGCATGCTTTCGCAACGCTGCGTTTGCACGAAGTGGTGGCTGAAATCGATCCGTTGAACCTGGCGTCTATTCGCGTTGCGGAGAAGCTTGGGTTGGTGCGGCGAGGGGATGTGGTGGGGCACGGAAGGAAGATGGTTCGGTATGCGTCGATGAACGATTAGCAGCCACGCACCCCATCAAAACTTATGCCGCATCCCTATCCGCACGACCTTGATACTGTCGGACGATGACGGTGTGAGCACGTTGATGGCTGCAACCGCCGGCCGGTTGGTCGAATCGGTGCCGGACGCATGCTGGTAGATTGCCGACACGTACACGTCGGTCGTCTTCGATAGAAAATAATGCGTGCTCGCTTCCGCCTGATGATAGGTCGCGCCGCCGTTGACGTTGTTCGCGTGGCCTCTCGTGTAATCGTAGGCGACACCGGCCATCCATGCCGGCGTGATCTGGTAGCTGAAGTTGGCTTCTGCGTTGTCGAACGTCGCGTTTCCGCTGTAGCGGGCGGGATTCGGCCCGGACGTGGTGTCGCCCATGTTGCGGAAGCTGATGTTCGAATACGTCGCGCCGAGTGTCGCCTTGCCGATCGTGTACGACGCGCCGACGCCGATGTCCTGATACGAGTGCGCCGACAGAAAGCCGCGATAGACAGGCGACGACGCATTGGCCGCCGTCGCGGCGGCAGTCGATGAGAGGTTGCTGGCGAACAGGCTCGTGT
Organism: Paraburkholderia sp. RL17-368-BIF-A; assembly: GCF_046054045.1. NCBI lineage: Bacteria > Pseudomonadati > Pseudomonadota > Betaproteobacteria > Burkholderiales > Burkholderiaceae > Paraburkholderia > Paraburkholderia sp. RL17-368-BIF-A. The sequence goes on from NZ_JARESN010000017.1 coordinate 44,383, forward strand.
TGGGGTTGCGCACGTTCAGATAGGCCACGCCGATCGACAATGGGCCCCGCGTGTAGCCCGCGCCGACTGCCCAGATCTGGTTGCGAGTCTCGTCGCCGGCCGTGCCGCCGAAAGCATACGTGCCGCCGAACGAAAAGCCGTTGTAGTCCGCGCTCCTGAACTTCACCGAATTATTGCTGCGGAAGCTGTAGTTGAAGTTGTCCAGATCGCCCGGATGCGCGGAGATGTAGCCGCCCCACTGATTGCTGACTGAGTATTGGCTCACGAACTCGATCAGCGAATCATACTGGCGCCCGAAGGCGACTGTGCCGTACTGGCTCGTCAGGCCCACATAGGCCTGCCGGCCGAACAGCAGTCCGCCCTGGCCGAGCTTGCCGTTAGTGACGTCGAAGCCGTTCTCCAGGCGGAAGATCGCCTTCAGGCCGCCGCCGAGATCCTCGCTGCCGCTAAGCCCAAAGCGACTGCCCTGGTTGACGCCGCTCGTCATCGCGAAGAGGCGGCCGCCCGAGGCGTTCGACTGATAGTTCAGGCCGACATCCACGATGCCGTAGAGCGTGACGCTGCTCTGCGCGTGCGCGACCGTGCTTGCGGCCGCAGCAGCAGTGCTTGCGATCGCGACGGCGAGGGCGCGCGGGGAAAGTAAGCGTGATTTCATGCAAAGCCTCCGTGTGTATGTTTTGTTTATCGATGAAGCGTGCGTTGGGAGACGCGATGGCCGCGCGCAAGCGGCTCGCGCGCCGTGCGCGGGCTGCGTGCGTCAGGGAAATGCGGTGGGGTTTGCGAGGCGGCGCTGGATGCGCGAAGCGTGGCGGTGCTACAAGAGCGCGAAGCCGGGCCGGGCCGCAAAGGCCGAGCAAGCCACGCAGGCCCACGCAAGGTCACGCAAGCCACGTATCAACGGCGCGGGACGCTCTCCCGCCGCGCTACTCAGCGCCTCTGGCTGCTCGCGTCGTGCGGACCGACCGCAACAACGGTGATGGCGCCGATCAGCATCAGCGCGGCGAGGTAGTACTGGCCGGCCGCCATCGAGTGCGTCGTTTCGTTCAGCCAGCCCACAATGCCCGGGCTCACGAGGCTGCCAAGTCCCGCGAGTGTGCTGATCAGCGCGATGCCGCCGGCGGCCGCCTGCCGGCTCAGGTAGAGGCTAGGCATCGCCCAGAACGGCCCCATTGCGGCGAACGTACCGGCGGCCGTCACGGTCAGCGCGGCAACGGACAGTGCCGCGCTTCCGCCGACAAGCGGCAACGCCGCCCAGCCGATCGCAGCGGCCACCCCCGCGACTGCCGCATGCCAGCGACGCTCCTTGTGCGCATCCGAGTGGCGCGCCATCAGGTACTGGCAGACGAAGCCCGCCACGTACGGCAGCGCGGAGAGCATGCCGAGCGTCCACAGGTCGGTCACGCCGGTGCGTCGGATGATGGTCGGCAGCCAGAAGAAAACGTTGGCGGTTCCGGCAAGCAGCGCCACGCCCATGCCGGTCAGCAGATAAAAGCGCGGCGAGCGGAGCGCCGCGGCGAACGATTTGTGCTCGGTGTGGCGCGTGCTTTCGCGGTCGGCACGCAGATCGCGCTCGATGATCGCCAGCTCATCGGCAGTGAGCCACGGCGCCGAAGCCGGCGTGTCATGCAGCATCCGCGCGACGAAGAACATCAGCACGAGCGGCGGAAGTCCTTCGATCAGAAACAGCCAGCGCCAGCTCTGCAGGCCGAGCACGTCGTGCATCGTATGCATGATGAGGCCCGACACCGGGCTGCCGATCACACCGGCAATCGGAATCGAAGCCATGAATAGCGCGGTGAAACGCGCGCGCCGGGAAATGGGCACCCAGTAGGTCAGATAGAAGAGGATTCCGGGGAACAGGCCGGCTTCCGATGCACCCAGCAGGAAGCGCCACAAGTAGTAGCTATTCTGTCCCGTCATCGCGGCGAGCCCGGCGGAGCACACCGCCCACAGCAGCATGATGCGCAAAAAGGTTCGTCGCGCACCGATGCGGGCGAGCAGCAGATTGCTTGGCACTTCGAACAACATGTAGCCCGCGTAGAAAATGCCCGCGCCGATACCGAACACCGACTCCGAGAGACCCAGGTCGTGCAGGAAGCTGAGTTTCGCGAAGCCCACATTGGAGCGGTCGATGAACGCGACGATGTACAGCAGCATCAGCATCGGCATCAGGCGCCATAGCAGCTTGCGATAGACCGTCTGCTCCGCGAGTGCGGCGTCAGGTGCCGAGCCGGCGCGCGGCGCTGCTGTGTTCGCCGTTGCGTTCGCCGTTGCGTTTGTAGTCACGAATGTCTCCTGATGATTGCACGGCGCACCTGCTGATGCACTCGACAGGACGGATTACAATGCCGGCCGACGTAAAAGTCAATAACGTGACCTTTAGGGTTTTCACGAGGCCATAAAGATCATAAACATGGTTTAATAGGTAAAAGGCGCCGTGCCTCGCATGCGGCACGGCCTTCCCGGAACCAGCAACCAGCAACCAGACGGACATTCTCAATGAGCGGACCTCTTTCGCATATCCGCGTGCTCGATCTCAGCCGCATCATGGCCGGGCCCTGGAGCGGACAGATTCTCGCGGACCTGGGCGCCGACGTCATCAAGATCGAGCGGCCCGGCAACGGCGACGACACCCGCAGTTGGGGGCCGCCGTTCCTCACTGCTGCGGACGGCGCGCCCTCGAAGGAATCGGGCTACTTCCTGTCCGTGAACCGCGGCAAGCGGTCCGTGACTGTCGATCTGGCCACGGCCGAAGGGCAGGCAACGATCCGCGAGATCGCCGCGCACTGCGACGTGGTGCTCGAGAACTTCAAGGCCGGCGCGCTCAAGCGCTACGGTCTCGGGTATGACGACCTGAAGGCGGTCAAGCCCGACATCGTTTACTGCTCGATCACCGGCTTCGGCCAGGACGGACCGAAAGCCGACAACGCCGCCTACGATTTCATGATCCAGGCGATGGGCGGCCTGATGAGCGTGACCGGCGAGCGCGACGGCGAACCCGGAGGCGGCCCGCAAAAAGTGGGTGTGCCGATCGTCGACATCATGACCGGCATGTACGCCACCGTCGGCATTCTCGCGGCGCTCGCGAATCGCGCGCAGACAGGCGAGGGCGAATACATCGATCTCGCGATGCTCGACGTGCAGGTCGCGTTCCTCGCGAATCAGGCGATGAACTATCTCGTCTCGGGCAAGCCGCCCGCGCGTAACGGCAACAAGCATCCGAACATCCAGCCGCAAGACGTGTTCCGCTGCCGCGACGGCTATCTGGTGCTCGCCGTGGGCAACGACGGGCAGTTTCGTAAGTTTGCCGAAGTGATCGGCCATGCGGAACTCGCGGACGACGAACGCTTCGCGACCAACGCGCAGCGCGTGCGCAATCTGCCGGCGTTGCATGCGTTAATCAGCGCGGCTCTGGTCGAAGACGATCTGGCGGTCTGGCTCGCCAAATTGGACGCAGCGGCTGTGCCGTGCGGCCCCATCAACACGATTCCGATGGTGTTCGACGACGCGCAGGTCAAGCACCGCGAGATGCTGCGTCATCTGCCGCATCCTGTGTCGGGCACGGTGCCGCAGGTGGTGAGCCCGCTGCGTCTGCGCAATGCGCCGCTCGCCTTCGACCGCGCGCCGCCGACGCTCGGCCAGCACACCGACGAAGTGTTGCGCGAACTTGGCATCGCAGCGCGCTGACGCTGACGCGCACCGGCTTTCTGTTACGAGGACTTATCTTGGCTCGCATTCCCCTGTTTTCTCCCGATTCGATGACGCCTGAGCAGGAGCGCGTGTACCGCGCGGTGGTCGACGGTCCGCGCGGCACTGTGGTCGGGCCGCTGCGCGCGGCGCTGCATCGCCCGGAGCTGGCCGACCGCTGGCAACGCTTCGGCGAGATCCTGCGCTTCGGCACCTCGTTGCCCGCATGGGCGACGGAACTGGCGATCGTCGTGACGGCGCGGCGCTGGAACAGCCAGCTCGAGTGGCATGTGCACGCGCAGGCGGCGGCGTCGGCCGGGATCTCCGAGGCCGCGCTGGAGTCAATCCGTTGCGGCGGCGACGTGCGCTTCGACGATCAACAGCAGGCGGACATCTATGAATTCGCGCGCCAGCTTCAGCAGGGCGGCAACGTCGAGGAAGGCGTCTATCAGCGCGTGATGAACCGCTGGGGCACGGTGGGCGTCGTCGAACTCGGCGCGGTGATCGGCTATTACACGCTCGTGTCGATGACGCTCAACCTTCACGACATTCCGCTGCCCGAGGGCGTGCGTGCGCCGCTCGACGTGCTCGGCGCTCAGCACGGCGCGGACGCGGCGCAGGCGCCCGGCGAGCCGTCACTGCCCGTGCTCAAACCGGCACAGGTGACGCAGACTCAGCTTTGAGCGGGAAAGGACAATGCAGCGGAAGACCAGCGCAATGAGCCCAATGGAAACGGCAAGCATGACAACGGCCAATAAGCTAGATGACCGGCTTTTTGCTTTAAACTGGCAAAGCTCATTCTTGCGCCTAGGCGCGTCGCGTAGTGCGGCGCGCCGGCAAGCGCATTCGACCTTTTCCGGAGTTGCAATGGCGACAGAGATTGCCGTCAGGTCTTCCCCTTCAGTTCCTATTGATTTCAGCCTCAGCGGCGTCGCGCGCTACATACAGCTCGCCACGCTGTTCCGGCGGCGCATCGAAGCCGGGCAATGGACGGTCGGCCAGCAGATCCCGACGGTCGAGGAACTGGCCGACGAGTGCGCGGTCGCGCGCGCCACTGTGCGTCAGGCGCTCGACATTCTCGAAGCCGACAAACTCATCGAACGGTTCCGCGCGAAGGGCACTTTTGTGATCCAGAAACCGCAGAGCCAGTTGTGGTGCGCAGTGCCCACCGATCTGTCGGGTCTGCTGCTCGCGGCCGAAGGCGCGAGCATCGAGTTGCTGAAAACCGAGAAGGGCGTGATGCCGGCGCACGTGCAGCATGACATCGGCACGCTCGCGCCGTCGTACACGCATTGGCGACGGCGTCACTCGCGCGAAGGTCAGCCGTATTACATCGGCGACGCGTATGTCGACGAGCGGCTCACGCGGCGCATCCCCAAGTCGGCGTTCAAACGGCACACGACCATGCGAATTCTGCGTGACCTGCCAGGGCTCGAACTGAAGGAGATCGATCAGACGCTCACGGTGAGCACGGCCGACATGGATCTGTCGCGCATGCTCGAAATTCCGCTGAACGCGCCTGTCGCGCATGTCTACCGGACGGCGACCGACAAGGACGGCACGGTCGTGTTCGTCGGCAACGGCGTGTATCGCGGCGACGTCGTGCGACTCGATATCAAGGTGGAACTGTAGAGGCAGCGTCGCGATGGTATGCGACGCGCCGACGTGATAGGTCATAAGCCTAACTGATTAGTTTAATTGCGGACGGCTGCGGCCGCCGCGTCGAACCCGAGGATTGCCCGATGAAACTGCATTGGTCGCCGCGTTCGCCATTCGTCCGCAAGGTGATGGTGTGCGCCTACGAAACCGGCGTCGCGGACCGCTTCGAATGCGTGCGCACGCCGGTCGCCATGGACACGCCGAATCTTTCGCTGCTGCGCGACAATCCGCTCAGCAAGTTGCCCACGCTCGTGCTCGACGACGGCAGCGCGTTGTTCGATTCGTCGGTGATCTGCGAATATCTCGACACGCTGCATGGCGGCGCGCCGCTCTTTCCGGCCAACGGCAGCGAGCGGTTCCGCGCGTTGCAGCAGCAGGCTTTCGCAGATGGCTTGCTGGACATCTATCTGCTGTGGCGTCAGGAGCGCAACAAGCCGCCCGCGCAACAGCGCGCGCAGTGGCTCGCCGCGTTCAGCGTGAAGTCGGACGCTTCGCTCGACGCATTTGAAACGCTTGCGCCTTCGCTGCGGCTCGATGCGATCCAGATAGGCGATATCGCGATTGCGTGCATGCTCGCGTGGCTCGACTTCCGCTTGCCTGATCTTGAATGGCGCGCGAATCGTCCGCGACTGGCCGCCTGGCACGCGCGCTTCGCCGAGCGCGGTTCGATGCGCCGCACCGAGCCTGCCGATGCCGAGTGACGCGATGAGTCCTCAGTCCGCGCATACCGATCCGCTGCGTCCGACCGACGTCGTACCCGCGAAGATGCCGCACGCGCCGGCCGCCGCGCTCCCGGCCAATGCATGCGACACGCACTCGCATGTGTTCGGCCCGTACGAGCGCTTCGCGTTTTCGACGGCGTCGAGCTATCCGCCGCCGCTCGCACCGTTCGACACCTATCTGGCGATGCTCGACACGATCGGCGCAGGCCGCGGCGTGCTGGTGCAGCCCGCACCGTACGGGACCGACAACACCGCGCTCGCCGATGCACTGGTGCGCGGCCAAGGCCGCATTCGCGGCGTCGCGGTGCTCGACGCGAACGCGGACGACGCGACGCTGACCGCGCTCGAAAACAGCGGCGTGCGCGCACTGCGCTTTAACGAAATGCCGGTTCCGCAGACCGGCAAACCTTATCCGGGCAGCGTCGGCATGAGCGCGGCGCTTGCGCTGGCGAGCCGCATGCGCGACATCGGCTGGCATGCACAGGTGTGGGCCCGTTGCGCGGACGTGCCGTCGATTGCGGACAAGCTTGCGAACGTCGGGCTGCCCATCGTGTTCGAGCACATGGGCTGCTTCGATCCAGCGCTCGGCACGCGACATGCCGACTTCCAGAACCTGCTCGCGCTGCTTCGCGAAGGACGCATCGTCGTGAAGCTCGCCGTTTGCCGTGTGTCGAACCAGGCGCCGCATTACACCGATCTGCGTCCGTTCCACGACAGCATGATCGAAGCGAATCCACGGCAACTGCTGTGGGCATCGGACTGGCCGTATGTGCGAATGGGCGATGCGGCGCCCGACGTCGGCGCGCTGCTCGATACCTTCACCGAATGGGTCGACGACGCTGCGATTCGCAAGGCAATTCTCGTCGACAACCCGGCGCGCGTTTACGGCTTCGAGCGCTGACGCACGTTCAAATTCCGGCAACAGACATCGACACGCAAACAGGAGGCAGCATGTCATTGAAACTCGAGAAGCGCGACGGCGTCGCCATTGTCACGCTTGACCGTCCGCCCGTGAACGCGCTCACGCTCGCGCTCTACGCCGAGATCGCCGATCTGTTCGAAGGGCTCGGCAAGGAAATGGATGTGCATTGCGCGGTGTTCACCGGCGCAGGCCGCCGCGCATTCTGCGCCGGTCTCGATCTCGACGAGTTCCTGCGCGCGACGCCCGAGGAAGACCCGGCGCGCGCGGCGATCGTGCGGCGCACGTTTTCGTCGGTCTATCGCTGCGCGATTCCGGTGATTGCCGCGATCAACGGTCCCGCGCTCGGCGCCGGCTCGGTGCTCGCTACCGTCTGCGACGTACGCATTGCATCGAGCGCGGCTCGCTTCGGCACGCCGGAAATCAACGTCGGACGCTGCGGCGGCGCGGCACATCATGGCCGCCTGATTCCGCAAGGCGCGTTGCGTCGGATGTACTTCACCGGTGAGCCGATCAGCGCGCAGGAGGCGTTCCGGCTTGGACTCGTCGATGAGGTTGTCGAGCCGGACGAAGTCATGCCGGCCGCGCTGGCGCTCGCGGCGAAAATAGCCAAAAAGAGTCCGCTCGGTTTGCGCTACGCGAAGCAGGCGCTCAACGACATCGAATCGATGCCGCTGGAGGCCGGGTACGAACACGAGCAGGGCTTCAGTACGAGGCTCATGTACACCGAGGATGCACGCGAAGCGACGCGTGCATCGGTGGAAAAGCGCGCGCCTGTATTCAAGGGGCGTTGAAACGCAGATCAGTCGATAACCGACCCCCTCAACCTGGAAGTCAACGACCGAAATTAACTTGCGACATGCAAGCGATGTTAGAATCCAGCCATGAAGACGACGTGTAAAGAAGACCTTCGGTCCCATTGCGCGGTCAATTACGGCGTGGAGATCTTCGGCGACCGGTGGTCGCTGCTGATCATTCGCGACATCGTGTTTGCTGGCAAGAAGACGTATGGCGAATTCCTGAAATCGGAAGAGGGAATCGCGACCAACGTACTGGCTACGCGCCTTGCGTTTCTTGAAGAGCAAGGCATTCTCTCGAAGGCGCCCAGCCCCGAGGACAGGCGCAAGGATTTCTACACGCTGACCGAGAAGGGCCTCGACCTGATTCCGATCGTGCTTAGCATAGTCGTTTGGAGCGCCAGGCACGATTCGAAGTCGTACGTGAGGCGCCGCAAGGACTTCGTTGCACGTTTGAAGGCAAGCCCGGTGCAGGTGAGCGAAGAGGTAAAGGAACTGGTCCGCAATGGCGGATGTATTTTTCCTGAGAGTAGGGAGTGAGCGGGAGGCAGTCCGCGACGGGACAAGGAAGGCGTCGTTGCATCCATCATTCACTATCGCATCGACGGTGCTCAGATAGCTTCCCGTCACACGTCCCGTTCATTCATCAGTTCCACCACCCAATCAATAAACACACGCAGCTTCGCGCTGACGTGGCGGTTCGGCGGATACGCGATGTAAAGCGGCATCGGATCGAGTTGCCAGTCTTCGAATAGTGCGACCAGTTCGCGTCGTTTCAGATGCGCTTTCGACATATAACGCGGCAGCCACATGATGCCGAGCCCCGCGACTCCGGCCGCGAGATAGGCGTTGCCGTCATCCACCGCGAGCGCGTAGCGGCCTTGCACCTTTGCCGTTTCCCCTGCACGACGCATGACGGCCGGATAGAGATTGCCCGCGCGTCCCCACGAAAACCCGACAATACGATGATGCGAGTTTTCCAGTTCCGCGGGATGCGAAGGCACACCCGCCAACGCCAGATATCCAGGCGAAGCGAACACGCCGAGCGCAAGATCCGCCACGCGCCGGGCCACCATCGACTGATCGTTCGGCTCGCCGCCACGCACGACGCAATCCACGTTCTCGCCGATCATATCGACGGTGCGGTCGCTGACGCCCATGTCGAGTTGAATGTCCGGATAGCGGGCGAGAAATGCCGGAAGCGCCGGGATGAGGATCAGACGGGCGAGCGGACTCGGCACGTCCACGCGAAGGCGGCCTCGCGGTGCCGCCGATGCGCTCGAGAGACTCGTCTCGGCGTCGTCCATGTCGGCGAGCAGCCGCGTCACCCGTTCGTAATACGCGATGCCGTCCGGCGTGACGTTGATCCTGCGCGTCGTCCGGTTCAGCAGACGGACGCGTAAGCGCGCTTCCAGTTGCTGGACCAGATGCGTCACCGTGGTCTTGCTCATATGCAGCGTTTCGGCCGCTTTCGTGAAGCTGCCAGCCTCGACGACCCGGACGAAAGCGCGCATTGCGTCGAAGCGGTCCATGAACGTTTGCCTTGTGATTAGATTGTTTGCATTCTACAAATAGTCATGGACAGCGTTGATGGTTTATCGTGCGCGCGTCGATCGGTAGAGTGGGCTGATCGAAACCAGCGATCGATCAACGGAGGCGAAAGTGGCGAAGCGCGATGTGGTATTTCCGCCGGGACGTCGGGCGCTTTACGAGCGTAACCGGTATTCACCGGCCGTGAGGGCGAACGGGTTGCTGTTCGTATCGGGTCAGGTCGGCAGCCGCGACGACGGGACGCCTGAACCGGACTTGCAGGAGCAGGTGCGTCTCGCGTTTAGGAACGTGAATGCGATCCTGCACGAGGCCGGATGCACATTCGACGATGTGGTCGACGTGACCGTGTTCATGGTCGACCCGCAATCGACATTCGAGCGCGTGTGGCAGGTCGTTCCCGAGTTTTGGGGCGACGCGCCGCATCCGGCGCTCACCGCAGTCGGAGTGACATGGCTCTACGGCTTCGACTTCGAGATCAAGGTAATTGCGAAGCTTCCTCTGAACGATTGATACGTCGGTCAGGCGCGTTGGCCGGTGTCGAGCGGAAAGCACTGACCAGCGTGCGCAACGCCGCGCGGACCTGCGCGTCGGACGTCGACGAATACAACACGACTTCGCGCGACGGCAGCGGCGGCAAGCCGAGGCGCGGGCCGACATCGACCGTGCCCGGCGGCGCGACGCGCAACGCGAGGGCGGCGACCGCGAGCCCCGCTTGCGTGGCCGCGCCGATCGTCCCAATGCCGCCGCCGACGAATACTTCGACCCACGGCACGCGTGCTTCATCGAGCGCGCTCACGGCCATTGCCCGCACACGGCACGGGTGAGCCTGAGTCGCGAGCCGCAGCGGCTGCCCCGCGTGATGAACCCAGTCCGGTGTCGCTATCCAGCCGAACGGTTCATCGAGCAGCGTTTCGCCGTCGCGGCGGCTGTCGTCATGCCGCAGGACGAGCGCGGCATCCAGTGCGCCGCTGTCGAATTGCGCTTCGATATCGCGCGAACTCGATACGCGCATCTCAACCAGCAGACCCGGATCGGCGCGATGCATATGCCGCAGCAGCAGCGGCAATTCATTGCCGACGATGTGATGGCTGATGCCCACTTTGAGCGTGATGCGCTCGCGTGCCAGCGCGCTGAGCGCGTCGTCGTGCGCGCCGAGCAGATTGCGCGCGGCCTGCAGAAAGATTTCGCCCTTCGGCGACAGACGCACCATGCGCGGCGTGCGTTCGATCAGGCGGTGGCCGAGCCGTTCTTCGAGCCGTTTGAGCTTGATGCTGATTGCCGATTGCGTGCTGTCCAGCGCATCGGCCGCGCGCGTGAAGCTGCGTAGATCGGCGACCAGCACGAAGGCTTGTACCGCTTCGAAATCGAGTGTTTTCATGACGATCCATTCGATTATGTCATCACAGAAATACGCGGCAGCCGGTTTGAAAGCAGCACGTTTCGTGACACGCTAACGTCATCCGTTGCATTGCGCAAGCAGACGTGCGGCTTCCCGGCGTTTGCCGTTCGATGCATGGTCCACGATGGATCGATCACGAAGAGACGCCATGTCCGACACTGAACAGGCTCACTATGACGACGCTATTTATCCGCGCATTCCGCCGGATGGCGACCCCGTTACGTTCGACGCGCAGCAGGCATTGTTCGCGTACCTAACGGGTTTATGTTGTGGGGCATTGATCATTCTCGCGACGACCGCAGTGGTGTGCGGGGTAATGCGTTTGCTATGAGGCCCCGCGAAAGCTTACGTTCTGCGCAAATGCGGACGGAGCGCAAGCGCGAGTGGCAAGACCGCCAGCGCCGTGGCCGCGGTTGCAAGCGTGGCGCCGTGTGCGCCGATGCCGTCGCCGAGAAAACCATAAGCCACCGGAGACAGCGCGCCCGAAGCGATAGTGCCGGTATAGAAGAGCGCAAATGCCCGCTCTGTCCGCTCGACCGAAGTCAGTTCGGGCACCGTTCCATAAAGCACCGACGATGTGCCGTTGAGCATCGCGCCGAGCAGCGGCAACAAGACGAGGGCGGGCGTCAATGGCAGGTAAAGCACGGCAAGAATCAGCGCGGCCGTGCCGCCTTCGGTTGCAAACACAGTGCCGATGACGCCCATGCGTGCGCCGAGCCAGCCGCACACGAACTTGCCCGCCGCGCCTCCGATGAACACGAGCGCGAGCGCGGTGCCCATCATCGGCGGCGAGATGCCTTTCGCTTTCAGCAGGAATGGCAGAAAGGTCAATAAGCCCATGCGCACGGCGGTGTCGAGTACGCCGATGGTGAACAGCAGTGAGAAGCCCGAGCGCGAACCGTTGCTGTTGTGGCTCGGCGCTTCGGCTGTGGAAGCCTCGCTTGCTGGTATCGAAGGGAGAAAAAGTGCAATGACGACGGCGACTAAAACGCCGATGGCCGACATGGCCCAGAGCGCATGACGCCACGGCATGACGGTGATCAGAAGCGAAATAGCCGCAGGAAGCGCGGATTTTCCAAGGTCGCCTGCAAAGTTGTAGACGCTCAGCGGCCCGCGAGCGTTGCGTCCATATGCGCGCGCGACTGCTCCCGAAGCCAGCGGATGTTGCGTGCTCGAACCGCTTCCCGAGATGGCGAGCGCGACGCATAAACCCAAGAGCGTTCCCGACATGCCGGCGACGGCGTAACCCAGCGCGGCCAGCAACGTACCCAACGCGAGCGTCAGAGGTGTGCCCCACGCGCGCGCGAGGCGCCCGGCGGGCAATTGAAGCGTCGCCATGGTGCCCGCATAGACGCCGCGCACGATAGCGAGCGCGCCATAACCCAATCCGAAGTCCGTCTGCCAGACCGGCAGCAACGCGTAGATCATGTCGGTGTAGCCGTCGTGCAGCGCGTGCGCCGTGCATGAGAGCCAGAGCACGCGCGCGCGCGAAACGGAGGACGAGTTACCGGATGCGTTGGCCGCCGCCGTCGTTGGCAACGAGGAAGAGAAAGGTCTCATGGTTCAATCGAGTGGTGAAAGCGCGCGGCCTGGCGACTGCTCGAGCGTTTGTTGAAGCGCACCCATAGTCTATGGGTCGTCGGGAGCGGCGCACAACTGACGTAAAATAGCGTCAGACGGGAGAAAAAGTCACCACATGGACACAGACGAACGCACGGGTAAGCAGGCCGGAAACCTGCCTCCGTTGAATGCATTGCGGCACTTCGAGGCGGTCGCGCGGTTGGGCAGTTTCGCCGCGGCGGCGAGCGATCTGCACGTCACGCACTGGGCGGTCGGCAAGCAGATCCGAATGCTGGAAGACTGGTTCGGAGTGCCTCTCTTTGAGCGCCGCTCGCGCGGCGTCGTCCCGACCGACGAGGGCGCCGCTCTGCTCAATGATGTCAAAGGTGCGTTTTCGCGGCTGAGCAGTTCGGTCACGCGGCTGCGCCACGAATCGATTACGCGTCGCGTAACGGGCGTCGTGCGCGTGAATACGCTGGCGAGCTTCGCGTTGTGCTGGCTCATACCGCGCCTGACCGATTTCCGCGCTCTTTATCCGGACATCGATGTCCGGCTTTCGACAACCTCACGCAAGCTGCGTTATGTCGGCGGCGCATTCGACATCGGCGTGCGTTCGGGGCCCGAGGACGCAGCGGGCCTCACGTCGACGCCGCTGATGCCCGACCTGCGCCTGCCCGCCTGTAGTCCAGCGGTGCTGCAAAGCCATCCGATCAGGACGGTTGCCGATTTGCGAAATCACACGCTGCTTCACTCGATGAGCACGCGCACGGCATGGTCCGACTGGTTACGCGAGGCCGGCGCGCCGGGCTTGCAGGGCGCGGGCCATCTCGACTTCGATCATGTCTTTCTGCAACTCGGCGCGGCGGCGGAAGGGCTCGGCGTGACGTTGGCATCGCTGCCGCTGATCGAGCGCGACATCGCGACCGGGCGTCTTGTGTGTCCGATATCCGAGCCCGCGGGGCGCGGACCCGATTACACCCTGGTCGTGAACACCGACCGGGCCCGCGACGACGCGGTCATCGCATTCGAGAAATGGATTCTCGCGGCCGCGGCGCGCAGTTCGGTGGTGCCGGCTCGACGCACATCGCGCAGGAAAGGGGCGCGGCGCTAGTTACTTCGCCACGCGACGCCCCGACTTATCGATCAATCCGGCGATGCCGGCGCGACCGACGCTCCCGCAATCCGATGTCGCGCCAGTGCTTCGGCGACGAACCCGGACGCTTTCATTTCCTCGACGAAGCTGCGCAGCGCGGCTGCGGCCGCTTCGCCGCGGCTTTTCGGCGTGCCCATCGCCTGTTGAATCACCATGAAGCGCTCGTCGAGCAGGCGCAGGCCGGAAGCGGCTCGCGCATCGGCTTCAAGTTGCTGCTTCACGCCCGCGGCGACTTCCAGCCCCTGTTCGAGGAACGTTTGCACGACCGTCGGCGACGTCGGCGCGCGAACGATTTGCGCGGCCTTCAACTCTCGCGTGAGAAAGAGATCGTAAGCGCTGCCTTTGCCGACCGCGACGCGGTTATGCTGCTGATCGACGTCCGCGTTGGTCCGCACAGGCGAGTCGTCGCGCACCAGATAGAAACCTTCGATCAGCACATACGGCGCCGTGAATGCGATGGTCTCGCCACGCAACGGATCGACGGCGAAAAAGCCGAAGTCGGCGCGCTCTTCGCTGACGGCCTGCACCGATTTGCCCGCGGCGTCGAACACCACCAGTTCGAGCTCGACGCCGAGCTGCCTCGCGAACGCTCGCGCGAGATCGACGGAAACGCCGAACGGCTCGCCGGTTTGCGGGTCCTTGTTGGCGAGGATCGGATTGCCTAGGTTGATCGACGCGCGTAGTTTGCCGGTTGGGGTGAATGCGGAAATGACGGGTTGGGTGAGGGTCATGGTGTTGTCTCGCGGGAAGATGAGCGCCGGCGTGAAGTCGTTCGGTTTGAACTACATCAGCACAATATCGTACTGTTTGGTTTTGGGCACTGTAGTCGCTGTCGGACGAAGGTTGGCGGGTGATTGTTGGAAGAGGGTCAGGTGGGTTGACGTCTTAGGCTGAGATCGGGCCAGTTGGAGACACTCGACCTTAGTGCCCAGATCGCTAACAATCTATTGGAGTGTGCGGCGCTTGTTCCGCTCCCCGAGAGTGAGCCTTGGCCGCCAAGACACGTCGATCGGTTCACAAATTAAATTTAATGTGCCAATATAAGCCGCATGGAACTCCGTAACGTCCCGAGCCAGTCTCATCACCATCACTGTCGCAAGCCATTGCGCCGTGGTTCGTTACGTCCATAGCATCGAATTCGACCTCACTGGTCCAACTCCATGTGCAAACGACCAAGGCGCCTAAGGCGCCTTTTTTTGTTTCTCCACCATCAAGAGCTGAAGATGACCGACCCGATAAGCTATCGACGCGCGACTATCGACGACATTTTGACGATCTGCGAACTGGGTCAAATCTTGAACGCGGTCCACCACCTGGCGCGCCCCGACATTTATGCCGATGCCACTACGGAGTTCGGTCGGGACAAACCACACTGGCTTTCTAGCCTTCAGGAAGAAGATCGAGCGACGTTTCTTGCCGAGCTTGGCAGCAAAGCGGTCGGCTTCATTACGGTTCAGGTGGTGAAGCCGATAAGCCCAATGTTGCAGCCGATGGTCGTTGGTCGCATAGGCTCCGTCGCTGTTTCGGAACAAATGAGGGGGCGCGGGGTCGGCAGCGCCCTCATGAAGCTCGCAGAAGAGTGGGCGCTGAAGCACGGTGCCGCCGACATGAGACTGGCCGTTTGGGAGTTCAACGAACAGGCCGTCGATTTGTACCAGGAACTTGGCTATGAGATTCGTGCGTTCGAGATGGGAAAGCGGGTTCAGACTTCGGCGGATATGGCCGCCAATGGATTTGGTGAGGCAACTGAAACGCCCTTAGCGCGCGCTTATCGTGCGACATCCAATGGTATCAATGGCCGCGTTCGCTGATCGGCCATGATCGGACCTTCGACAACCGCGCGGCAATCGTCGGCAGTCTCTTAAACTCTAATGCCACGTCTATGCAAACAGCATCGCAAACAAATTCACAATTCAAATGACCATCGAAAATCGATTTCCGACACTGGAAACTGCTAGATTGCTGTTGCGTGAGATAGTGCCGTCAGATTCAAACGCTCTATTTGCGATACATGGAGATGTTGAACACATGCGTTGGTTTGGCGCTGATGCCCCTGCTACTGTTGAAGATGCTGCCAAACTCATCGATATCTTTGCCGGGTGGAGAAATCTGCCGAACCCGGGCACACGCTGGGGCATTGAACGTCAATCAGACGGTGTATTTATTGGCACATGCGGGTTATTTAAGTGGAACAAAGGTTGGAGTAGTTGCACGATAGGCTACGAACTAGCCCCTACGGCGCAGGGATGTGGCTATATGCAAGAAGCATTACTCGCTGTCTTGGCTTATGGCTTTGATGAAATGGACTTACATCGTATCGATGCATCCGTTTCCCCAGAAAACGTTCGTTCAATCAATGTCCTGACCAGACTCGGTTTTTTGCAAGAGGGGCGATCCAGAGAAGCCGGGTATTGGGCTGGCAGCCATCATGACCTTTTGCAGTTCGGCCTACTGCGGCGCGACTTTACAAAACAATCTGATGAACCGGCTGTGCATGTTGAGCGACCGCTATCGGAAAACTTGACTGGCCGCTGAGGGTCGATATGCGTCCGCCGCCAGCACAGACATCGTATGACGCCTCACCTCTTACCGCCTCACGACCATCCGTCTACGAACCCCCGGCATCCCTCCACCCCAACCACCACCACCGCCACCACCCCCACCACCCCCCGAGCCCCGCCACAATTTCATGGCATCATCGTATCCGCCTCTATTCCACGCTCAGGAGCGTACGCCATGCCGACTTATATTGTCTTCACGAAGGAAAGCACGCAGGCTCAGGACGAGCTCGACATCTACCAAAGCAAGGTGGGCGAGACCTTCAAAGGTCATCCTGTGAAGATTCTCGCTGCATACGGACCTCAGCAGGTCCTCGAGGGTGACGCGCCGGAGGGCGTCGTGATTGTCGAGTTTCCGTCGACTGAGACCGCGCGTGCGTGGTACGACAGCCCTGCGTATCAGGAAGTCGCACAGCATCGATTCAAGGGCGCCAAGTATCGCGCCGTTCTCGTGGAAGGCGTGTAAGAAAGGGCGGCGACGCGCGGGTCGTGGACCTCAGCGGGCGATCACCACAATCGCGGCCTCACGTTGGCTGCGATAGTTCGACGCTCGCTCCTCGCTCCTGTTTCTTTTCATTCGTCCGATGCGCGACGGCGCGCGTCGCGCGCACCTTCGGCTGCCGGTCGCGTAGCAACAGCGGCATCAAACGCCGATTCGCGGTCTGCGCCGCCCACTCGCAGTACGCGGCGCCGCCGAGCACCCAGCCTTCGAGGGTCGACTGCATCAGGTTATCGACCTCGTGATCGTCAAGACACTGCTCGGCCAGATTGCGGTAAGCCTCGTGGCGCTCGATCGGCGTATCGCCGAGCGCCCGGTAGACCGGATGCTCCTTGATGAACCTGTCGATACGCAGCCCGACGTGGTGCGCATAGCTCGACCACGGGTATTGTCCTGGCTCAGTCACAAGGCACTTGCGCACCGGCGCATGATCGATGACGTGGCTCGCGAGCAGAAAGTATCGCTCGGGCTCGATCACTGTCGCCGAGTACCCGCCACGCCAGATCATGCCGCGGCGTCCGTGGCGTCGGTTGAAGGTCTCGGCATAGCGGCGGCTGACCGCTTGCATCGCCATGGCCAGGCTCGACTCATAGGAAGGCGTGACGAGCAGTTGTACCGCGTCGGGCATCAGGACCCACGCGTGGACGGCCAGACCGGCGACGCGCGCTGCGTCTGCGAGGCAGGCGATAAAGTACAGATAGTCGCCTTCGTCCAGGAACGCGTGCCCTGTGAACCCCTGCAAGATAACGTGCTGCGGTTGTTCTGGGACGTAGTGCCGTGCAAGCCGTGTCATGCTGAATTAACCGGAAATCCGATGTGAAAAAGCGATCCGACCGGAGTCGAACGTGTGGCGGTGTGTAACTGCCTATAGGACGAAATTCTATCGGCGGTGTGCGCGCGTTACGTGGCGAACAGGCCTTTTTTCCGGCCTCTTTTCATTGATTTGCCGATCGCAGCCAGTGTCCCTTTTGTGCCAACGTGCAAGAGCGGCGCCGCGTTTCACACCGCTTGACGCTCCGGTGTTTGGACCCGAAGGCGCGCAGCGCGATGAAGCGCGAAACATAATGTCGTTATGCTGCTAACCGACGTCGCATTCGCGATATGCCGGCGAGGCGGCGGACCGCTACATTCGGAACTCGAAAGCCCCAACGTCGCTAAACGGTGCCGCGCAGGACGAACGAGACTCAGCACGAATGAAACAGGCACCGGAACCGGCTGTGTGTCAACCAACGGGCACGTCCTCTTTAACGGACTTGCTACCGCTCGCCGATTGCGGAGAAAGGGCCGCGCCCCTTGCTGCCGCTGTCGAGTCACGCGAGCCGGCCTTTGGAAGCTTGCGCTCCACCGCGGTCCTGCTTCTCGGCTACGCTATTCTCATCACCGGGAACGGCCTGCTTGGCACGCTCATCTCGCTGCGCCTCTCGCAGCAGCAGGCGCCGTCGATCGTGATGGGCGTGGTGCAGTCGGCGTATTACGTTGGCTTCCTGTTCGGCGCCCTATACGGCGGCGCGCTCATCGCGCGGGTCGGTCATCATCGCGCGTTCGTGACATTGGCTGCGTCGTCGGCATGCTGCGCGCTCGGGTACGCGGTGTGGAGCGCGGCCTCGATGTGGGTGGCCTTGCGCTTCGTAACGGGCTTCTGTCTCGTCGGCATCTTTACGATCGTTGAAAGCTGGCTGCATCAGGTCGCGACGAACGCTCAACGCGGCCGCGTATTTTCGGCTTATCTGATCACCAATTATCTCGGCGTCGGCACCGGACAGTTCCTGATCGGGCTCGCGGACCCCGGCGGCTTCGAACTCTTCAGCGCGGTCGCCGCTTTGTTCGCGGCGTCCCTGATTCCCGTCGCGCTGGCAGGCACCGCGCCCGCACCCGGCCACGCGCTCGAGGCGGCCGCTGCGTCCTGCGGCTCTCGCCTCGCGCGCGGACTGTCGGGGCTGCAGACCATCTACCGTTGGGCGCCGCTCGGCGTGCTCGCGTGCCTGTCGGCGGGTGTGCTCAATAGCGCGTTCTATACGATGCAGCCGGTGTTCATGCGGCGCCTCGGCTATCCGGTGCCGGAGGTGTCGCATTTCATGGGCTTCGCGCTGCTGGCCGCGCTGGTGCCGCAATGGCCCGTCGCACGGCTCGCCGACCGCTTCGATCGACGCAAGGTGTTGTTGTGTCTCGCGGTCATCGCCGGATTGCTGAGCGTGCTGTTGTTTCTGCTGCGCGACGGCGCTCTGGTCCGGGCCTTCGGCTATCTCTATGTGGCGGTGGCTTTTTCCATGTACGGCGTCGTGACCTCGTACGTGAACGACTGCATTCCCGCCGATCAGCGCATCGCCGTGAGCGCCGGCCTTCTGCTGATCTTCTCCGTTGGCGCGAGCGCCGGCCCGACGCTCGCTTCCGCGATGATGGCGCTCGCGGGTCCGGCGGGGCTTTATCTGTTCACCGCGCTCGTCACAGGCGCGCTTGCCACGTTCACGCTACGCAGCGTCTTGCGCCGGCAGGAAAACTGACGCAAAGTCGCGACCTGATCGCAGGCGACCTTGCCAACCATGCGCTTAGTTGCCCGCCGGTTTGCCCGCCGCCAGCGCCTCTTCTCGCTTCTTCCTGATTCAGTCACCGCACCGACCTGTCGCTTAAAGGACGGGGATAACCCTTAGCGATGCATAGCCCGTTCCCCGTGCCGCAAGGGAAACGCACCACGGCTCAATCGCGATGTCGCTTCCGTGACAAACGACGTCGAATGCAGATGAAGGGTTCCGGGTTTTGTCCAGATATCTTTGCCCGGTGGCGAAGCACACGGACACGCAACAGCGGAACGGAGACAACGTGGATACCCTTGCTTTCATGATCGACAACCTTGCGTCGATCATCAGGCTCACCGTTGAGCACATCGAGATCGTCGGGGTGGGCGTCGGTTTTGCCATCCTCACCGGCGTGCCGCTCGGCATCGCGATCACGGCCAATGAGCGCGCCGCGAGAGTGGTCTTGTACCTCGCGGCGATTCTGATGACTATTCCGTCAGTCGCGCTATTCGGTCTGATGATTCCGGTCCTGTCGTTGATCGGCCAGGGCATCGGCTTTCTGCCGACGGTCATCGCGCTCTTCCTTTATTCGCAACTGCCGATCGTGCGCAACACGTACACGGCCATCACCAACATCGATCCGGCGCTGCGCGAAGCCGCGCGCGGCATCGGCATGACCACGCGCCAGCGTCTGTGGAAGGTCGAGATCCCGATTGCGCTGCCGATCATCATGGCGGGCGTGCGCATGGCCGTGGTGATCAACGTGGGCATTGCCGCCGTCGCCGCCTATATCGGCGCGGGCGGCCTCGGCAAGCTGATCAGCCGCGGCATCTCGCAGTCGGACCCGCGTCAGCTGATTGCCGGCGCGATTCTCGTGAGCGTTCTGGCGATCGCCGCCGACTATGGCCTCGGCTGGGTGCAGCGTCTGTTGACGCCGAAGGGCCTTCGCAGCCCGTCGCGTACCGGCAGGCTTGCAGTGCGTCTCGGCGCGTGGGCGTCGTTCCGTAAATCTCCTCATCACGCGCAATAACCATGATCAAGCTCTCCAGCATCTCGAAGCGCTATGAAGGCGCCAGCGCCCCGGTGGTCGACGGCATCGACATGGAAGTCGGCGCGGGTGAAATCTGCGTTTTGCTCGGCCCGTCGGGCTGCGGCAAGACGACCACGCTGAAAATGATCAACCGTCTGATCCAGCCGACTTCGGGAAAGATTTTCATCGACGGCCGCGATACGGACGAGTTCGAAGTCGTCGAATTGCGCCGCCAGATCGGCTATGTGATCCAGCAGATCGGTCTCTTTCCCAACATGACGGTCGAGGAAAACATCAGCGTCGTGCCGCGTCTGCTGGGCTGGGACAAGACGAAAGCGAAGCGCCGCGCGGCCGAATTGCTGGAGATCGTCGCACTCGATCCGTCGATCTATTTGTCGCGCTATCCGAAGGACCTGTCCGGCGGGCAGCAGCAGCGCGTCGGCGTCGCGCGCGCACTGGCAACCGATCCGCCCGTCATGCTGATGGACGAACCGTTCGGCGCGATCGACCCGATCAATCGGGAGCTGATCCAGGACGAGTTTCTGCGCATCCAGCAGCAGGTGAAGAAGACGATCATGTTCGTGAGCCACGACATCGACGAAGCCGTGAAGATGGCCGACCGCATCGCGATCTTTCGCGCAGGCCGGCTCGAACAGTTCGATACGCCGGACACGATTCTCGCGAGGCCCGCGAGTCCGTTCGTCGCCGGCTTCGTCGGCGCGGACCGGGCATTGAAGCGGCTGCGCCTCGTGCGTGCAAAAGACGCTTTGTCCGCCTGCGAGTGCGCCGCGCGGGTAGGCGACAGCAGCGTGCGAGCGCGGGCGCTGCTCGAGCGGCACGGCGTCGAGCAGATCGTGTTGCTCGATGCCGCGGGCAAGCCGCAAGGGTATTTCGGCGCGGCGGAACTCGCGGCAATAGACGGCACGCTGACGGCGGCGCATGCCAGGCCCATGCGCGGCGTGGCGCGCGATTGCGACGATCTGCGCAGCGTGATTTCGTCGATGTTCGCGCTCGGACAAGCATGGCTGCCCACCGTCGACGACGAGGGCCGCTTCGTCGGCTACGTGAACCAGGCGCACATCGTCGACATGTTGCGTTTGCCCGCGGAGGTCTGCGCATGAAAAACATGAGAACACTGCTTTCACGCTGCGCAGTCCTCTTCGCGTGCGCTGCGCCGCTGCAGGCCCGCGCGGAGAACTGGCACAACTGGCTCGCGTCGATCGCGCAATATCGCAGCGATATCGTCTACCAGTCCATCGCGCAGATGACGATGGTCGCCATCGCGGGCAGCCTCGCGATCGTCGTCGCAGTGCCGCTCGGCATCTATCTGAGCCGCGAGTCGGGCAAACAGGCTCGCGTCGCTCAGGCGCTGATGCAGACGCTGAACATGGGGCAGGCCGTGCCCAAACTCGCGCTGCTCGCGCTCGCCATGAGCGTGCTCGGCATTGGACGATGGCCGTCCATCTTCGCGCTGTGGGTGGCGACGTTGCTGCCCATCGTGCTCAACACGCTCGAAGGTCTGCGCGCGGTTCCGCGTGCGCTGATCGAAGCGGCCACCGGCATGGGCATGACGCCTGCGCAGGTTCTATGGCAGGTGGAATTGCCCAATGCGCTGTACGTGATCTTCGCGGGCATTCGCACCGCGCTCGCCATTACCGTCGGCACCGCGCCGCTCGCGTTTCTCGTCGGCGGCGGCGGGCTTGGTGAGCTGATCTTTACCGGCATCGACATGAACGACTTTTCGATGCTGCTGGCAGGCGCTATTCCAACCGCGGTCCTCGCGGTTCTCACAGACGTGCTCGTCGGACAGATGCAGGTGCATCTCGTGTCGCGAGGCGTCGCTTCCCAACGCTAGTTCCATCCCACGCATACGCGTTTTCCGAGGAAATCATGAAGACTACTTTTTTCAAGCGGGCCTGCGCGCTCGTCGCTCTCTCTTTTGCGTCCTCGTGGGCCATCAGTTGCGCGGCGGCCAGCGTGGTGGTCGGCGGCAAGAACTTCACCGAGCAGCAACTGCTCGCCGAAATGACCACGGAGCTACTGCAGGCAAAAGGCTTCACCGTCACGAAGAAGGATGGCCTGGGCAGCGCGGTGCTGCGCTCGGCGCAAGAGAATGGACAGGTCGACGTGTACTGGGAATACACGGGCACGTCGCTCATCACGTACAACAAGATCAATGACCGCCTGTCGCCGGAAGACACCTACAGGAAGGTCAAGGAACTCGATGCAGGCAAGGGCCTGGTATGGCTCGACCCTTCGCGTGCGAACAACACGTACTCGTTCGCGATGAATCAGGACGAAGCGAAGAAGCTGGGCATCGCGACCCTGAGCGATCTTGCAAGGGCGATTAAAGCAGGCAAGACGCTGACCTTCGCGTCCAATTCGGAGTTCTATGCGCGCCCCGACGGGTTGCGTCCGCTGCAAAAGCTGTACGGCTTCGAATTTTCGCAGGACGAGGTCAAGCGGATGGACTCCGGCCTCACGTATCAGGCGCTGAAGGATCGTCAGGTGGATATCGCGCTCGTCTTCGCGACCGATGGCCGCGTGCCCGCATTCAACTTCGTCATTCTGAAGGACGACAAGGGCTTCTTTCCGTCCTACGCGCTCACGCCGGTGATCCGCAAGGCGACGCTCGACGCCAATCCGAAGCTCGGGCCGATCCTCAACTCGCTGTCCGCAAAACTCGACGCACCGACGATGGCGCGCCTGAACGCATCCGTCGACGTGCAGAAGAAATCGTTCAGCGAAGTCTCGCATGATTTCCTGAAGCAAGCCGGTCTGCTGTAACGCACGCGACCCGATCAGATCAGAGAGACGAGAACATGCCTTCGCATTCCCCCGAAGCGCCGCGAGACGGCGCGCTAAAAGTCGCGGCCGCGCAGATCGACAGTTCGTATGGCGATCTCGACACCAACCTCCGCAAGCATCTGAGCATGATCGACGAAGCGCGCCGGCGCGGCGTCGCGATGCTGCTCTTTCCGGAATTGTCCCTATGCGGG
Organism: Paraburkholderia sp. RL17-368-BIF-A; assembly: GCF_046054045.1. Taxonomy (NCBI): domain Bacteria; kingdom Pseudomonadati; phylum Pseudomonadota; class Betaproteobacteria; order Burkholderiales; family Burkholderiaceae; genus Paraburkholderia; species Paraburkholderia sp. RL17-368-BIF-A. The sequence continues at coordinate 67,429 of NZ_JARESN010000017.1, forward strand.
CATAGCGCGGGCAAGGACGCGCTGCAGCTTGCAATGCGTGTCGATCACCCGGCCATTGCGGCGCTTGCGCAAGCGAGCGTTGGTCTGCATACGTCGTTTGGTTTTATCGAAGAAGCGCCTGGTGGCCAGTTCTACAACAGCCAGGCGAGCGTGACGGAAGGCGCAATCGTGCACGTGCATCGCAAGATTCAACTGGCGACGTACGGCAAGCTGCGCGACGGTCTTTATTACGCGCCGGGAGCGGATCTCGGCGCGTTCGGCATCGACCGCGACTGGCGCGTCGCCACGCCGATCTGCAACGACCTGTGGAACCCCGCGCTCGTTCACGACCTGATGTGCGACGGCGTCACGCTGCTCGCCGCGCCGATCAGTTCCGCGCGCGAAGCGGTGGGCGGCGGCTTCGACAATCCGTCCGCGTGGGAGCTGAACCTGCGCTTCTATGCGGTCACGTACGGGGTCGCCGTGGTCATGGCGAATCGCATCGGCACCGAAGGCATGCTGCGTTTCTGGGGCGGCTCGCGCATTCTCGATCCGTTCGGCAACACAGTCGCGATGGGCTCGACGACCGACGAAGAACTGGTGGTCGGCGAACTCGACTATGCGGCGCTGCGCGAAGCGCGCTTCCTGCTGCCGACCGTGCGCGATGCGCGCGTCTATGCGGCGCGGGGCATCCGCGCGGCTCATTCACCTGTCAATACCTGAAGTGTCGTCTGCCATGCAAGATTTTCTCCTTACCGACGAAGACCGCGCGTTTCGCGCCGAAGCGCGCGCGTTCCTGCAACGCGAACTCGCGCCGCGCGCCGCGGACATAGAAGAGCGCCGCGACTGGGACGCCGTCAAACGCGTGGTGCGCGCGCTGGGCGAAGCCGGCTATTTGCGGCTGATGTTCGCGGACCTGTATCGCGGCTCGCTGACAAAGCCCGGTCTCACGCACGCGACGATCCTCTCCGAGGAAGCGTCCGCCATCAACTATGCGTTTGAGACCACCATCGCCACCGCGCTGAGCTGCGCCTATCCGCTGCATCGTCATGCCAGCAGGGAAGTGCGCGAAGCGTATCTCGAACCGATTCTGGATGGCCGCGCGATCGGCGCGATCTGCGTGACCGAGCCCGGCACGGGCAGCGATTCCGCCGACATGCAAACGCGCGTCGAATACGACGCGCGCACCGACGAATGGGTCATCAACGGCTTCAAGCGCTATATCTCGAACGCGTCGGTTGCGGACGTCTATATCGCCTACGGCATCACGCCGCGCGATGGCCTGGAAAGGCCGGGCATCACCGCCGTGGCCGTGCCCAAAGACGCGCGCGGCATCAGCTTTCCGCGCAACTATACGTTCATGGGCCGGCACGGCTGCATCGTCGGCGAAGTGAAGTTCGACGATTGCCGGGTCGGCGCGGATCACCTGTTGGGCGTGGCCGGCGAGGGCTTCGCAATCATGCGCGGCATGTTCAATTTCGAGCGCGCGATTTTGGGCGGCTCGGGCCTCGGCGTCGCGCGCAGTGCGTTCGACATCGCCCGATCGCATGCGCAAAGCCGCAGGACGTTCGGGCAGCTCCTCGGCTGCAAGCAACTGATCTGGGACAAGATCGCGCAGATGAGCTGGCGGATCGACGCCGCCGAACTCCTCACGTACCGCGCCACGAAGATGTACGACGCGGGCGCCGACGGCAAGGCGCTGATGAAGGAAGCGGCCATGGCCAAGCTCGTCGCGACAGAGACGGCGAATTTCTGTGTCAACGAAACCGTGCAGATATTGGGCGGCGACGGCCTTACCAAAGAATACGGCCGGGCCGAACAGCTCTATCGCGACGCGCGCGCGCTGACGATTGTCGGCGGAACGTCGGAAATGGCGAAATACCTGATCGCCTCGCGCGATCTCCCCGATCTGAAGATCAACCTCTGAGCGCACTCCATTTCCATCATGCTGACCATTACCTCGCTGTTCGAAAACACGGTCGCGAAGTACCCCGACCGTCTCGCGCTGGTCTGCGCCGACGCGCGCTTGACCTACGCGCAATGGGACGTGCGCGTACGCGGACTCGCGCAGGCGCTGTTCGATCTGGGCGTGCGGCAAACGGATCGCGTGGCCATCTTCCAGAAGACATCCGACGCCACGGCCACCGCGTATCTCGCCTGTCAGTTGCTCGGCGCGATTGCAGTCCCGATGAACTACCGGATGTCCGCGAACGACGCGGCGTTCATTATTCGCGATGCCGGCGCGCGGGCACTGATTTACGACGATTCGATGCAGGCCGTCGTAGCGAAGGTCGAACAGGGCTTGCCCGATCTGCGCATCTATGTGCGTGTGACAGGACACGGCGGCCACGGCGATGAACTTCCCGGCGACGGCGATGCGCCATCGCATCATCACGACTTCGATTCGCTGATAGACGGCACGCGTCATCGCGATGCGCCGCTGCCTCCCGTCACGCCCGAGGACATCTCGGCGCTGGTGTACACGTCCGGCACGACGGGGCGTCCGAAAGGCGCGATCCACACGCATGGCAACGACGTCGCGATCGCCACGAACTGCGTGATGGAATACAGCCTGACGAGCAGCGATTCGGCGCTTCATATCGCGCCGCTGTACCACGTCGGCGGCATGCAGGCGTATTTCATGCCGCACCTGATGGTCGGTGCGGCCAACATCGTTCTGCCGCGCTACGATCCCGAGCGCACGCTCGCCGCGATCGGCGAACATCGCATTACGACGCTCTTTGCCGTGCCGACGCAGATCCAGGACATGCTGTTCCATCCATCGTTCGCGCGGACCGATCACAGCAGCCTGCGGATGATCACCACGGGCGGCGCGGCCATTCCCGCTGCAGCGATGCAACGCGTCATCGACGAGTTCTGTCCGAATGTCTACAACGGCTACGGCATGACCGAAGCGAGCCTGACGCTGCTGCTGCATCCACGCGATGCACTGTCGCGCCTCGGGTCGTGCGGCAAGCCGACGCTGATCAGCACCTGCCGCGTCGTGACGAACGATACGGAGCGCGTCGTGCCATCCACGGAAAGCGTGGCGCCTGGCGAAGTCGGTCAACTGATCGTACGCGGCCCGCAACTGGCGCGCGCGTACTGGAACAATCCCGTCGAAACGGCAAAGAAGTTTCGCGACGGCTGGCTCTACACGGGCGATCTTTTCAGCGTCGACGCAGGCGGCTATTTCCACTTTCACGGCCGCGCCGACGACATGATTGTCTCGGGCGGCGAAAACATCTATCCGCGGGAAGTCGAAGAGGTGCTGTATCACTGCCCCGGCGTGCAGGAGGCCGCGGTGATCGGCGTGCCCGATCCGAAGTGGGGCCAGGCGGTCACGGCGTTTGTCGTGCGCAGCGACGCACAGTTGACGGAAGACGCCGTCATCGCGTTTTGCAAGGCGAGCGACGACCTCGCGCCATACAAGCGGCCAAAGAAAATACTGTTCGTGGACCGCTTGCCGCTGAACCCGAGCGGCAAGGTGCTGCGCCGCGAACTGGCTGCATCGGTCGCCGAAGAACTTCTGCGCACGGGAACCTGAACATGAACGAACCGGTACTTTACGAACTGGACGGTGGCGTCGCTACGATCACGCTGAACCGTCCTGCAACGCGCAATGCACTCACCGAAATGGAAGTGGTCGACGCGCTGGTAGCGAGCCTCGCGCGCGCGCAAGCCGATCTGAGCGTCCGCGCGATCGTGCTGACGGGCGCGGGCCCGGCATTCTCCTCAGGCGGCAACATCAAACACATGCGCGACGAGCTCGGCACGTTCGCCGGCAACGCGGCACGAATACGCGAGAACTATCGGCGCGGCATTCAACGCATTCCGCGCGCGTTTCATGAACTGGACGTGCCTTGCATCGCCGCGGTGAACGGACCCGCGCATGGCGCGGGCTGCGATCTCGCGCTGATGTGCGATATCCGTATCGCCGCAGAAAGCGCGCTGTTCGCGGAGAGCTTCGCCAAGGTCGGCATCATTCCTGGCGACGGCGGCGCGTGGCTGCTGCCGCGTGCAATCGGTCTTTCGCGCGCCGCGGAAATGATTTTCACGGGCACGCCTATCGATGCCCAATGCGCGCTCGCGTGGGGGCTCGTCTCGCGGGTGGTGCCGGACGCGGAACTGCTGTCCGCGGCGAAGGAACTGGCGGCGCGAATCGCCGTCAATCCGCCCAACGTGCTGCGCATGAGCAAGCGCCTCATCCGCGAAGGACAGCGGATGGACCTGCCGAGCCTGCTGGAACTCTCGGCGGCTTTTCAGGGCATCGCGCATCGCACCGAGGATCATCGCGAGGCGCTCGCCGCGACTTTCGAGAAGCGTCCGCCGAACTACACCGGCGATTGAGGCGGGCCCGATAGCGCTTGCGCACTCATGCGGCGATGGACCGGCGCGGCCCGATATGCGACAGTTTCCTCACCTTGGCCAATCCAGCATGGACATGCGCAGGAAAATGAACGATGAGGGTCCGCAACCGGCTTCCGCCCGCAGTCAAAAGTGGCCGGTGGCGGGAGAGGGCGCACTGGCCGCCGCACTCGCCGCCGCGCCCACGGAAAGCACGGCGGATTCGAGCCGGGAGCGACGGCCCGACACGGAACGCATCGGCTTTTTCCTCGTACCCAACTTCTCGATGATGGCGCTCAGCTCCGCGAGCGAGCCGCTGCGCGCGGCTAACCGGGTGAGCGGCAAGCCGCTGTATAGCTGGCATCTCATCAGCGCCGACGGCGAGCCCGTGTCGTCGAGTTCCGGATTTTCGCTGCAGCCTGAATCCGCAATGACCTCGTCGATTGCCGTGGACCAGTTGTTCGTGGTGGCGAGCATCGGTGTGGAGAACTACCGCAACGAGCGGGTGTTCGACTTTTTGCGCCGCTATGCCGCGACAGGCAAACCGCTCGGCGGCGTGAGCCTCGGCACGATGATCCTCGCGCGCGCCGGGCTGCTCGACAAGCGGCGTTGCACGATTCATTGGGAAGCGTTGAAGGCGCTCGCCGACGAGTTTCCTTCGCTCGCGGTCACGCGCGACCTCTATTGCATCGACGGCGACCGGCTGACATGCGGCGGCGGCACCGCGGCGATCGATCTGATGCTGGACGTGATCGCGCGCGCGCATAACCACCGGCTCGCCGCCGATGTCGCCGATCAGTTTCTGCATACGCGGATTCGCGCGTCGCAGGAAAGCCAGAAAATGGCGATCCAGTGGCGCTACGGTATCGAGGACCGACGCATCGTCAATGCGATCACGCTGATGGAGCAGAACATAGAGCGCCCCGTTCCTGTGCAGACGCTCGCCTCGCTGGTCGGTATCTCGCCTCGCCAGTTCGAGCGCATGTGGCTCAAGCATTTCGACATGGGACCGTCGCAGTTCTATCTGGGCGTGCGCCTGAAGGCGGCGCAAAAGCTCCTGCATGAATCGACCGCTTCGATCTTCGACATTGCGATGCAGTGCGGGTTTGCCAGCGCTTCGCATCTGGGGCGGTGTTATCGGAAGGTCTTTGACGTCACACCGGGACAGGAACGTAACGTCAAGGGGAAGTGAAGCTGCCGTTGCGAGTGTAGTATTCCACCGTATATTGGCGTCGGCCGTGACAAGGGCATCGATCATGTCAAGCGAGTGGAAGCGCCGCATCAGGCTGTTTATCCAGCGTTTCTGGCAGCCGACAAGCGCATGCATGACGTGCATGCCGGGTAGCTGGGGCAATATCATGAGCCTTGTCCACTGGACGATTGCATTCCGCACCGGTTTGCTCACCGGGCTCCTGGCCATACTTCTGACTTTCACGCCCGCGGCGAAACTCTACGGGCATCGCTACGGCAATGCGCTTGTCGTCGGCGTGCTGACAACGGTAGGCGACGCCTACTCGCACGCGAGTCACTACCCAATCCCCTACGTCGAGCACATCCTGACGGGGGCTATTTCAGGTCTTCTGGCGCTGGTTGCGTCATATCTTTTCGAAGACCGCGCGCGTCGTGTGCGGCAGGTGTGGGCGCGGCTTTTCGGATAGCAACGCCGACTCCACGCACCCACCCTATACACACATATAATTTTCCCGGCAGGCTTTTCTCCCTAAGATGGGAACACCTGAACGGCGGGCGAAGCAACAGCGTGCCGCCGTAACCGCATGTATGGCAGAGGATCAGTCGCTTGCATTCCCATCCGATAGCTTCGATTATCGACGACGACGAATCCGTCCGTATCGCCACATCGAGTCTGGTTCGTTCGCTGGGTTGGGACGTGCGGCTCTATGCGTCGGCCGAAGATTTTCTCGCCTCCGGCCAGATCGCGGATGTCGCGTGCGTCATCTCCGATGTCCAGATGCCGGGCATGAGCGGGCTTCAGTTGCAACGCCGTCTGATCGACGACGGGATCACGCTGCCGGTCATCTTTATCTCCGCGTTCGCGTCGGACGCGGTGCGCCGCCAGGCGCTGGACGATGGCGCGCTGTGCGTGCTGAGCAAACCTGTCGATGGCGCGGCCATATTGCGTTGCCTCGAAACGCTGCAGGCGGAACGCGGCGAGCCTTGATTAAGGCTTCGTCGGGAAGGGACTTAACGGTTGGATAACGAAAAACTCAGATAAGATAACTGCCGGATTAAATGGGTCGGCGTCCCGCGTGTCTGACTTCGATGCGCCGTTATGGCGGCGCGAGACAGGGTCCCCGGTACTCGTCAACGAACGTTTACCTCGAATGCCTATGCCAGCATCGCCTCGTTTCGTCTCCCTCCTTCTCGCGCGGCGCGCTCAATCGCCGACATGATATTCCGCTCACGCGCCGACGAACCGATGCGGCATGACCCACGCGTGTTGTACGTTCTCGCGGCGGTAGTCGCGCTCGTCGTATTCCTGATCGACGCATTCACGCCACTCGATATCGCGATCGCCGTGCTGTACGTGGTCGTGGTGTTGCTCGTCGCCTCGACGAGTTCGCGGCCCGCTGCGATTCTCACGTCATGGGGTTGCGTGGCGCTCACGGTGATCGCCTTTGCAATGTCCCACGACGAGCACTACTCGGGCGGCCCCGTTGCGCGCTGTCTTGTGAGCCTGCTCGCGATCGCGACGGCGTCGGTGCTCGCGCTGCGCAATCAGAAGAGCACGGCGACGCTGCAGGAGCAGTTGCAGTTACTCGATCTGACGCATGACGCGATTGTCGTCTACGACATGAACGATCTGATCACGTTCTGGAATCAGGGCGCGGAACAACTCTATGGATGGACCACGCAACAGGCGATCGGCCAGCCGGTGCATGAGCTGACGCAAACGCGCTCGTCGGTCTCGCTCGACGAAATCCGCCGCGAGTTGTTGCGTTCCGGGCGCTGGCAAGGCGAACTGCAGCATGTGCGCAATGACGGCACAACGGTCGTCATTTCGAGCCGCTGGGCGCTGTGGCGCGATGCGAAGGGCAAGCCGCGCGCCGTGCTCGCCACCAACAACGACATTACCGTTCGCAAGCAGATGGAAGGCGAGTTGCGGCGCCAGAAGGACGAATTGCGCGCGACCATCGACGCGATTCCAGGCATGGTCTGGAGTTCGTCGAGCGATGGGCGGCTCGTCTTCATCAACCGTCGCTGGAACGAACTGGGCGTGACGTGCGTTGAGAACGACGGCGACATCTGGCGCTCGATCGTTCATCCCGACGACTGCGGCGCGATGCAGCACGCGTGGCACGAAGCCATTGCAACGGGCGCGCCGTTCGAAAGCGTGTCCCGCATCCGGCACAGCGACGGCGTCTACCGGTGGATGCATATCGGCGCCGAACCGCTGCGCGACAACGCCGGCAAAATCTTGCGCTGGTACGGCGTGAACACCGATATCGAAGAACGCAAACAGGCCGAGCAGGCGCTCGCGCGCAGCGAGGCGTTTCTGTCCGACGCGCAGCGTTTGAGCCGCACCGGCAGCATCGCGACGAAACTGCCCGGCGGCGAGATGTGGTGGTCCGACGAAACGTATCGAATCTTCGACTATTCGAAAGACGTCGCGCCCAGCTTCCAACTGATCCTCGCGCGCGCGCATCCGGAAGACATCGCGCTGATGAGGCAGGCTTATCAGCAGAGTCTCGCGGGCGTGCCGTTGATCGACCTCGAACATCGCCTCGCGATGCCCGACGGAAGCGTCAAGCACGTGCACTACGTCGCGCGTCTCGCCGCACCGCAATCGGCGAATCCCGAATACGTCGGCGCGCTGATGGACGTGACCGAACGGCGGGCGGCGCAGGAAGCGCTCGACCGCTCGACGGCCGAACTCGCGCACGTCACGCGTGTGACGATGCTCGGCGAACTGGCCGCGTCGATTGCGCACGAGGTCACGCAGCCGCTCGCGGCGATCGCCACGTGCGGCGACGCCGCGCTGCGCTGGCTAAACCGTCCGCAGCCCGATCTGAAGGAAGTCGGCCAGTCGATTAACCAGATGATTCACGACGCGCGGCGCGCGAGCGATGTGATCCGCCAGATACGGTCGATGGCGCAAAAGCGCGATCCGAGCCACGCGGTACTCGATCTGAACGCTATAGTGAGAGAATCCATCGAACTCGTGCGGCGTGAACTGGATGCGCACCGCGTCGAAGTGGATGCCGATTACGCGAGTCCCGCGCCGTCGGTGTGCGCCGACCGCGTGCAGTTGCAGCAGGTCGTGATCAACCTCGTGATGAACGGCGTGCAGGCGATGTCGGGCATCACGGCACGGCCGCGGGAATTGCGGATTCGCACGCGCTCTTTCGACGCGCGGCACGCATTGGTGGTCGTGGAAGACTCCGGCACGGGCATCAGCGAAGAGAACGCCGGGCGGCTTTTCAACGCATTTTTCACGACGAAGGCGGAAGGCATGGGAATGGGACTGTCGATCTGCCGCTCGATTGTCGAGGCGCACGGCGGCCGGATCTGGGCGGAATCTCAAGAGGGAAAGGGTGCCGTGATGCAGTTCGTTCTGCCGCTCGATGAGGCAAAGCGCAATGAGCACTGAACCGGTCAACGCGACTAGCGCGATGGTCTATGTCGTCGACGACGACGCGTCGATGCGCGAAGCCGTCAGCATGTTGCTGCGCTCCGTCGGCTTGCGCGTTGAACTGTTCGCGTCCGCGCAGGAATTCCTTGCGTTCCCGAGACCGGACGTGCCGAGCTGTCTGATTCTCGATGTACGGCTCAAAGGGCAAAGCGGCCTCGCCGTGCAGGAACAGATTGCCGCGGGCGAATTGCGCGTGCCGATTATCTTCATGACCGCGCACGGCGATATCGCGATGTCGGTCAAGGCAATGAAGGCCGGCGCGATGGACTTTCTTGCGAAGCCGTTTCGCGATCAGGACATGCTGGACGCCGTGGCGAGTGCGCTCGGCAAGGACGAGGAACGGCGCGAAGCGGACCGCTCGGTCGCGGACCTGCGCCGCCGCTACGCATCGCTCACGCCGCGCGAGCGCGAAGTGATGGCCTTCGTCGCGAGCGGCCTGATGAACAAGCAGATTGCCGCCGAAATGAACCTGAGTGAGATCACCGTCAAGATTCACCGCGGTCAGGCGATGAAGAAGATGGAGTCGCGCTCGCTTGCCGATTTCGTGCTGAAGGCCGAAGCGCTCGGCGTCAAACCGCCACAAGGCACGACTACGCCACCGCGCATTCAGCGCGGTTAAAGCGCGTCCAAGTGCGTTGAAGTGCGTTAAAGCGCCGGAGGCTGTCATGCGAATACTGATTATCGAAGACGAACCGAAAACGGGCGCCTACCTGAAAAAGGGCCTTGAAGAATCGGGCTATTCCGTCGACGTCGCCAACGACGGCGCCGATGGTCTGCTGCTCGCGCAGGAGCAGGACTACGACGTGATCGTGCTCGACGTGATGCTGCCGACCATGGACGGCTGGGCCGTGCTGAAAGTCCTGCGCGCCACGCGCACCACGCCCGTGCTGTTCCTCACCGCGCGCGACGACGTGAGCGACCGCGTGCGCGGTCTCGAACTCGGCGGCGACGACTATCTCGTGAAGCCGTTCGCGTTCGTCGAACTGCTCGCACGCGTGCGCACACTGGCGCGACGCGGCCCGCCGCGCGAAAGCGAACTGCTGAAAGTGGGCGATCTGGAAATCGACGTGAACCGTCGGCGCGTGCGCCGCGGCAACACGCGCATCGATCTGACGCCGCGTGAATTCTCGCTGCTGCAACTGCTCGCGCGCCGTCAGGGCGAAGTGCTGAGCCGCACGCAGATCGCGTCGTATGTGTGGGACATGAACTTCGACAGCGACACGAACGTGGTCGAAGTGGCGATTCGCCGGCTGCGCGCGAAGATCGACGACGACTTCCCGATCAAGCTGATACAAACGGTGCGCGGCGTCGGCTACGTGATCGAATTGAAAGAGACCGATTGATGGCGGCGCGCTCGCTGACCACCACGCTTGCGCTTGCCTTCGCTGGAACGACGTTGATGGTGTTTGCGCTGGTCGGCAGCGTGTTGTATTTCGCGCTCGACCGCGAGGTCAAGCAGCAGGACGATCTCGACATCGTGCTGATCGCGCGCCATACGCGGCGTCTCGCGCAGGAAATCGCGACGCTTGCCGATTTGCGCGCCCATGAAGACCGGCTGACGAGCCAGGTGCTGGGCAATCTCGCGATGTCGATGGAAGTGCGCGGCCCCGACCGCAAGCTCGTGTTCGAGCACAACACGGCGGGCATCGCCGATCCGGCCGTGCCGTCGCCGACCCTGGCGAATCCGCTTGGCGCGTCGCAGCGTATCGCTGAGACCAGCATCGTGGAATGGCACAACGCGCGCGGCGTGCCTGTGCGCGGGCTCGCAGCGGATGCGGTGCTGGGCGACGGCACGCCCGTCACGCTGGTCATCGCGCGCAATATGACGGACCGCTGGCGTCTGCTCGATTACTATCGCGAGCGTCTTTATGGCGCGGGCCTGGCCGGCATGCTGCTCGCGTTCCTGATGAGCTGGATGCTGGTGCGCGAGTCGCTGAAGCCTTTGCGCGAGATGGCGGGCAAGGCCGCGACGATCACCGTCGACAAGCTCGACACGCGCATAAAAGTCGATAACGTACCGAGCGAACTCGCCACGCTGGTCGTCTCGCTGAACGCGATGCTCGACCGGCTGCATGGCGGCTTTCAACGCATGTCGCAATACACGGCCGATCTCGCGCACGATTTGCGCACGCCGCTCGGCAATCTGCGCGGCTCGACCGAAGTCGCGCTCGCACGTCCGCGCTCCGCCGACGAATATCAGTCGCTGCTCGCATCGAATCTCGAGGAATGCGAGCGGATCTCGCGCATGATCGAAAGCGTGCTGTTTCTCGCGCGCGCCGAGCATCCGCAGTTCGTCACGACGTTGAGCGAACTGGATGCCGCGAAGGAACTCGCGCGCATCGCCGAGTACTTTGAAGGCGTCGCCGACGATGCCGGCGTGCATCTGCAAGTGACGGGCGGCGGCCGCGTTCATGCCGACGCCGAGCTGTTCCGCCGCGCGGTCAGCAATCTGCTCGCCAACGCGATCCGCTATACGCCGCGTGACGGCACGATCACACTCGGCGCGCAGGGTACGCCGCACGGCTTGCGCGTGACCGTCGCCAATCAGGGTGCGCCGATCGACCCTTCGTTGCTCGAACGCATCTTCGACCGTTTCTATCGCGTCGATCCTTCGCGCAAGAGCGATCCCGAGTCGACGGGTTCGACCGGACTCGGGCTCGCCATCGTCCGCACCATCATGGAGTTACATGGCGGTTCGGCGCACGCCGAAAGCGACGCACAGAGCACGCGCTTCATTCTGACCTTTGCGCATCGGTAAGCGTCGCGCGATCCCAGCCGCCGCCTAGCGCCTTCAGCAACTGCACGCTCGCATCGATGCGGCGCGCGTCGATCTGCTCGGCCGTGCGCTCGTTGGTGAGCGCGATGGTCTGCGCCGTGACGACATCGAGATAGCTGACGGCGCCGGCCTGATAGCGGTTCGTCGTGAGCTTCAGCGCGAGTTCCGCCGCTGATGTCGCACGCTGCTCGCTATCCGCTTCACTGGCGAGCGTGGTCAGCGCCGAGAGGTTGTCCTCCACTTGCTGAAACGCAACCAGCACCGTTTGACGGTAATCGGCGACCGCGCCGTCATACTGTGCGTTCGCGCCTTTGAGCGCGGCATCGCGGCGGCCGCCGTCGAATAGCGTGCCGGCGAGTTGCGAGCCGATCGACCAGAAGAGGCTCGGCGCGGTAAGCCACGGCGCGAAGAACGTGCTTTCGAGTCCCGCTGTGGCCGAAAGCGTCAGGTCCGGATAGAAGGCCGCATGCGCCTCGCCGATCTGCGCATTGGCCGCGGCGACGCGCCGCTCGGCGGCGGCGATGTCGGGTCTGCGTTCGAGCAATTGCGACGGCAGGCCCGCAGGAATCTGCGGCAGCGCAATGTCGCGCACCTGTTGCGGCAGCGCGAACGACGAAGCGGGCACGCCGATCAGCGTCGCAATCGCGTGTTGCAACTGCGCGCGTTGCACGTCGATATCGCTGTCCATCGTGCGCGTGCTTTCGAGTTGGGTCTGAGCTTGCGCGACGGCGGAGGCGTCGATGGCTCCGTCGTTCAACTGCTGCTGCACGATCTTCAATGCAGCGGTGTACGCCGTGACGGAATCGTCCAGCAGTTTCTTTTGCCGGTCGAGCGAGCGTAGATCGAAGTAGTCGAGCGCGAGATCGCTTGCGATGGAGAGGCGCACCGATTCCAGATCGGCCTCGCTTGCCTGCGCATTGTCGCGTGCGTTGACCGTTGCATCCTTCACGCGGCCGAACAGGTCCGGCTCCCAGCTCGCCGACACGCCCACCGAATAATCGGGCACCGTCTTGCCCGCGAGCGAATGGCCGAGGACGTTCTGCGACAAACGCGCGCGCGATTGTGCGGCGCCGGCGGTGATCGTCGGCGCGTAGCCTGCGCGTTGATAGTCGATCATCGCGCGCGCTGCCTGCAACTGCGCCACTGCCTTGGCCACGGTCTGATTGGACACATCGACGCGGGCTTCGAGACGGTTCAATTCGTCGTCGTTGAAGAGCGTCCACCAGGGGCCGCGCGGCTGTGCATCGGCCGGAGCCGCGACAGCCCAGCCGGGCGCGGCCGTGCCTGCATAGTGATCGGGCACATCGACAGAGGGATGCGTATAAGAAGGCAGCGTCGAGCACGCAGTCAGCGCGCACGCAACGCCGATTGCGAGATTCCTGCGAATGGATGCGACGGGTACGTTGAGCATGATCATGCGCCTCGCTTAGCCGTGGAGCGCAGCGGATGCCACGACGCGTACCGCTTCACCGCTGCTGACGGCGTCGCCGGGATTGTTGATCACGCGATCCGTTGCTTCGACGCCCGTAGCGATTTCCACATAGGTGCCGAAATCGCGGCCGATCGTTACCGTCTTTAGCTGCACCGTATTGCTCTTGCCGATCACCGCGACGGTCACGCCGTCGGGCCTGAACAGCAATGCGCTGACGGGCAGTTCGAGCGCGGGATGCGCGGTCTGCAACGCGAGATGCACCTGCGCATACGCACCCGGCAATAACGCGCCGTCGTGATTGTCGACATCGACTTCGACACGCAGCGTGCGGCTCACGGGATCGATCGCATTCGCCGAGCGCGCGACGGTGGCTGCAAAGCGGCGTCCGGGATATTGCTGCGTCGTCAGATAAAGCAGCGTGCCCGTTGAGATGCTGCTCGCGTCGTCCTGCGGCACGTTGACGAAGATACGCAGGCGGTCGGTCTGTTCGATATGAAAGAGTTCGCCAGGCATCCCCGCGAGCCCCGGCGATCCGCCCGACGTCACCAATGCGCCCACATCGACGTTGCGTACGGTGACCACGCCGTCGAACGGCGCGGTGACTTTTTCATACGACACCAGTTCGGTGAGCCGAGCGACGTTCGCCTGCGCGGATTGCAACGCCGCGAGTTTGGCTTCGCTGTCGCTCGTCTTCGCGTCGGTGTCCTGCTGCGAAACGGACTGCGTTTTCAGCATCATTTGCCAGCGCTGAGCGGTGCTGTTCGCGAACGCGTAATTTGCTTTTGCCGTGGCTTCGTCGGCGCGCGCCTGTTTTAGTTGCGCGTCGAGTTCCGGCGTCTGGATGTCTGCGAGCGTCTGCCCGGCTTTGACTTTCGTGCCAATGTCCGCGTACCAGTGCTGGACGTAGCCGCTCGTGCGTGCATAGATCGACGCGTCGGCGTACGGCGTCACGGAGCCCGGTAACAACAGTTCCTGCGATGCCGGTGCGCGCGTCGGCGCGACTGTTTCGACGGGCACTTCGCGCTGCGCGTCGACCTGCTCGGTGAGCGCGGTGCTTGCATGCAAACGCGGCACGATGCCGAGTGCCAGCAATGCGGCGGCGACTGCGGCGAGCGCAACGGGCAATATCAAGCGACGGCGCTTCACGGCTTCGTTATTCGCAGCGGCGCGCGAAACGGGCAGGGCGTTGGTGCGCGTGGCCGCATCGGGCGTCGGCGGCAGATCGGACGTAGTCATGGCGGTTCCTTATTGAGCGTGTGGTGTCAGCGACGCATCGGCGGCACGGTGCGCGCGGCGCTTGGCGAGCCACGCATGCACCATCCCGAACACGACGGGAACGAACATGAGCGTGGACAGCGTGCCGATCGCGAGGCCGCCGATCACCGCACGTCCGAGCGGCGCGTTCTGTTCGCCGCCGTCGCCGAGACCGAGCGCCATCGGCAGCATGCCGATCAGCATCGCGAGCGCCGTCATCAACACAGGACGAAAGCGGTTGAAGCCCGCATCGAGCGCGGCCGCAAGCGGCTCCATGCCGTTTTGCAACGACTCGCGCGCGGTGTTGATCACCAGAATGCTGTTCGCCGTCGCGATGCCGATACAAAGAATGGTTCCTGTCAGCGCGGGTACGCTCAAGGTCGTGTGCGTCGCGAACAGCATCCATGCAATGCCGGCCAGGGACCCAGGCAGACCGCTGATGATGATCAACGGATCGAGCCACGACTGAAAATTCACGACCATCAGCAGATAAACGAGCGCGATCGCGAACACGAGTCCTGCGCCGAGGCCCGCGAACGATTCGTTCATCGACTGCACCTGGCCGCGGATCACGATGGACGAGCCGGGCGGCAATTGCGCGCGCGCTTCATCGACGAGCTTCGTGACGTCCGCAGCGACGCCGCCGAGATCACGTCCTTGCGTCGACGCGAAAATGTCGAGCACCGGTTGCACGTTGTAGTGCGAGACGACGGCCTGTTGCGAGCCGCGCGACATCGTGCCGAGCGTGCCGAGCTGGTTTTGCGGATCGACGCCGATCTGATTCGTCGTCAACGGAATGTTCGACAGCGTTTGCAGCGAATGAATGTCGTATTGCGGCACTTCGGCCAGCAGCGGATAGCTGACGCCGTTCTTCGGGTCGAGCCAGAAGTTCGGCGTGGTCTGCGAACTGCCGGACAGCGCGATCAACAGGTTCTGCGCGACATCGCGCTGCGTGAGGCCCGCCTGCATCGCTTTCGTGCGATCCACGTCGACGTTGATGGCCGGCGCGTCGCCGGGCTGCTGGATACGCGCGTCGACGAGTCCGCGCACGCCGCGCAGTTGCGCCAACAGATGGTCGGCGACGACACGATTCGCCGCGAGCTTGTTGCCGACAATCTGCACGTCGATCGGCGCGGGCAAACCGAAGTTCAGAATCTGGCTGACGATGTCGGCGGGCAGGAACGCGAATGTCACGCCGGGAAAGGCCGTGTTCAGTACGTCGCGCAGTTGCGCGACATATTGCGCGGTGGGTTTGTGATCCGGCTTCAGCGTGACCATGATGTCCGCGTCTTCGGAGCCGATCGGGTCCGACGAGTCGTACGTCAGGTTGATGCCGCTCACCGGCACGCCGATGTTGTCGAGCACGGCAGCCTGCTGCGACTGCGGAATCACGGTTCGAATCTTTGCTTCGACCTCATCGGTCAGGCGCGCGGTTTCCTCGATGCGCGTGCCTGTCGGCGCACGCAGATGCAGACGGATTTCTCCGGTATCGACAGCGGGAAAAAAGTCACGTCCCGCGAATGGAATCAGCGCGAGCGAAGCGAGACAGAGCGCGAGATAAATAGGGAGAAAGCGGCGGCGGTTTGCGATCGCGCGTTGCAGCACGGAGCGATAGCGATTGCGCAGCGCTTCAAAGCGCTGCTCGAAGCGCACTTGAAAACGGGCAAACACGTTCTTGCGGCGCTGCGCGGAATCACCTGCTTTCGAAGGCGCGCGCATCAGATACATGGCAAGCGTCGGGATCAGCGTGCGCGAGAAAAAGTACGACGCGCACATCGCGAAGACGACGGCCTCGGCCATCGGCACGAACAGGTAACGGGCGACACCGGATAACAGAAACATCGGCACGAACACGATGCAGATCGACAGCGTCGACACGAACGTGGGCACCGCGATTTCGCCGGAGCCGTTCAGAATCGCGTCATGCAGCGGCGCGCCCTTTTCAAGGTGATGCGTGATGTTTTCGATCGCGACGGTTGCGTCGTCGACGAGAATGCCGACCGCGAGCGCGAGTCCGCCGAGCGTCATGATGTTGATGGTTTGCCCGAGCGCGGCCAGTGCGATCAGCGACGTCAATACCGCGAGCGGAATCGACACGGCGATGATGAGCGTCGCGCGCCAGCTGCCGAGAAACAGCAGGATCATCGCGGCTGTGAGACACGCGGCGATCAGACCTTCGCGCACAACGCCGGAAATCGCGGCCTTCACGAATACCGACTGATCGGACAGCGGCACGATGTTCAAGGCCTTCGGCAGACCCGCGGCGATCCTGGGCAGCATCGCCTTGACCTGCTGGATGATCGTCAGCGTCGACGCGCTTCCGGTTTTTTCGACTTGCAGCAAGGCGGCACGCTTGCCGTCGCTGCGCACCATGTTGGTTTGCGGCGCATAGCCGTCGATCACATGCGCGACGTCGCGCACATACACGACGCCGCCTTTTACCGTCTTGATCGGCAGATCGTTGAGCTTCGCGACCGTGTCGGTGCTGCCGTTCATCTCGACGTTATATTCGCGCGAGCCGATCTTCGCTGTGCCGCCCGGCAGTATCAGGTTCTGCGCGTTGACTGCGTTGACCACGTCGATCGGTGCGAGTCCTTTTGCCTGTAGCGCTCGCGGATCGAGTTCGACCATGATCTGGCGAATCTTGCCGCCGAATGGCAGCGGCACCGCGGCGCCCTGAACCGTGGCGAGTTGTGTGCGGATGAAACTGTTGCCGAGGTCATAAAGAGACTGCTCTGGCAGCGTATCGCTGGAAAGGCCAAGCTGCAGCACTGGCACCGTCGATGCGTTGTACGTGATGATGTTCGGCGGCAACGTGCCGGGCGGCAGCACGCGCAGAATCGACGCCGAGTTCGACGCTGCTTCCGCGATCGCGCGATTGATGTCGGCGCCAGGGTGAAAGAAGATCTTCACGACCGACACGCCGTTCAACGACTGCGATTCGATGTGCTCGATGTCGTCCACGTCGGAAGTCAGCGCGCGCTCGTAGTTCGACGTGATTCGACGCGCCATGTCTTCGGCGGAGAAGCCGTTATACGACCAGACAATGCTGACGACGGGAATGTCGATGTTCGGAAAGATGTCCGTGGGCGTGCGAATGATCGCAAGCGGCCCGAGTATAAATAGCAGCACGGCCAGAACAATGAAGGTGTACGGCCGCTGCAGCGCGAGTCTGACGATCCACATAACGTTTTCCTGGACGATGGCGGTCGGAATGCCCTGTGCGAAAGCGACGCAAACGGGGCTTCGTAATGGGAGGCAGTGTGCCGGGCAGGCACTTACTCGCGAGTGACGGACACATTACAAGTCCGTCATCTATGCAGATGAGAGCGCCGTAACGGATGGATCGGCGTTGGGATAACCGTATGAACCCGATAAAGGGCTAAAGATGACAAGCATGTAATGCGGGAGTCACCATTGAGTCAGCAGCGGTTGCGCAGAATGCAACCACTCCTTCACGACTAGCGGTGAAGGTTTCAAAGGCTCCGTTTCTCGTGAACGCAGCCGCTACTCAACGATAGGTGAACCATCATGAAAGCACTTCTGAACGCTGTCCTCGTCTCCTGCGCATTGGCCGCACCCGCTCTTGCATTTGCGCAAACCACCAATGGTCCCGTCACACGCGCCGAAGTGCGGGCCGATCTCACGCGTGTCGAACAGGCAGGCTACCAGCCAGTCGCTTCGGATGCGTCGTATCCTGCCGACATTCAGGCTGCCGATGCGAAAGTGGCCGCAGCGGATTCGGCGCTCAGCATGACGTCGAAGGGCGGCGTTGCAATGGAGGGCTCGTCGCAGTCGGGCGCGACGACCGCGCGCGCTTCATCGGGCCATTCGTCGGACCATTCGTCGGGCCATTCATCGGGCAACGGCAAGTCGATCTTCTTCGGCCATTGATGGCGGCGGGGCGCAGCTGACCTGCGGTATCGCGTGTCATGCTGAAAAGGAAAGCTGCATCACGAGAGCCCTTCGCCGGCTGCGGCATGACGCCCGCGCAACCAGCCGATACTCGCGAGCAGCAGCACGGCGAACACGATCAGCATGGTCGCGACCGCGAGAATCGACGGGTCGATGGAATCGCGAATGCCGCTCCACATGCGCCGGGGCACTGTCGTTTGATCCGGGCCGCCGATGAACAGAATGACGATCACTTCATCGAACGAGGTCGCGAAAGCGAACACGCTGCCGGTCGCAACCGCCGGCGTGATGAGCGGCAAGGTCACGCGTCTGAACGCGACCCAGGGGCGCGCGCCGAGCCCGGAAGCCGCGCGCAACAGGCTGTGATCGAACGAAAGCAATGAGGCGGTCACCGTGATCACGACGAATGGCGTGCCGAGCGCCGCATGCGCGAGCACCACGCCTGGATATGAATTCACCAGGCCGAGCGGCGCGAAGATCAGATAGAAGCCGGCGGCGACAACCACGATAGGCACGATCATCGGCGAGATGATGAGCGGCATGATCAGCGAGCGCAGTGGAAACTGCGCGCGCGAAAGACCGAGCGCCGCGAGCGTGCCGAGACAGGTGGCAATCAGCGTGGAAGCCGCGCCGATGCCGATGCTGTTAAGCAGCGCCCGCTGCCAGTCCGGGCTTGTCAGCGCCTGCTCGTACCAGCGCAGCGAGAAGCCCTGCATCGGATACGAGAAGTACGAACCGGAATTGAACGAGAGCGGAATGATCGCGAGAATCGGCGCGACGAGAAAGAGCAGCACGAGCGCGGTATGCACCCGTACCCAGCGCGCGGCGATGCGTTCGGTCAGCATCTTGTTGCGTTGATCTTGCATGTCGTTCCTTCGTCGTGTGCCTGTTTTTTCGATCGACTCGTCGATTGTTCGACTCATCGACTCAACCGAAGCGCAGGCGGTCGATACCGACAATGCGGTTGAACAGGAAATAAAAGATCGCCGTGAAGATCACGAGATAAGCCGACAGCGCACCGGCAAGGCCCCAGTTCAACTGCGTATTGGTCTGCATCGCGATGAGCTGACTGATCATCTCGTCGCCCGCGCCGCCGAGCAGCGCCGGCGTGATGTAGTAGCCGAGCGCAAGCACGAACACGAGGAAGCAGCCGGCGCCGACGCCCGGCAGCGTCTGCGGCACATAGATCCGCATGAACGCGGTGAACGGATGCGCGCCGAGCGATTGCGCCGCTCGCATATACACCGGCGACACGCCCTTCATCACGGAGTAAATCGCGAGGATCAGGTAAGGCAGCAGCACATGCGTCATGCCAATGAGGACACCCGTGCGATTGAAGATGAGCGGCAGCGGATGCGTCGCGAGCCCGAGACTCATCACCAGGCTATTGATCACGCCGCCCGGTTGGAGCAACACATACCACGCGGTCGTGCGCACAAGCAGCGAAGTCCAGAACGGCACGATCACGAACAGCATCAGCCGGTTGCTGCTTTTCTCGGGCAGATTCGCGAGCAGCCACGCGACCGGATAACCGAGCACGAGACATAGCAGCGTGACCGTCGCGCTGATCGAAACCGTTCGCACGAACGCCGCCCGATAGACGGACGCATTGTCCGGCACGAACGCGACGGCGCCTTGCGGCGTCACCTGCGCATCGACGGCGGCGAGCAGATAGTCGGGCGTCGGCGACGCGGCGGCTCGCTTCAGCAAACGCCACGTCTCCGGCGAATTCCAGCGTTCGTCAAGTTCGACGAGCGCGGGCTTCCACGCGGGCGGGGCGTCCGTTGGCAGTTGCCGGGCGGTGCGCATCAACAGGCTGCGAAACTCGGGCATCGAGAAGTTCAGCCGCCGCGCGACGGTGCCGATCTGTCCGCTTTGCCGCGCCTCGGCGAGCCCCGCGGCGAGCAGCGCGAACATGTGTTCGTCCGGCACGCCGTTACCGTCCCACGCATTCAGCGCACGCGTGAGCGCGGGCATGCTGTCGGGCACTTCGCGATTCTGAACGCTGCGTGCAAGCAGCAGCGTGATCGGCGCGATGAACGTCGACAGCAGAAAGACGAGCAGCGGCAACGCAAGCAGCAGCGCCTGCATGGATGCGCGGCGGCGCGCCTTGTTAAACGACGCGCGGCCGTCGCCTTTCGTCGGAGAGCCTGGGGCCGTGGCTCGGGCGGCAGTGGGCATGCTGGTGGTCACGTTGGGCTCTCGTCGGACGATGCGATGGTGTTACTGCGTCAGCCACACCTGGAAGCGCTTGTTGATCTGGTCGGCGTTGTCGGCCCAGAAGTTCGCGTTGATCTGCAATGCGCGCTTGAAGTTATCGGGCGCGGTCGGCAGATCGGCAAGACGCTGCTTGTCGACGAGCGCGATCGCGTCCTTGCGCGGCGGCGCATACGCGATGTACTTCGACAGGTCCGCATAGGCCTTCGGCTGCGAAGCCGACGCGATGAACTTTGCCGCCAGATCCGCATGCTTCGCGCCGGTCGGAACGCCCCACCAGTCGAAGTCGTAAACCTGCGCGTCCCACACGGTCTTGAAGGGCTTGTTGTCCTTCTGCGCGGCATCGGAAATGCGGCCGTTGTAGGCCTGCGTCATCACGACCGCGCCGTCCGCGAGCAACTGCGGCGCCTGCGCGCCCGACTCCCACCACACAATGTTCTTCTTGATGGTGTCGAGCTTCTTGAACGCACGGTCGACGCCCGCGGGCGTGGCCAGCACCTTGTACACATCTTTCGGCGCGACGCCGTCCGCGATCAACGCCCATTCCATCGATACCTTCGGCGACTTGCGCAGGCCGCGCTTGCCCGGGAATTTCTGCAGATCGAAGAAGTCGTTGACCGTGCTCGGCGCGGTCTTCATCTTGCTCGCGTCGTACGCATAGACCGTGGACCACACCATGCTCGCGACCGCGCAATCGCTGATCGAGCCGGGGATGAAGTCGCTCGTCTTGCCGATCGTCTTCTTGTCGAACTTCTGCAGCAGGCCTTCGTCGCAGGCGGTGATCGCGTCGTTGGTCTCGAGGTCGATCAGGTCCCACGTGGTGTTCTTCGCCTGCTCCATCGCGGAGAGTTTCGCGAGACCGCCGTCATACGATTCGGTCGAGAAGCCGACGCCCGTCGCCTGCGTGAACGGCTCGAAATAGGCTTTCTTCGCCGCTGCTTCGTACGCGCCGCCGAAGGTCACGACGGAGAGCGTCTCCGCTGCCTGCGTGGTCACGGTGGCGAACGCGAGTACGGCGAGTGCGGCGCATTGTGCTTTGATGATAGTGCGCATGTCAGTTGGCTCCTGCTGGTGCGGTCGTGATGATGGAAGGGGAGGGCGGTGTGGATACGTGAATCGCCGGCGCGCTGCTGCGCGCGCTCATCGCGAGAATCTTGCAGTCGTCATGGCGCCAGGCGACGTCGATCTCGCTGCCGGGTGTCGGCAACGCGTGACGCTGCGTATTGGGCACTTTCACGACGATCGAATCGCGCGAGCCGAGCGTCAGATGTACGCGATGGTGATCGCCGCAATACACCAGTTCATCGACGCGCGCGCGCACGACGTTGTCATGTCCGGTCGGCTGCGTGCCTTCGGCGCCCGGAATATGCGCGCGTTCGGGGCGCAGCGCGAGCATCGCTTCGTCGCCGGCGTGCAGGCCGTTTTCGCAACGGCCGCGAATCATGCTGCCGTTCGACAATGCAAGCGTGGCCCAGCCTTCGTGCGCATTCACGACGCGCCCGGTCAAGCCATTGTTCTCGCCGACGAAGTTTGCGACGAACGCGTTCTGCGCGTTCTCATACAGTTCGCTCGGTGTGGCGGCCTGCTGGATGCGTCCATCGGAGAACACGGCGACGCGGTCGGACATGGTTAGCGCCTCGGCCTGATCGTGCGTCACGTAGACGATCGTGAGCGACAGCTCGCGATGCAGCCGCATGATTTCGTATTGCATGGTTTCGCGCAGGCGCTTGTCGAGTGCGCCGAGCGGCTCGTCCATCAGCACCACGCTCGGCTCGAACACGAGTGCGCGTGCAAGCGCGACGCGCTGCTGCTGCCCGCCGGAAAGCTGCGCCGGACGACGGTTCGCCAGATGCGGCAATTCGATCATCTCGAGCGCGCGCTTCACGCGCGCCTTCTGCTCCGCGCGGCCTACGTGCCGCACGGAAAGCGGAAATGCGACGTTCTCCGCAATCGTCAGATGCGGAAACAGCGCGTAGTTCTGAAACACCATGCCGATGTCGCGTTGATGCGGCGGCTTGTCGTCGAGCCGGCGGCCGTCGAGACGAATCTCGCCGTGAGTGGGCGACTCGAAGCCCGCCAGCATCATCAGCGTGGTCGTCTTGCCCGACCCCGAAGGCCCGAGCAGCGACACGAATTCTCCCTTGCTCACGTCGAGATTCAGGTCGTCCACGACAAGCTGAACGCCGTCATACGTTTTGCTCACGCGCGAGAGCGAGATGAAGGAAGGGTTTGACATCGTGATCGCGTCCTGTCTTTGTTGCGTCGTCATCAAGGTGCGAGCTTCGCCGCGGCGATCCGGCCGGCGAGGTAGCGCGCGAAGTCATAGTTGGGGCGCTCGAGATGGCTCAGGTGGCCCGGCTTCGCGAGCGGCGCATGCACGCCGCGAAAGACCGCTTCGACGCCGCGTTTGTCTTCCGCATTGACTTCGTCGAGCAGTTTTTTCAGCGTGCTCATGTGCGCGTTCGCTTCGGGGTCCGCGATGAACTCCGGCGCGAGGCCGCCGCCGAAGCGGATATGCACGCGCCCCACGCCTTGCGGTTGCAGCACGAGATACCAGAAGTAACCGGGCGTCAGCGTGACGAGGTGCGTCGGGTAGATCGCGAGCAGCGCCGTCGTCTTGCGCCAATGTCCGGTGAGACGCGTGTTGTCCGGATGCGCGTTGCCGATGGGCAAGGACGCTTCCTTGGTGATCCAGTGATAGTTGAAAGCGGGACTGCCGGGCGGGCACTCCATTTCGTCCAGCCGCGAATGCGGACCCACCGTCGCGCGATGCAGCATCGGCAGGTGATAACTCTCCATGAAGTTTTCCGCGAGGATCTTCCAGTTCGTGTCCCACACGTGCTCTTCATGGAAGGTTTCGATGTAGTCCGACATGCCGTATGCGCCGATCAGCTCGTTCAGGCCGGCGAGTTGCGTGTGCACGGGCGGCGCGTTGGCATCGAGCGTTACATAGAGCCAGCCTTGCCATTCCTCGCAACGCACGGACGGAAGCCGGTAGCTCTCCTTGCAGAAGCCCTGTTGCCGGTCCATTAGCGGTGCGCCTTGCAGCGCGCCGTCGAGCGAATAATTCCACGCGTGATAAGGGCAGACGATTCGGCGCACATTGCCGCGTCCTTCGAGCAGCACCGACATGCGGTGCAGGCACACATTCGACATCGCCTTGAGCTGCATCTGATCGTCGCGCAATACGACGACAGGTTGTGCGCCAAGACGCGCCGTCAGGTAATCGCCTGGCGCTTTGAGCGAACTCGCGCGGCCGACGCATTGCCATTCGCGCTGGAAGATCGCGCGCTCTTCAAGCGCGAGAAATTCGGGCGACGTGTAGACGCCGGGCGGCATCGAATGCGCATCGCCGAAGGGCCTTTCGCAACCGGCTTGCAGGTCGTCGACCAGCGCTTGCACTGCGATCGTCGTTGCCGGGTCGGTCATGGTGTTCCCCTCGGTTTGTCACGATAAGAGCGCGCCGGTGCGGGTTCCGGCGGTGTTGCGCTCGACATGGACATCAATCTATCAAGCCAATTTACAAGCCGAAATATTGTTTTCAGATACAAAGCAAAGGTTTTGACTATGCAGCGCGCGCCGTACTGGAAGGCGGCGATTGCGTGCTTCAAATCATGCGTCGATGTGCAGCCGGCGAATGTAGTTTTCGCAGAACGATGCGAAGCGATGCACGACCTGGCGCGGCTTCATCGTGCGCGATTGCGCGATGCCGAGCATGGTTGCGTTGACGTTGTCCTTGAAGCGCTTGATGACAAACTCTTCGCCATCCACGGTGCGATTCGATTTGAGCGGAAAGTTGAGCAGGCTGTAGCCAAGACCGTTGGCCACCATGCCGCGCACCACTTCCGGCTGCGACGAGCGGAACGCGGGCACCGGGCGGCTGCCCACCGCGTCGAAGAGGGCGGCGAAATACTCGCGGCTGTGCGGCAGATCGAGCATCACATAGGGTTCGGGCAGCAGGTCGGCGAGCGACACCTTGCGTGCGCGTGCAAGACGATGCGTCCGCGGCAGGATCGCGTAGGGCGGCAGCGAGAGCAGCGGCGTGAAGGCGATGTCTTCGGTCAGATCCAGGCTATAGGTGAGGGCGATATCGAGCGAACCGTCGTGCAGTCCCCGCAAGAGCCCGTCCTGATGCGCCTCCACCGTGCGAAACGAAATGCCCGCATGCTCGCCGGTAAAGCGGCTGATAAGCCCCGGCATGAGCGGCGGCGCAAGCGACACGAGACAGCCGAGCGCGATGGCGCCGGTCATGCCGCCGTCCATTTCCTTCGCGGTGGTTTGCAGTTCTTCCGCGATCTTCAGAAGATTGCGCGCTTGCCCGAGCAGGTCGCGCCCCGCTTGCGTGAGCGACAAACCGCTCGCGTGATGCCGTATGAAAAGTTGCACGCCGAACGACACTTCCAGGTCCGCGAGCGCCGTCGAGATCGACGGCTGCGAGATGTGCAGACGCTTCGCGGCCGCCGTGAAAGACAGCGCTTCCGCCGTGACGACGAAGTAGCGCAACTGGCGCAATGAGTAGCGCAACGGGTGACTCTCCATCGACAACACTCCCTCTCTTCAAGGTTCTCAATCGTCCAATTGTGAGGTCGTCAAAAAGTGCTGCATAGGGAAAACCGATGCGCTGCATTTTTTTAATATGTTTTTCAGATTCTGATCCGACGAGTAGATTTTCACGAAAGTATTTCGGCCTCTTCAGAAGGACACAGTCATGACAGTGGAAACAACGTCAATCGATACGCTGGTGGTCGGCGCCGGCCAGGCCGGCGTCGCGATGAGCGAACATCTGAGCAAGCTCGGCGTGCCGCACCTCGTGCTTGAACGTGCGCGTATCGCCGAGCGCTGGCGCACGGGGCGCTGGGATTCGCTGGTTGCCAACGGTCCCGCGTGGCACGATCGTTTCCCTAATATGGAGTTCGCCGACGTCGACCCCGACGCGTTCGCGGGCAAGGAGCAGGTCGCGGACTATTTCGTTGCATATGCAAAGAAGTTCGACGCGCCGATCCGCACCGGCGTCGAAGTGAAGCAGGTCGTGCGCAATGCGGGGCGGCCTGGCTTCACCGTGGAAACGTCGGACGGAACCATTCAGGCCAATCGCGTGGTGGTCGCCACCGGCCCGTTTCAGCGCCCCGTCATTCCGCCGATTGCGCCGCAAGACGCTGCGCTCACGCAGATTCATTCCGCCGACTATCGCAATCCCGCGCAATTGCCTGAAGGCGGCGTGCTGGTGGTGGGCGCGGGATCGTCGGGCGTGCAGATCGCGGACGAATTGCAGCGTGCGGGCCGGCGCGTCTATTTGTCGGTCGGCGCGCATGATCGTCCGCCGCGCGCCTATCGCGGCCGCGACTTCTGCTGGTGGCTGGGCGTGCTCGGCGAATGGGACGCCGAAGTGATGAAGCCCGGCCGGGAACACGTCACGATTGCGGTGAGCGGATCGCGCGGCGGTCATACCGTCGACTTCCGGCGTCTCGCGCATCAGGGCGTCACACTGGTTGGTCTGACGAAGTCGTTCAACGACGGCGTCGTGACCTTCGAAGACGATCTCGCAGCAAACATCAGACGTGGCGACGAAAACTATCTGTCGCTGCTCGACGCCGCCGACGCGTACGCCGAGCGCAACGGTCTCGATCTTCCGCAAGAACCGGAGGCGCGCATCATTCCGGCCGACCCGGAGTGCGTCACGCATCCGCTGCACGATCTGGCTCTGGCTGAAGCGGGCGTCACGTCGATTGTGTGGGCGACCGGCTATGCAGTGGACTTCAATTGGCTGAAGGTCAACGCGTTCGATGAAAAGGGCAAGCCGACGCATCAGCGCGGCGTATCGAAAGAGCCGGGCATCTATTTTCTCGGCTTGCCGTGGTTGTCGCGCCGCGGCTCGGCGTTTATCTGGGGCGTGTGGCACGACGCGAAGCACATTGCCGATCACATCGCCACGCAGCGCAAATATCTGGCGTATTACGATGGGCCGCAACCTCAGGCTTCGATCGGCAACGCGGATGATGCGGATAGTTCGAACGATGCATCCGCCGCTTCACGCGTCCATAAAGTCAGCGAGATCGGCGTGAGCTGATCGCTACGCCAACGCCGACCCGCGATCCATTTCTCCCTGCATTTCCAGCATTCAAAGGTGCATTGATGAGCCAACCGACGCATACCCGTATCCGCATGTTCAACACGAAGGACACGTATCCGAACCAGACGCTCGATAACGATCTTTGCCAGGCTGTGCGCGCCGGCAACACCGTCTATGTGCGCGGCCAGGTCGGCACGGATTTCGAAGGGCGCCTCGTCGGACTCGGCGATCCGCGCGCGCAAGCCGAGCAGGCGATGAAGAACCTCAAGCAATTGCTGGAAGAAGCCGGCAGCGATCTCTCTCACGTCGTCAAGACGACGACGTATCTAACCGACGTCCGCTATCGCGAGCCGGTTTATCAGGAAGTCGGGAAGTGGCTCAAAGGCGTGTTTCCCATTTCGACAGGCCTCGTCGTGGTCGCGTTGGGGCAACCGCAATGGCTGATGGAAATCGACGTCATCGCCGTGATTCCGGATGGATGGACGCGGCCGCAAGCGTAAGGAGCGGGACATGACATTCTCTATTGTCGGACGTTGTCAGCAAACGGGGCAACTCGGTATCGCGATCAGTTCTTCGAGCATCGCGGTAGGCGCGCGCTGCCCGTGGGTGCGGGCCGGCGTCGGCGCGGTGGCGACGCAGAACGTCACGCTGCCCGCGCTCGGCCCGCAGGTTCTCGATCTTCTCGCGAGCGGACAATTCGATCCCGCCGCCGCGCTCGACCGCGCGCTCGGCGCGAGCGAGTGGAGCGAATACCGGCAGGTGACGGTGGTCGATAGCCAGGGCCGCGTCGCATTCTTCAGCGGCAAGGAAGCGTTGGGCACGTATCACGCCGTCGCGGGAATGCAATGCGTCGCCGCGGGCAACATGCTCGCCGGCGTCGACGTGATTGAGGCGATGGTCCCGGCGTTCGAGCAGACCTCCGGCGCGCTTGCCGACAGATTGCTCGCCGCGATGCGTGCTGCGATGGCCGCCGGCGGCGAGGCGGGGCCCGTGCATTCGGCGGCGCTCAAGATAGTGGGCGACGTGAGCTGGCCGATGGTCGACTTGCGTGTCGATTGGGCCGACGACGATCCTATCGGTCAACTCGACGGTTTGTGGCGCGCATATCGACCGCAAATGCAGGACTACCTGACGCGGGCGTTGAACCCGACCGCCGCGCCGAGCTACGGAGTGCCCGGCAATGAATGACAGATCCAGCCGCGCGCTGCTCGCCGAGCTGATCGGCTTTGACACGGTCAGCCGCGAATCGAATCTGGACATGATCGAGTTCGTTCGACAATACCTCGCTGAACTCGGCGTCGAAAGCGAGCTTTTCTACAACACCGAGCGCACCAAGGCCAATCTGTTCGCGACCATCGGACCGCGCGAGCGAGGCGGCATCGTGCTGTCCGGCCACACTGACGTCGTACCCGTGGAAGGCCAGGCGTGGACCGTGGAGGCCTTCCGTCTCACCGAGCGCGATGGACGGCTGTATGGTCGCGGCACGGCCGACATGAAGGGTTTTATCGCGTCGGTACTGGCGGCAGTGCCCACGTTTCTCGAACGCGAATTGACGCTGCCCGTACACCTCGCCTTTTCGTACGACGAGGAAGTCGGATGCCTCGGCGTGCGGCCGATGCTCGCGGAACTCGAACGGCGTACGCCCAAGCCGGCCTTGTGTTTGATCGGTGAGCCAACGGAACTCAAGCCCGTGCTCGGCCATAAAGGCAAGCTCGCAATGCGCTGCCATGTAAAGGGCGCACCGTGCCATTCGGCGTATGCGCCCTACGGCGTCAATGCCATTCAGTACGCGGCGCGCATGATCGGCCGTCTCGAGGAAATTGGCGAACAACTGGCGCAGCCCGAGCATCACGACGAGCGCTTTGATCCGCCGTTTTCAACCGTGCAGACAGGCGTGATCAAAGGCGGCCGCGCGCTGAACATCGTGCCGGCGGAGTGCGAATTCGATTTCGAAGTGCGCGCGCTGCCGGGCTTCAATGCTCACCAGGTAGCCGACGAATTGCAGACCTACGCCGAAGGCGAACTGCTGCCGAAAATGCGTGCCGTGAAGTCAGACGCGGACATCCGCTTTCATTCGCTGTCCGCTTATCCGGGCCTCGCTACTTCGCCCGATAGCGAAGCGGCGCGTCTTCTCGCATTGATTAGCGGATCGAACGAATTCGGCACGGTCGCGTTCGGCACCGAAGGCGGACTTTTCGACGAGGCGGGCATTCCGACCGTGGTCTGCGGACCCGGCAGCATGGACCAGGGACACAAGCCCGATGAATTCATCACGAGCGAGCAACTGAGCGCCTGCGACGCAATGTTGACCCGCCTCGCGGACCATCTTTCCGCCGCTTAGGAGACAAACTTGAATACTTCGCAAGCGAACGCATCACCGTTGATTGAAAAGCACACCATTGGTTATGTGCCGCCTGAAGAACGTCATGGCAAGGTGCGCGATCTCTTCACGCTATGGTTCGGCGGCAACATTGCTCCGTTGCCGATCGTGACCGGCGCGCTCGGCGTGCAGATATTCCACTTGAACCTGGTGTGGGGCATCGTGGCGATTATCGTCGGCCAGGCGGTGGGCGGCGTGCTGATGGCGCTGCATTCCGCGCAAGGTCCGCAAATGGGCATTCCGCAGATGATCCAGAGCCGCGCGCAATTCGGTTCATGGGGCGCGCTGCTCGTCACTGTGATTGCAGGCGTGATGTACGTCGGCTTCTTCGCATCCAATATCGTGCTTGCCGGAAAGTCCCTGCATGGCATTGAAGCCGGCGTGCCGGTGCCCATCGGCATTGTGATTGGCGCGGTGGGTTCGGGGCTGATCGGAATCATCGGCTATCGGTTCATTCATATCCTGAACCGCATTGGAACGTGGGTGCTCGGCGTCGGCATTGTTATCGGTTTCGGCTATATCTTCACGCATATTTCGACCGTCGACTTTCTGACTCGCGGCGGATTCAATTTCGCCGGCTGGCTCGCGACTGTGTCGCTATCGGCTCTTTGGCAAATTGCTTTTGCTCCGTACGTGTCCGACTATTCGCGCTATTTGCCGGCGAACGTGCGAGTCGCGTCGACGTTCTGGGCGACCTACCTCGGCTGCACGATCGGCTCGACGCTCGCGTTTGCATTCGGCGCGGTAGCGGTGCTCGCGGTGCCGCCCGGCGTCGACGCAATGGACGCGGTCAGGCAGGCCACCGGCCCGCTCGGCTTGCCGATGCTCGTGCTGTTCCTGTTGAGCGTGATCAGCCACAACGCACTCAATCTGTACGGCGCCGTGCTGGCTACGATTACGTCGATGCAGACGTTTGCCTATCGCTGGGTTCCCACGGCGAAGGCGCGCGCGGTGTTGTCCATTGTGATTCTGCTTGGATGCTGCTACGGCGCGATTGGCGCTTCGACGAACTTCGTCGGCAACCTGGTCGACCTCGTGCTCGCGCTGCTGGTCGTGCTGGTGCCGTGGACGGCAATCAACCTGATCGACTTCTATGTCATTCACAAAGGCAAATACGACATTCAGTCGATCTTCCAGGTGGACGGCGGCATCTACGGCCGCTTCAATCCGCAGGCGCTGATTGCGTACGCGGTCGGCATCGTCGTGCAGATTCCGTTCATGAATACGCCGATGTATGCGGGCCCGGTGCCGAAGTACCTGGACGGCGCGGATCTGTCCTGGCTGATCGGTTTGTTGCTGACGTCGCCGCTGTATTATTGGCTCGCTTCGCGCGACAGCCACTATCGGCGCAGACAGGCGGGCGCGAGTGTCGTGCGTCGAACGGCGCCGACGATGAGCGTATCCAAAGCCGATTCGTAAGATCTACTGGAGCATGACGATCACGCCGGCGCCCGATTTTATTTTCTATTGACGAATCTTTCCCCGCTGACCGATAGTCGGGGCCCAAAAGATCCGTTAATTCCAGGCTCCGTGCGTGAACGACACAACCCGCTCTTCCTCATCGCGCGCTGACCACGTCTACTACAGCGTGCGCGACGATATCTTCGAGATGCGTCTGTTGCCGGGCGACCGGCTCACGGAAGGCAGCATCGCCGAACGCTTCGGCGTATCGCGCACACCCGCGCGTGAGGCGCTGCAGCGTCTGCAAAGCGACGGCCTGATGCGCGGCTATGTGCGTGGCGGCTGGGAAGTCGTGCCGATCGATCTCAAGCGCTTCGAAGACCTGTACGAGATGCGCAAGCTGATCGAAACCTTCGCGGTGGGCCGGCTGGTTGCCGCCGATTCGTCGTTGTCGGACAGCGTGCAGCAAGTGCTCGATCGGCTCGATGCAATCTGGAAAGTGCCTCATGCACAGCGTATCCGCGACGGACGCGAGATGGTCGCGCTCGACGAAGCCTTCCATCAGGCGCTTGTGACCGCCGCCGACAACGCGGAACTGAGCGCCGCGATGCAGCGCGTAACGGATCGTATCCGCGTGATGCGGCGGCTCGATCTCGTCTATGGCGACTGCATCGACGAAACTTACGACGAACACATTGCGATTCTCGACGCGATCCGCAATCGCGAGACCGAGCAGAGCGTCGCGTTGGTCGGCCGTCATATAGAAGGCAGCCGCTCGGAAGTGCGCGGCCTGACCGCCGAACGCCTGCAACATGCGCGCACCGCAATGGAGCCGCACGGCGCTCCGTATGCACCACCCAGGTCGCGCCGCACTACCTAGGGTCATCACCTAGTCATCACCTACTGAGCGCCGATTCGCCGGAAGCCTTATGTAGCGGACGTTTCACTCAGCGGCGCTTATTGGCATGGTTCTCGCATATCTGATCTGCATGTATACAAGCAAATCTGCCGGGAAAACATGTCGTCCGAACAACTGAATTCAACGCGCGCGACTCGCGGCATGGCGGTCGCGCCGCACGCGCTCGCCGCCCAAAGCGCGCTCGCGGTCCTGCGCGACGGCGGCAACGCGGTCGAGGCGATGATCTGCGCCGCCGCGACGATCGCCGTGGTCTATCCGCACATGAACAGCATCGGCGGCGACGGTTTCTGGCTGATCTCGCGCCCAGGCGCGGCGCCGGTCGCGATCGAGGCGTGCGGTGCGGCGGCGCTTGCCGCGACCATCGACGAATACCGTTCGCGCGGGCTCGCAGCGATTCCGACGCGCGGACCGCTCGCGGCCAATACCGTGGCAGGCACCGTGTCGGGTTGGCAACTCGCGCATCGCTGGTCGGCGGACACGCTCGGCGGCAAGATGCCGATCAAGCGTCTGCTCGAAGACGCGATCCATTACGCGCGACACGGCGTGCCGGTCACGCGCAGCCAGTCGCAGTGCGTCGCGAGCCGGCTCGATGAATTGCGTCCGGTTGCCGGCTTCGCCGAAACGTTTTTGCATGGCGAGCGCGTGCCGGCCACCGGTGAGCTGTTCATTGCGCCGCGCCTTGCCGCGACCTTGCAGCATCTCGCCGATGCCGGCCTCGACGATTTTTATCGCGGCGATCTCGCCCGCAGCATGGCGGGCGATCTGCAATCGGCCGGCTCGCTGCTCACGCTCGCGGATCTCGAACGGCACGAGGCGCGGTTTCGTACGCCG
This sequence comes from Paraburkholderia sp. RL17-368-BIF-A, assembly GCF_046054045.1. Lineage (NCBI taxonomy): Bacteria > Pseudomonadati > Pseudomonadota > Betaproteobacteria > Burkholderiales > Burkholderiaceae > Paraburkholderia > Paraburkholderia sp. RL17-368-BIF-A. The sequence continues at coordinate 99,601 of NZ_JARESN010000017.1, forward strand.
CTTGCGCTCAAGCACTCGCTCGGAACGATCTACAACATGCCGCCGCCCACGCAAGGGCTCGTGTCGCTGCTGATTCTCGGCATGCTCGACCGCGTGCTGACGAACGACATGGACCCGCTCGGTCCCGAGTTCGTGCATGCGTGCGTCGAGGCGACCAAGCTGGCCTTCGCCGTGCGCGACACCGCGATCACCGATCCGGACCACATGCGCGCCGATCCGCGCGCGTTTCTCGAACCCACCGCGCTCGACGCAATGGCCGCGCGCATCTCGCCGACGCAGGCCGCGCCGTGGGGCGCCGGCCGCGGGCCGGGCGACACGGTGTGGCTCGGCGTCACCGATAACAACGGCGTGTCGGTGAGCTTCATCCAGAGCATTTATCACGAGTTCGGCAGCGGCATCGTGCTGCCAGAATCGGGCGTCAACTGGCAGAACCGCGGCTGCAGTTTCTCGCTCGACGAAGGCGCGCTCAATCCGCTGATGCCGTTGCGCAGACCTTTCCATACGTTGAACCCGGCGCTCGCGCGTTTCGACGACGGCCGCACGATGGTCTACGGAAATATGGGCGGCGACGGTCAGCCGCAATCGCAGAGCGCGGTGTTCTCCCGCATCGCCAACTTCGGCTGGAATCCGCAGGCCGCGATCGACGCGCCGCGCTGGCTGCTCGGCCGCACATGGGGCCAGTCGACTGACACGCTCAAGCTGGAGGCGCGCTTCGCACCGGGCACCGTGGCGCGGCTTCAAGCGCTGGGCCACGAGGTCGAGACGATGCAGCCTTACGACGAAGCAATGGGACATGCCGGCGCAATCGTTCGGTATCCCAATGGATTGATCGAAGCGGGCCACGATCCGCGCAGTGACGGCGCCGCCGCGGGCTGGTAAGCCTACAGGCGTTTTTTCAATCGAACCGCAGGTCCGGCCTATCGGCCCGGAGGACGCTGCACGTCCGCCGATTACCGGCGGGCATTCGCTCAGTAACCGGAGTCACGATGAACACACGCTCTCAACCCATGACATCCGCGGAAATCGGGAACGTCTCGACGTCCGCCGCGCACAACCGCTGGCTACAGCTTGGACTCGGTCTCGTCTGCATGATGGCGATCTCGAGCCCGCAATACGTCTGGACGCTGATGACCAAACCGCTCGCCGCGAAACTGGGCGTTGCGCTGCCCGAACTGCAGGTGACGTTCTCGCTGCTCATCATTCTGCAAACTTTCTTCTCGCCGTTCCAGGGCAAGCTGATCGACCGCTTCGGTCCGCGTGTGCTGATCTCCATCGGCACGGTGATGTCGGGTTTGAGCTGGGTGCTCGCTTCGCAGGTGCACAGCGCGCCGATGCTTTACCTGACGTATGGCGTGGTCGGCGGATTGGGAACCGGCATCGTCTATGTCGGCGTGGTGGGTCTGATGGTGCGCTGGTTCCCGAAGCAGCGCGGCTTCGCGGCGGGCGCGGTGGCGGCCGGCTACGGCATGGGCGCGATCGTCACGACGTTTCCGATTGCGACGTCGTTGCAGGCTCGCGGCATCGACGCCACGTTGTGGATGTTCGGCATTGCGTTCGCGCTGGTCGGCTTGCTGGCCTCGCAAGGGTTGCGCGTGCCGCCTTCGCACGAAAGCGTCGCTGCGAGCGCAGCCGGCTCCGGCGTTTCGGCGGTCGCGAATCTGCGTCCGTCGCAAACGCTGAAGACGCCCGTCTTCTGGCTGATGTTCGCGATGATGACGATGATGTCCACCTCGGGCCTGATGGTCACCTCGCAAATGGCCACCTTCGCCGCCGACTTCGGCGTGACCCAGGTGCTTGTATTCGGCATGGCGGCGCTGCCGCTCGCGCTGACCATCGACCGCTTCACGAACGGCCTCACGCGGCCGCTGTTCGGCTGGGTGTCCGACAAGCTGGGCCGCGAAAACACGATGTTCATCGCATTCGCGCTCGAAGGCGTCGCGATGGCGCTGTGGCTTTTCACGCGCGATAACGCGGTGCTGTTCGTGCTGCTGTCGGGCGTGGTGTTCTTCGGCTGGGGCGAGATTTTTTCGCTGTTCCCGTCGACGCTGACCGACACCTTCGGCACCCGTCATGCCACCGAGAACTACGGCTGGCTGTACATCTCGCAGGGCATCGGCTCGATCTTCGGCGGGCCGCTCGCGGCACTGATGCATCAACACGCGGGAAGCTGGGTGCCGGTGTTCTCGACGGCGATCACGCTCGACATCGTGACCGCGCTGCTCGCGATTGCCGTGCTCAAACCGATGCGCCGCCGTTTTCTTGCCGCGCCGCAGGGTGTGTGACGCGACGGCCGCGGCTTCTGCCGACGCACCATGAATCGTGATCGAGGAGCATGCATGTCAGTTCAACTCGCGTTACGCAATATCCGTAAATCGTTTTCGAACAAACTGGGTTCGGTCGACGTACTCGGCGGTCTCACGTTCGACATCCACGAACGCGATTTCGTCAGCATCATCGGACCGTCGGGCTGCGGCAAGACGACGGTGTTCAATGTGATCGCCGGGCTGCTCGAGGCGGACAGCGGCGAGATCGTCTATCGAGGGCAAGCCGTGGACGGATTGCGCGGCAAGGTCGGCTACATGATGCAGCGCGATTTGTTGTTGCCGTGGCGCACCGTGCTGCAAAACGTGCTGATCGGCCCCGAGCTTTCCGGCATGCCGGCGGCCGAAGCGCATGAAATGGCGATGGAGTATCTCAACACGTATGGCCTTGCCGGCTTCGAGAACGCTTATCCGCGCATGTTGTCGGGCGGCATGCGCCAACGCGTGGCGTTGATCCGCACGCTGATCAACGATCCCGACATCATTCTGCTCGATGAGCCGTTCTCGGCGCTCGACTATCAAACGCGCCTGTATCTGGAGGGCGTGCTGATGGAAGCGGTCGAGACGTTCCACAAGACCGTGGTGCTGGTCACGCACGATATCGACGAAGCCGTCGCGTTGTCCAAGCGCGTGGTCGTGCTCGGCGGGCGGCCTTCGCAGGTGAAGAAGGTCTACGACATCGACATTGCCGCGCGTTCGCCGATCGGCGCGCGCAGCGATCCGAACTTCGCGGGCTATTTCCACGCGTTGTGCGGCGAACTGGACATCCAGACCGAGGTGAGGGCGGCATGACGCAATCCGTTTCCATCGATAAAAGCGCTGCGGCGCGGCGCGCGCCCCGCGCACGCGCGCGGCGGCTCGTGCTCGACAGCGGCTGGGGCCGCTCGCTGCTGCAACTCGCGGCGGTGGTCGCTTTCTTCGCGATCTGGGAAGGGGCGGCGCGCCTTGGCTGGGTCTCGAACTTTCTGGTCGGCTCGCCAGCGAAAATTTTCGACGCGCTGCTGCGCGACATCCGCTCTTATCAGTTGTTCGTCGACACGGGCTATACGCTCTTCGAAGCCATTCTTGGCTTCGTGTTCGGCACGGCGGTCGGCTCCGTGTGCGGGCTCGCGCTCTGGTACTCGCCGTTCGTCGCGCGGCTGATCGAGCCGTTCATCGTCGCGATCAATAGCGTGCCGAAGATCGCGTTCGCGCCCATCGTGATCTTGTGGTTCGGCACCGGTCTGATATCGAAAGTCGCGCTGGCGATTTCGCTGACTGCGATCGTCGCATTGATTGCGGCCTACGAGGCCGCCAAAGACGCCGACCCCGATCTGCAGGCGCTGCTCGTCACGCTCGGCGCCGACAAGAACGACGTGTTCATGAAAGTCGTCGTGCCGTTCACGCTGCCGTATGTGATCTCCACGTTTCGCATCAACGTCGGCTTCGGTCTGGTCGGCGCCGTGGTGGGGGAATTCATTTCGTCGGAGAAAGGGCTCGGGCACATGATCTTCACCGCGTCGAGCCTGTACGACCTCAACACCGTATGGGAAGGGCTCTTCGTGCTGATGGCGATCGGCTTCGTGCTGTACTTCCTGATCGATCTCGTCGAGCGCAAGTTGCTGCCCTGGCGGCAGGCGTCGAATACGAGCACGCTGAAGGTTTAAACGCATTCCCGCAGTCCAATCACTTTTATCCCAGGACAGGACGATGGCATTCACAGCAAAAAAAGCGCTCGCCGCGCTGACCACGGTTTTCGCGCTGAGCGTTGCATCCGTTTCATTGCCGGCATTTGCCGCCGACAAGAAAGTGACGATTTCGCAGGCGTTCCAGTCGATGCTTTATCTGCCGCTCTATGTCGCGATCGACGGCGGCTTCTTCACGAAGGAAGGGCTCGACGTCACCAAGCAAACGGCGGGCAGCCCGAGCGCGGCGCTGTCGGCCGTGCTGTCGGGTAGCGCCGATTTCTCGCTGCACGGACCGGAGTGGACGGCGGTCGCCGCGGAGAAGGGCGCCGATGTCGACATCATCGCCAACGTCGTGAACGGCGCGGCGGTATGGATTGCCACCGCGCCCGGCGTCAAATTCGACAGCATCAAGGACGTGAAGGATCAGGTTGTCGTGTCCGGACAGATGCCGACCACCAGCACCTCTTTGTTCTTCAAGCTGCTGAAGGAAAACGGCATGTCGCAGAGCGACGTCAAGCTGATCCAGGTGCCGCTCGGTTCGGAGATTGGACCGCTCGTGGCCGGGCAGTCGAAGATCGCGGTGATGTATGAGCCGGGCCTCGACCAGGCCGTGGCAAAAGGCATGAAAGTCGTGCTCGGCTTTCCGAAGCTCTATGGCGAGTACGCGTTTTCGTCGATTTCGGCGAAGCGCGGCGTCGATCCCGATGCGGCCGCACGCTTCGTGAAGGGCCTGCAAAACGCGCTGCGCTACATGCAAAGCAATCCGGCGGAAACGCAGGCGATCGCGCGCAAGGAATTCCCGACGCTCGATGCGGCCGTGGTGGATGCGGCCGTCAAGCGCATGCTGACCGAAGGCGTGTATCCGAAGAGCGTCGACATCACGCCGAAAGCGCTGGCCGTTGCAATGGATACGCAAATCGCGCTCGGCAACCTGAAGCAGCAGCCGAAGTACGATGCGTTCGTCGTCCACAGTTATATCCAGCCCGCGCTTGCCGCGAAATAAACAGCTTTTCGACGCTCTCATGACCCTATTCAATCAAGCACCGACCATCGGCGAAATACGCGCGGCGCTCGCCGCCGGTGACGCCACGCCTGCGCAATACGTTTCGGACGCTTACGAGGCCGCGCGACATTCGCAAGCGACGTTGCACGCGTTCTGTTATCTGCCCGACGCACCGCCGGATACGTTCGTCGATGCGACGGCGCCGCTTGCCGGCGTGCCGGTTGCGGTGAAGGATGTCATCGATACCGCCGACATGCCCACCGAATTCAACTCGGCGGCGTACAAGGGGCGGCGCCCCGAGCGCGATGCATGGGTGGTGGCGCGCTTGCGGGCCGCCGACGCGACGGTTATCGGCAAGACGGTGACGACCGAGTTCGCGTGGCGCCATCCGGGGCCGACGGTTAATCCGTGGAATGGCGCGTTTACGCCGGGCGGATCGTCCAGCGGTTCGGCGGCGGCGGTGGCGGCCGGTATCGTGCCGCTCGCGCTCGGCACGCAGACGCAGGGCTCGGTGATCCGGCCGGCGGCTTATTGCGGCATCGTCGGATACAAGCCTACGTACGGCACGATTGCGCGAACCGGGGTGTTGCCGCTGGCGTGGTCGCTCGATCACGTTGGACTGTTCGCGCGACGCGTTGCCGACGTGGCGTATGTGCTGAAGCTCGTCGCGGGCGTCGACGTCGCGGACCCGCACGCGTCGCATGTGGCCGCCGTCGCGCATAGCGCAGGCAAGCGGCGCATCGGCGTGTTGTCGAAGCAGGCCGGCGGCGCGATAGAGCCGGCCCAGCAAGCCGCGCTCGACGTGCTGGCGGCGCAACTCGCGCGCGACGGCGCGGAGATCGTCGCGGTGGATTTGCCGGAGGAAGTCTTCGCGACGCCCGCTTACGCGCTGCAACTGATGGCGGTGGAAGCCGCGATCACGCATGGCGAACTGGTCGAGCGCACGCCCGAACTCGTGAGTCCGGCGATGCGCGGTCTCGTCGATGAAGGGCGCAAGTTGCCGGCCACCACCTACGCGCGGATCAAGGCCGCGCAGATGCCGATGGCGCAGCGCTTTCATGCGTGGCTGACGCAAACCATGACGCTCGACGCGCTGCTGGTCGCGCCCGCCACGGGCGAGCCGCCGCGCGGCCTCGACTATACGGGCGACGCCTCGTTCTGCGCGCCGTGGACTTTCCTCGGCGTGCCCGCTGTGACGGTGCCGATGCGATTTGGGCCGTCGGGCTTGCCGCTCGGCGCGCAACTGGTGGGCGCCGCGCAGGACGACGCCGGCTTGCTGGCGTTGGCGGAGTGGGTCGAGGCGCGCACGGGTTGGGAAGACGCGGTGACGCAGCGGCGCGCGTGACGACGCGGAGTGCCTAGGCCGGTCGCGCTGGTTTGATGACAAATCGGTAATACAGACGACGGCGTCCGGCAAGCAACGCTGCCGATAATGAGAGGTCTTCGAACCTTTATCGGCAGACACGTCATGCGTTTTCTTCATTCCACGCTTGCAAAGATTGTTGCCACCGCCGTCGGTCTGCTCGTGCTGATCGGCGGCGGCGCGCTTGCATTCGTCCGTTCGGGAATTTACGACGTATCGGCGAGTTCGAAAGACAATCCGTACCTGGCCGCGACGCTGCATGCGACCTACGAAGCGTCTCTGCACCGGCATGGGGGACGCGACATCGCACCTGGCGATCTACTGTCGCTCGAAAACGTTCGGGCCGGTGCGCGCATGTACGACGCCAACTGTGCGACCTGTCACGGTGCGCCGGACCGTCCGCTGAGCGCGGTGGGTCAAGGCATTCAGCCGGCCGCGCCCTCGCTGCTTGCTGCGCAACGCCGCAATAAGCCGGAGCTGATGTTCTGGGTCATCAAGCATGGCGTCAACATGACGGCGATGCCGTCGTTCGGCAAGACGCAGTCTGACCAGACGCTCTGGCAGGTGGCGGCGTTTATCTACGCCGAGCGCGGGGTATCCAAGGAACAGTATGACGGGATGGTGCAGGGCGTGCCGGGCACCGCCGCGCCGTCAGCCCGCATTGCGTCGGGCGCTCACGCTCAATAAGAGCCCCAAGTTAACGAACACGAGATGAAGCGCTTCCTGATCACGCTGCAATGCGTAGTGATCCTGACTGGTTGAGCGGCACAGGATGTGAGGCACCCGGCGACGCGCGATGCGGTTACTCGCGGACAGATCGTCGATTACGACGGCAATGTCTGTCACGAACAAAACATGCACGTGAAAATGCCAGCGTGTCCTTTGCCTCACATGTCGACCACATGCTATTCAGACGGTCCGCGGCATCGGCTATGTGATTAACAGCAAGCGATGAATTTCCGCGGTGCTGCTGCACCGGTTACATCAGCGAGTACTATGGAAAGCGGAACTGGCAAACGGTCGTCAGCGGGCAGGCGCGGTTCATGCGCGGCATTCCTGATGAATACGCTGGCGATTGCCGTTCGATGGGAGACGTCGATGACTACGATACTTAAATCACGAGTGACGATGGGACTGCTCGTCGCGAGCTGCATGGCCGCTACGGCCACTGCGCACGCGGACGACCGCCTCTTGAAGCTGCTGCAACTGCAAACCTTGAACCGCACGGCCCCGACTGCTGCGCCAAACAAAAAGAATAATGCCGCCGATAACAGCACGCGCAAGGACGAAGGAGCGGACGGCCGATCGTCCCAACCACAGCCCTACAATCGCGGCTCGCAGAGTGGCAGTACACCGCCCAGGCGACCGTAACGGCTGCTGCCGTTTTTACCGTCGCGGCACCAATGCTGGCAGGAGCGCCGCTCAACCCGCCGTGAGTGTGAGTTCAGCGGTGCTCCTGACATAGTCATACTTATTGACGCTTCGAAGCCTCCTTCTTCAGCTTCTTCGCGTCTTTCTTTTCCTTCGGCGTTTTGGTTGCGACTTTCTTTTCCGTCTTTTTCGCGTCGTGGGCTTTGCTCATGATGACTTCCTTTTTTATGTAAGACTTTCACAGTGTTCGACTCGACGCGTGCAGATATGCAGGCATCTGTCGATTCACCAATTTAATTGCCACGCGCATTACCGGCGTGAGCCAGGATCAGTGCCTCGGGCCTTTCATTCCCTCCGCTTCCATAGCGGCATTGCGCTCCTCGCTTGCTTCAATCGGATCCATTGTCTCGTCGGAAAAGGTTGTCGCGCGTTCGGCGGCGGATCTCACTTCGTCCACCGTCGCGCCGGCTTCTGTGTCTTCGTCTAACGGCGGCACAAGCATGTCTTTGAGTAGAAGCTCCAGCTCCGGCGTGTCCCACGGCTCGCCTCGCCGGCTTTTCGTCTTTATATAGTGCCTGACTTCCGCGTCCTGCTCGGGAGTCAATGGGAGACCGCGAAAGGTGCCTCGAGAGGTAGAGTCGTCCATTGCGCTGCTCCCGGAATTCAGTACCTCAAGTGTAGTCCTGTTGGCTTCGGAAATCGCGAACTATTGGTCGGGCGGAGCTACATCAGCACGATATCGTACTGTTCAGTTTTAGATGCGACCTGCGCATCTCCGCAATATCTCGGGCGATATGGCGAGCCCGATTCGGTCGCCGCGTTCGCGGTTCATCGAACCATCAACTACATTCATGCGCGCTCGCATTCGGCCTTGACGAAGTCGACGAACGCGCGCAGCGGCGCGGGCAGGTAGCGGCGTCCCGGATAGTAAAGATAGGGCCCGGGAAAGCGCAACCACCACGGCTCCAACACCGGTTCGAGGGCGCCGCTTTCAAAGTGCGGACGGAGCCAGTCGTCGAATAACTGCACGATGCCGTTGCCCGCGAGCGCGACGTCGACCGACAGTTCTGCGGAGCTCCCCGTGCGCACGATCAACGGCCCCTGCGGCTCGATCCGCACGGTTTTGCCGTCGCGTTCGAAGAGCCATTCGGCTATTGCGCCGCTTGAGAAGCGGTGCCGCAGACAGGCATGCCGCACAAGATCGTCGGGATGTTCGGGCCGTCCGTGCCGTGCCAGATACGCCGGTGAGGCGCCGAGCGCCATGCGCTGCTCGCGCGGGCCGATAGGCACCGCGATCATGTCCTGCTGGAGGCTTTCACCGTACCGGATGCCCGCGTCGCAGCCTGCGGACAACAGATCGACGAAGCTGTCGTCAGCGACGACTTCCAGTTCGATCTCCGGATACATCGACAGGAACGCCGGCAGTATCCGCGGCAGGATGAGCCGCGCGGCGACCACCGGTACGTTCAGCTTGAGCTTGCCGAACGGCTTGTCGCGGAATTGATTGACCACGTCGAGCGCCGCTTCCAGTCCGTCGAGCGCTGGCTTGAGCTGAGACAGCAGGCGCGTGCCCGCTTCAGTCGCAGCGACGCTGCGCGTCGTGCGATGCAGCAGCCGCACGCCGGTGCGCGTTTCGAGGCGGCGCACCGCTTCGCTGACGGCGGACGGACTGCTGCCGATTGCGCGCGCAGCGTCGCGGAAACCGCCAGCTTCTATCACGGCGACGAACGCCGTCAAATCCTTGATGTTCGGTGCAATGGTCATTGTTCGTCTATTCCGCACAGCCCGTGCGGTGTGCGCAGGCTTATCGTCCGGCATGCCGGTCATTACGATCGACGCATGTTCAATGGAGGAATCGCCATGCCAGCAAGTAAGATCGCAATCGTCACCGGCGGCAGCCGGGGTCTAGGCCGCAACACGGTGCTGAGGCTCGCGGAGCGCGGCATCGACACTGTCTTTACGTATCACGTGAATCGCGAGGCCGCCGACGAAGTGCTCGCCAAAGCCCGCGCCACAGGGAGCAGGTCGGAGGCCTTGCAGCTCGATACGGGCGACGCCGGTGCGTTCGACGCATTCGTCACGACGCTGCGCGACACGCTGAGGGAATGGGGCGCCGACCGCTTCGACTACCTCGTCAACAATGCAGGGAACTCGCATCATAACCGCATCGAAAACACGACTGAAGCCGAGCTCGACGCACTCTACAACATCCACTTCAAGGGCGTGTTCTTTCTGACGCAGAAGCTGCTGCCGCTGATTCGCGATGGAGGCAGAATCGTCAACGTTTCGAGCGGACTCACGCGCATCATCGTACCGGAGAGCGGGGCTTACGGTTCGATGAAGGCCGCCGTCGAAACGCTGACCAGGTATCTGGCGAAGGAACTCGGGCCGCGCCGCATCGCGGTCAATGTGGTCGCGCCGGGCGCTGTCGAGACGGATTTCAGCGGCGGCATCGTGCGTGACAACCCGGAGATGAACCGGCGCATCGGGGAGATGACCGCGCTCGGCCGCCCCGGCGTGCCCGACGACATCGGCCCGATGATTGCCTCGCTTCTGTCGGAGGACAATCGCTGGATCAACGCTCAACGCATCGAGGTGTCAGGCGGGCTCGCGATCTGACGCTGCCATTCATTCATTCAGGCGACGGCGCGCACGCTCGATATGCGCGCCGCTTGCCGACCAGTCGCGAAATGGAACCAGTGCGGGAATCGACATGCCGCACAGGCTCCGCGTTTTACTGCAAAGGGTTTTTCAATCGCGCAATTTCACCGGCGCCATGCGTGGCATGAGCAGATGGATGATGCCGAGCGCGACCAGATAGGCCGATGCGCCAACCGCGAAGAGCGCCCAATACTGGCCGGTGCGCTGCAGCGTCTCGCCGATCACGCCCGAGTAGAAGAACGAGCCGACCATGCCCGCGACGCCGCCGATGCCGACCACCGTGCCCACCAGGCGGCGCGGGAACACATCACCTACCAGCGTGACGAGGTTCGCCGACCATCCCTGGTGCGCCGCGGCGGCCAGACCCACTGCGAAGACCGCGTACCAAAGGCTTTGGAAATGTGAGAGGGTGGCAATCGGCACGACGCACACCGCGCAGATTCCCATCGAGATCTTGCGCGCAAAGTTGGGCTTGTTATATCGCGCCATCAGGTGCGACGAGAGCCACCCGCCGGCCACGCTGCCGACCGACGCCATCGTGTAGATCGCGATCAGCGGCAAGCCCAGATTGCGGATGTCGATGTGCCTCGATTCATTGAGCCACTTGGGCAGCCAGAACAGATAAAACCACCACACGGGATCGGTCAGCAGCTTGCCGACGATAAAAGCCCACGTCTCCCGATACTTCAGCACGGAAAGCCAATTGACCGATTGTTCGACGGCTTCGTCGCGGTCCGAATTGATGTAATCGAGTTCGCTCTTCGACACCGACGGATGCTGCGCAGGCTGCCGGTACACGAACAGCCACACCGCGAGCCAGATGAAACCCGTGGCGCCGCCCGCGATGAAGGTCGCGCGCCAGCCCCACATTACCGCGGCGATCGGCACGAAAGCCGGCGCGACGATTCCGCCGATGGTGGCGCCCATGTTCCAGAGGCCCGTCGCCAACGCGCGCTCTTTCTTCGGAAACCACGTGGCCGTGGTGCGGATCGCGACCGGAAAGTTGGCCGCTTCGCCAAAACCGAGCAGACCTCGCACAGCCGCAAAGCCCGGTACGCTCGACGCCACCGCGTGCAGCATTGCGGCGAGACTCCACATTGCCATTGCGCTGCCGTACACGGCCTTCGTGCTGAAGCGGTCCGCGATCCGGCCAAAAATCGCGAGGCCGACCGCATAGGCGACAGTGAACACCATGACGGTCTGCGCATACTGAACCTGATTCCAGCCGATGTCCTTCTGCAGCAGCGGCGCGAGCAGGCCGAGCATCTGACGATCCATGTAGTTGATCGTCGTCGCAAAGAAGATCAGCGCGCAGATCGTCCATCTATAGCGGCCGACCGCGCTTTGCGCGCCGGCGGCTTGGGCTTCCATTATTTTCATTGTGTCTCCGGAGGTCTTGAGGATGGTTGCGCCGGCGCGCGGTCGGGAAAGCCGCTTAACGCGCGGTGCGAACGGTCCTTTAAAAGCGCGGGTTCTTGCCGCTAAAGGCCGGGTCGTACTTTCGCATCTGCGCCAGGTCGTCGCGATTGCGCACGCCGCACGATAGGTACTGCGCGTGCAACTCCGCGAGCCGCTCGCGGTCGAGTTCGACGCCAAGGCCCGGCGTGTCCGGTATGCGGACCGTGCCGTTATCGAACTTCACGCGGCCGCCCTTGATGACTTCTTCTTCCTGCCACGGATAGTGCGTATCGCACGCGTAGGTCAGGTTCGGGATGCTGGCGGCGACATGCGTCATCGCCATCAGGCTGATGCCGAGATGCGAGTTCGAGTGCATCGACATGCCGAGATCCCACAGCTTGCACATGCGCGCGAGCGTCTGGGTTGCGCGCAGCCCGCCCCAGTAGTGATGGTCCGACAGCAGCACCTTGACCGAGCCCATTTCGGCGCCGCGCCGGAAATCTTCCATGGTCGTGATCACCATGTTGGTCGCGAGCGGCAGGCGCGTGTGCCTGGCGAGTTCCGCCATGCCGGCGAGGCCGGGGCACGGATCTTCGTAATACTCGAGCAGGTCGTCGAGTTCAGGCGCGGCCGCGATACTGGTTTCGAGCGTCCAGTTCGCATTCGGGTCGAGCCGCAGCGGCATGCCGGGGAACGCGTCGTGCAGCGCGCGCATGCATGCTATTTCGTGCTTCGGCTCGAATACGCCGCCCTTCAGCTTGATGCTCTGAAAACCGTACAGGCCGATCATGCGGCGCGCCTGCGCGACGATCTGCTCCGGGCTCAGGCCTTCGCCCCAGGCGTCGGGCGCATAGGGTTTATCGACGTGCTCCGCGTACTTGAAGAAGAGGTAGGCGCTGTAGGGGACGGCATCGCGAACCTTGCCTCCCAGCAGATCCACGACCGGCGCGCCGACAATCTGCCCTTGCAGGTCGAGCATGGCGACTTCGAGCGCGCTGATTACTTTTGGCGCGTTCTTCGCCGAATGGGAGCCGGGCGCCAGTTCGAACTCAACCGCGCCGGGACTCGCCTTGATCGCGCCTCGCACGCGTTCTTCCATGCGGTTCAGGTCGAACGGCGAGAGGCCGGTCACGAGCGCCCTGGCCTCTTCGAGCACGCGCAGCATGGGCTCGTCGCCGTAAGTTTCGGAGATGCCGACGCGGCCGTCGCTCGTTTCCAGTTCCAGAATGGCGCGCAACGCCCAAGGTTCGTGAATCCCGGCGGCGTTCAGCAGCGGGCCGTCGCGAAAGGCGATCGGAGTGATTCGAACCTGCGTGATGGTGATGTCGCGAGTCATGGCGTGAAGGTCTTCAATGAAGAAAGCGAACAAGGTGACGCGATGGTAAAGCACTAATGTATTAGTGCGTCAGTAGGGTAACTACTCAGGCGCGGCCGGCGCGGCAACGCGCCGAGGCCTTACTGGAAGGGGCGGGCGTCGGCTATAGTACTAATGTCTTAGCCAGTGTCCTTTGCCGGCTGCGCCCGCTTTCCCGCTTTTAGCGCTTCGGTTTGCCATGAAAAACAACGCCAGCTCTTCCGTGGTGACCCGGCTCGACCGGTCCCGCCATGCCGCGCCGCAAGTATTCGAACGACTGCGCGAAATGATCCTTTCACTCGAACTGACACCGGGCACGGTGCTCTCGCGCGCTGAGCTCGCAAACCGCTATGGTTTGAGCCAGACGCCGGTGCGCGACGCGCTGATGAAGCTCGGTGAAGAAGGCCTCGTCGACATCTTTCCCCAGCACGCGACCGTCGTCAGTCAGATCAACGTGAGCTCCGCGTTGCAGGCGCATTTCCTGCGCCGTTCGATAGAACTGGAAGTGGTGCGGACCCTCGCTGAGCAGCACGATGCCGCGCTTATCGCGGAGTTGCGCGCCACCATCGCGAGGCAAACGGAACTACTGGACCTGAACAACTACGAGCGGTTCGCGTTGTTCGACCAGACGTTTCATCGTCAGATGTACGAGGCCGCGGGCGTGCCGCAGTTGTGGGACCTGGTGCGCAGGCTGAGCGGCCACATCGACCGGTTGCGTCGTTTGCATTTGCCCGTCGAGGGCAAGACGATGGCGGTGGTGCAGGAACACACAGAAATTGTCGATGCTATCGAACGCGGCGACGCGACCGCTGCGCAGGCGGCGCTGCGCGGGCATCTGTCGGGAACCCTGCATCAGATCGAGCAGATTCGCACCAGTCATCCGGACTTTCTGACCGACGATTGAAACGCGGCACAGTGTGTCTGTGTGAAGGCTCGCGAGCGGGCAGCCTTGCTGGAACTGCTGCGCTGGCCGCAGTGCGCGCAGTTTTTCGATGTCTGCGCGGAACGCCTCGGCCTTAGGCGAAGCTACATCAGCACGATATCGTACTGCTCCTGACTCAGATTCGACTCCACCTGTAACGACACCGGCTTGCCGATAAAGTCGATCAGCATCGCCAGATGCTGCGACTCTTCCTCGAGGAAAAGATCGATCACCTGCTGCGACGCCACCACGCGAAACTCGCGCGGATTGAACTGCCGCGACTCGCGCAAAATCTCGCGCAGCACGTCGTAGCAGACCGTGCGCGGCGTCTTCACCTGGCCCTTGCCCTGGCAAACGGGGCAGGGCTCGCACAGCACATGCGCGAGCGACTCGCGCGTGCGCTTGCGCGTCATCTCGACAAGCCCGAGTTGCGAAAAACCGTTCACCGTCACGCGCGTACGGTCGCGCGACAACGCTCGCTTCAGTTCGCTCAGCACCTGGTCGCGATGCTCGACGTTTTCCATGTCGATGAAGTCGATGATGATCACGCCGCCCAGATTGCGCAGCCGCAATTGGCGCGCAATGGTATGCGCCGCTTCGAGGTTGGTCTTGAAGATCGTGTCGTCGAAATTGCGCGCGCCGACGTAGCCGCCCGTATTCACGTCGATGGTGGTCATCGCCTCGGTCTGGTCGATCACCAGGTAGCCGCCCGACTTCAGGTCGACACGGCGCGATAGCGCGCGCTGAATCTCCGCCTCGATGTTGTACAGATCGAAGAGCGGCCGCTCGCCCGTGTAGTGGTGCAGTTTCGAGGACACGGCAGGCGTGAATTCGGCAGCGAAATCGGCCAGCATCTGATACGTCTCGCGCGAATCCACCTGGATGCGCGACGTCTCGTCGTTGACGAAATCGCGCAGCACGCGTTGCGCGAGATTCAGATCCTGATAGAGCAAACTGGTTGGCGGCATGCGCTGACCTTGCGACAGAATCGTCGCCCACGTCTTGCGCAGATACGCGACGTCTGCGGCAAGCTCTTCGCTCGTCGCATCTTCGGCAATGGTGCGAACGATGTAGCCGCCTTTCTCATCGGCGGGCAGCACGGCGGTCAAACGCGCGCGCACCGCTTCGCGCTCGGCTTCGCTCTCGATCTTTTGCGAAATGCCGATATGCGGTTCCTGCGGCAGATAAACGAGCGTGCGGCCGGCAATGCTCACTTGCGTGGAAAGCCGCGCGCCCTTGGTGCCGATCGGGTCCTTCACCACCTGGACCATCAGCGTCTGACCTTCGAACACGATCTTTTCGATGGGCTGATGCGGCGTTTGATGTTGCGGCTCACCGGCAATGCGCGGATGCCATATATCCGCGACATGCAAAAACGCGGCACGTTCGAGACCGATGTCGATAAACGCCGATTGCATGCCCGGCAACACGCGCACGACCTTGCCGAGATAGACGTTGCCGACGCGGCCCCGCGACAGCGTTCGTTCGACGTGAAGTTCCTGGACGGCGCCTTGCTGGACGAGCGCGACGCGCGTTTCCTGCGGCGTGACATTAATCAGGATTTCTTCATTCATGGTGTTGTTCTAGAAGTCGATGCGCGCTGCACGCAGAAGGGCAGCGGTTTCAAAAAGCGGCAAACCCATGATACCTGAATAGGACCCGTCGATATGCTCGATAAACTCCGCGGCGCGCCCTTGCACGCCATAGGCGCCCGCCTTGCCGAGCGGTTCGCCGCTCGCCACGTAGCGGCGAATCGCGTCCGCGTGCAGCGCAGCAAAGCGCACCTTCGACACAGACAGCGCGGCCGGCAACAACTCGCCCTGTGCATCGACGACGGCAACCGCGGTCAGCACTTCGTGATCGCGGCCCGCGAGGCGCGTGAGCATCGCGGCGGCGTCGTCGGCGTCGAGCGGTTTGCCGAGAATCGCGTCGTCGATGGTGACCGTTGTATCCGCAACCAGAATCGGTCGCGCGGCATGAGCGCCGGCTACGAGACGCGCATGCGCGGCGCGCGCTTTAGCCACGCACACGCGCTGCACATAGTCGCGCGCACGCTCACCTGGCAGTTCGGCTTCGAGCGCTTCGGCATCTTCGTCGGGGCGCGGCAGCAGCAACTCGAAGCGCACGCCGATCTGTTGCAACAACTCCTGACGGCGCGGACTCTGCGACGCGAGATAGACGAAAGGATGCAGCGAGGCAGCGGACGTTGGCATAACGAGTCTCGTTGGAACGGATTAGCGGTAGCGCGATGATGTCGGGCGCGAAGTGCGGACAGGCGTTATCGCGCTGCGCTCGCGTGCAAAGGCGCGGGGACGGACGCCATTGAAGCAATGCGTCGCCTGCGCCGAGTGGTGATGCAATACGATGCGGCGCGGGACGTGGCGCGTCACCGTCCGCGTCTGCTCACACGCGATGATAGGGGTGATTTTGCGTGATGGTCCACGCGCGGTAAAGCTGTTCGGCGAGCAGCACGCGCACCATCGCGTGAGGCAACGTGAGGCTCGACACGCGCAGCAGCAGATCGGCGCGCGCCTTCAGTTCGGGGTCGAGTCCGTCAGCGCCGCCGATCAGAAACGCGACGTCGCGGCCGTCCTGCTGCCAGCCGGGCAGGGCGCCCGCAAGCTGCATGGTGGTCCAGTCCTTGCCGCGTTCGTCGAGCGCGACAATGCGCGCGTTCTTCGGAAGCGCGGCTTCGATCTTCACGCGCTCGGCGGCCATCACGCTTTCGGCCGAGCGCGCCGACGAACGCTGCTCCGGCTTGATCTCGCGCAGTTCGATGCGCAACTCGGGCGGCATGCGTTTCGCGTATTCGTCGAAGCCCGTCGCGATCCAGTCCGGCATCTTGTGGCCGACGGCGAGAATGTGCAGTTTCATCGAGCTTTAGTGCGCTGCTCGCGGACGTCTACAGCGAACGGATCGAAGGGAACAGGGCAAAGCCCGCTCACTTCCGTCGCGCGGCGGTCTTGCGCGCGGGCTTTTTGACGGCCGGCGCTTCGTCGTCCTCGTCTTCTTCGTCGGGCTCGCTCGAACGCGCGCCGCCGAACGGATCAGGCGTCGACAGCTTCAGCCGCACCGGCTTGTCGCCCCAGATTTCCTCGAGGTTGTAGTACTGGCGCAGCGCCGGTTGCAGGATGTGGACGATCGCGTCGCCGCAATCCACCAGCACCCATTCGCCGATGTCCTCGCCCTCGGTGCTGATGATGTCGCCGCCGGCTTCCTTCACGCCTTCGCGCACGCTCGAGGCGAGCGCCTTGGTTTGCCGGTTCGACGTGCCGCTCGCGACGATCACGCGATCGAACAGCGCGGTCAGGTGGCTGGTGTTGAACACCTTGATGTCTTGCGCCTTGACGTCTTCGAGAGCGTCGACGATCACGCGTTGCAGTTTGCGAATATCCATGAGGTTACCGGTGGTACAGATGATGTTGAAGAATGTAGTCCCACACCGCGGTGGGGACGTGGCTTGCGGCCTCGCCGTGCTGTTCGCCGCCTACATGGGCAAGCCGCTGGCTCACCTGTTCGCGCAGATGCGCGCGAATGTCGGTGGCCGAAACGTTGAACGCGAGCGTCGTGTCGATCAGCAAGTGGCCGCAAGGCGTGGCTTGCAGAACCTCGGCGCCGGCGCGGCGCGCGTCGATTTCCTGCGCGACGGCGGGCGGAATCGACGCGAGATCGAATCCGGGCCGCGTGGCCGCGCAGATGTGCGCGAACTCGAACAGGCGCCGCCAGTCGCGCCATGTGTCGAGCTTCACCAGTTGATCCGCGCCGATTAGCAAGGCAATGGACGTCTCGTTGCCTTCGCGTTCGCGCCAGTGTTGCAGCGTGTCGACGGTGTACGTCGGGCCTTCGTGCTCGATTTCGTCGGTGGCGACTCGCACCTCGACGCCGGGCAGCTTCAGTTCGCTTGCCGCCGCGCGCGTCATTGCAAGCCGATGCACGGCCGGCGACACGTCCGCTTTCTGCCACGGCTGGCCGGCCGGCAGCAGCACGAGCTCGGTCAGGCGCAGCACGTGGGCGAAACGCCGCGCGAGCGCGAGGTGGCCGTCGTGGATCGGGTCGAAGGTGCCGCCGAGCAGACCGATCCGGCGAGGCAGCGCAACGGGATGAGCGTTCGGCTTCAGGTAAAGATCCTTTGTCGTGGCCAGGTGGCGGGCAGTGCGGGCTTCCGGAATTGCGGGGCGCTCACAGCACTCAAATCCACTCGCGCGGCACGAGAAAATCGCTATAAAGGCGCGCTTCCGGCGTGCCCGGTTCGGGCTGCCAGTTGTAGCGCCAGTTCACCACAGGCGGCATCGACATCAGAATCGATTCGGTGCGTCCGCCGCTCTGCAGCCCAAACAGTGTGCCACGGTCGAAGACCAGATTGAACTCGACGTAGCGTCCGCGCCGGTAAGCCTGGAAATCGCGCTCGGCCTGGCCGTACGGAATGTTGCGGCGCTTTTCGATGATCGGCAGGTAGGCTTTGAGGAATCCCTCACCCACGCTTCTCATCATCGCGAACGATTGATCGAAGCCCGGCGCCGAGTAATCGTCGAAAAAAATCCCGCCGATGCCGCGCGGCTCGTTCCTGTGCTTGAGGAAGAAATACTCGTCGCACCAGCGCTTGAAACTCGGATAGAGGTCGGCGCCATAAGGCTCGAGCGCATCGCGGCACACGCGATGAAAGTGCCGCGCGTCTTCTTCGTAACCGTAGTACGGCGTCAGGTCCATGCCGCCGCCGAACCAGAACACCGGCTCTTCGCCGGGCTTGGTCGCGATCAGCAGGCGCACGTTCATATGCACGGTCGGGCAGTGCGGATTGTGCGGGTGCAGCACGAGCGACACGCCCATTGCCTCGAAGCCGCGCCCGGCCAGTTGAGGACGCGCCGCGCTCGCGGAGCCCGGCAACGCGTCGCCCGCGACGTCCGAAAAGCCGATGCCCGCGCGCTCGAAGAAGTCGCCGCCTTCGAGAATCCGCGTGCAGCCGCCGCCGCGCAGCTTTTCGCCGGGCGTGCGCTGCCATGCGTCGGTGGCGAAGGGCTTGCCGTCGAAGGCGCCCAGGGTGTCCGCAATCTGCGTTTGCAGGCCTTGCAGCCAGGTGCGCACGGCTTGTGCGTCGTAGCTCGAATCGGTCATCAATGCAGGTGCTGAAGGCGGCACGCCGGTGCCGCGGGTTCGTCGTGAAGCGCCGCGCTGGGTGGGGCGGAGGTTGCCGCAAAGGTGCGGCCGTTCAGTGCGGATTGCCGCCGCGCGGCAACGAGCCGCCGCCAACCCGCAGTGTAGCGCCGTTGGCGCGGCACACGGGCAGGGCGGCATGGCGGACTGGCGCTTCAGTGCTTGCCTTCGGTCCTGGCGTCGTGCTTGCGGTTCAATGCGCGATAGCCGATGTCGCGCCGGTACTGCATGCCGTCGAACGAAATCTGGTTGATCGTTTCGTACGCGACCGACTGCGCGCTGCGCACCGAATCGGCCAGACCCACCACACACAGCACACGGCCGCCCGACGTGACCAGCTTGCCGTCCGCGTAAGTCGTGCCCGCATGGAACGTGACCGAATCCGCCGTTTCCGCCGGAATGTCGTTGATGCGGTCGCCCTTGCGCGGCGTGTCCGGATAGTTGTACGCGGCGAGCACCACGCCGAGCGCGGTGCGGCGGTCCCACTCCAGTTCGACCGTATCGAGCGTGCCGGCAATCGCCTGCTCGACCACCTTCGAATAGTCGCCCTTCAGACGCGCCATGATCGGCTGCGTTTCCGGGTCGCCCATGCGGCAGTTGAACTCGAGCGTCTTCGGATTGCCTTGCGCGTCGATCATCAGACCGGCGTACAGGAAACCCGTGTAGCGGATGCCTTCCTTCTCCATGCCGCGCACTGTCGGCAGGATGATTTCGCGCATCACGCGCGCGTGCAGTTGCGGCGTGACGATAGGCGCGGGCGAGTACGCGCCCATGCCGCCGGTGTTCGGGCCCTGATCGCCGTCGAGCAAACGCTTGTGGTCCTGGCTCGACGCAAGCGGCAGCACATGCTTGCCGTCGACCATCACGATGAAGCTCGCTTCCTCGCCCGCCAGAAACTCTTCGATCACGACGCGCGCGCCGGCGTCGCCGAGCTTGTTGTCCGACAGCATCATGTCGACGGCGGCATGCGCTTCTTCCAGCGTCTGCGCGACGACCACGCCCTTGCCGGCAGCCAGGCCGTCGGCCTTGATGACGATCGGCGCGCCCTTCGCATCGAGATACGCGTGCGCGGCGGCGACGTCGGCGAACGTTTCGTACTCGGCCGTCGGGATCGCGTGGCGTTTCATGAACGCCTTCGCAAAGTCTTTCGAGCTTTCGAGCTGCGCCGCTTCCTTCGTCGGTCCGAAAATCTTCAGACCGCGCGAGCGGAACAGATTGACGATGCCCGCGGCGAGCGGCGCTTCCGGCCCGACCAGCGTGAAGGCGATCTGTTCCTTCTCGACGAAATCGGCGAGCGCAGCCGGCTCGGTGATGTCGACGTTGCGCAGGCGCTCGTCCTGGGCGGTGCCGCCGTTGCCAGGAGCCACGTAGACGAGCTGGACCCGCGGCGATTGCGCGAGCTTCCATGCGAGCGCATGTTCGCGACCGCCGGAACCGACGACGAGTAACTTCATGTGAATCCCCGAGACTTAAAAACCAAAAACGGCGCCCGCCCTGTGCGGCGGCGAGCCGTGCAATAATAGTGAGTTCCGCCATGTTCGCAGCCGGTTGTGGCGGCGCAACGCATGGCGAACCCGGACGAGGGCAGCGCGACAGACGCCTCAGCGCCGTCCCGGCCAGGCCCGTTCAACAGCAACGTTGAAACCGGCCGGCGGTATGCGCACAAAGGCGGCTTGCCCGGCCAGCGGCTTCATTCGTCGGCGATCGCGGCGTTTGTATAGACTTCCTGCACGTCGTCCAGATTTTCCAGCGCGTCGAGCAGCTTCTGCATTTTCACGGCGTCGTCGCCGGTGAACTCGACTTCCGTCTGAGGTTTCATCGTGACCTCGGCCACTTCGGCCTTGAAGCCCGCGGCTTCGAGCGCGGTCTTCACCTTCGGGAAATCGTTCGGCGGGCAGAGCACTTCGATGCTGCCGTCTTCGTTCGTCACCACGTCGTCGGCGCCGGCTTCGAGCGCCGCTTCCATCAGCTTGTCTTCGGGCGTGCCCGGCGCGAACAGGAACTGGCCGACGTGATCGAACATGAACGACACCGAGCCGTCCGTGCCCATGTTGCCGCCGTTCTTCGAGAACGCGTGACGCACTTCCGCGACCGTGCGCGTGCGGTTGTCGGTCATGGTGTCGACGATCACCGCCGCACCGCCGATGCCGTAGCCTTCGTAGCGGATTTCTTCGTAGTTCGCACCGTCGACGCCGCCCACGCCGCGCTGGATCGCGCGGTTGACGTTGTCTTTCGGCATGTTGGCGTCGTACGCCTTTTCGACGGCGAGCCGCAGACGCGGATTCGAGTCGATGTCGCCGCCGCCCATGCGCGCCGCGACCTGAATTTCCTTGATGAGCCGCGTCCAGACCTTGCCGCGCTTGGCATCGGCCGCTGCTTTCTTATGCTTGATGTTGGCCCATTTCGAATGACCCGCCATACCTTTCTCCGTCGCGCGCGCCAGCGGGGCGCGCAGTGTGCAATTGTCGTTGCGATTTTTCAGGCGCTCGTCAAGGCGCCTCGATGTCAAATTCGTGCCGGCCGTTCTGCCCGGCTGCGCGCCGCCGGTCCTGGCTGATTGCCTGCGCTGCATGGCGCACCGGAATGCCCGCCGCGCCTCGCGCTGCGCGCGAGGCCGCGCTTCGAGTGGATTCGAATTTTATCACGCCGCGGGGGTGCGGCAGCGGCCGCCGTCGCCCGGGATGGCCCGACATTGCAGGAAAAGTATGCGTGCGCGGCGCGAACCAGGCGCCGCACACCGGCTTTTCGACAACGCTCAGTTCTTCGTGCCGAACAGCCGGTCGCCCGCGTCGCCCAAGCCCGGCACGATGTACGCGTGCTCGTTCAGATGCGAATCGAGCGACGCGACGAAGAGCTTCACGTCGGGATGCGCGTCCTGGAACACCTGCACGCCCTCGGGCGCGGCGACGAGCGCGAGGAACAGGATGTTCTCGCCGGCCACGTTGCGGCGCTTGAGCACGTCGACCGCATGCACGGCCGAGTAGCCGGTCGCGACCATCGGATCGCACAGAATGAACACGCGGTCTTCGAGATCGGGCAGACGCACCAGATATTCGACCGGCCGATGGTCCTCGGCCCGATACACGCCGATGTGGCCGACGCGCGCCGACGGCACCAGTTCGAGCAAACCGTCCGACATGCCGATGCCCGCGCGCAGCACCGGCACGATCGCGAGCTTCTTGCCGGCGATCACCGGCGCGTCGATCTCGACGAGCGGCGTGTTCAGGCGGCGCGTGGTCATCGGCAGATTGCGGGTGATTTCGTAGCCCATCAGGAGCGTGATCTCGCGCAGCAGCTCGCGGAACGTGCGCGTGGACGTGTCCCGGTCGCGCATGTGCGACAGCTTGTGCTGGATCAGCGGGTGATCGAGGATGAAAAGATTGGGGAAACGGCTGTCCTGAGTCATGGCGGGGGCACACGCGGCGGGTAAGAGATCGATTCGAGGCCGATTCGGAGATCGGTTCGGCGCTTCGCCCGGCCGGCAAACACAACGTGCGACGACCGGCGAACGCGCCACGGCGCAAGTTTACCGAAAGAGTGCCACCCGAAGATACCGAAGATTGCAGCGGGCCGGCGCAGCCTGGCACCGATTCTTCTAGAATCGGGGGAAACTTTGCAACCATCGGCAAGACGCCAGCGAGGAGAACGCACACATGGACATGGGAATCGCAGGACGCACGGCGCTGGTTTGCGCGGCGAGCAAGGGCCTGGGGCGCGGCTGCGCGGAAGCGCTCGCCGCCGAAGGCGTCAACCTGACGATCGTCGCGCGCACCGCCGAGACGCTCGAGGCGACGGCCGACGAGATTCGCCGGCAAAGCGGCGTGCAGGTGAACACGGTCGCGTGCGACATCACCACGCCCGAGGGCCGGGCCGCGGCGCTCGCCGCCTGTCCGCAGCCCGACATTCTGGTCAACAATGCGGGCGGCCCGCCGCCGGGCGACTTCCGCAACTTCACGCACGACGACTGGATTCGCGCGCTCGAAAGCAACATGCTGACGCCGATCGAACTGATCCGCGCGACCATCGACTCGATGAGCGCGCGCGGCTTCGGGCGCATCGTCAACATCACGAGTTCGGCGGTGAAGGCGCCTATCGACGTGCTGGGCCTCTCCAACGGCGCGCGTTCGGGCCTGACCGGTTTCGTCGCGGGCCTCGCGCGCAAGATGGCGCCGACCGGCGTCACGATCAACAACCTGCTGCCGGGCATGTTCGACACGGATCGCATCGCCGTCACGATGGCGGCGACCGCAAAATCGCAAAACATTTCCGTCGATCAGGCGCGCGAGCAGCGCATGAAAGCGATTCCCGCGGGCCGCTTCGGCACGCGCGACGAGTTCGGCCGCGCCTGCGCGTTTCTGTGCAGCGTGCATGCGGGCTACATCACGGGGCAGAACTGGCTGATCGACGGCGGCGCGTATCCGGGCACTTTCTAGACGCGTGCAGTCGTCTTCTTCGCAGCGCCTGCCCGACAAGCAGCCCAGCAGTCAGCAATTCCAGCAGCATCACAACAACGACAATCACAACGGTTTCAGGAGTCTTACGACATGACCACCCGCATTGCGCTGATCGCGCACGATCACAAGAAGGACGACATCGTCGCGCTGGCCGGCGAATACGTCGACACGCTGCGGCGCTGCGACATCATCGCGACCGGCACGACGGGCGGACGCATCAGCGACGCACATGGGCTGCAGGTCGAGCGCATGCTGTCGGGCCCGCACGGCGGCGACCTGCAGATCGGCGCGCAACTCGCGGAAGGGCGCGTGGACATGGTGATCTTTCTGCGCGATCCGATGACGCCGCAACCGCACGAGCCGGACATCAACGCGCTCGTGCGTGCGTGCGACGTGCACAACATTCCGTGCGCGACGAACATTTCGACGGCGCGCATGGTGCTCGACGCGCTCACGCTGCGTATCACGCAGCAGGTTTGACGCCGCACGCGCGCGGCTGATCGGCAAACACTCATTGGCAACATTCAACGGCAGCATTCAACGGCAACATAAATAGCCGGCATTCCATCAAGGAGACGTGAATGGTCAAGGCAATCCGATTCGATCAAACCGGCGGTCCCGAGGTCATGAAATGGGTCGACGTCGAAGTGGGCGACCCCGGCCCCGGCGAGATTCGCATTCGTCAAACGGCGGTCGGGCTCAACTATATCGACGTGTACTTCCGCACCGGCCTGTACCCGCTGCCGTTGCCGGGCGGCCTCGGCATGGAAGCCGCCGGCGAAGTGATCGCGCTCGGCTCGGACGTGAGCGATCTGAAAACGGGCGACCGCGTCGCGTACGTGGCGAGGCCGCCCGGCGCGTATGCGCAGGAGCGCGTGCTGCCGGCGGCGCAGGTCATCAAACTGCCGGATGCGGTCAGCGACGAACAGGCCGCCTCGGTGATGCTGCAAGGTCTCACCGCGCAATATCTGCTGCGGCGCACGTATCGGGTGAAGGCCGGCGACACGATTCTGATACAGGCCGCGGCGGGCGGCGTCGGCCTGCTGGTGTGCCAGTGGGCGAAGGCGCTCGGCGCGACGGTGATCGGCACGGTCGGCTCGGACGAAAAAGCGGAGATCGCGAGAGCGCACGGCTGTGACCACGCGATTGTCTATACGCGCGAAAACTTCACGAAGCGCGTGCGCGAGATCACCAACGGCGCGGGCGTGCCGGTGGTGTACGACTCCATCGGTAAAGATACGTTTGCCGGCTCGCTCGATTGCCTCGCGCCGCTCGGCATGTTCGTGAGCTTCGGCAATGCGTCGGGGCCGTTGCCGCCGATCGACTCGTCGGAATTCGCCGGACGCGGCTCGCTGTTCTTCACGCGCCCGACGTTGTTCACGTATATGGGCAAACGCAGCGACTACGAAGCGATGGCCGCCGAACTCTTCGACGTGCTGGTCTCCGGCAAGGTGAAGACGAACATCAACCAGCGCTACGCGCTTGCCGACGTCGGTCAGGCGCATGCGGACCTCGAGGCGCGCAAGACCACGGGTTCGACGATACTGCTGCCGTAGTTTTAGTTTTCCCGAAGTTTCGCGTTTCACAGGAAGGGCCGCTCCATCTCGCGATGGAGCGGTCCTTTTGCATTGTGAGTCTCTCCGTTTACGCGATTTTTATACGGCCTGTACAAGCTTTGATCGGGCCTTTACGCGCGCGCGCCTATCGTTGCGGCTATCCAAAGTCCGTCAATGGAGAACAACAATGGATGTGCTGTACGTCGGAGCCATCGCGCTCTTTGCCGCGCTGACCTTTGCATTGATCGCCGGTTGCGAGAAGCTGCTGCTCTCCCGCAGACAGGGAGCGCGCTCATGAACTGGATGCTGTGGATGTCGGGTGCGGCGACCGCGCTGCTGTTCGCGTACCTGGTCTATGCGCTGTTGCGCGCGGAGGACATCGAATGAATTCGAACAATGTCCTGCAAGCCGGGCTCTTTATCGTCGTGCTGCTCGCTGCGGCCGTGCCGCTGTCGCGCTATCTCTGCGGCGTGATGGACGGGAGTTCGCGCGTGCTGCGCGTCGGCGGACCAATCGAGCGCCTGTTGTATCGCGCGGCCGGCGTCGATCCGTCGAGCGAAATGAGCTGGAAGCAATACGCGGTCGCGGTGATCGCGTTCAACGTGCTGGGCGTCGTGTTTCTGTATGCGCTGTTGCGCTTGCAGGGCTGGCTGCCCGGCAATCCGCAGCAGCTTGGCGCGATGACCGTCGACGGTGCGTTCAATACGGCGGTCAGTTTCGTGACCAACACGAACTGGCAGGACTACACGCCGGAGCAGACAGTCGGTTATCTCACGCAGATGCTCGGCCTGACCGTGCAGAACTTCTTGTCGGCGGCAACCGGCATCGTCGTCGTGATCGCGCTGATTCGCGGCTTCGCGCGCCATACCGCGCAAACCATCGGCAACTTCTGGGTCGACCTGACGCGCGTGACGCTTTACGTGCTGCTGCCGATGTCGGTCGTGTTTGCCGCGCTGCTGATGAGCCAGGGCGTGATCCAGAACTTCAAGGCCTACGAAGACATCCCCACGTTGCAGACGACGACTTACGCCGCGCCGAAACTCGATGCACAAGGCAATCCGTTGAAGGATGCGAAGGGCAACGCGCTGACGGTCGACACGCCGGTTAAAACGCAGACCATCGCGATGGGCCCGGTTGCGTCGCAGGAAGCGATCAAGATGATCGGCACGAACGGCGGCGGTTTCTTCAACGGCAATTCGGCGCATCCGTATGAAAACCCGACGCCGTTATCGAACTTCCTGCAAATATTCGCCATCCTGATCATTCCATCGGCGCTCGCTTTGGTGTTCGGCCGCATGATCGCGGATCGCAAGCAGGGCGTCGCGGTGCTGGCCGCGATGACGATTGCATTCGGCGTCTGCGTGTTCGGCGAAATCGGCGCTGAACAGAGCGGCAATCCGGCGTTTGCCGCGTTGCGCGTCGATCAGTCGGCGAACGCGATGCAGTCGGGCGGCAACGCCGAGGGCAAGGAAACGCGCTTCGGTATCGCCCAATCCGGCATCTTCACGATTGCGACGACGGCGGCTTCGTGCGGCGCGGTGGCGAACACGCACGACTCGTTGACGCCGATCGGCGGCCTCTATCCGCTGCTGTTGATGCAGCTTGGCGAGGTCATCTTCGGCGGGGTCGGCTCGGGTCTGTACGGCATGCTCGTGTTCGCGCTGCTCGCGGTGTTCGTCGCGGGTTTGATGATCGGCCGCACGCCCGAGTATGTCGGCAAGAAGATCGAAGCGTATGAGATGAAGATGGTCTCCATCGTCGTGCTGCTGACGCCGTTGCTCGTGCTGGTGGGCACGTCGATCGCGGTGCTGAGCGAAGCGGGCAAGGCCGGTATCGCCAATCCGGGCCCGCATGGCTTCTCCGAAATCCTCTACGCGTTCAGCTCGGCGGCGAACAACAACGGCAGCGCGTTCGCGGGCCTCACGGTGGGCACGCCGTTCTACAACTGGCTGACCGCCATCGCGATGTGGTTCGGCCGCTTCGGCACGATCGTTCCCGTGCTCGCGATTGCCGGCTCGCTCGCCGCGAAGAAGCGCATCGGCGTGACGGGCGGCACATTGCCGACGCATGGGCCGCTTTTCGTCGTGCTGTTGCTCGGCACGGTGCTGCTGGTCGGCGCGCTGACGTACGTGCCCGCGCTTGCGCTCGGGCCCGGCGTCGAACATCTGATGATGATGGGCGCGCATTGACGCGGCCATGAGTCAACGCGACATTCGAGGATTCAATGACTGAACACAATGCAACGATGTCCATGTTCGACCCGGCGCTGCTGCGCCCGGCGATCGCGGATTCATTCAGGAAGCTCACGCCGCGCACGCAATTCCGCAACCCGGTGATGTTCTGCGTGTACGTGGGCAGTATTCTGACGACGGTTCTCTGGATCGCCGCGCTCGCCGGCCAGGCCGAGGCGCCCGCGGGTTTCATTCTCGCGGTCACGCTGTGGCTGTGGTTCACGGTGCTGTTCGCGAACTTCGCCGAAGCCCTCGCGGAAGGCCGCTCGAAAGCGCAGGCCGCGTCGCTTCGCAGCGCGAAGAAAGACGTGATGGCGAAAAAGCTCAACGAGCCGCATCCGAAGTCGCCGATCCGCATTGTCACGGCCTCGGACTTGCGCCGCGGCGACGTGGTGCTGATCGAAACCGGCGACGTGATTCCCGCCGACGGCGAAGTGGTCGACGGCGTCGCATCCGTCGACGAATCGGCGATTACGGGCGAATCCGCGCCCGTGATTCGCGAGTCGGGCGGAGACTTTTCGTCGGTGACGGGCGGCACGCGCGTGCTGTCCGACTGGATCGTCGTGCGCGTCACGGCGAATCCCGGCGAGGCGTTTCTCGACCGCATGATCGCGATGGTCGAAGGCGCGAAGCGTCAGAAGACGCCGAACGAAATCGCGCTGACCATTCTGCTCGTCGCGCTGACGATCGTGATGCTGCTTGCGACCGCGACGCTGTTGCCGTTCTCGATCTTCTCCGTGGAAGCCGCGCATCTGACCAATTCGGCGGGCCATGTGGTGACGATTACCGCATTGGTCGCGCTGCTCGTGTGCCTGATTCCGACCACCATCGGCGGATTGTTGTCGGCCATCGGCGTGGCCGGCATGAGCCGCATGATGCAGGCGAACGTGATCGCGACCTCGGGCCGCGCGGTCGAAGCGGCCGGCGACGTCGACGTGCTGCTGCTCGACAAGACCGGCACGATCACGCTCGGCAACCGTCAGGCGTCGCTCTTTATTCCTGCGCCGGGTTTGACCGAAGAAGCGCTCGCGGACGCGGCGCAGCTTTCGTCGCTGGCCGACGAAACGCCTGAAGGCCGCAGCATCGTCGTGCTGGCGAAGCAGCGCTTCAATATCCGGCAACGCGATATGGCCTCGCTGCACGCGGAGTTTCTCGCGTTCACCGCGCAAACACGGATGAGCGGCGTCGATCTTGCGCCGAAGGGAACGTCTTCGGACACGTCGCGCCGCGAGATTCGCAAGGGCGCCGCGGACGCGGTCAAGCATTACGTCGAAGCCAACGGTGGCCGTTTTCCGAACGAAGTGAGTCAGGCGGTGGCCGAAGTCGCGCGGCGCGGCAGCACGCCGCTCGTGGTCGCGGAGAAAGGCGAGCAGGGCGCGCGCGTGCTCGGTGTGATCGAGTTGAAGGACGTGGTCAAAGGCGGCATCAAGGAGCGCTTTGCCGAGCTGCGCAAAATGGGCATCAAGACCGTGATGGTGACGGGCGACAACCGGCTGACGGCTGCGGCGATTGCGGCGGAAGCCGGCGTCGACGATTTCCTCGCGGAAGCCACCCCCGAGGCGAAGCTCGCGACGATTCGCGCGCACCAGGCGGAAGGCCGGCTCGTCGCGATGACCGGCGACGGCACCAACGACGCCCCTGCGCTCGCGCAGGCCGACGTCGCCGTCGCGATGAACACCGGCACGCAGGCCGCGAAAGAAGCGGGCAACATGGTCGACCTCGATTCGAATCCGACCAAGCTGATCGAGATTGTCGAGATCGGCAAGCAGATGCTGATGACGCGCGGCTCGCTCACCACGTTCTCGATTGCGAACGATCTCGCGAAGTACTTCGCGATCATTCCGGCCGCGTTCGCGACCACCTACCCGGCGCTCAATGCGCTGAACGTCATGCATCTCGCGACGCCCGCGTCCGCGATCATGTCGGCGGTGATTTTCAATGCGCTGATCATCGTGCTGCTGATTCCGCTCGCGCTAAAGGGCGTGCGCTATCGCGCGCTCGGCGCGGCCGTTCTGTTGCGACGCAATCTGCTCGTGTACGGACTCGGCGGAATCGTGGTGCCGTTCATCGGCATCAAGTTGATCGATATGGTGCTGGCCGCATTCGGCTGGGTTTGAAGCGGCTTGTGTTGAAGGAGTGATCGTCATGAAAAATTTGTTGCGTCCGTTGCTCGTTATTTTTGCGGTGCTGAGCGCCGTGACCGGTCTCGCTTATCCGGCGGTGATGACCGCAGTCGGTCAAACGCTCTTTCGCGACCAGGCGAACGGCAGTCTGATCGAGCGCGACGGCAAGGTCGTCGGCTCGAAGCTGATCGGTCAGCAGTTCGACGCGCCGCAGTACTTCTGGGGACGGCTGTCGGCGACGAGCCCGATGCCGTATAACGCGCAGGCTTCGGGCGGCTCGAACCTCGGGCCTACGAATCCGGCGTTGCTCGATGAAGTCAAAGGCCGCATCGA
The DNA here is from genome assembly GCF_046054045.1 of Paraburkholderia sp. RL17-368-BIF-A. NCBI lineage: Bacteria > Pseudomonadati > Pseudomonadota > Betaproteobacteria > Burkholderiales > Burkholderiaceae > Paraburkholderia > Paraburkholderia sp. RL17-368-BIF-A. Next base: position 129,509 of record NZ_JARESN010000017.1, read on the forward strand.
CGCGTTGAAGGCAGCGGGCACCGACATGTCGGCACCTGTGCCGGTCGATCTCGTGACATCGTCGGGAAGCGGACTCGATCCTGAGATCAGCCCGGCGGCTGCCGCGTATCAGATCGGACGCGTCGCGAAAGCGCGCGGACTTGCGCCGAACGAAGTAGAGGCGCTGGTCGACCGTTATACGAGCGGGCGGCAATTGGGCATGCTCGGCGAGCGGCGCGTGAACGTGCTGCAACTGAATCTTGCGCTGGATGAGATGAAGCGCGGCTGAGCGCGTCGCTGACGCACAATGCCGGCGATTGCACGCGGCTTCGGCCACAAGCCCATTTGCATCTGATTTGCGGCCGGGCCGCCGCCGTGCCACCATTGCACGCACCGCCGCGCGCCCACCAGCAAAACATCAAAGCATTCACGCATGAACCGTCCCGATCCTGACGAACTGCTCGACAAGCTGCAGCGCGACGAACAAAAGCGTCAGCGCGGCAAGCTGAAGATTTTCTTCGGCGCATCGGCGGGCGTCGGCAAGACGTATGCGATGTTGCAGGCGGCGCGTCGCCGTCGCGACGAAGGTGCGGACGTGGTCGTCGGCATCGCCGAAACGCATGGGCGTGGCGAAACGGCGGCGCTGCTCGAAGGTCTCGACGTGCTGCCGCTCGCGCACATCGAGTATCGCGGCCGCAAGCTCGGCGAGTTCGACCTCGACGCGGCGCTGGCCCGCAAGCCGCAACTGATACTCGTCGACGAACTCGCGCATTCGAATGTGCAAGGCGCGCGGCATCTGAAGCGCTGGCAGGACGTGTATGAACTGCTCGACGCCGGCATTGATGTGTACACGACCGTCAACGTTCAGCACCTCGAAAGTCTGAACGACGTGGTGGGGCAAATCACCGGCATTCGCGTGTGGGAGACGGTGCCCGACCGCGTGTTCGATCGCGCCGACGAAGTCACGCTGGTCGATCTGCCCGCCGAGGAATTGCTCGATCGCATGCGCGACGGCAAGGTGTATCTCGCGCAGCAGGCCGAGCGCGCGGTGCGCAACTTCTTTCGCAAAGGCAATCTGATCGCGCTGCGCGAGCTTGCCTTGCGCCGTACGGCCGATCGCGTCGACGCGCAAATGCGTGAATATCGCGCGGACCGTTCGATCGAGCGAATCTGGCAGGCGCGGGAGCGCTTGCTGGTGTGCGTCGGCCCTGGTCCTGAAGCGCCGATGCTGGTGCGCGCGGCGGCGCGTCTTGCCGCGAGCCTCAAGGCCGACTGGATCGCCGTCTATGTCGAAACGCCCGCGTTGCAGCGTCTGCCCGACGCGCGCCGTGAACGCACGCTCAACGCATTGAAGCTCGCCGCGGAACTGGGCGCGGAAACCGCGACGCTCGCGGGCGCGGACGCCGTGGCCGCGCTGACCGGTTATGCGCAGGCGCGCAATGTGTCGAAGCTGGTGGCGGGCGCATCGGCACGCACCGGCATCCGGCGCTGGCTGCGCCGGCCGCTTGGTGAGCGTCTCGCCGAACACGGCGGTCATGCGGACGTCACGCTGATCCGCGCTTCGTCCGATAGCGGCGGCGACCACGAGCGCCGGCTGCTGAGCACGACGGCCAACGCATGGCGCGACGCGTTGAGCGCCGCGCGCGAGCGCCGCTCGCCGCCGCGTGCATACGGTTGGGCGCTCGCGATCTGCGCGGGCATCACCGCGGTGGCGAGCCAACTGAACGAGCGCATCGATCTGACGAACCTCGTCATGCTGTATCTGCTCGGCGTGATCTTTGCGGCGGTGAAACTCGGGCGCGGGCCAGGCGTGCTGCTGTCGTTCATGAGCGTCGCCGCGTTCGACTTTTTCTTCGTGCCGCCGCGCCTGTCGTTGTCGGTGTCGGATACGCAATATCTGCTGACGTTCTTCGGCATGTTGCTGACTTCGCTCGTGATCAGCCATCTCACGTCGAGCTTGCGGCGCGAAGCGCGGATCGCGCGGCGTCGCGAGCAGCGCACCGGCGCGATGTATGCGATGGCGCGCGAACTCGCGGCGGCGCTGACCACCGAGCAGATCGTCGGCATCGGCAGCCGTCACGTGAGCGAAGTGTTCGGCGCGCGCGTCGCGATCCTGTTGCCGGACAGCGCGGACCGCGTGAAGCAGAAGATCGAAGACCCCGACGCGGCCATCACGCTCGAAGGCGAATTGCTCGATACCGACGTCGGCCAGTGGGTCTACGATCACGAGAAGCCGGCCGGCCACGGCACCGACACCCTGCCGGCCGCAGCCGCGCTGTATCTGCCGCTGAAGGCGCCGATGCGCACGCGCGGCGTGCTCGCGGCCGTGCTGCGCGACGAGCGCGAGCTGAACGCGCCCGAGCAGCAGCGCATGCTCGACGCGTTCGCCGCGCAAATCGCGCTCGCGCTCGAGCGCGTGCATTACGTGGACATCGCACGCGACGCGCTCGTCAATATGGAATCCGAACGTTTGCGAAACTCGTTGCTGTCCGCGATTTCGCACGATTTGCGTACGCCGCTCACGACCATCGTCGGCTTTTCGTCGATGCTGGCGCAATCGCGCGAACACGCGGCCGACGCGCGGCGCGACGACGAGCTCGTGGACGCGATCCATGAAGAAGCGCTGCGCATGACCGGCATCGTGACCAATCTGCTCGACATGGCGCGCTTGCAGGCGGGCAGTCTGCAATTGAACCGGCAATGGACGCTGCTCGAGGAAACCGTGGGCGCGGCGCTGCGTGCGTGCAAGCGCGTGCTGAGCGGGCATCCGGTGCGGATCGAGCTTGCCGCGGATTTGCCGCTGCTGCAGCTCGACGCCGTGCTGATGGAGCGGCTCTTCTCGAACCTCTTCGAGAACGCGGCGAAATACACGTCGACGGGCACGCCGTTGACGATCGGCGCGCAGCGTTTCGACGCGGACGGCAAGTCGTTCGTGCGCGTGACCATCGACGATAATGGGCCGGGTTTGCCCGCCGGCATGGAAACTCGCGTGTTCGAGAAGTTCACGCGCGGCGAGAAGGAATCGGCGAAGCCGGGCATCGGGCTCGGTCTCGCGATTTGCCGCGCGATTGTCGAAGCGCATGGCGGCAGCATCGGCGCGGTGAATCGCATGTCGGCGGGAACGGACGAGGCGGCGGGCAGCCGCGTCGAAGGCGCGCGTTTCTGGTTTACGCTGCCGGTTGAAACGCCGCCGGACGTGCCCGACCTGCCCGAAGCCGCCGACGCGCCAGATGCGCCCGACGCACTGCAAGACCAATCCGCCGAAGACCGAGCCGCCGACAACATGAACCCGAACCCGCTTGCCAAACCGACCCATGAGTGACCCGAGCATCACCGTCGTTCTGATCGAAGACGAAAAGCAGATCCGCCGTTTCGTGCGGACGGCGCTCGAAGACGAGGGCATCGTCGTGCATGACGCCGAGACCGGCAAGCAGGGTCTCGTGGAGGCCGCGACGCGCAAGCCCGACCTCGTGATCGTCGATCTCGGCCTGCCCGATACCGACGGCCTCGACGTGATCCGCGAATTGCGCGGCTGGAGCGAACTGCCGGTGATCGTGCTGTCGGCGCGCACGCAGGAAAGCGAGAAAGTCGCGGCGCTCGATGCCGGCGCCGACGATTACCTGACCAAGCCGTTCGGCGTCTCGGAACTGCTCGCGCGGATTCGCGCGCACCTTCGGCGGCGCAATCAGGGCGGCGCGAACGAATCGCCGCAAGTGCGCTTCGGCGCGGTGAGCGTTGACCTCGCGTTGCGGCAGGTCACGCGCGACGGCGCGGCGGTCCATCTGACGCCGATCGAATACCGGCTGCTCGCGACGCTCGTGCGCCACGCCGGCCGCGTGCTGACGCACCGGCAACTGTTGCGCGACGTGTGGGGGCCGTCGCACGTGGAGAGCTATCACTATCTGCGCATTTACATGGCGCATCTGCGCGGCAAGCTCGAGCGCGATCCGGCGCAGCCCGAGCATATCGTCACGGAGACGGGCGTCGGCTATCGGCTGGTCGGCGTCCTGTGAGCAGGGCGGCGACTTGCGGGCGCGCAGCAAGATGGTGCAGGCGTCGTTATAATTACGGACCGTAAGGACGACCTTACGCCATTTACAAACGGGGACGGCCCCATCTGATCATGGAGCTGTTTCATGTCCTGGATTCTTCTGTTCATCGCCGGTCTGCTCGAAGTCGCGTGGGCGGCCGGTCTCAAGAGTTCCGACGGTTTCACCCGGCTGTGGCCTTCTGTCTTCACCATCGTCACGGCGCTCGGCAGCTTTATCCTGCTTGCGATGGCGATGCGGCAGTTGCCGCTCGGCACCGCCTACGCGGTCTGGACCGGCATCGGCGCCGTCGGCGCCTTCGTTTTCGGCATCGTGATGATGGGTGAAGCGCTCACGGCCGCGCGCGTGGCGAGCGCGGCGCTGATCGTCGTCGGGCTGATCGGGCTCAAGCTCTCGTCCGGGCATTAAGCGCGCTGCATCAGAACGCGCATCGGCATACTCACGCGCCGGTCGCTACCGGCGCGGCCTTTGCCTCTGCTGCATAGTCCGCCAATTTGCAAGCCACTCTGCGTTCTGCGAATTAACGTGGCTATAATGAGATGGAAACCAATCTGAAATTGCCCGCGGCCTGCCCGGCGCGGCCGGCTTGGCGCGGGTCTGACGACTTCGGTGCGGCGGCTCATCCCTGATTGCCCCCGAAGCGCCCGGCACGCACAGCGCGCCTGGAGGCGGCCATGCTTGAATCACTTTCGCTTGCTGCGGGGCTCTCATGGGGCAGCGGCCTGCGCCTCTATCTGACGGTCCTGCTGGCCGGCGTGTTCGAGCGCCTCGGTCTGATTCATCTTCCCGATACGTTGTCCGCGCTGTCCTCGCCGTGGGTGATCGGCGTGGCGGGCGTGCTCACCGTCACCGAATTTCTCGCCGACAAGATTCCCGCGTTCGATTCGCTATGGGACGCGATTCACACCTTCATCCGCATTCCGGCCGGCGCCGTGCTCGCAGCCGGCGCGTTGGGCCATGCCGATCCGGCGCTGCTGACGGTTGCCGCGCTCGCGGGCGGCACACTGGCGGGCACCGCGCATCTGACGAAAGCGGGCACGCGCGCGCTCATCAATCTGTCGCCGGAACCGGTGTCGAACATCGTCACGTCGACGGCTGAAGACGGTTTCGTGTTCGGCGGCATTCTGCTCGCGCTATTTGTGCCGCTGCTGTTTCTGGTGCTGATCGTGGGCTTTCTGGTGCTCGCCGGCTGGGTCTTGCCGCGTCTGTGGCGCGGCGTGCAGGGCGGCTTTCGCGGCATGGCGACGCATATGGTGTCGCGCCTTGCGAGGAGCAGGCACGATTGAGCGATACAGCCGGACGTTCCACGGCGCGGGTCGCCGTCCCCGCGGCGCGCCGCTTTAGCGTCGGCGATCTGCTGCGCCAGGCGCTGCGCATGACGGCGCGCGACTGGCGCGCCGGCGAACTCACGATGCTGCTGCTCGCGCTCGTGCTCGCCGTGGCGGCGCTCGCGAGCGTCGGCTTTCTCGCCGACCGCTTGCATCAGGGCCTGGAGCGCGACGCGAGACGCATGATCGCCGCTGACTTCATCGTGCGCGCCGATCATCCGGTCGATCCGCAGTTCGCGCGCGAGGCCGCGGCGCTCGGCCTGAACACCGCCACCACGGCGATTTTCCCCAGCATGATCAACTCGAGCGGCGCGCAGCCGGTGTCGCGGCTTGCCGCGATCAAGGCGGTGTCGCCGGGTTATCCGTTGCGCGGCGCGCTGCGCATCGCGCCCGGGCCGGGCGCCGCGGATCGCGCCGCGCAATCCATTCCGCCGCCGGGTACCGTGTGGGTCGATCAGCAATTGCTCGACGCGCTGAAGGTGCGCGTTGGCGACACCGTGAAGGTCGGCAACCGCAGCTTCACGATCGGCGCGATGATCACGCGCGAACTCGACCGCGGCTTCTCGTTCGTCAACTTCTCGCCGCGCCTGATGATGCGCGCCGATGACGTGCAGTCCACCGGCCTCATCACGTTCGGCAGCCGCGTGACGTACCGGCTGCTGGTGGCGGGCGCGGATCCAGCGGTCGCGCGTTTCGCGCAGTTCGCACACGGCAGGGTGGACGGCGGCAAGATGCGCGGCGTCGCGCTCGAATCGTTGCAGGACGGCCAGCCGCAAGTGCGTCAGACGCTCGATCGCGCCGGTCATTTCCTCACGCTCGTGTCGCTGTTGACCGCGCTGCTCGCGGCCGTGGCGATTGCGATGGCCGCGCATCGGTACATGCGCCGCCATCTGGACGGCTGCGCGGCGATGCGCTGTCTCGGCGTCAGTCAGTCCACACTGCGGGCGCTGTTTACGCTGGAATTCGTGGGCGTCGGCGTGGCGGGCGGCGCGCTCGGCGTGGCGCTCGGCTTTCTCGGCCATCTCGCGTTGCTGACGTCGCTCGGCAGTCTGATCGACGTCGAATTGCCGTACCCGACGGCATGGCCCGCGCTCCAGGGCATTGCGGCCGGTCTCGTGCTGCTGCTCGGTTTCGCGCTGCCGCCGCTGCTGCCGCTGACGCGCGTGCCGCCGGTGCGCGTGCTGCGTCGCGAGTGGGGCGAAGCGGGGCGCACCGCGTGGGCCGCGTACGCGCTCGGCATCGTGTTGTTCGCGGCGCTGCTGATCGTCGCGGCGGGCGAGTTGAAGCTCGGCGGCATCGTCGCGGGCGGGTTCGCGGGCGGGCTGCTGGTGTTCGCGTGCATCGCGCGGCTCGCGTTGTGGGCGGCGGCGCGCGCGGTGCGCAGCGAGCGCGTGAATGCGGGAATCGGCTGGCGTTACGCGCTGGCGTCGCTGGAGCGGCGCAGCGGCGCGAGCGCGCTGCAGATCACGGCGCTCGGCATCGGCCTGATGTGCCTGCTGCTGATCGCGATGACGCGCAACGACCTCGTGGCCGGGTGGCGCAAATCGACGCCGCCCGATGCGCCGAACGAATTCATCATCGACATTCAGCCGGATCAGCGCGAACCGGTCACGCACTATCTCGACACGCACGGCGTGCCCGGCACGGTGCTCTCGCCGATGGTGCGCGGCCGGCTCACCGCGATCAACGGCAAGCCGGTCAATCCGGATTCGTTCAAGGGCGACGACGCGCGACGGCTCGTCGACCGCGAATTCAATCTGTCGTACACGACGCAGTTGCCGGACGACAATCGCATTTCCGCCGGCACCTGGTATGGCGACACGAAGGCTCCGCAGATTTCGATCGAAGAAGGCCTGGCGAAGCTCATCAACGTGAAGCCCGGCGATGTGCTGCGTTTCGACGTGACCGGCTTGCAGATCGACGCGCCCGTGACGAGTGTGCGCAAGCTCGACTGGGGTTCGTTCAAGGTCAACTTCTTCGTGCTGATGCCGCCCGCCGCGTTGCAGGATTTCCCGGCGACGTTTATCACCAGTTTCCATTTGCCCGCGGAAAAGCGCGCGACCATCGACGGTCTGATCGCCGCCTATCCGAACCTGACGGCCATCGACACCGGTCCGATTCTCGCGCAGGTGCAGCGCGTGCTGCAGCAGGTGATCGGCGCGGTGCAGTTCCTGTTCGCGTTCACGCTCGCCGCGGGCGTGCTGGTGCTGTACGCCGCGCTCGCCGGCACGCGCGACGAGCGTATGCGAGAATCCGCGCTGCTGCGGGCACTCGGCGCGTCGCATCGCCAGGTGCGCGCGGTGCAGATCGCGGAGTTCGTCGCGGTCGGCGCGCTTGCCGGCCTGATGGCCGCGATCGGCGCGCAGGTGATCGGCTGGATTCTGGCCACGCGCGTGTTCCAGTTCTATCTGGACTTCAACCCGTGGCTGCTACCGGCGGGAATCGCGGCCGGCATCGCCTGCGCGGCGGTCGGCGGCTGGCTGAGTTTGCGGCATGTGTTGTCGCGTCCCGCGTTGCAATCGCTGCGGGACGCCTGATTATTTTCCGTTGATGAGTGGTTATGAGTGAGATCGACAACGAACTCTCCGCGGCGCAGCCGACGGCCTTCGAACTGGTCGGCGGCGAAGCGCGCGTGCGCGAACTCGTCGACCGTTTTTACGACCTGATGGACCTTGAAGCCGAGTTCGCCGGCATTCGCGCGCTGCATCCCGAATCGATGGACGGTTCGCGCGACAAGCTGTTCTGGTTTCTGTGCGGATGGCTGGGCGGCCCCGATCATTACATCAGCCGCTTCGGGCATCCGCGGTTGCGCGCGCGGCAATTGCCGTTCGCGATTGCATCGAGCGAACGCGATCAGTGGCTGCGCTGCATGGCCTGGGCGATGGAAGACGTCGGGCTTGCCGAGCCGCTCAGAGAGCGCCTGCTTGGTTCGTTCTTCGAGACGGCCGACTGGATGCGCAACCGCAATGGTTGACGCTGAACGCGCGGCGCCGCCTCGCACGCCGGCGGATCTCGCCGCTTACAGCGCGCTCGATCCGCGAGCGCGCGAGGTGCTCGACTGCTGGTTCGGCGCGCCCGATGCGCCGGGCTTCGGCGAGGCGCGCAAGCAGTGGTTTTCCGCCGACGAATCGTTCGACGCGATGCTGCGCGAACGTTTCGGAACCCTTATCGATGCGGCGCGCGACTCGCGCCTCGACAGTTGGACGGCCACGCCGCTCGGCGCGCTTGCGCTCGTCATCGTGCTCGATCAGTTTTCGCGCAACTGCCATCGCGACACGGCGCGTGCGTTTGCCGCCGATCACAAAGCGTTGGAGATCGCGCAGCAGATGGTGGCGAGCGGCGCGGATCGGCTGTTGCCGAGCGTGCATCATCGCGCGTTTGCCTATCTGCCGTTCGAACACGACGAGGCGCCGGCGAGCCAGCGGGAGTCGCTGCGTCTTTTTAAAGCGCTCGCCGGGGAGCCCGGTGGCGAGTCGTATTATTCGTTCGCGGTGAGGCATGCGGAGATCGTCGAGCGCTTTGGGCGCTTTCCGCATCGCAATGCGCTGCTTGGACGGGAATCGACGGCGGAGGAAATCGCGTTTTTGCGCGAGCCAGGGTCGTCGTTTCAGTCGCGGCGGGCGAGGAAGCGGGCGCGCGGTAGTTAGCGGCGTGCCGCGCAGCGCCACCCGGCGTCAGGTTACCGACCATCAACCGCAGCCGGCACCGTCGGCGTGCGCACAAAAACGCGCAACAACTCGTCGGTATCGCCGGGACGCGCGCCCGACCAGAATAGCCGCCAGTCGCCCGTCGGTTGAAGTGCGTTGTTGCGGCGGCTTTCGACGATCAGCCATGTGCACTCAGTCGTGCGCGGGTTCGCGGTCGGCTGATGCTCGATGTCCGTGTAGTAGTCGAGCATCGGCGCCTCGGATTCGCCGAGCCCGACGCTCGCCATGCAATCGCCGTCGTTCCATTGCGCGCTCAGCGCGGCGCCGAGGTTCTCGAACACCGAGCGGTAGCTTTTCGCGTAGTCGAGCCACGGCAGCAGCAGCGTGCTCACGAGTCCCCACGCGACGATCGCGCCCGCGCACCAGCTCAGCACACCGCGCCATTTGCCCGCGTACTTGAAGGCGGGCAGCAGCCAGAGCCAGCCGAGCGTCATCAACAACGCAGCCGCGATCAGCGCGGGTTTCATCGGCAAGACCCAGTCGAGCGGCAGCCATCGGCCGAGGCGGTGCAGCGAAGCATGCGTGTTCGCCGGACTGCTCATGATCGACCACACGATCCACGCGAGCGCCGCCACGCTGCCGAACAGCACGCGGCTCGCCATGTCCCACACTACATGCAGACGCGGCGGCAGGCGCTCGACGCCTTGCATTGCCAGCAATGCGAGCGGCGCGATGAACGGCAGGATGTACAGCTCGCGGATCGTCGCCGAGCTTTGCAGCACGGCGAAGCCGACACCCGCGAAGATCGCCGGCAAGGCGACGCGCGGATCGCGCCAGCGCTGCCATGCGCCGCCGCCGAGCGCGGCCAGCACAAGCGGCGCGACTGGGAAGCCGACGCTTAGGACCGTGCGCAGCACGAACAGCCGGCTTTCGCTTTCGGAGCCGAGTTCGGCGACCGAAAAACCGAAAAAGCGGCCGACGTTGTTATCCCACAGCCAGACCTTGAAGAGCGCCTCGGAGCGCAGATAGAAGCAGATCGGCCAGATCAGCGCGAACGGCGTGCAGACGAGCGCCGCGACGCCGAGCGCGGCGGCGAAACTGCGGCTGCGGCACGCGCGGTAGAGCGCGAACACTGCGCAGACGGTCGCGCCGAAAACCAGCGGCACGAACAGGCCCTTGGCGAGAAACGATACGCCGACGCCCGCGCCGAACATCGCCGCGCCGCTCAGAATCGCGTGCCGGCGCTCGCGCGCGGCGTCGGCGGAAAGGCGCTCTTGATGGCCGTCGTAACGAAGATGCGCGAGCACGAGTTCGAACAATCCGCAGAAGCCGATCGCCGCGCCGGCCATCAACGCGACGTCGGTCATCATGTCGTGCACATGCTTGACGACGACGAGCGTGCCGCCGAACAGCGCCAGCGTGCCGATCACGCGCAGGTCGAACCAGCTCGGCGCATTCACCGCGCGGCGCGCGACGCGGGCCGTGTAGTAGACCGTCAGGCCCGCGAACAGCGCACTCGCGAGCCGCGCCGCGTCGTGCAAGGGCAGGTAGCGGCCGAACATCCACGCGAAGCTCGCGGCCACCCAGTCGTAGACAGGCGGTTTTTCGACGAACGGCTGCCCGGCGTTGGTCGGCACGACGAGATCGCCGGTGTCGAGCATGTGCTGGACGATGCCGAACGTGTATGTCTCGTCCTGTTTCCAGGGATCGTGTCCCAGGGTGCCGGGCAGCAGCCACGCGCAGAGGATGGCGAGCGCGATCAGGTACGTTAGCGGGCGTGAGGCGCTGAGCGCGTGCCAGCGCGGGGCGCGGCTGTTGCCGTTGCTGTTGCTGTCGTTTGAGTGGTCCGCAGGCGGTGAGCCGATGGTGGGTTCGTTGCCTGCGGCGGGTGCGTGAGGTTTGGAGGGCTTGGCGGAGGGTGGTGAGGCTGTGGCTTCGGCGGTCTGGGCTTGGGCCGTATCGGTGCCGTTTGCGGCAAGGTCGGCCGAGCGCGCATGCTCGGCACTGTCGATGAGACCGGCCATGTGCGCTTGCGGCGCGTTGTCGATGAGGCTGGCCATGTGCGCCTGCTGTGCGCTGTCGATAACGCCGGCCACGCGCACTTGCGGCGCGCTATCCACAACGCCGGCCGGCGCGGACACCGCTGCCGCGGCGTTCCCGTTGCGCCACGGAGCGGAAGGTTTTTCTTGCATGAAACGAATCTCTGGTCGCGGTGCGCGGCAGCATCGCGCGCACGATGTTCTGGCTTGCGTCGCACGAGGCCGCGCGATTCCCGCGATTGTAGTCTCCGATTATTACGACCGATTACACGTGCGACGGCGCACGGATGCGGCGATTGCGCCTGCCGTGGCGGTGGATATAGCGGGCAGTGGAAGCAACGCGAGGCTTATCTAGGAGCGCTGCGTGAGCCGACGGACGGAGAGCGGAAAGAGGGCGGAAGGGATGCGGAAGGAGCGCTTAACGGAGGCGGAGAAAAGCCGAATGCATTGCAGAAAGAGCGCCGAAGTAAGGCGAAAAAAAATCGGAAAGATTGCAACGAAACGCGGAACGAACGCGGAACAAAGGCGAAAGAACGAAGGCGAAAGAACGAAGGCGAAAGAACGAAGGCGAAAGAACGAACGCCGAACAACAGCAGACCAACCCCCGCCGCCTAACGCCCCCCAGCGACATCCACAAGCGCCCCAGTGACATACGACGCGGCGTCACTCAACAACCACACGATGGTCTCAGCCACTTCATCAGCTCGCCCCGGACGGCCCAATGGCGTCGCCGCGCCGAGTTGCGCCGCACGCTCGGGCTTGCCGCCGCTCGCGTGGATTTCGGTATCGATGAGACCAGGCCGCACTGCATTGACACGCACGCCGCGCGGCCCGAGTTCCTTTGCGAGACCGAGCGTCATCGTATCGACTGCGCCTTTTGAGCCTGCATAGTCGACGTATTCGTTGGGCGAACCCAAACGCGCCGCCGCCGACGACACATTCACGATCACGCCGCCCGCGCCGCCGCGATCCGTCGACATGCGTCGCGCGGCTTCGCGCGCGCACAGATAGGCGCCGAGCACGTTGACGTCGAACATGCGCGTGAGGCGCGCGAGATCCATGTCGGCAAGCGGCATGGACGGCGCAACGATACCCGCGTTGTTGACGAGCGCGTCGAGCCGGCCGAATTTCTGCACGACCGCGTCGAACATGGCGATGACGTCGGCTTCGTTTGCGACGTCGCCGGCAATCGGCAGCGCGCGTCCGCCGGCTCGCTCGACTTCAGCGACGGTTTCCTCGGCGGCCGCGAGATTCCGCGCGTAGTTCACGCCCACCGACCAGCCGCGCGCGCCGAGCAAGCGCGCGGTCGCGCGGCCGATGCCGCGGCTGCCGCCAGTGATGAGAACGGTCTGAGTCATCGCAACCTCGACATGCAAAGTAGGGTGAGCGCTGGAAACGAAGCGGGAAAAAACGCAGCGGAAAAAAATGCAACGAAAAGCGAGGCAGAAAGCGAAGCTAAAAAACGAGAGCAAAGCCGAGAACGCACGGAGAAACCCGCGGCGCTCTCAGCCGCAGCCGCAGCAACCGCCCCCGCTCAAACCGCTTCTCGCTTAACCGCCCATTTATCGGCAACCGGCGGCTGATACCGTTGCAGCTTGCCGATCAGCGTGGCCGCATCGGAGTCGATCTGCAGGATATCGACATACGTCTGCCGCATGAAGCCTTCGTCCACCGTGTGCTGCAACAGCTTCATCAACGGATCGTAAAAGCCGTCGATATTCAGGAGCGCCACCGGTTTGTGGTGGTAGCCGAGCTGCGCCCACGTGTAGACCTCGAAGAACTCTTCGAGCGTGCCCGCGCCGCCCGGCATCGCGACAAACGCATCCGAGAGATCGGCCATCATCTTCTTGCGATGATGCATGTCGGGCACGACGTGCAACTCCGTCAGGCCGTTATGACCGACTTCCTTGTTGACCAGCAGCTCGGGAATCACGCCGATCGCGCGGCCGCCTTCGGCCATCACCGTGTCGGCGATCACGCCCATCAGCCCGACCTTGCCGCCGCCATACACAAGCGCCAGATCGGCTTCGACCAGCGCGCGGCCGAACGCACGCGCGGCCTCTGCATACAACGGTTTGGCTCCATTCGCGGAGCCGCAATACACACACACCGACTTCATGAAAAACGTCCTATTCGTTGCGAGGCGCGGCGCCTTCCTTCGGCGGCAGATAGTCGTAGAACTCGCGTTTCTCGAGCTTGCCCGAAACGAGATCGTCGAAAATTTGCCGTGAGCGGCCGCGCAGATAAGGCGCCATCAACGACACGATCTGCACGCTCACCTGATGCAGTTCCGCGCGAATCGTCTCCTGCTCGTTGTATTTGCGCGGATTCATCACGAACTGATACGACAGCCAGTACGTTGCGATCACACCGATATTCGTGGCGATCACCTGCAACTCGTCCGGCGTGGCGACCATTTCGCCGTCGGCCACGAGCTGATCGCAGAACTGGCTCGCAAAGCGCACCTTGTGGCTGATGATCTGCTTGAAGTGCGTTTCGAGCGTGCGGTTGCGTGCGAGCAGATCGTTCAGATCGCGATACAGGAAGCGATAGCGCCACGTGAAATCGACCATGTACTGCAGATAGGACCACATTTCGTCGATGGTCGCGCGATGGTCGTCGGGAAAACGCAGACGCTTTTCGATCTCCTGCTCGAACTGGCTGAAGATGCTGTTGATGATGTCGTCTTTGTTGCGGAAGTGGTAGTACAGGTTGCCTGGACTGATTTCCATTTCCTCGGCGATCGTCGTCGTCGTGACGTTCGGCTCGCCGATTTCGTTGAACAGTTTCAACGACAGTTCGAGTATCCGTTCGCGCGTGCGGCGGGGAGGTTTGGCTTCCATGTCGTCCGGCCCTGGTTACGCCGGGTTGGGCGCGCGGCGGCGTGCCGCTGCTGTAGGTCCACCCGGACGCGGTTGCTGTTTTTTAAGACTGCCGGACGATTATAAACCGAGCGTTCGAATCTCTAGCGGATACTCAGGGTTTCCATGAGCTTCACAGCCACGCTTTCACCCAATCAACGCCGAGCGGGCCGACGATCAGCCCCCACGTCATCACGCACATGCCGAGCGCGACCATCACCGCGGCGCTGCCCAGGTCTTTCGCGCGGCGCGACAGCTCGTGCCGTTCGAGCGAGATACGGTCGATGGCCGCTTCCACGCTCGAATTCAGCAGTTCGACAATCAGCACGAGCAGCACCGAGCCGAGCAGCAACACGCGCGAGACGGGCTCAACCGGAGCCAGCACGCCGCACGGCAGCAGAATCGCGGCCAGCGTCAGCTCCTGACGAAACGCGCTTTCCTCGCGGATCGCCACGCGAAAACCCGCGAGCGAGTTTTTCATCGCGTGCCACGCGCGCGTGAGGCCGCGATTGCCCTTGTACGGATTGAACGGCAGCGGCGCGAGCGGATCGTCGGGGCTGAGCGGCTCGTGCTGGATTTCGGCTGCGGCGTGTGAGCCGTGCCGGTTGATGCTGGCGCTTTCATCGCCGTCGCCGTCGACACGGCTGTGGCGAGCGTGGCCTTCGCGGCCGCTCATGAGATGGGCTTCTGCATGATTCATGACGGCGGACTCGCTAATGCTATCGAACGGCTCGACGCTCGCGGCGTCGTGGTCATCATGGTCGTCGCGGTCGTCATGGTTGACGCGAGCGTCGTGAGCATCGCTGCCGGCGTGCGCGGCGCGCAGCGCGCCGTTCGCGGACGCGCGGCTCGCAGGAGAGGATCGGCTTCGCATGGACAACCCGGCGCGCCGCGTCACGCGGCTGCGCTTTCCTCGCGATACGACGCGCGCGGCAACGGCTTCAGATGCGCGGCGAATTGCTCGGAGGCCGCGGCCCACGAGAAGCGCTCGGCCCACGCGCGTGCATGCGCGCGGTCGATTTTCAGCGCTTCGAGACAGGCTTCGCGCAGGTCTTCGTCCATCGCGCCGGCGCCGCCGTCGCCGAGCACGTCGATCGGGCCGGTGACCGGATACGCCGCTACCGGCGTGCCGCAGGCGAGCGCCTCGAGCAGCACCAGACCGAACGTATCGGTGCGGCTCGGGAACACGAATACATCGGCTGCCGCGTAGACTTTCGCGAGTTCAGCCTGCGACAGCACGCCGAGATAATTCGCTTGCGGATAGCGCGACTTCAGTTCCGCGAGCGCGGGGCCTTCGCCGGCGACCCACTTCGAGCCCGGCAAATCGAGCTTCAAGAATGCCTCGACGTTTTTCTCGACGGCCACACGCCCCACATACAGAAAGATCGGCCGTGCGGTGTTGAGCACCTTCGAGTCCATCGGATGAAAAATCTCGAGATCGACGCCGCGCGTCCACAGCACGACGTTCGTGAAGCCGAATTTCTCGAGGTCGTTCCTGACCACGGGCGTCGGCGCCATCACCGCGAGCGACGGCTTGTGGAACCAGTGCAGGAACTTGTACGTCGCGGCGAGCGGAATGCCGAAGCGCGCCTGCACATACTCGGGAAAGCGCGTGTGATAAGCGGTCGTGAACGGCAGCTTGTGCTGGATCGCGTAGGCGCGCGCGGCCATGCCGAGCGGACCTTCGGTGGCGATATGCAGCGCGTCCGGTTCGAACTCGCCGATACGCTGACGCAGCTTGCGGCGCGGCATCAGCGACAAGCGGATCTCGGGATACGTCGGGCACGGAATCGTCCTGAATTCGAGCGGCGTCAGCAGATCGACGCGATGGCCGAGTTCGGTCAGCTCGCGCGTGGTGTTCTTGAGCGTGCGCACGACGCCGTTGACCTGCGGTTCCCATGCGTCGGTGACGATCATGATCTTCATCGGTTTGCTCCTCGGATGGTTCGTCGATTCGGCCCAGCGGACTGGAGAGCGGCGTTGCGTCAGGCGGTTGCCCGGGCTTTTTGCACGCCGGCTTGCGGGCTGCGCATCGCGGTCCAGTAGATCACCTTGAGTTCGCCTTCATAGGTTTCGACGAGCGCCGACAGGCTTTCGACCCAGTCGCCGTCGTTGCAATACAGCACGCCGTCGATGTCGCGAATCTCGGCTTTGTGGATGTGTCCGCAGACCACGCCGTCGCAGCCGCGGCGGCGCGCTTCGTCGGTCATCACGCGTTCGAACGACGAGATGAAGTTCACCGCGTTCTTGACCTGGTGCTTCAGGTATTGCGACAGCGACCAGTATGGAAAGCCGAGCCGGCTGCGGATCCGGTTGAACCAGCGGTTCAGGATCAGGATCATCGTGTAGAGCGTGTCGCCGAGATACGCGAGCCATTTCGCGTGCTGGATCACGCCGTCGAACAGATCGCCGTGGACGATCCACAGGCGCTTGCCGGCGAGCGTCGTGTGAAACGCCTCGCCGCGCACGTGGATGTCGCCGAACGCGAGGTCGCAGAACTGGCGCGCGGCTTCGTCGTGATTGCCGGGCACGTAGATCACTTGCGTGCCTTTGCGCGCCTTGCGCAGCACCTTCTGCACGACGTCGTTGTGCGCCTGCGGCCAGTACCAGCCTTTTTTCAACTGCCAGCCGTCGATGATGTCGCCCACCAGATAGAGGTATTCCGACTCGTTATGGCGCAGGAAGTCGAGCAGATACGGCGCCTGGCAGCCGCTCGAGCCGAGGTGGATGTCCGACAGCCAGATCGTGCGGTAGCGGTGCGGCTCGGCGTGCTCGTCGTCGTGTTGCGGCGTCTGGGTGTCGATCGGCTGGGGCACGGCGGGCAGCGCAAAGCCGTGGCTCGGGCTGGATTCCGGACGGAACGCGACGGGGTCGACGCTCGGGCCGGTCTGGCGGAACAGGGAAGTCGCGGACGTTTTGGAGTCCATGGCTCACGCGTCGAGTTGCAGTGCCCGTATTGGGCCTACCACGCGTGACGGTGCCGTGACAGTCACGAGAAGTTCTTATTACTGCGGGAGCGATGGGAGGTGATGCGATGTGATGCTAGATGAGGCGATAGCGAAGCGCTTCGCGTGGTGGATGCGCGGTTCAGTGCGCGGTCGACTGCGCGACGCGCGCGTGCAATGTCTAGCGCGCGACTTCGATCACGCGCGTGCCGGCGAGCCGGTCATGCAGAAACTGGCGGCTCGCGCCGAGGCGCCCCGTGGCCGCCCACAGCACGAACCAGATTCCGGCGATCGCAAGAGTTTGCGGTAAGCGCAACCCGAGCAGCGGATGAAGCGCGAGCGGCGGCAGAAACCATAGCCACGCCAGCAGATAGCGCCCGACGGCGCGCCACGCGGAGAGCGGTGCGCCATTCGCTGTGACGACGCGCAGGCGCCAGGTTTTCATCGGCAGCGTCTGGCCGCCGTGGGTCCAGAACCAGACGAAATACAGACCGACGACGAACCCGATCCACGTCGCCATCACGTTGTGATGCGTGAGCCCGTTGCGCTGCTGCGTGAGCGTGCTGAACAGATACCCCGCGATAAACACGACGCCGAACAGCAGCAGCGCTTCGTAAAGCAGCGCGGCGAGGCGGCGGCGAACGCTCGGGGAATTGCCTGGTGAAGTGGACACGGCAACGGGCGAACTCGCGCTGGACGCGGTGCCCGAATCGGGATTGACGGTGGCGGAAGTGGCGCGCGATTCGGACACGGGCAGCGCCGCTTACGAACCGTTGAAGATGGACGGCGCTTCCGCCGGCGAAACCGGCAGCGGCGTGGGCCGGCC
>NZ_JARESN010000039.1:0-989 GCF_046054045.1 Paraburkholderia sp. RL17-368-BIF-A
GCTTCGCGCGCCTCGCCGACTTCGGCGCGCTCGGCGACGAAACGCATCCGGTCGAAGTTCATGTTCGCGCCCGACGTGATCGCGATCAGCGTCTGGTTCTCGATGCCCTCGCGCTCCGCATACTGCTTGGCTCCGGCGACCGCGAGCGAGCCCGCGGGTTCGAGCACGCTGCGCGTGTCCTGGAAGACGTCTTTGATTGCGGCGCATAGCGCGTCGGTGTTGACCAGCAGCACATCGTCGAGATATTCGCTGCACAGGCGGAAGGTTTCTTCGCCGACGAGCTTGACGGCAGTGCCATCGGAGAAGAGTCCGACTTCATTCAAGGTCACGCGTTCGCCGGCCTTCAACGATGCCGCCATCGCGCACGAATCGTCGGTCTGCACGCCGATCACCTTGATCTCGGGGCGCACCGATTTCACATACGCCGCGACTCCCGCCGCGAGTCCGCCGCCGCCGATCGGCACGAAGATCGCGTGAATCGGGCCTTGATGCTGGCTCAGAATTTCCATCGCGACGGTGCCCTGGCCGGCGATCACATATGGATCGTCGAACGGATGCACGAAGGTCAGGTCGCGCTCTTTCTGTAGCTGCACCGCGTGGCCGTACGCATCGCTAAACGATTCGCCGAACTGCACGACTTCGACCGTCGGCCCGCCATGCGCGCGCACGGCATCGACCTTGACCTGCGGCGTTGTCACCGGCACCACGATGATCGCCTTCACGCCCATGCGTGCCGCGGACAACGCCACGCCCTGCGCATGATTGCCCGCCGACGCGGTGATTACGCCGCGCGCGAGCGCGTCGGCGGACATGTGCGCCATCTTGTTGTACGCGCCGCGCACCTTGAACGAGAACACCGGCTGGTTATCCTCGCGCTTCAGATACACGGGATTACGCAGACGCGCCGACAGATGCGGCGCGCGTTCGAGCTCGGTCTCGCGGGCCACGTCGTAGACGCGCGCGGTGAGGGTTTTTTTCAGGTAGTCGTG
>NZ_JARESN010000040.1:0-962 GCF_046054045.1 Paraburkholderia sp. RL17-368-BIF-A
CGAGAAGATGGGCGCGCCCACCGAGGTGCGCATCGAGTTGACCCACCCGCAGCAGCTTGCACGGGCTGACTATCTGAACCTTGATGCGGTTTTCGGCATCGAGAATGACGATGGAACAGTGCGGAAATTCAGTGGTTTCATCGAGCGCTTCTCCACCATCCAGACCACGAAGGACTACGTAAAGTACGAGGTCGTTCTGAAGTCACACTTCGGACGGCTCCAGGCGGTTACGGATACGCACGTCTACCAGCGCGTCACCACACCGCAGATCCTCATGGCGGTGTTGCGCCGTCATGGCATCCGGGATCACCAGACATCGTTCCGTCTGCGCCGTCAGTATCCGGTCCATCTCTGGCGCTTCCAGCACCAGATGACCGATTTCGATTATGTCCACATGCTGATGGAGAAGGCGGGGATCTACTGTTTTATCGTGGAAACGGAATACGGTGACCAGATCGTCTTTGCAGATGACATCGATCATTATCTCTATGACGATCCACGGCGGATCGTGCCGTACCGCGAAGCGGCCGGTCTCGAAGCGGGCGGCGTGGAGGCGGTGACGACACTGAAGACTCACACAGAGACAGTGCCGCAGTCGTTCATGGTTGCGGACTATAACCCTGAGTCAGCATGGGAGCGATACCGGGATTCGGCTAACGTCGCGCCTGGCGATTCCACGACCTACGGACAGCCCTACATCTACGGCACGCATCATCTCGACCAGACCGGCGCCAAGTGGGAAGCGCAGTTGCGCCACGAGGCGGCCATCGCACGACAGGTCATTTACGAGGGCGAAAGCAACGTACTCGCGTTGCAGTGCGCAAGCGTGCTGGAGACGGATATTGTCCTGCCCGACGCGCCGAAAGGCCAGGTGATCATTGAGGTCACGCACAGCGGCGCGCGCGATGCGTCGTATTCGAACAGCTACAAGGCGATCCCCGCCGACCGGCGTTTCCGGCTCC
>NZ_JARESN010000041.1:0-875 GCF_046054045.1 Paraburkholderia sp. RL17-368-BIF-A
TCCGTGCTGACCTTGATGCCTTCCTGGCCCGCCCAGTCCTCCATGCGAAGCTTGTTGTTCGCCTGCGTGCGGATCACGTTGCGCGAGAGCCAGCGCCGGTCGTTTGTGACGAGGTCGCGCGCCTGGCTGTGATGGTGGAACGCGATGACTTCGGGCTTGTCCGGGTCGCCGTCCCGGCAGGAAATGACGGCCTCGTCGTTGTCCAGCGCGACGAAGTGCATGCCGGTTTGACCCTTGCCCGCGAACGGTTTCGCCAGCCGCAGCGGTACGCTCTCGCCACCGTTGGGCCACGTTTCGAAATCGGAATCGAAGCGCACCGTGTAGTGCCCGCTTGCGGTGATGTACGCGTATTTGTATTTGTCCGGGCTCGTGACGCGCGCTGAAAGCGTGCCGGTCACTTTGGCCCACGTCTGCGGCTCGAGCTTCAGCCGGAAACGCCGGTCCGCCGGAATCGCCCGGTAGCTGTTCGTATAGGAGGCATCGCGCGCGCCGCTATGCGTGACTTCGACAATGACCTGGCCTTTCGGTGCATCGGGCAAAACAAGATCCGTTTCCAGCACGCGCCCCGGCTGCAACGCCAGAATATTGCTTTGCCCTTCATAGACAATCTGCCAGGCGATGGCGGCTTCGTGGCGTAGCTGCGCCTCCCATTTCGCGCCCGCCTGGTCAAGATGGTGGGTGCCGTAGATGTAGGGCTGGCCGTAAGTGGTTGGGTCCTGCGGTGCGACGTTCGCTTCATCGCGAAAGCGTTCCCAGGCCTGCTCCGGGTTGTAGTCCGCGACCATGAACGACTGCGGCACCGTGACGGTGTGTGTCCTGAGCGACGTCACCGCTTCCACGCCACCCGCTTCGAGGCCGGCCGCTTCGCGGTACGG
>NZ_JARESN010000042.1:0-734 GCF_046054045.1 Paraburkholderia sp. RL17-368-BIF-A
AAGGACGATCACAACCTGCCGGGCGCGCGCGACATCGCCGACAAGCTGATGGCGTCGCTCGGCTCGATGCTGCTCTACTGGTATCACTACTCGCACAACGGCAAGCGCATCGAAGTCGAAACCGACGACGATTCGATCGGCGGCCACTTCCTGCATCTGCTGCATGGTGTCGAGCCGCCGAAGTCGTGGGTCGATGCAATGCATGTGTCGCTCAATCTGTATGCCGAACACGAGTTCAACGCGTCGACGTTCACCGGCCGCGTGATCGCGGGCACGGGTTCGGACATTTACTCGGCAATTACCGGCGCAATCGGCGCGCTGCGTGGCCCGAAACACGGTGGCGCCAATGAAGTGGCGTTCGAAATCCAGTCGCGCTATCAGACGCCGGACGAAGCGGAAGCCGACATCCGCAGGCGCGTCGAGAACAAGGAAGTGGTGATCGGCTTCGGTCATCCGGTCTATACGATTTCGGACCCGCGCAACAAGGTCATCAAGGAAGTCGCGAAGAAGCTGTCCAAAGAAGCGGGCAACAACAAGCTGTTCAATATCGCCGAGCGCCTTGAAACAGTTATGGCTGAAGTGAAAAAGATGTTTCCGAATCTCGACTGGTTCAGCGCGGTTTCGTACCACATGATGGGCGTGCCGACGGCCATGTTCACACCGCTCTTCGTGATCGCACGCACTGCAGGCTGGAGTGCGCACATCATCGAGCAGCGGATCGACAACAAGATCAT